>JAJZVU010000008.1 GCA_021845505.1 Pseudomonadota bacterium | reverse complement strand
GGATCTCCGGGGGAGGTTCGGGGGCGGCCCTGCGGCCGGGCGGCTCTGAGCAGCGCAGGGGGTGCGGGAGCGGGCACTGTCAGGCGGCGGTGGGGCTGGGATCTCCGGGGGAGGTTCGGGGGCGGGGCTGCGGGCGGGGGGCTCTGAGCAGCGTGCAGCGCTCGGTGGCGGAGGGTGTCAGGCGGCGCTGGGGCTGGGATCTCCGGGGGAGGTTCGGGGGCGGGGCTGCGGGCGGGGGGCTCTGAGCAGCGTGCGGCGTGCGGGGGCGCAGGGTGTCAGGCGGCGGTGGGGCTGGGACCTGCGGGTGGGGGCTGGGTAGGGCCCCTTCGTCAGCGGGCGCCTTGCCAGTCGTTCTGGCGCCAGGCTTCGAAGGTGGCGACGGCGACGGCGTTGGACAGGTTCAGGCTGCGCTGGCCGGGGCGCATCGGCAGGCGCAGCCGGTGGTCGTCGGGGAACTGCTGCAGCACCGCGGCGGGAAGGCCTGCGGTCTCGGCGCCGAACACCAGCCAGTCGCCGGCCGCGAAGCGCGCCTGCGGCAGCAGGCGCGAGGCATGGCTGCTGAAGGCCCACCAGCTGCCGCCGAGCGCGGCGGCGTGGGCGCGCAGCGCCGCCCAGGATTCGTGCACGCGCAGCCGCGCGCTCTCGTGGTAGTCCAGGCCGGCGCGGCGCATGCGCGCGTCGTCGAGCTCGAAGCCCAGCGGTTGCACCAGGTGCAGGCTGCAGCCGGTGTTGGCGGCCAGCCGGATCACATTGCCGGTGTTGGGGGGAATCTCGGGGTGGACCAGGACCAGGTGGAACATGCCTGCCGCGCGCACTCGCGCCGGGGAAAGGCCCATTCTTGCACGCCCGTCAGGTGGATCGACGCGGCCTCAGGCGGAGTCGGCCGCGGTGCGCTGCGGCGGCGTGCGCAGCAGCACCGCGACCAGCACCGGGCCCGAGCCGGCGCGCAGCAGCGCGCGGGTCGCATGCTCGGCGGTGCTGCCGCTGGTCATCACGTCGTCGACCAGCAGCACGGGGCGGCCGGGCGGCAGGCCTTCGGCGACGAAGGCGCCGCGCACATTGGCGGCACGTCGCGCCAGCGGCAGGCTGCTTTGCGCCGGGCTTTCGCGCCGACGCGAAAGCCGGCGGCAGTCGGCTCGCCAGTGCAGGCTGGCGGCGACGCCACGGGCGATTTCCCACGCCTGGTTGTAGCCGCGGCTGCGCAGCCGCGCCGCGGCCAGCGGCACCGGCAGCACCAGCGCGGCGGCCGGCCACTGCGGTGGCCAGGCGGCGCCCAGCCGCTGGCCGAGCAGCCTGCCCAGCCAGCGTGCCAGCGCGGCGTCGCCACCGAACTTGATCTGGGCCACCAGGCGGTCGAGCGGCGCCGCGTAGTCGGCCCAGGCGATGGCGCGGTCCCAGGCCGGGGGGTGCAGCGCGCAGCGCCCGCAGCAGCTCGCCGCGGCGGCCAGCGGCAGCGCACAGCGCGGGCAGCGCCAGCCCGGATCGAGGGCGTAGGCGCACTGGCAGGCACTGCACAGCGGCGCGCGGCTGGGCAGCGCGCACAGCCTGCACCGGGTGTCCGGCAGCAGCGCGCCCAGCCTCGACCACGCGGCTGGCCGGCAGCCGGGTCGGTCGGCGCGCGGCCGCAGCGCGAAGCAGGGGGGCATGCCGCTATAGTGGACCACGCCGCGCGCAAGGACCGCCTTCGCGCGGCATGTCCCTCGGCCCAGTCAGGGCCTGCGCGACCACCGGATTCCCATGTCCCTCCCGTTTTCCGCCGCAGCGCGCCTGGCGCGCGACCGCCTGGCGTCGCACCAGGCACCGTTCGTCTGGCAGGAGGCGGCGCGCCGCATGGCCGAGCGGCTGCCGCTGCTGCGCCTGCAACCTCAGCGCGTGCTGGACGTCGGCTGCGCCTGGGGCGATGGCCTGGACCTGCTGCGCTCCCAGTACCCCCATTCGGAACTGGTGGGCATCGAACCCTCGAGCCGCCTGGCGGAGCGGGCGCGCCGGCAGCATGCCTCGCGCGGCTGGTTCCGGCGCCTGCGCGGCGCCGCGGCCTGCGAGGTGCTGGCTGCCGAACTCGACGGCTCGCCGGCGTTCGCCGACGCCGCGGCGCAGCTGCTGTGGTCCAACCTGGCGCTGGGCTGGGCCGCCGACGCGGGCGCGCTGTTCGCCGCCTGGAACCGCCTGCTGCGCCCCGACGGGGTGCTGATGTTCACCGCCTTCGGTCCCGACACCCTGCGGGAGTTGCGCGATCCCGAGGTGGCCGGGCTGGGGATGCGGGTGCGCGACTGGACCGACATGCACGACCTCGGCGACCTGCTGATGGCGCAGGGCTTCGCCGAGCCGGTGATGGACATGGAAATCCTGCGGCTGCATTGGGCCGACGCCGACGCCGCGCTGCGCGAACTGGCGCAACTCGGACGCGTGCCCGACTCCCGGGCCTACGCCGGGCTGCGCACCCCGCGCAATTGGCAGCGCCTGCGCGAATGGCTGCAGGCTCGCGCGGCGGGCAGCGGCCATGGCCAGGTCGAGCTGAGCTTCGAGATCGTCTACGGCCATGCCTTCAAGCCGCCGACGAGTCGTGCCGAGCAGGGGGTGGTTCGCATCGGCGTCGAGCAGATCGGAGGCCGGCGCTCGCCGCGCGCGGGCTGAGGGCTTGTCCAGCCGCTGCCCGGTCGCATCGCGGGGGACTGGCGGGTCGATGTTGCATCCCTCCCACGTGGGAATGTGTCGCCGGCCTTGACGGCACGCAAAATGGCCGGCGATCGCCGCTTGCCTTCCGGCAGCCCTCGGGGTCGTCCCTATAATGGGTGCACCGTCGCGGCGGCGTGGAGGCGTTTGGCCCGCAGCCTGGCCGCAGCCGCATCGCTGCTGCCCGGCTCGCCAGGCGCAGGTGCGCCGCGACCCCTGATGGATGATTTCGGAGACAAGGCACCGGCGATGGCCGCGCAGTTGATCGAAACCCTGGCCCCGGCCGCGCCCGACGCGCCCGTGGGCGGCCTGGTCTGGCTGGCCAAGCGCAATTGCTCGCTCACTCCCGGGCAGGTGATGGGTTTTTTCGCATCGCTGTCGCTGTTGTCGCTGCTCGTGGCGGCGTTGTGCTGGTTCGGCGGGGCCAAGCTGGTGACCCCCTTCACCTGCGCCGAATTGCTGGTGCTGGGAGCGGCGTTGCTGGCCTGGGCGCGGCACGCGACAGATCGCGAACGCGTGGAATTCGGCGCCGAGCTGGTGGTCGTCGAATGGGAATCGGCCGGGCGCCTGCAGCGCACCGAACTGCCGACTCGCAGCACCCGCATCCTGCTGCACGACAACGGGCTGGTCGTGCTGCGCGCTGCCGGCCGCGAGGTATTCGTCGGGCGCTACACCCGCCCCGAGCGCAGGGAACAACTGGCGCGCGAGCTGCGCAAGGCGTTGCTCGCGGCTTGACACGCACAGCATGCATTCTTTCCATAAGGTGACATCGAAGATGAAACTGAAGCACTACGCGACCTTGGCTTCGGCCATGTTCGTCTCGACGGCTTTCGCCGCGACGCACAGCCTGCCCGGGGGTCCGCAGGTCAACGGCATCGACTTCCAGCAGCCGGTGACCAGCATCGCCTACGACCAGCGCAGCCTGAACTACATGGTGATGCTGGTGTGCCTCGCGATCGGCGTGCTGGTGTTCGGCGCGATGTTCTACGCGGCGTTCAAGTTCCGCAAATCGAAGGGCGCGGTGCCTGCCCAGTTCCACGAGAGCACGACGGTGGAGATCATCTGGACCGTGATCCCGCTGCTCATCGTGATCGGCATGGTGATCCCGGCGACCAAGGTCGTGCTGGCGCAGGAGAACGTCTCCCACTCGTACCTGACCGTCAAGGCCACCGGCTACCAGTGGAAATGGGGCTACGACTACCTGGAAGGCCCGGGCAAGGGAATTGCCTTCTATTCGACGCTGACGACCCCGATGTCGCAGATCTTCGGCAGCGCGCACAAGCCCAGCAACTACCTGCTGCAGGTCGACCACGAACTGGTGGTTCCGGTCAACGAAAAGGTGCGCATCGTCACCACGTCGGCCGACGTGCTGCACGGCTGGTACGTGCCGTCGTTCGGGGTGCAGATGGACGCGATCCCCGGCGCGACGCGCGAGACCTGGTTCAAGGTCGACAAGGTCGGCACCTACTACGGCCAGTGCGCGCAGATCTGCGGCAAGGGCCACGCCTTCATGCCCATCGTGGTCAAGGTGCTCCCGCTTCCCGACTACCTGGCCTGGGTCAAGTCGACGCAGGCCGAGTTGAAGAAGGATGGTGGCGCGTTCCCGCCTTCGGGCGCAGCGAGCTGATCGCAGCGATCCGGCGCGAATCCGCGATGCATCGACTCTCCGCCGAAAAGCGCCGCAGCAACCTGCGGCTGGCGCTGATCATCCTGAGCGTTTCGATGGCGCTGCTGCTCGGATTCATCGTGCGCTGGACGCTGCTGTGAACCCCCTGTCGCGCCGTTCCTGCGGCCCAGCCTGAGCAGCCAGCCGATCATGGGTTCGTTCTTCAGCGCGTTCAAGGCCATCTTCTGGGCCTTTCTCGGGGTGCGCAAGTCGAAGGACCGCGAGCGTGACTTCGCCAACCTGAACATGGTTCATATTGTCATCGCAGGCCTGATCGGCGCCGCATTGTTCGTCGCGCTGCTGATGATCATTGTCCACTCGGTCATCGCCACCGATCACCCTTAATCTAGGAAGACAGGGAAAACAATATGTCGACATCGAGCCAACCAGGCAGCTACTTCATCCCCAAGCCTTCTCCGTTTCCGGTGCTCGCCGCCACCTCGCTGGTGGTGATGGCATTCGGCGCGGCATTGTGGTTCAACAGCGTGCCCCACGCGCAATGGCTGCTGCTCGTCGGCTTGCTGGGGCTGCTCAGCACCCTGTACCGCTGGTTCGGGCGGGCGATCGCCGAGAGCGAAGGGGGCCTGCACAACCAGGCGGTCGACACGTCGTTCCGCTGGAGCATGAGCTGGTTCATTTTTTCCGAGGTGATGTTCTTCGCCTCGTTCTTCGGCGCCCTGTATTACGCCCGGGTCTATTCGGTGCCCGACCTGGCGGCCTTGCACAACCAGTTGCTGTGGCCGCACTTCCAGAACACCTGGCCGAGCGTCGGCCCCGGCGGCCTGATCCCCCAGGTGCAGGCGATGGAACCGTGGCCGATTCCCACGATCAACACCGCGCTGCTGCTGAGTTCGGGGCTGACGCTGACCGTGTCGCACCACGCGCTGCGCGCCGACCATCGCAGCAAGGCGATCTTCTGGCTGGCGCTGACCATCGTGCTGGGATTCACCTTCCTCGGGCTGCAGGCCTTCGAGTACCACCACGCCTACACCGAAATGGGCCTGAAGCTGAGCTCGGGCATCTACGGCGCGACGTTTTTCATGCTGACCGGTTTCCACGGCTTCCACGTGTTCCTGGGCGCCACGATGCTCTCGGTGGTGCTGTACCGGATGATCCGCGGGGATTTCAAGGCCGACCACCACTTCGCCTTCGAAGGGGTCGCCTGGTATTGGCACTTCGTCGACGTCGTCTGGCTGTTGCTCTACGTGCTCGTCTACTGGCTCTGAGACGCGCAGCGACGCGACCGGCGCCGCGCGCTGCGGCGCCGCAGCCGCGGCCGCCTCACCCCACGGCGCGGCCGTGGCGACCTGTCAGCGCGGGGTCAGCGGGATGCCGGTCGGATGGATCCATCCCATCTTGTAGCTGAACAGGATGAACAGGAACAGCAGGATCGAAAAGCCGATCCTGAAGCTCAGGGCGTTGACCGCTCGATTGGTCTTGCCTTTGTCCTTCATCACGAAGTACAGCCCGGAAAACAGGCTGCCGAGGATCAGTACGAAGGCGATGACAACCACGATGTGCAAGGCTTTGCTCCCGTCGGGATGAAAGGGTGATGTCCAGGCCGATTGTCCCACCGGCGCCGGCGCAGCGTAGCCCGCGCTGGCTGAGCGGGCGGGAAATCCTTGCGGTCCTCGGTTCGCTGGCGGTGGTGGTGCTGCTGGCTCGGCTGGGGGTGTGGCAACTCGACCGCGGCCGCGAAAAGCAGGCGCTGGCGGCGCGCATCGCGGAGCGTGAACGGCTGTCGCCGCTGCAACTCGGACCGCAAGGGGTCGACCTGGCGAGCGCCCAATGGCGCCCCGCGGTGGCCCGGGGAGAGTGGGCCGGGGCCTGGACGGTGTACCTGCAGAACCGCCAGTACCGGGGTGTCGCCGGCTTCTGGGTGTTGACCCCGTTGCGCCTGCAGGGTTCCGACAAGTACCTGATGGTGCTGCGCGGCTGGGCTGCCCCCGACGTGCATGCTCCGTTGCTGGTTCCGCCGGTTCCCACCCCGAGCGGCCCGGTCGAGGTGCGGGGCCGGGTTGCTCCCGCGCCGTCACCATGGTTTTCGTTCGCCAAGGATCCTCCAGGCGCGCGCCTTCGCCAGAATGTGCAGTTGCAGCAATTCGCGCAGTATCATCATATTCTTATGTTCCCCTACGTGCTGCAACAACTCGGCCCTTCGAGTCAGGGGCTGGTGCGCGACTGGCCGAAGCCCGACCTCGGCATGCAACGCAACTACGGCTACGCGCTGCAGTGGTTCGCGATGAGCGCCACCTGCCTGGGACTGTGGCTGTTTTTCACGTTGCGCACGCTGTCGCGCAGGCGCCGCGGGCGCCAGCCCGGAGCCGCGGCATGAGCGCGGCTGCGAGCGGGCAGCGCGCGCCGCGCCGCCGCACCGCGCTGGCGCTGCTCGCGCTGGTGGTGGGAGGGCCGTTGCTGGCCACGCTGTTCGTCGGCTATGTACTGCACCCGGGTGGCGGCAAGCCGCCGTACGGGCAGCTGGTGCAGCCGCAGCGCCCGGTGCCGGCGTTGCACCTGCGCACCCTGGACGGCAAGCCCTTCGACCTGCGCCGGCTCGACGGCTACTGGCTGATGCTGGTGGCCGGCCCGGCCGCCTGCCCGGCCGGCTGCCAGCACCTGCTGTATGCGATGCGGCAGTTCTACCTGGCTGCCGGCCCGGACGAGTACCGCGTGGCTCGGGTGTGGCTGATCACCGACAACGGCCCGGTCAATCCCGGGGTGCTGGCGCCGGCGGCGGGCACCGTGATGCTGCGCGCCGACCCGGCCGAGCTGCGCCGGTGGCTGCCGCTGTCCGCTGGCGAGAGCCTGCAGGGGCCGATGTGGCTGGTCGACCCGCTGGGCAACCTGATGCTGCGCTTCCCCAGCGGGTTCGATCCCATGCGCGCGTTGGGGGTTTTCAGCAAGTTGTTGTACAACACCCAGTCGTGGAAGTCGCTGCGCTTGCAGCCGCTGCCGGCCAGCCCGAAAGCCAAGCCGGCCGCGCCGGCGAGGAATGCATGATGAGCCACCCGCTTCCCCCCAACCTGATCACCATCTACCAGGCTCGCCCCGAGGTCTGGTTGTTCTCGCTGCACTGGCTGCAGGCGGCCGTCTGGCTGGTCGGCCTGCTGCTGGTGGTGTGGGCCGGCCTGCGCATGCGCTGGCCCAGGCTGGTCGCGCTGCTGGTGTTCCTGACCATGGACCTGGTGATGTTCGGCGCCTTCGTCCGCCTGACCGATGCCGGTCTGGGATGCCCCGACTGGCCCGGGTGCTACGGCAGGCTGACTCCGGTGCAGGCGCATGCGCAGATCCACCAGGCGGTGGTCGAGGAGGGCGGAACCGGAGGCAATGTCAGCCCGTTCAAGGCCTGGGTGGAGATGATCCACCGCTACGTCGCCACGGTGATCGGCGCGCTGATCACCGTGATGGCTGCGCGCGCGCTGTGGGCGCGCAAGCACCGACAGGCGATCCGGCTCGGGCTGCCGCTGCTGCTGCTGGCCTGGGTCATCGTCCAGGGCATGTTCGGTGCCTGGACCGTGACCCTGCTGCTCAAGCCGCTGATCGTGACCCTGCACCTGATGGGGGGAATCGTGCTGCTGCTGCTGGCGGCGTGGTTCTGGATGCGCCAGCGATCGGACGCGCCGCAGCTGCCGGCCGGCAGCGCGGCACGGGTGCTCAGCCTGGTGGCGCTCGGCGGGCTGCTGGTGCAGATCTTCCTCGGCGGCTGGGTCAGCACCAACTACGCGGCGCTGGCCTGCACGGGCTTCCCGACCTGCAACGGCAGCTTCCACCCCGATGCCAACTGGAGCGCGGGCTTCAGCATGTGGCGCAACCTCGGCCGCATGCCCGACGGCACCTCGATCCCCCTGCAGGGCCTGGTGGCCATCCAGTGGGCGCACAGGCTGTTCGCGGTCGTCGCGTCGGCGTTGATCCTGGCCGCCGCCGCGGCGCTGGCCCGCCACCGACCGCTGCGCAGCCTGGCCGCGTGGCTGACCTTCGCGCTGGTGCTGCAGATCGCGCTGGGTGCCAGCCTGGTGCTGCTGCAGCATCCGCTGCTGCCGGCGGTGGCCCACAATGGCGTCGCGGCGTGGATGGTGCTGCTGCTCACGATGGCGGCCTGGCGCGCCTCCGGCACGCGCGTCGCGCAGGCTGCGCCGGCGACCCAAGCCGCGCAGCCGGCGCCAGCAGTCTCCGGCCTGGGAGTCGAGCGATGAAAACCGAAAGCCTCAGTCAACCCTCGGGGCCGTGGCGCCTGGCCGGGCAGTTCTATGCCCTGACCAAGCCGCGGGTGGTGCAGCTGATCGTGTTCTGCGCGGTGATCGGGATGTTCCTTTCCCGCCCGGGACTTCCGAACTGGCGGCCGCTGGTGTTCGCGACCGTCGGCATCTGGCTGGTCGCCAGCGCCGCGGCGGCGTTCAACTGCCTGGTCGAGCAGAAGATCGATGCGGTGATGCGCCGCACGTCCTGGCGGCCGTCGGCCACCGGCGAGCTGGGCTCGCTGCCCATCCTGGGCTTTTCCGCGCTGCTGTGCGGTCTGGGCATGCTGCTGCTGTACGTCGAAGTCAACCCGCTGACCATGTGGCTGACCTTCGGCACCTTCATCGGCTACGCGGTGATCTACACGGTGCTGCTCAAGCCGGCGACCCCGCAGAACATTGTCATCGGCGGGGCGTCGGGTGCGATGCCTCCGGTGCTGGGCTGGGCGGCGATGACCAACACGGTCTCGCCGGAGGCGCTGATCCTGTTCCTGATCATCTTCCTGTGGACCCCGCCGCACTTCTGGTCGCTGGCCCTGTATCGCACCGAGGACTACCGCAAATCCGGGCTGCCGATGCTGCCGGTGACCCATGGCTCGCGCTACACCCGGCTGCAAGCCCTGCTGTACACCGTGCTGCTCACCGCGGTCAGCCTGATGCCCTGGGCGATGCACAGCGCCGGGCTGATCTACGCCGCCAGCGCGCTGCTGCTCGGCGGGGTGTTCCTCGGCTATGCGTGGCAGCTGCTGCGGCGCTACAGCGATGCGCTGGCGCGGGCGATGTTCCGTTATTCCATCGTCTACCTGTCGCTGCTGTTCGCGGCGATGCTGGTGGACCATTACCTGCCGCTGTAGCCGGCATCCGTCGGCGGCGCGCTCGCGGGAGTCGCGATGGCCGGCCCTGTCGGACGTTTCGCCCCCTCGCCCAGCGGGCCGCTGCATGCCGGCTCGCTGGTCGCCGCGCTGGGCTCGTGGCTGGACGCGCGATGCGCCGGCGGGACCTGGCTGGTGCGCATCGAGGACGTCGACACCCGGCGCTGCGTGGCCGGCGCCGACCGGGTGATCCTGCAGCAGCTGGCGGCCTGCGGGCTGCGCCCCGATGGCGTGGTGCTGCACCAGGCGGTGCGCGGCGCGCTCTACGAGCAGGCGCTGCAGCGCCTGCTCGATCAGCACGACGCCTACCCGTGCAGCTGTTCGCGTCGCGACATCGAGGCGGCTGCAGCCCGGTCCGGCAGCGCCGGACCGCGCGTCTACCCCGGCACCTGCCGCGACGGCACGCGCGGCGCGCCGCGCGCCTGGAGGATGCGGCTGCCCGCAGGCGACGCGGCCTGCGTGCGCTGGCAGTGCGCGCGGCTCGGGCCGCAGCTGCAGCGGGTCGACCTCGAGGTCGGCGACTTTGTCCTCAAGCGCGCCGACGGCGACTGGGCCTACCAGCTGGCGGTGGTCGTCGACGACGCCGCGCAGGGGGTCAGCGATGTCGTGCGGGGCGAGGACCTCGCCGATTCCACCGCGCGCCAGATTCTGCTGCAGCGCGCGCTGGGCCTGCCGACGCCGCGCTACCTGCACCTGCCGCTGCTGCGCGATCGCGCGGGCCGCAAGGTGTCGAAAAGCGAAGGCGCGGCCGCGTTGCGCCCCGGGGTGCAGGCGCTGCGCGATGCCGCCGCGATCCTCGGCCTGCGAGTCGACGCCGCGACGCCGCAGCGGCTGCTGCTGCAGGCCTTGCGCCAGTGGCCGGGCCGGTTGCAGGCGTGGCGGCAGGCCGCGGCGCAGCGCCAGCCGGCTTGCGCCTGAGGCGGCGGCGGCGCTCGCTTATTTGGCCGCCGCAGCCGGCTTGCCGCCGAGCAGCGCGGCCACCTTGCGGCGCGAGCGGATATTGCCCGCGCCCGAGCGGGCCGCGGTCGACGGGGACTGCTGCTCCCAGGCCGGCTGGGCATTCGGGTCGGCCTCGTAGGGCTTGTCGAACCAGGGGTCCTTCGTCGCGTGGCGCGCCGCCGTGGCATGGCGGGGCGAGGATTCGATGGCGCCGGACTCGCGCGGCGCGCGCGGCAGCCGGCGCGGCGCGCGCACCTCGAGTTCACGCGCTTCCAGCTTGCGCTTGATCAGCTTCTCGATGTCGGCGAGTCCGCGGCCGTCGCGCTCGCAGGCCAGGGTGATCGCCAGTCCCGAGGCGCCGGCGCGGCCGGTGCGCCCGATGCGGTGCACGTAGTCCTCGGCGTTGAACGGCACGTCGTAGTTGATCACCCCGGGCAGCTCGACGATGTCCAGCCCGCGCGCGGCCACGTCGGTGGCCACCAGCACCTCGACCTCGTTGCGCTTGAAGGCGTCGAGGGTGGCCAGGCGCTCGGCCTGCGACTTGTCGCCGTGCATGGCCTGGGCCTTCAGCCCGTCGCGTTGCAGCATGCGCGCCAGGCGGCCCGCGCCCAGCCGGCTGTTGACGAACACGATGGTCTGCCGCAGGTCGTGGTCGCGCAGCACCTGCAGCAGCGCGGCATGCTTGAGGTCCTCGGCCACCTTGTAGAGGAGTTGCTCGACGTTGGTCGCGGTGGCGTTGGGCCGGGCGACCTCGACGGTCACCGGATCGTGCAGGTAGCTCTGCGCCAGGCGACGGATCTCCGGCGAGAAGGTCGCCGAGAACAGCAGGGTCGTGCGTTGCGCAGGCAGGTAGGCCAGGATGCGCTGCAGGTCGGGGAGGAAGCCGATGTCGAGCATGCGGTCGGCTTCGTCGAGCACCACGAACTGCACCTGCGACAGGGTCACGCTGCGCGCCTCCAGGTGGTCGAGCAGCCGCCCGGGAGTGGCGACCAGCACCTCGACCCCCTGGCGCAACGCGGCGGTCTGCGGCGCCATGTCGATTCCGCCGAACACGCAGGCGCTGCGCAGCGGGGTGTGGCGGGCGTAGGCGTGCACGTTGGCGTAGACCTGGTCGGCCAGTTCGCGCGTGGGCGCCAGGATCAGCGCTCGCACCGGATGGCGCGCCGGCGACACGCTGGTGCTGGCCAGCGGAAGCAGGCTCTGCAGGATCGGCAGCGCGAAGGCGGCGGTCTTGCCGGTTCCGGTCTGCGCGGCGCCCATCATGTCGCGTCCGGCCAGCACGACCGGGATCGCCTGCTGCTGGATCGGGGTCAGGGTCTCGTAGCCCATGTCGGCTACCGCGCGCAGCAGTCGCGGGTCCAGCGCCAGGTCGCTGTAGCGCTGCGCTGGCGCGGCCGGGCTCGCTTGGGCGGGTTCGTTCATCGTGTCGTGTTCCAGGGATAGGGGCCCGCAGCGCCGTCGGGCGCGGCTGGTCGGTTGGTCGCTCGCCCCCGGGGAGACTTCGCGCGGGGCCGGGGGCCAGCCCTGCGCGGCAGCGCCACACTCAACGGATGCCCAGCAGCTTGTGGGTCTGCAGGCTCAAGCGCCAGCGCGGATCGCTCAGGCAGCGCTGCAGCGCCCAGGCGGTGTTCTCGTCCAGCCGCGGGCCATCCATCGGTTGCAGCAGGTGTTGCCGGAAGTCCAGTCCGGCCAGTTCGTCCAGGTCGAGCCCGTCCTGCGGCACGACCACCTTGATCTCGTCTCCGCTGCGTTGCCGCAGCGCAACGCCAGCCTTCGGGCTGACGCAAATCCAGTCGACTCCGGCGGGAACCTCGATGCTGCCGTTGGTCTCCAGCGCGATGCGCATGCCGCATCGATGCAGGCAGTCGATCAGTTCGCCATCGACCTGCAGCATCGGCTCGCCGCCGGTGAGCACGCACAGCGCGCCCGGCGCCGCGGCCGGCCAGCGCGCGGCCACGGCCTGCGCCAGCTGCATCGCGTCGGCGAAGCGCCCTCCGCCATCGCCGTCGGTGCCGACGAAATCGGTATCGCAGAACCTGCAGATCGCCTGTTCCCGGTCCTGTTCACGTCCCGACCACAGGTTGCAGCCGGCGAAGCGGCAGAACACGGCCGGCGTGCCGGCCTGGGCGCCCTCGCCCTGCAGGGTGTAGAAGATTTCCTTGACCGAATAGGTCATGCCTCAGGCGTTGCAGCTTGCATGCATCCGCCATTATCCCACGGATGGCTTGTGCGCTGCAGCAGGCGGGCGAGAACAAGCCGCGCCGGCGCACCCGTGCCCCCGGCGGGGGAGGGCGCGCGCGGGCGCGGCGGCATGCCTTGCACCGGGCCGCGGCAAGCCGCGGCGGATCTCAGCGCTGGTAGACGATGTCGGTGCGACGGTTCTCGGCGTAGTCGGCCGAGGTGTGGCCCATGGCCTTCGGCCGCTCCTTGCCGAAGCTGATGGCTTCCATCTGCGAGGGCTTGGCGCCCAGCAGTTCCATCGCGTTCATCACCGCGTCGGCACGCTTCTGGCCCAGCGCCAGGTTGTACTCGCGGCTGCCGCGGGCGTCGGTGTTGCCCTGCAGTTGCACATGGGCCGCCGGATGGCCGACCAGGTATTGGGCGTTGTCCTCGATCACCGGGCGGTACTTGCTCTCGATGTTGTACTTGTTGAAGGCGAAGTACACGCTGCGGGGCACGTTGGGCGCCGGGCCGAGATTGCTCTCGACCGGAGCCTGCACGGCGGCGACGTTGCTTTGCGCGGCGTTGGCGTTGTTTCCGCTCGGCTGGGTGGCAGCCTGCATCGGGGCATTCGGCTTGCTGCTGGAGGCGCAGCCGCCCAGGGTACCGAGCACGGCCAGCACCAGCACGGCCGGAGCGGTGGACAACAGGTGACGCTTCATCAGAATCCCCTTGATTAGGAATGAATGGTTGGGTATGCGAGGCAACAAGCTAGGGAACGTCGCACGACGGCCCCGACAACACGAAACGGGTGGGCCTGACCGGCCAAGCGCGCAACAACCCCCCGAGGAGCATAAACCTCCCCATCGCCAAACGCGACTCCCGCTCGGGCCGTTGACGCACTTTTGTATCGAATATCGCAGATTGTGACAACACGCAACAACAGCAGGCCATGCCGGCGCTGCGGGCTCAGCGCGGCGCGTCGGGTTGCGCGGCCGGCGCGGCCCGGGCGAACGCCGGGATCTCCAGGCAGGCCGCCTCGATGTCGAGCAGCCGCGGCCAGCGCGCCAGGTCGACCCCGAAGCGCCGGGCGGAGGTCATCTGCGGCACCAGGTAGACGTCGGCCAGGCTGGGCGCATCGCCGAAGCAAAGCCGCCCGCGCGAAGCTTCGGCCGCCAGCATCTGCTCGATGGCGTCGAAGGCGGCGCCGATCCAGCGCCCGGCCCAGGCATTCAACGCCGGGGTGTCGCAGTGCAACTCGCTCTTGAGGTAATCCAGCACCCGCCGGTTGTGCAGCGGGTGCACGTCGCAGCCGATGATCGCGGCCAGCGCCCGCACCCTGGCGCGCTGCAGCGGGTCGCGCGGCAGCAGCGGCGGCTGCGGGTAGCGTTCCTCCAGCCATTCGATGATCGCCGGCGACTGGATCAGCACCTGGCCGTCGACTTCCAGCGCCGGCACCAGCCCCTGGGGATTGAGCGCGCGGTAGTGCGCCGAGAATTGCTCGTCGTGCAGCAGGTCGACCGCCACGTATTGCGGCTCCAGCGACTTCAGCGCCAGCGCGATGCGCAGGCGATGCGAGCTGCCGCTGCGGAAGTAGTTGTAGAGCTTCATCGCCGCGCCTCCAGTTGCAGGCGGACCTCGCCGATCCCTTCGATGCTGCCTTCGATCAGCTGGCCCGCCAGCACCGCGCCGACGCCCTCGGGAGTGCCGGTGTAGATCAGGTCGCCGGCGCGCAGGTGGTACAGCGTGGACAGGTCGGCGATGAGTTCGCGCACCCCCCAGATCATTTGCGAAAGGTCCGAATCCTGGCGCGTCGTACCGTCCAGGCGCAGTTCGATGCGCCCGCGCTCGAGCACCCGGCCGGGCATCGGCACGATCGGCGAGATCACCGCCGAATCCTCGCAATCCTTCGCGGTGTCCCACGGCTTGCCCTGGTCGCGCGCCGCCAGCTGCAGGTCGCGCCGGGTCATGTCCAGCCCGCAGGCGTAGCCGTAGATCAGGCGCGACGCCTGCTCGGCCGCCACTTCCGATCCGCCCTCGCCGAGGGCGACCACCAGTTCCATTTCGTGCTGGTAGTTCGAGGTCGCCTGGGGATACGGCGCGCGCGATCCCGAGGCCAGCAGCGCGGTCGGCGACTTGGTGAAGTAGAACGGGCGGTCACGCCGCGGGTCGACCGGGCGCCCCATCTCGGCGGCATGGGCGCGGTAGTTGCGGCCGACGAAAAACAGCCGCTGCACCGGAAAGCGGGCGGCGAGGCCCTGCACGGCCACCGAGGCGGGTTCGGGCGGTGTCCACAGGTAGCTGGGAGAGGTCATCACGAATCCTGGGCTGCGGCGCGACGCGACGGGCCGCGCAACCTGTGCAAGCTTAATCCCGCCGCCCATCCGGCGGTGGGCTCGCGCCGGGCGCCTCGGCGCAGCGCTGGCTGTAGCGCACGCGCAGCCCCGCGCCCTCGCGGTTGGCCAGGCTCAGCCTGCCGCCGAGGTTGGCGGCGATGTTGCTCATGATCGCCAGCCCGAGGCCGCTGCCGCCTTCGTCGCTGTCGCGCTGCAGCCGGTTGAAGGGCTCGAAGGCGCGTTCGATCAGCGCATCGGGGATTCCCGGGCCGTCGTCCTCGATGTCGATATGGGTCCACTGCGAGCCGTCGGGCTCGCGGGTGGTGCAGCTGCCCAGGTCGACGCGGCCGCCGTGCGGGGTATAGCGCAGCGCGTTGTCGACCGCGTTGCGCAGCAGGGTGTAGAGCTGGGTGCGGTCGGCCAGGATCGGCTGCCCCGCGTTGCGGTCGATCCCCAGGTCGATGCGCCGCGCCTGCGCCAGCGGCAGCAGGTCCTCCAGCACCTCGCGCAGCACCCGGCCGGGATCGACCCGTTCGCGCCTGCCGGCCGGGTCGGACTGGGCGCGCGCCAGGCTGAGCAACTGCTCGACCACCGAGCGCGTTCGCGTCAGACCGGCCTGCAGCCCGCGCAGGCGTTCGCGCGCCTCGGCCCCCAGATCGAGGTGCTCGAGGTTCTGCGCCTGCAGCGTGAGCGCGGCGATGGGGGTGCGCAGTTCGTGCGCGGCATCGGCGACGAAGCGGCGCTCGCGCTCGACCAGCGCGCCCAGCCGCGCCAGCAGGCCGTTGATCGAGGCGACGAAGGGGCGCAGTTCGCGCGGCACCTCGGCGGTCGGCAGCGCGTCCAGCCGCAGCCCGTCGGCGGCGTCGACGCGGGCGGCCAGGCGCAGCAGCGGGCGCAGCGCGCGCCGCACCACCACCGCCGCCAGCAGCGCCAGCAGCGGGATCAGCGACAGCAGCGGGAACAAGGTGCGCTGCGCGCTGGCGATGGCCGCGTCCGAGCGCAGGTCGGTGCGTTGCGCGACCGCGATCGCGCCGGCCGGGTCGGCGCGCACGTAGACCCGCCAGCGGTGGCCGGAGGCGCGCACCACGTGCATGCCGGGACCCAGCCGCAGCGGCAGCGCCAGCCCGCCGGGCGCGCCCAGGCGCTGCACGACAATGCGCGCGTCGCGGTCGATTTCGCCATCGCCCGGAACCAGCACGCCGGAGGGCAACTGCACGCCGCCGCGCACCAGCGCGGCCACCTGGCGCAGCTGCGCGTCCTGCAGCTGATTGGCCTCGAAGTAGCCCAGCAGGTAGGACACCGCGGTCGTCGTCACGCCGACCGCGACGACGATCACCGTGGTCCACAGCCACAGGCGGCGCAGCAGCGATTGCCTCGCCCAGTGGCGCAGCGCGGCCAGCGGCTTCATGCGTCGGGCATCGGCGACCGCGGTTCCGCGCCGCGGCGCTCGACCACCCAGCCGACTCCGCGCACATTGCCGATCGCATCGGCGCCGAGCTTCTTGCGGATGCCGTGGATCAGGTATTCCACCGCGTTGCTCTCGACTTCCTCGTTCCAGCCGTAGATCAGGTTCTCCAGGTCGTCGCGCGACAGCACCGCGCCGGGGCGCAGCAGCAGTGCGTGCATCAGCGAATACTCGCGCGCGGTCAGGCGCACCGTGGTGCCGCGGTAGCTGGCCATGCGGGTCGCCGGGTCCAGGCTGACCGCGCCGTTGCTCAGCACGGCCTGCGCCTGGCCGCCCTTGCGCCGCGCCACCGCGCGCAAGCGGGCCAGCAGCTCGCCGACGTCGAAGGGCTTGATCAGGTAGTCGTCGGCGCCGAGGTCCAGGCCGCGGATGCGATCGTCTACGCCGTCGCGGGCCGTGACGATGATCACCGGAAGGTTGTAGCCGGCACGCCGCACCGCCTGCAGCACGCCCAGGCCGTCGCGCCTGGGCAGCCCGAGGTCGAGCAGCAGCACTTCGTAGGGCGTCGACTGCACCGCGGCCAGCGCGGCATCGCCGTCGAGCACCCAGTCCACCGCATGGGTGGCGTCGCGCAGCGCCTGCTGGGTTGCCGCGCCCAGCATGCGGTCGTCCTCAACCAGCAGGATCCTCATCGCCGATCTCCAGCGCTCGCGGGCCTCGCAGTTCCTCCGCCAGATTGCCGCCCAGCCTGGCGAACAGCGCAGGCATGACCAGCAGTACCAGCGGCAACTGTACCGCCAGCCCGGCGATGATGGCCACCGCCAGCGGCTGCTGCATCGCCGAGCCCTGGCCGATGGCCAGCGCCAGCGGCAGCAGCGTCAGGATGGCGGCGATGGTGGTCATGGCGATCGGGCGCATGCGGTTCACCCCGGCCTGCACCAGCGCGTCGTGCAGCGCGATGTCCGGGGTCTGCCTCTGCAGATCCTTGACCTCGCTGAAGTAGAAGATGGCCACCTCGGTGACAATGCCCACGATCATGGTCATGCCCATCATCGCCGAGATGTTGAGCTCCACGCCGCCGACCCACAGCCCGACGAACACCGCGGGCAGCGCCAGCAGCGGCATCGCCAGGATGCTCAGCGCGACGCGAAAGCGCTCGTACAGGAACAGCAGCAGCAGGAACACCAGCAGCACCGCCGCGGCCAGCACCTGCAGCAGCCCGCGAAACGCGATGCGCTGCTGCTTGTACAGGCCGCCGAGCTGGATGTAGACCCCGGGCGGGTAGAAGCCCGGCGCGTCGATGATCCTCTTCACCGCGGCGACCGTCGAGCCGAGGTCGCGGCCGCTGATGCGCGCGGTCACCGCGGCCATGCGCTTGAGGTTCTCGCGGATGATCTCGGGCTGGCCGGTCAGCACCGACACCCTGGCCACCTCGTCCAGCCTGAACACATGGCCGTCGGGGGCGCGCAGCGGCAGCGCCTCGATCGACTGCGGCGTGCGCCTCAGCGACGCCGAATCCCACACGCGCACGCCCACCATCTTCGGGCCCTGTTCGATCTGCGTGGCCACGCTGCCGCCGATCAGCGCGGCCAGCTGCGCCTGCACCTGCCGCGCATCGACCCCCTGCAGCGCCATGCGCGTCGGATCGAGCCGGATGTCCAGCGCATCGCCGGCGACGCGGATTCCGCTGCGCACCTCGACGATGCCCGGCACCCTGGCGATCGCCGAGGCGGTCTTGCGCGCCAGATCGGCCAGTTGCCGCGGCCTGTCGTCGAAGATCTTGATCTCCACCGGCTGCGGCACCGCGGTGAGGTCGCCGATCAGGTCCTGCATCAACTGCGCGGTGTCGATGTCGATTCCGGGGACCTGCGCGTGGATGCGAGCGCGCACCTGGTCCATGACCTGCCAGATGGGCTCGCGCGGCAGGGGCTTCAGACGCACGAAGAAGTCGCCCTCGTTGGCGTGGGTGATGCCTCCGCCCAGTTGCAGGCCGGTGCGCCGCGAGAAGGTCTGCACCTGCGGCGTCTCGCGCAGGATGCGCTCGATCTGCGACAGCAGGCGGTCGGTCTCGGTCAGCGAGGTGCCGGGGGGCGTCAGGTAGTCGAGCACGAAGCCGCCTTCGTCCATGCGCGGCAGGAAGCCGCTGCCCACCGCGTGGTAGGCGATCCAGCCGGCCAGCAGCAGCGGGCCGACGCCCAGCAGGGTCAGCCAGGGCCGACGCAGCAAGCGCGGCAGCAGCCTGGCGTAGCCGCGCTGCAAGGCGCCGAGCACGCGGCCGTGCTCGCGCGTGAGCTCGCGCTCGATGTCGCGCCGGCCGAGCAGCCTGTCGGCCAGCAGCGGCACCGCGAGCCACGACACGAAGAACGAGATCACCAGCGCCGCGGCCATGGTCAGCGCCAGCGCCTTGAAGAAGGCCCCGGTGACCCCCGACAGGAAGGCCAGGGGCACGAAGATCACCACCGTCGATGCGCTCGACCCGGCCAGCGGCTGGAAGAATTCCATGGCCGCGTGCATGACCCCGCTGTGCCGGCGGTCCTGCTGCGCGGCCGCGCGCGGACCCCGCTCGCCGAGCCGGCGCACGATGTGTTCGCTCATCACGATCGCGTCGTCGATCACCAGCCCGACCGCCGCCGCCATGCCGCCCAGGGTCATGATGTTGAAGCTCATGCCCAGCGCGTACATCAGCACCACCGTCGCGGACAGCACGGCCGGCACGGTGATCATCGCGATCAGGGTGATCTTCAGGCTGCGCAGGAACAGCAGCAGCACCAGCCCGGCCAGCACGACGCCGATCAGGATGGCGTCGCGCACGCTGAGCGCCGAGGCCACGACCAGGCGGCTCTGGTCGTACCAGTTGGCCAGCCTGACGCCGCGCGGCAGCGGGGTGGAGGCCAGCAGCCGGCGAACCTCGCCGGCGATCTTCACGCTGTTGCCACCTGGCTGCTGGTAGATGTTCAGCAGCACCGCGGGCTTGCCGTCGGCGGTCACGGTGGTCCATTGCGGCGCGGTGCTGCGCAGCACCCTGGCCACGTCGCGCAGGCGCACCACCCCGGACGGGGTGGCGCGCACGACCAGCTCGCCGATCTGCCCGGCGTCGTGCAGCCTCGAGTCGGCCAGCGCGAGCAGCAGCTTGTAGCGGTCCTGCAGGTGTCCCAGCGCGGCCACGCCGTTGCCCTGCGACAGCGTGCGCTCGACGTCGCCCAGGCTCAGGTTCAGCGCCTGCAGCCGCGCCGGGTCGACGACCACGTGGTACTCCTCCTGTTCGCCCCCCTGCACCTGCACGCGGCCGACGCCGTCGATACCCGACAGCAGCGGGCGCAGTTCGAGCTGCGCCAGGTCGTACAGCTGCACCGGCGTGAGGGTGGCCGAGGTCAGGCTGTAGGCGATGATCGGGTCGACCGTCGGGTCCATGCGCTTGCTGCGGATGGTGGTTCCCGGCGGCAGCGTCGGCAGCACCTGGTTGGCGGCCTCGTTGACCTGGACCGCCGCCAGGCTCATGTCGTCGCCCCAGTGGAAGGTGACGTAGATGTCGGCCGCGCCGCGGCTGGTCTTCGAGCGGACCGTGACCACGCCGGGCACGCGGCGGATCGCCTCCTCCAGTGGCTGGGTGACCTGCAGCACCATCTCCCGCGTCGGCCGCACCCCGGCATCGACCTCGACGACCACGCGCGGGAAGCTGACATTGGGGAACAGGCCCACCGGCAGCTTGAAGGCGGCGAGGATGCCCCCGGCGGCCAGCAGCAGCAGCAGGAACAGCACCGAGCGGCGGTGCCTTTGCAACCCGAGCGACGCGTTCATCGCGGCTGGCC
This sequence comes from Pseudomonadota bacterium, assembly GCA_021845505.1. Taxonomy (GTDB): domain Bacteria; phylum Pseudomonadota; class Gammaproteobacteria; order Burkholderiales; family Burkholderiaceae_C; genus Thiomonas_A. The sequence continues at coordinate 85,195 of JAJZVU010000008.1, read as the reverse complement.
GGCTGCGCGTGCAGCCGCGTCCCGCGTGCGCAGCGCCATGCCGTCGTGCAGCTCGTAGTTGCCCAGCACGACCAGCGGCAGCGCCGGTCGCAGCGACCCGGTGATCACGCTGCGCTCGCCCTGTTCGGCCTCGATGGCCACGTCGACGCGGCGCGCTCGCCCGCGGTCGTCCTGGAACACGTAGGCCTGGCCGGAGGCGTCGCGCAGCACGGCCCGGCGCGGCACCACCCAGCCGTGCCAGGTGCGCAGCGGCAGCCGGGCCTGCACCGCGAGTCCGGGGATCGGCCATCGCGCCGACGCCGGCAGCGCCAGCTCGGCGTCGACCCGCCCGGTGGCGGGGTCGACCCGCGCCGCGACCGCCAGCAGCGTGGCGCGGGCGCGCAGCCGCGGGTCGAACACCGCGTGCAGTTCCACGCTGGCGCCCGGGCGCAGCTGCGCGGCCTGGCGCGGATCGATGCCGACCACCGCCTGCAACCCGGCGCTGGGTGCCAGGGTCAGCGCGACCGCGCCCGCGGCGAGCCGCGTGCCCGGAGCCGCCGGCACGGTGTCGACCACCCCGTCGAACGGGGCGTCGAGGGTCTGCACGGGAGTTCCCAGGCCCTGGGCGCGCGCTGCGGCCAGCGCCGCGGCGGCATCGCCGACGGCCTTGCGCGCGGCGTCGAGCTGCGCGCCGGTGGCCAGCTGCTGGCGCGCCAGCGAGCGCAGCCGGAGCAGGTCCGCGCGGGCGTAGCGCAAGGCATCGCGGGCGTGCAGGTAGGCGGCGCGGTCGGCGGCCGACCCGGCGACCTCGATCAGCGCCTGGCCGCGCCGCACCGCCTGCCCGGCGCGCACCCACACCCGGCGCACGACCACCGCGCGCGCCAGGCTGATCTGCAGCGTGCGCCCGCTGGCGGTGTGCACGCTGCCCACGGCGTCGACACTGCGCGTGAGTTCTCCCTGGCGCAGCGCCTGCACGCGCACCAGCGCCGAGACCGTCGGCTCGGCCTGCGCCGCCCGCGCGGCCGGCGGCGCGGGCGCCAGCGCGAGGGCCAGGGGCAGCAGCCAGGCGGCCGCGCGCGCGCGGCCACCACGGCCACCACGAGGTGGCTGCCGCAGCAGGGGGCGCAGCCGGGGCGTCGAACGAAGGGTCATGATCGGGACGGCGATGCGGTGGATCGGGCAGGCACGCCGTCGCGCCGCGCCGGCTTCGCTGCGGCAGTCGACGGCGCCGGGTCGTACAGGCCCGAGCCGGTGAGCAGGTCGAGGGTCACGGCCTGCTCGACTCGCTGCTCCTCGACTCGCTGCAAGGCCAGGCGCTGCTCCAGCAGCGCCTGGCGCTGCGCCAGCGCCTGCGGCAGCGTGATGTCGCCGCGGCGCAGCGCGCCGCGGGCGTCGCGCGAGGCGGCGCGCAGCGCCGGCAGGCCGGCACGCAGCTGCAGCCGCCGGCGGCGCAGCAGCGCCAGCTCGCGCAGCGCCTGGTCGACTTCCGCGTGTGCCTGGTCGAGCCGCACCTGGTAGGCGTCGTACAGCTCGCGGCGGGTCGCTCGCTGCACGGCGATGCGCCCGCGGGCGCCGTTGAACAGCGGCAGGTTGAAACTGACGCCGAAGCCGATGGTGTTGACGTCCGTGGTGTCGCGGGCGCGGGTGAAGCCCACGCTGATCGACGGGAACTGCGCCAGCACGGCTTCACGCAGCGCCTGTTGCTGGCTCGCGTAGCCGGCGCGCAGCGCGCGCAGGTCGGGCCGGATGTCGGCCAGCCGCGCCAGCGCGGCGCGCGCCTGGCGCGCGGCGTGCACCGGAAGGCGCGGCAGCCGGCCCAGTCGCAGCGGCACCGCGGCGTCGAGGCCGAGCAGGGCGTGCAGCTGCGACTGCCAGGCCAGGCCGCTGCGCTGCCCGCTCGCGATGCGCTGCTCGATCGCCTGCACGGCCACCAGACGGGCGTCGGCGTCGGTGCGCGGCAGGTTGCCGGCGGCCGCCGCGGCGCGGCTGCGCTCGAGCTGCAGTCGCGCCAGCGCCAGCTCCGCGCGCAACAGTCGCTGCTGCCGGCGCAGCCCGACCAGCCGGGTGTAGAGCAGCTGGGCCTGCGAGGCCGTCTGCCACTCCTGCCACAGCAGCTGCAGGTCGACGCTGTGCACATGGGCGCGCGCTGCGGCCTGCGCGGCCGGGCGGGTGAGCAGGCTGCCGAGGTCGAAATCCAGCCCGTAGCTGAAGGCCGTGCTGGTCGCGCCGGCGCTGTTTCCCGGGTAGTCGCGCGAGGTCGCCAAGCGCGGATCGGGCAGCAGGCCGGCGGCGAAGGCCTGGGCGTGCGCCACGCCGAGGCGATCGCGCTCGACGCGCAGCCGCGGGTTGTTGAGCACCGCCAGCGCGGCCACCTCGGCCATGTCCAGCGGACGCCGCGGGTCGATCGACTGGCTCGCCAGCCGCGGCAGCGGGATGCTGCGCGGATCGACCTGCAGTTGCGCCAGCGCGTGCGCCGAATCGGCGCCGCGCGCCAGCGGGCGCGGCGCGTAGCCGGCGCAGCCGCCGAGCGCCAGCAGCAGCGCGGCCAGGCTGGCCGCGCTGCTCAGCCGCCTGGCGCGCAGGCGCTGTTCGCGGGCGCGCAGCACGAAGCGCGCGAGCAGGGGCTGCGTCGCGCGCCGGCGCGGCGCTTCGGGGGCAGCGGTCATGTCGGGGTTCCGTTGCAGGGAACCCCAGCCTAGTCGCCTCGACTTAGGCTCGACTTAGTCCGGGTGTCGGAGCATCAGGGCCTGCGCGCGACCAGGTAGGCCATGCGCTCGACCGCGTTCATCTGGCCCTGCTCCCAGGTCCGGCGCAGCAGGCCTTCGAGCAGCTCGGCTTCCTGCGGGGTGCATTCCCAGTCGAGCACGTCGCGCAGGCTGGTCGCGAAGGGGTGCGGGGTATGGCGGGCGAAACTGTCCCAGTCGGGCGCCAGGCTGGGCCCGCAGTCGATGTGCAACTCCAGGTGCGCGTGGGCGAAGCCGGCGGCCAGCGCCCAGGCGTACAGGTCGCGCTCGGAAAAATTGCAGTGGCTGCACGCGGCCAGTTCCTCCGGGGTATCGGGGAACTGGCGGGCGCGCCATCGGTGCAGCAGGCCGAGCAGCCGCGCCGCCTCGCCGCCATCGCCGCCATCGCCGGCCGCATCCAGCGCGCTGCGCTCGGCGCACGACGCCAGCGCCTCGTCGCGGAACACCGGCTCGGCCAGCGACAGCGTCGAGCCCGGGCGCAGCACGCGATGGAATTCGGCCAGCGCCAGCGGCTTGTCGGGCACATAGGCCAGCGCAGCGCGCGTCGCCACCGCGTCCAGGCTCTGGTCGGCCACGCCGGCCAGGCCGCTGCCGTCGAGCAGCACGAAGCGGCAACGCGGGTACATCCCGGCGGCCTGCGCGCGCTCGCTGGCGCGCCGCAGCAATTCGGCCGAGGTGTCGGCGAACACGACCTGCACCGCCGGCCAGCGCTGCAGCGCGCGCAGGCCCAGCGCGCCGTCGCCGCAGCCGAAGTCCAGCAGGCTGGCTCCCTGGTGCAGCAGCAGCGGCTGCAGCGCGCGCTCGACGAACTGCGCGACCCGCGCCTGGATGCGCAACTCGTACTGCGGGTCGCCGGCGCTGCGCGAGTCGAGCAGCCAGTCGGCCCAGGGATCGTCGGCCATGTCGTCCGGCAGGCGCTGGTTCATCGTGCGGTCAATCAGTTGTCCAGCGAGATCGTCTGCACGTTCCCGGTGGTGGGGTCGAAGGTTACCTCGACCTTGACCCCGTCGCCGAAGCCGGCCGGGATGGTCGTGCCCACCGGGATGGTCAGGGTGTTGCCCGACAGCATGAAGGTCGAGACTGTTGTCGCGACGCCTTGCGTGGTGGTCAGGTTGCTGCCCTGGCTCCAGTCGTACACCCGGCCCGAGACGTCCTGCGTCTGGCCGCTGCCCGAGCCCGACGGCAGGAAGTTGATGGTGTAGGCGGTCACGCTGCCACCCTGGTAGACGCCTTCGATTTCCACCGGCGCGTTGGCGACGAGGTTGCTCGCGCCGCCGTTGGAGTAGGCCGCGTTGGCGGCGATGGTGACATTCACCTGGGTCGGGTTGGCCTGGTCGGTCTGCCAGTTCAGGACGAACTGGCCGTTGACGGGGCTGCCTTGCACCGTCCCCTCCATGTCGACCGTCTCGCCGCTGGGCACCGAGGAGCGCACCTGCACGCTGCTGGCGGAGATCACGTTGCCGGGCGATGCGGTGACCTGGGCCTGGGTCGTCGGGCCGGTGACGTCGACATAGGCCCCGTTGCCGAGCAACCCGCAGGTCGCGGTGTTCGCCGGGTTGCCGCAGAACACCGACGCGTCGACCGGAACCCCGCGCACCTGGAAGTTGCCGGTGCCGACGAAGCCGGTGATGGTTCCGTGCAGCTCGACCACGGCCGGGCTGGACGCCGAGTAGACGGTGATCTGGTGGGCGACCAGCGTGCCGTGGCCGTCGCCCACTCCGCTGACCACCGCGTATTCGCCCTGGACCAGCGCCGGCACCGCGGTCATCGCCGTCGTGTCGACCGGAATTCCCGACAGCATGAAGCCGTTGGCGCTGCGCGAATACACCACGCCGGCGACCTGCACCGCCGCGGTCGTCGTGCCCAGGCCGTGCACCGTCACGGTCCAGGTGCCGGCGTTGTCGGCCGCGTACACCAGGTCGCCGTCGGCCAGGGTCGTTCCGGCGGGCTGGATGGTGGTGCCGGCCAGCGGCACCGTGGCGGTGCCGACGTCGAAGGCATTCGCGCCCAGGTTGGAGACCACCCCGGTCAGCCGCGTCAGCGTGGTGGTCGACGGCAGCTGCTCGATCAGCGTGGCCCAGATGTACGGCCCGCTGCCGTCCTCGCCGTAGGCGCCGTGCACCTCGGCCATGGTGCCCACCGACACCGGGGTGCTTCCCGACAGTCCGGTGAAGCCCGAGTAGAAGGTCACCGGTCCCTTGGCCGGGTCGGTGTTGACCAGCACGCGCTCGCCGTCGACCGTCAGCGCGCCGTTGTTCACGTCGACCGCACTCACCGGCCCGTTGACCTCCGGTTGGATCAGCAGCGTCTGCGGCTGGTTGGACGAGTCGATCTGCGTCAGGTCGACGCGCGCTCCGAGCTCCAGCGACTGCGAGGTCGTCGGCACCGCATCGGCGCTGCCGGAGGCGGTGTAGTAGCTGGGCGTGGAACTGCTGTAGGTGGTGCCGTCGACGATCACGCTGCCCAGGCCGATCACCGTGCCGAAGGTCATACCGGTGCCGCCGGTGCCGACTCCGCCACCGACCAGCGCGACCGCGGCGCCGCCCCCGCAGGAGCCGAGGGACAAGGCCAGGCCCGCCGCGGCCGCCAGCAGGACCGCGCGCAAGGCGCTGTTCACAAGGGCTTTGCTCACAACCGTTCCTTCGATGGGCGTGATGGGCTTTTGCCTGCGTCGCGGGCGGCTGCCTTCGGCCGCCGCCGGGGCGGCGCGGGCGCGCGGGCATCCGGGTCGTTCCAGTAGTAGGCGCCGAAGCGCATGCGGCCATGGGCCGCGCGGTCGGCGCGGTCGCTTTCCAGGCATCGTAGGGCCTCGGCGACCATGCGGTCGCGGCTTTGCGCCCACAGTTCGCGCGCCAGGTCGGCCAGCCGGGCCATCGAGGCCTGGCTGAGTCCGTCGGCGAACACGCTTTGCTCCAGCCTGGGGGAATCGGGTCCCAGGTTGGCCACCGCAGCCGCGGCGTGGTCGGCCAGGTTCATTCCGAACAGTTCGATGAGTTGCTTCAGGTCGCCGTGGGGAATGTAGCCGTCGTGCCTGGGCACCACGTATTCGACCCCCTTGCGCAGGCTGAGCTCGACCAGCCCCAGGCGGGCCATTTCCTGCAGCACGCTGAACGGGTGGATGTCCTGGGTCACTTCGCGCGCCAGCGCCTCGAAGGACGGCGCCGGGCCCAGCCGCCGCAGCGCCTTGGGGCGGCGCCTGCGATCGCGGTAGCCGGGCAGCGCGCTCCAGCGGGCGTACACCTGCGAGCTGACAGGAATCGCGGCCTGGCCGTCGGCTCGCCGCGCCTGCGCGCGCCACTGCCGCACTTCCTTGCGGTGCACTCCCGAGAGCAGGCTGAGCGTCGAATCGGTGTCGGCAGCGCCGCTGCGCACCATCTGGTCGTGCGCCTGCTGCAGGAAGATCCGCCGCAGCTCGGCGCTGGCCCGGGGATAGTCGATTCCGGCGTCGAGCAGCAGCCGGCACAGCGGCGCCTGCACCCGCGACCACGCCTGCAGCACATCGCCCGAGGCGGCCGCGGCCCGTGCCGGGCTCGGCTTCGGTGACAACGGTGTGGCGGGGCGCGCCATGGTCGGGTGGGGCGTGGGCGTTCGGCGATCGGGCAGGGGTACTGTAACAGCAAAGGTATTGACTGGGAAGTTTTCCCATCTATGATGGCAGCCAGGCAACACCCCCGAACAGCGCAGCCGAGCGGCGCGCCGTTGCCCTCCACCGATCCCAGGGAGTCCATGATGCAACACCGATCTCATCCCCTTCGCCTGCGTTTTGCCCTGCTTCCGGCCGCGGCAGCGGTCGCCCTCGCGCTGGCCGGCTGCGGCGGCGGAGGAGGCGGCGGCCCGGTGTCGAGCGCCACGCCGGCCTCGTTCAGCGGCGCCGCGATCGACGCCCCGATCGCCGGCGCCATCATCACCTTCACCGCCGGTGCCCCGCTGGCCGACGGCGGCCAGTCGATCGGCAACATCACCGCCAACTCCCAGGGCGGCTTCACGGTCACGGTGAACCTGCCCAGCGGCACCGGGGTGCCGATCTTCGCCAACGCCGCGGCCCCGGCGGGCGCCGGCACGACCCCACTGGAACTGGCCAGCTACCTCGGGCAGTCCGACGCGCTGGCGGCGGTGGGCGCGCTGACCACCTCCAACCTGCCCGACCTGGACATCAGCCCGGTGACCACCGCGGCGCTGGCGGTGTACGCGGCGACCAACAACAACAGCTTCGCCGCGCTGACCCCGGCCGCCTACGCGCTGACCCTGTCGACCTACCGCAACGACATCCTGGCCATCGCGGCCGCGGTGAAGGCGGTCGGCGACAACCTGTGCACCCCCGCCCAACCGATCGGCTCGACCAGCGACCTGGCGCTGCAGATCGCGCAGAACGCCAAGCTCAGCTCGACCAACACCGCGTCGACCACGCTGGCGACCGCCGCCGCGTACCTCGGCGGCAGCTGCTCGGCGCTGCCCGCGTTGCAGATGGCCATCCTGGCCGATTCGCGCTTCGCCCCCGAACTCGATCTCGGCGACCTGATCGAGGCCAACGTGCAGGCGGTGGTGCCGGGCAGCTACCAGCTGCAGTCGGTGATCGCCGAGACCACGGTGCTGCAGACCATCAACACCGTGGCCGGCAGCACCCCCGGCGGCACGACCACTTCCACCGCCAACCCGGCCGAGGTGTTCGTCGACGACACCATCCAGGTCGATGCCTCCGGCAACGTGACCTCGGGGGACAACAAGGTGTCGGGCACGCTGTACGGCAACCTGCTGAGCCTGCAGGTCAAGGACGGCAACGGCAATGTCTACCAGCTGCGCGCCAAGGTCGGCTCGCTGCCCACCGCGCTGAGCAGCGGCCAGCAGGCCTACGGCGTGCAAGGCGGCGGGATCAACACGGCCAACCAGGCGCTGACCCTGTTCAACGCCGACCTGGTGCCGGTGGCTGCCGGCGGCGCCGCGGCCGCGCCGAGCTGGAACGCCTACTGGACAGCCTCCGGAGCGCCCACCGGAATGGGTTCGGAAGACAGCGGGATCAAGGGCTGCGCCACCGGCCAGCTCGCGCTGCGCTTCGACCTCAACACGGTCTTCCCGCAGGGCACGCACTCCGACGATGCGCTCGGCTCGCTGGCCGAATGCGTGGCTCCGACGGCGGGCAGCGCGTCGACCTCGTGGACCATGGTCACCGCGGCTTCGACCTACAACCAGTTCAACGAGGACCACGACGGCTGGGTGTTCAACATGCAGGGCGCGAGCCTGGGCCAGGCCGGCCAGCCCAGCGGCACGGTGGTGTGGAGCGAGGCCACGACGCCGACTGCGGCGCCCTACGTGATGCAGGCCGACAACGTGACGCTGACCCCGCCCACCATCACCACCAACTCGGCCACCACCGCGGGCACCGCGATCACCGGCAGCGCCTACTACGTGCTGGGCAGCCGCTCGGTGGTGCTGTCGCCTGCGTCGGCGTCGACCAGCCAGGGCAACGCGATCCTGAACATCCAGGGCAACCTGCTTTCCCAGCTCTCGGAGTCCAGCCGCAACAGCCAGCAGGGCGACCAGCCGTCGCAGGGCGACCACTGATGCGCCAGCCGCGCCCGCTGGCGACCCGCGGCGCGCAGCGCGGCCCGCGCGCGTGCGCCGACGCCCCGCGCCCGCGCGTCTGCGGCGTCTCCGCGGTGGCGGCGGGGCGCGGCGCGCAGCGCGGATTCGAGGGCGAACTCGGGCGGGCGCTGCAGCGCGGGCAGTTCCGGCTGGTCTACCAGCCGATCCTGCGCATGCCCGACGGCGGGCCTCCGCAGTTCGAGGCGCTGCTGCGCTGGCAGCACCCGCGGCTGGGCGCGGTGGCGCCCGACTCCTTCATCGCGCTGGCCGAGGACAACGGGCAGATCCTGCACATAGGCGACTGGGTGTTCCGCACCGCGGCCGACGAGTGCCTGCGGCTGCGGCGGGCCAGCGGCCAGCCGGTGCGCATCGCGGTCAACGTGTCGCCGCTGCAACTGGCGTCTCGCTCGACCCTGCAGCTGTGGGTGCAGTACCTGCAGGGCATCGGCCTGCCGGCGCATGCGCTGACCCTGGAGATCACCGAGAGGGTGATGACCCAGCGCCCGGACCAGGTGGCGCGCCACCTGCGGCTGCTCGGGGATGCCGGCTTCCGGCTGGCGCTGGACGACTTCGGCAGCGGCTATTCCAACCTGGCGATGCTCGGCCAGTTCCAGCTCGACACCCTCAAGCTCGACCGCTCGCTGACCCGCTGCCTGGCGCACAGCGAACGCCACCGGACGATCACGACCTCGATCGTCGAGATGGCCCACCAGTTGCGCATGAAGGTGGTCGCCGAGGGCGTCGAGGGACCCGCCGAGGCGACCATCACCTCCGACCTGGGCTGCGACTATGCCCAGGGCTACTGGTACGGCATGCCGCTGTCGTCGGCGCAGGTCGCGCAGCGGCTGGCCGACGCCGCCTGAACGAGGGTCCGGTCCACCGAGCGGGGCCCCGACGCAGCGGACTAGCCGTCGACCGGGTTGCGCGGGGTATCCAGCAGCAGCTGGTAGAAGGCCAGGTCGAGCCAGCGCCCGAACTTGAAGCCGACTTGCGGCAGGGTGCCGACGTGGCGGAAACCCAGCCGCTGGTGCAGCGCGATGCTGGCGGAGTTGGCGGCGTCGATGCCGCCGATCAGCGCGTGCAGGTCGTCGCGCCTGGCGCTGGCGATGAGTTCGCGCATCAGCAGTTCGCCCAGTCCGCGGCCGCGATGGTCGCGATGCACGTACACCGAATGCTCGACCGTGTACTTGTAGGCCGGCCAGGCGCGAAAGCTGCCGTAGCTGCCGAATCCCAGCAGGGTTCCCGCGTGGTCCTCGACCCCCAGCACCGGGTAGCCGCCCGCGCGCTTGGCCTCGAACCAGGCGCGCATGCTCTGCTCGCTGCGCGGCTGGTAGTCGTACAGCGCGGTCGAATGGGCGATCGCCTCGTTGAGGATGTCGCGGATCGCATCGGCATGGCGCTCGACGCTGCAAGTCACGATCGCGTGGTCCATCAGCGCTCCCGCAACCTCTGCACGGCAGCGCGCCAGCCGGGTCGCGGCGGCCAGCCGGCGCCGAAGGCGGCGTGGCCTGCGGCGGCCGCCGCCAGCGCGCACAGACCGGCCGATGCGTAGGCCCAGGCGACCGCGGTGCGCTGCACCGACAGCGCGACCACCAGGTTGAAGCTGGCTGCGCCGAGGGCGCCGACGACGATTCCCCGCAGCAGCGAACGAGCGGCCTCGGCGCCGGCGATGCGGTGGGTGAACGAGCCCATGATCGCCGACAGCACCGGCAGCGTGGCCAGCAGTCCGGTCCACGTCGGGCCGAGGTGGTTGGCTGCGGCGGTGATCGCCAGTACCGCGCTCAGCGCGAAGGCCGAACGGGCGGGCAGGTCCCACCAGGGGTTGGGCGTGGCCTGCGCAGGCAGCGGGCGTCCGATCAGCAGCACCACGCCGAGCAGCACCGGGAACACCACCGCGGCGGCCAGTCCCGGGCGCTGCGGCACCTGCGAAACGACCGCGAACAGCACGCCGCTCGCCGCCGCCGCGACCAGCAGCGCCGGCAACCAGCGCGTGACCCGCGCCATGCGGGCGTAGGCGGCGCAGAAACCCGCCATCGCGGCCAGGCCGAGCAGCGTGGCGACCGCCGCGCGGGCGGCGAACGAGGCCCCGTATTGCAGCGCCAGGAACAACGACAGCGGCGCCGAGGTCACCGGCAGGCCGGTGAACAGGCCTCCGACCGCGCCGCCGAAGCGGCGCTGCAGCAGCGTGGCGGCGACCACCAGCAGCGGCGTCACGGCGACCTTGAACAACAGCAGGCTCATCGTCGCGGCAGTGTAGCGCCGGCCCTGGCGGGGCGCGCCGCCGCGGCGACCGGTCGCTGGCGCGGGTCGATGTCGAACACCAGCCTGTAGACCTCGGGCAGCAGGTGGTGGCGGGTGTGCTCGACGGCACGGCCGCCGGAGTCGAAGCTGGTGCGGTCGAGGACCAGCAGCGGCGTGCTGGGCGAGATGCGCAGGCTGCGCGCCAGCGCGATGTCGGGCAATTCGCTGATGATCTCGAACTCGGCGCGCGCCGGGGTGATTCCCAGCACCTCGCGCAGGATCTGGTAGACCCCCATCGCCTCGGCGTGGCGCGGGGTCACCGCCTCGCCCAGCAACCCCGGCAGGGTGATGCGGTTGAGCGCGTGGGCGAAGCCGTCGGTGCTATACAGCCGGTCGTAGACCAGCGCCTTGCCCTTGCGAGCGCCGAAGCCGCCGGGCAGCGCGCCCGCGGCCTCCCAGCGGAAGTCCAGCAGCGTGACATCGACCTCGACCCCGGACGCGGTGAAAGCGTCGAGGAAGGGCCCGAAATGGTCGATGCGATGCGCCACCCGCGGCCGGCGACCGGCGAGGAAGGTGCCCTTGCCCTGGCGGCGCACCAGCAGCCCCTCGTCGACCAGCGTCTGCAGCGCCCGTCGCACCGTGACCCGGCTCAGGCCGTGGGCGCGCATGATCTGCTCTTCGGTGGGAACCCTGTCGCCTGGACGATAGCCCGCCGCGAGTTCGGCGCGCAGCCGGTCGGTGAGCTGTTCGTGCAGCGCCCGCGGGCTTTGACGCAACAGGTCGGGCTGGCGTTCGACCGCGTCCGTCGATTCGACCGACCCGCTTGCCGCCGCGGGCGGGTCGGGTCGTTTCACCGTGTCACCCATCGGCTCGAGGCAAGTGTTGCATGGTCCTAACTTGTATCATAACATCTTCTCAAAATTCCAGGATCGCCGCGGCCATCGCATCGCGGCGGCCGCCGTCGAGGAGACAAGCATGAGTGGCGAACCCATCGGTAGCGAAGGACCCACCACGCAGCGCCGCCGCCTGCTCGGCGGCGCGCTCGGACTGGCCGCGGCGGCGGCGGTGCCGAAGCTGGCGCTGGCCTCCAGCCAATATACCCTGCGACTCGCTACCTGGGGTTCGCCGAACGCCCCCCAGGTCGCCGATTTCGTCTCCGAGTTCCAGCAGCTCGTCGCCAAGGGCTCGCACGGACGCATCAACGTGCAGAGCTTTCCCGCCGGATCGCTGGTCGACGAGCGCGCGGTGCCGTCGGCGATCCAGTCGCGGGTGGTCGACATCGCGTTGACCCTGCTCGGCAGCTGGGCGTCGATCGTGCCGACCGCCGGGGCGCTGAACACGGTGTTCTTCTCGCCCACCGGCAAGGATTTCCAGCGCATCATCGGGCCCGGCACCCCGCTGTTCGGGGCCTTCGACGCCGACATGTCCAGGCATGGCGTGCGGCTGCTGGCCGCGCTGTACAACGGCCCGGTGGTCGTCGTCTCGAATTCCCCGATGGGCACGCCGGCGGCCTTCAAGGGCCGGACGGTGCGGGTGTTCGACCGCCTGACCGCGCAGATCGTGCAGACCCTGGGCGGCGCGCCGTCGACCATCGGCGTGGCCGATGTCTACCCCGCGCTGCAGCGCGGCACCGTGCAGGCTGCCATCGGCGGCCTGGAGGGGGCGATCGGGCTGAAGGAGTACGAGGTCGGCAAGGACCTGCTGGCGACCAACGGCCTGTTCGGCATCCTGATGACCGGCTACGTGATGAACAAGGCTTCGCTCGAAGCCTTGCCCCCGGACCTGCGCAAGGTGGTGCTCGATGCCGGCCACGAAGCGGGGCGCAAGGCCTCGCTGGCGATGGTCGCCGCCTACGGCCGCGAACTCGGGGAAATGCACCAGCATGGCATGACCGTCACCGAACTGGAGCCCGGCAGCGCACCGTACAAGGCGTTCAAGACCGCGCTGGCGCCGCTGGCCCGCGCCCAGGAAGCCAAGTATCCGCCGGCGCTGGTCAAGCAGATCCTCGATGCCCAGCGCTGAGCGCGGCGGCGGCCTGCGCGTGGCGCTGGCCGGGCAGTTGACGCGGGCCACGCGCTGGCTGTGCATCGCGTCGGGGCTGCTGGCGCTGGTGCTGCCGCTGCCCGTGCTGTACGAGGTGGTCATGGACCAGCTCAAGCTGCCGCCGGTGTGGGTGTTCGAGATGACCGGCTACGCGATCCTGATGATCGCCTTCACCGCGTCGGGCTACGGGCTGCATACCGGACACCACTTCCGGGTCTCGCTGCTGGCGCAGAAGTTTCCCAGGCTGGCGCTGCCGCTGGCGCTGCTGTCGGCGGCGCTGGAGGCGGCGTTCGGCCTGATGCTGACCCTCGCCGGCTGGAACATGGCGCACGGCTCGTGGGTCGAGGGCCTGCGCTCCGACACCCTGCTCGCGGTGCCGCAGTTCTGGCCGCAACTGGCGCTGCCCATCGGCGGCGTGGCCATCCTGCTGCAGGGCGTCGCCCACCTGCTGGCGCCGCCGCGCTGGGACGACGCCGCCGAGCGCTTCCTCAGCCATTCCTGAGCCATGCCGTCGGACGCCATGATGCTGCTGGTGGCACTGGCCATGTTCGGCCTCATGGCGCTGGGCGTGCCGATTTTCATCGCCATCGGCATGTCGGCCTTCACCGGCCTGGCGCTGATGTTCGGACCGACCCAGGGCATGGCCGACTTCACGTCCTTCCTCTGGCAGAGCCTGAACACCTTCGAGCTGGTGACCATCCCGCTGTTCGTGCTGGCCGCCATGCTCATCCAGGAAGCCGCGGTGGGCGACGAACTGTTCGATTTCGCCAAGGCCTGCATCGGCCGCCTGCCCAACGGCCTGGGGGTGGCGGTGATCCTGACCTGCGCCATCTTCGCGGGGATCACCGGTTCGAGCCCGGTCACCGCGGTCACCGTCGGCCTGATCGCGCTGCCGGTGCTGGCCCGCGAAGGCTACCCCGACCGCTTGCGCGGGGTGCTGGTGTCGGCCGGGGGCACGCTGGGCATCCTGCTGCCGCCGAGCCTGCCGCTGATCATCTACGGGGTGCTGACCCAGACCTCGATCGGCAGCCTGTTCATGGCCACCGTGGTGCCCGGGCTGCTGCTCGCGCTGCTGTTCTCGCTGTACGTGATGGTGGTGGCGCGACCGCGCGTGCCGGCTCCGAGCTACACCCGGGCCGAGCGCGTGCGGGTGCTGCGCCGCGGCCTGCCGGTGGCCGTGCTGCCGGTGTTCATCATCACCTCCATCTACTTCGGCCTGGTCACGCCCACCGAGACCGGCGCGGTGGCCTGCGCCTACGTGCTGGCGCTGGGGCTGCTCAGGCGCCGGCTGGACCTGCGCAAGATCGCGCGCGCCGGCCGCGCGGCCGCGCTGACCTCGTCGATGCTGCTGCTGATCTTCGGCACCGGATCGGTGTTCGCCCGCTTCAGCGCCATCCTGCAGTTGCCCCAGCACATCGCCGCGGCGGTCGCCGGCATGCCCGGCGGGTCGCTGGCCGTGTTCACCGCGATGGTGCTGGCCGACCTGCTGCTGGGCACGGTGCTCGAGTCGGGGGCGATGACCATCCTGACCATCCCGATCTTCTTCCCCATCGCCCGCGCGATCGGGCTCGACCCGGTTCAGTTCGGGGTGATGATCGCGGTGAACATGGAAATCGCCCAGATCCACCCGCCCGCCGGGCTGAACCTGGTGACCGTGTCTTCGGTGTCGGGAATCCCCATCACCCGCATGATGCTGGGCATCCTGCCCTTCATCGCGATCGAGCTGGTGATGGTCTACCTGCTGTACTTCTTTCCCTCGCTGACCCTGTTCCTGCCCCACCACATGGTGATGCGCTGAGGCGGCAGCGGCTCACAGCGGACGGATCTTCCACGCCGCGATCGCGGTGGCGAGGCGGCGGGGCGTGAACTTCACCCCGAAGGCCAGCAGGCGGTTGAGCAGGCCGTGGATGGCCAGCCGCTGCCCGCGTTCCATCGCCCGCACGCCATGGCGCGCCACCGCGGCCGCGCTGGCCATCTCGGCGGCGAACAGCGCCGAGCGCTCGCCGCGCGCGCGAGCGCCGAAGTCGGTTCGCGTCGCCCCCGGGCACAGGGTCGTCACCCGCACCCCGCGCGGCGCGAGTTCGGCATCCAGCGCCTCCCCCAGCGACAGCACGTAGGCCTTGCTGGCGAAATACACCGCCATTCCCGGCCCCGGCTGGAAGGCCGCGGTGCTGGCGACGTTCAGCACCCGCGCCGGGGCCTGGCGCAGCAGCGCCGGCAGCAGCAGGCGGGTGAGCCGGGTCGGCGCGGCCACGTTGAGCTCGACCATTTCCCGCGTCTGCACCGGATCGGCGTCGGCGAAATCGCCGAACAACCCGATGCCGGCGTTGTTGACCAGCACCTTCGGCTCGATGCCGGCGTGCTCGATGCGCCGCGCCAGTTCGTCGGCCCCGCCAGGCAGGCCCAGGTCGACCGCCGCGATCAGCGTGGCGGTCGCGTGCGTACGCTGCAGTTCCTCGGCCAGCGCCTGCAGCTTGTCGCCGCTGCGCGCGCTCAGCACCAGCGCGTAGCCGCGCGCGGCCAGCTCGCGCGCGATCTCCAGCCCGATCCCTCCCGACGCACCGGTCACCACCGCCCAACGTTGCATGCTTTGCCTCCCGCGGGCCTCGGCCCGCCGATGCGGCTGCATGCTAGCGAAGCGCCGCAAGGCGCGCAGCTTGCGGCAAGCCGCCCGCCGAGCGATGAGCGCTGCCGGGCCTTGCTTGCGTCGGTCGCCGATGACCGCGCCCGTCGAGCGGCGATCCGGCCCGGCAGCGGTCGCTGCGGGGCGACGCCCAGGGGCGCTTGTTTCCCGGGGTCGAAGTCGAGGCCGCGCAGATCGTGGACTGTCGCTGCACAGCGCACCGGTGACGTAGGCCCTCGCAGCCGACGCGGGCAGTCCGAGCGCTCGCGGTCCGGGGAAAGCTGGTGGGCCCTGCGGGGCTCGAACCCGCAACCAACGGATGATGAGCGGAATTCAAGCAAGACTTTTCAACGAGTTGGGCTCGCCTTCGCTCGCCGCGGCCCGTTGAAGCCCTTCGTTCCCGTCGCGGCAGGCTCCGACCACCCCGGGGATTCACAACGATCTCCCGCAACTGATAGGTGTTACGCGACGCGTTACAATCGGATCATGATCCGGACCTTCCGTCATGCGGGCCTGGAAGCCTTCTACCGCACGGGCAGCAAGGCCGGCATCCAGCCGCACCATGCGCCCAGGTTGCGGCTGCTGCTGACCGCACTGGATGCTGCCAGGAGCGAGCAGGACATGAGTGCGCCGGCGTGGCGACTGCACCCGCTGGCCGGGCGGCTGGCCGGGCATTGGTCGGTGTGGGTGAACGGCAATTGGCGCCTGACGTTCCGCTTCGATGGTGCGGACGCCGAGCTTGTCGACTACCAGGACTACCACTAGGGGAAGAACATGAGCATGCACGACCCGGCGCACCCCGGCGAGGTGTTGCGCGAGTGGCTGCCCGAGGGCATGACGGTGACCCAGGCCGCGCAAGAGCTGCACGTGGCGCGCGTGACCCTGTCCAAGGTGCTGAACGGACAAGCCGGCATTTCTGCCGTGATGGCGCGGCGGCTTGCCGTCTGGCTGGGTACGTCGCCCGACATGTGGGTCACCATGCAGGCGAACCACGACCTGTGGCAGGCCCGCAAGGTGCGGCTTCCGAACATCAAGCCCCTGCGAACGGCTGCTTGAGCGCTCTGCGCCGCTGAGCGAGGTGCGGCCGAACCGGGGCGTTGGTGGGCCCTGCCGGGCTCGAACCGGCAACCAACGGATTATGAGTCCGCTGCTCTGACCATTGAGCTAAGGGCCCTGCGGGAGCTGCCGCGGCGCAAGGGGCGGATTCTAGCTTTGGGCGTGCGGCTTTCGCGGCGGGCGCGGCTGCCGCGCCGCGCGCCGTCGCACAATGGCGCGATGTGCTGGCGCAGCCGCGGGGTCACGCTGGTCGAGTCGCTGCTCGGCGTCGCGCTGGCGGCCATCTGCGTGGCGCTGGCGTTGCCGTCGTGGCGCGCAGCGCTGCAGGCGCAGCGGGTGCGCGCCGCCGCAGCAGCGCTGCGCGACGGCTTGCAGCTGGCGCGCATGCAGTCGCTGCTCGGCGCGGTCGCGGTGCGGGTCTGCCCGGGAGCCGGGTGCGGCGCGCCCGCGCGCTGGGAGCAGGGCTGGGTGGTGCAGGTCGAGGCAGCCGCGGGCGGCGCCGCGCGGCTGCTGGCCGTGCAGGCGGCGCTGCCCGGGGTGCGCATCGACAGCACCGCGGCACTGCGCGGCGGCGCGGCATTCGACCCCGGGGGCTGGCCGCGCCAGCGCGGCGGCGCGCTGCTGATGGGGGTCTGGCGCATCTGCCCGTGGCCGGCCGTCGCGCGGGTGGGCGGGCGCGAACTCGTGCTGGCGGCCGGCGGCCGGCTGCGCGAGCGCGAGGTCCGCGAGGTCGATTGCCCGGCCGCGGCGCCGGGCCGCAGCGAAGCGGCTCAGCGCTGGCTCAGGGTGCTTCCGACCAGCTTGGCGGTGATGTCGACGATGCGGATCATCCGCTCGTAGGGCATGCGCGTCGGGCCGATCACCCCCAGCGTGCCGACCACCCGGCCGTCGACCTCGTAGGGCGAGGTGATCACCGACAGTTCCTCGAAGGGCACGGCCTGGCTTTCGCCGCCGATGTAGATATGCACTCCGGTCGAGCGCTCCGAGCTCTCCAGCAGCCGCAGCAGCAGGGATTTCTGCTCGAACAGGTCGAACAGCCGGCGCAGGCTGGCGAGGTCGTTCGACAGGTCGTCGACCTTGAGCAACTGCTGCTGGCCGGAGATCACCACGTCTTCCTGCTGCTCGGCCGCGGCCTGGCTGGCCGCGCTGACCGCGGCCTGCATCAGCGCGACGATCTCGCCGCGCAGGTGCTCGACCTCGCCGCGCATCTGCTGGGCCATCTGGGTGAAGCTCAGGCCGCTGCAATGGGCGTTCAGGTAGTTCGCGGCCTCGGTCAGCTCGCTCTGGGTGTAGGGGTGGGGCGAGACGATCACCCGGTTCTGCACCCCGCCGGTCGAGTCGACCAGGATGACCAGGATGCGCTGCTCGGACAGGCGCAGGAATTCGATGTGCAGGAACCCGGCGTCGCGCCGCGGGCTGACCACCACGCCGACGAAATGCGACAGGTTCGACAACAGCCGGGCTGCGTTGGTGATGACCTTCTGCGGCTCCATCCCGGCCAGCTCGGAGCGGAAGCGCTGCTCCACCTGCTCGCTGTCGTCCACCGCCTGCGCGGTCAGCATGGTGTCGACGAACAGCCGGTAGCCGCGGGGCGTGGGCACGCGCCCGGCCGAGGTATGGGGGCTGACGATCAGCCCCAGTTCCTCCAGGTCGGCCATGACGTTGCGGATGGTCGCCGCCGACAGTTCCAGCCCGGAGGCGCGCGAAAGCGTGCGCGACCCCACCGGCTGGCCGTCGGCGATGTAACGCTCGATCAGGGTCTTGAGCAGCACGCGGGCTCTCTGGTCCATGGTGCCATTCTAAAATCCCCGGCGCCATGGTGGGAGGCCGCGCGCGCCGCGCGCCACGAGGCTGTGCTGTAATCGCCGCAGGCCTCGCCCGGGGCGCTGCCGGGCGCGTGCCCGGCGACGCTTGTCGCCACGCCCGCTCCTGCGCCATTCCGCCATGTCCAATCCGGTATTCCAGCACGCAGTCCTGATCGGCAAGCACCAGGCCGCCGGCGTCACCCGCACGCTGGCGGAGATCGCCGGCTGGCTGGCCGACCAGGGGGTCGAGCCGCTGGTCGAGCAGCAGACCGCGTTGCTGTGCGACCTGCCGGGCTACGCCAGCGCCAGCCTGCACGACCTGGGGCGCGAGGCGACCGGCGACCTGGTGGCCATCGTGGTCGGCGGCGACGGCACCATGCTCGGCGCGGCGCGCCAGCTGGCGCCCTGGGGGGTGCCGCTGATGGGGATCAACTCCGGGCGCCTGGGTTTCATCACCGACATCGCCGAAAGCCAGTGGCGCGGCGCGCTGGGGGCGATGCTGCAGGGGCATTTCGAGCGCGAGCAGCGCGCGGTGCTGGCGGGCCAGGTGCTGCGCGACGGCGAGCCGATCTACGACGGCATCGCCATCAACGACGTGGTGGTCAACCGCAGCGGGGCGACCGGGCTGGTCGAGCTGCGGGTCGACGTCGACGGCCGCGCGATGTACGCCCAGCGGGCCGACGGGCTGATCGTGGCCACCCCGACCGGCTCCACCGCCTACGCGATGTCGGCCGGCGGACCGATCCTGCACCCCAGCCTGCCCGGGCTGGTGCTGGTGCCGATCGCCGCCCACACGCTGTCCAACCGCCCGATCGTGCTGCCCGACCAGGTGCGCATCGACATCGAGGTCGCCTCGCGCAGCGACATCGGCGTGAATTTCGACATGCAGCATTTCGCCGACCTGCTGGGCGGCGACCACATCCGCCTGCAGATCGCGCCGTACCGGGCGGTCTTCCTGCATCCCCCGGGGTGGAGCTACTTTTCCACGTTGCGCAAGAAGCTGCGCTGGCACGAGATCCTCGGCGCCGACGATTGACCCCTGCCGCGAGCCGACCCGTCTCCCGCGATGCTGCGCCGACTGCATATCCGCCAATTCGTCGTCGTCGACGAACTCGAGCTCGACTTCGGCCCCGGCTTCACCGTGCTGACCGGCGAGACCGGGGCCGGCAAGTCGATCCTGGTCGACGCGCTGAAGCTCGCGCTGGGCGAGCGCGGCGACGCCTCGGTGCTGCTGCCCGGAGCCGCGCGCTCGGAGATCAGCGCCGAGTTCGACACCCCGGCCTCGCTGCTGCCGTGGCTGCAGGAGCAGGGATTCGAGGCCGCGGACAGCCTGCTGTTGCGCCGGGTGATCGAAGCCGGCGGGCGCTCGCGGGGCTTTGTCAACGGCAGCCCGGCGACGCTGGCGCAACTGCGCGAGGCCGGCGACGCGCTGGTCGACATCCACGGCCAGCACGCCTGGCAGAGCCTGGCGCGCGCCGACTCGGCGCGCCAGTTGCTCGACGCCTACGCCGGGGCCGCGAGCCAGGCCGAGGCCTGCGCCCAGGCCTGGCGCGACTGGCGCGATGCCGACTCCCGGCTGCGCCAGGCCAGCGACGACGCGGGCCGCAGCGAGCGCGAGGCGCAGGCGCTGCAGCTGGAGCTCGGCGAGCTCGACCGGCTGGCGCCGCGGGACGGCGAATGGGACGCGCTGAACGCCGAGCACCGCAGGCTGGCGCACGCCGCCGAGCTGATCGAACACCTGCAGGCCGCGGCCGCCTGGCTGGACGACGACGACGCCGGAGCGGTACGCCTGCTGGCGAGGGCGCAGCAGGCGCTGCAGGCCGCGGCGGCGATCGATCCCCAGTTGCAGGCCCTGCAGGAACAGATGGAGGCGGCGCGAGCGCTGGGCGCCGATCTCGGCCACGAAGTGGCGGCGCGGCTGCGCCAGGCCGACGTCGATCCGCAGCGCCTGGCCGAACTCGATGCCCGGCTGTCCGCCTGGCTGGCGCAGGCGCGCCGCCACCGTGTGGCCGCCGAAGCGCTGCCGGCGCACTGGCAGTCGTTGCGCCAGCGCCTGCAGCGTCTCGAGCAGGGCGCCGACCTGCGGCAGTTGGGCGAGCGCGAGCGCGCCGCCGCGCAGCGGCTGCGCGACGCCGCCGCGCAGCTCAGCGCGCTGCGCGCGCAGGCCGCGGCGCGGCTGGCGCAGGGCGTGCGCGGCCTGCTGGGGGAGCTGGGCATGGCGGGCGGCGATTTCGAGGTGGCGCTGCGCGAGCATGCGCACATCCAGTCCAGCGGCGCCGAGTCGGTGGAACTGCTGGTGGCCGGCCATGCCGGCGCCGAGCTGCGGCCGCTGGCCCGCGTGGCCTCCGGCGGCGAGCTCTCGCGCATCGCGCTGGCGCTGGCCGCCACGACCGCGGCCCAGCAGCCGGTGGCCACGCTGATCTTCGACGAAGTCGACGCGGGCATCGGCGGCGCGGTCGCGCACACCGTCGCGCGCCTGCTGGCAGGGCTCGGGCGCGACCGCCAGGTGCTGGCGGTGACCCACCTGGCGCAGGTCGCAGCCGGCGCGTCGCAGCATCTGCGGGTGGACAAGGCCAGCCGCCAGGGCATGACCTTCAGCCGGGTCGCCGAGCTCGACCAGGCCGCGCGCGAGGCCGAAGTCGCCCGCATGCTGGGCGGCGACGCCGCTTCCGCGGTGGCGCTGGCGCATGCCCGCGAAATGCTGGCAGGCGCCGCGGGCGCGGCTGCGCCGGCGGCGCAGCGAGCGCGGCGGGCGCGCCCGGCCGGTTGAGCGCGGCGCGCCCGCCGGCAGCGACAGCGACACCACCACGGAGACGGCCATGCCAGCGCAACCGATGAGTCCGCAGACCCCGCAGGCCGAGGCGCGAGCGCTGCGCGTGGTGCTGTTGTCGGGAGTGTCGGGGTCGGGCAAGTCGATCGCGCTGAATTCCCTCGAGGACGCCGGCTACTACTGTGTCGACAACCTGCCGCCGCAACTGGTCGACGGCTTGCTGGCCGTGACCCAGCAGGCCGGGTACCGCAGACTGGCCATCGCGATGGATGCGCGCAGCGGCGCCGGGCTGGGACTGTTGCCCGACCTGGTGCGCAGGCTGCGCAGCCAGTGCGACCTGCAGTTCATCTACCTGGATTGCAGCACCGAGACCCTGGTACAGAGGTTTTCCGAGACGCGCCGCGCCCACCCGTTGACCGCGCGCCGCGGCGAGCTGGGCCGGCGCGCCCCGGGGGAGTCCGCCGCGTCGGCGCCGGCGCTGATCGAGGCCATCGAACTCGAGCGCGAGCTGCTCGCCCCGGTGGCCGGGCTGGGGCTGCATATCGACACCAGCGGCCTGCGTCCGGCGCAGCTGCGGGCCTGGGTGCGCCAGGCCGTGCACCTGGAGGCTTCGCGCATCTCGCTGCTGTTCGAATCCTTCGCGTTCAAGCACGGGGTCGCGCTGGACGCCGACTTCGTGTTCGACGTGCGCATGCTGCCCAACCCCCACTACGACCGCCAGCTGCGCCCGCTCAGCGGCCTGGACGCCCCGGTGGCCGAGTTCCTGCGCTCCCAGCCGGCGGTGATGCGCATGCTCGGGGACATCCGCGGCTTCCTGCAGAGCTGGCTGCCGGCGATGGCCGAGGACCAGCGCAACTACGTCGTGGTGGCGATCGGCTGCACCGGCGGCCAGCATCGGTCGGTGTTCCTGGCCGACGAGCTGGGCCGGCATTTCGCTGGGCAGTACAACGTGCTGGTGCGCCACCGCGAACTCGACGCCGCCAGCAGCGGCGGCGCCTGAGCCGGCGAGCGACCGGCGCTTCAGTCGCCGGCCGCCCGGGCGGCCGTCAGCAGCTTGCGCACCGGTGCCGGCAGGCCCAGGCGCAAGGCCTCGTCGAGCGCGAACCAGCCGCCGTCGAGCGCGCCGTCGGTCACCCGGTGACGTGGACGCAGCACCACCTGCAGCGGGTGCAGCCGCAGTTCGAGGTGGGTCAGCTGATGCACCACCGCCGGCAGTTCCCGCTGCCGCAGCAGCTCGCCGAGCTCGCCCGCCAGCGCCAGCGCCCCGGCCTGGTCGTCGTGCTCGGGCAGGCACCACAGTCCGGGCCAGATGCCGTGGCCGGCGCGGCGCTGCAGCCAGATGCGCGGCGCCTGCGCCGGCCCGCTGCGCGCCCACAGCAGCACCCGGGTGAGGCTGCGGCGCGGCGCCCGGCGGCGCGCCGGCGACGCGGCTGGCGGCGCCAGCTCGCGCGGGCAGTCGGCGGCAAACGGGCACACCAGGCACTCGGGCTGGGCGGGCTTGCACACCGTGGCGCCGAGGTCCATCAGGCCCTGGGTGTAGGCCGCCAGGTCCTGCCGCGGCAGCAGTTGCTCGGCCAGCCGCCACATGTCGCGGCGGGCCGCCGCGGTGGCCGGCCGCGGCAGCCCGAAGGCGCGACCGAGCACCCGCTGCACATTGGCGTCGAGGATGGCCTCGGGGCGGTCGAAGCAGAACACCGCGATCGCCGCGGCGGTCGAGCGGCCGATGCCGCGGATGGTCTCGAGTTCGGCGCGCGAGCGCGGCAGCTCGCCGCCGTGGATTTCGCAGACCTGGCGCGCGCCGGCGTGCAGGTTGCGGGCGCGGCGGTAGTAGCCCAGGCCGCTCCACTGCGCCAGCACCTGGTCGAGATCGGCGGCGGCCAGTTCGCGCACCCCGGGGAAACGGCGCACGAAGGGCTCGAAGTAGCGCAGCACCGTGTCCACCCGGGTCTGCTGCAGCATGATCTCCGAGACCCAGACGCGGTACGGGTCGCGGCTGCGCTGCCACGGCAGGTCGTGGCGCCCGCAGGCGCGCTGCCAGGCGACAAGCCGCGGCGCGAAGCTGGCCGGGTCGATCCCGCCCGACGGCGGGTTCATGTGAGCCCCCCTTCGGCGCTGCGCGCCTGCCCCCCCGAGGGGGGTGAACCCGCCTTCGGGCGGCCGTGCGGCGGGTTCATCGGCGCCCCCCTTCGGCGCTGCGCGCCGGCCCCCCCGAGGGGGGTGAACCCGCCTTCGGGCGGCCGTGCTGCGGGTTCATGCCGCGGCCGGCAGCGCCTCGACTCCGGGAAGGGCCAGGTCGAACCGGTTGGCCAGTTGCTGGCGCAGGTCGCGCAACTGGTCGGCACGCTCGCTCAACTGGTCGATGCGCTGGCTGAGCTCGCCGTCGGCCTGAGCCACCTGCTGCAGGTTGCTCAGCCGGCGGTGCAGCGAGCGCTTGCGCTCGCGCGCCTGCGCCTGCATGCTGGCCAGCACCGCGCGGTTCCAGTGCTGGGAGTCGGCGACCGCGCGATCCTGGATGTCCCGCAGGCGCTGCTGGGCCGACAGCAGCACGCGGTCGACATAGGCGCGGCTTTGCAGCCGCAGCCACTGCACCGCGCCGGCGAAGCGCAGGTAGTCGGCGCGCATCGACTCGAGGTCCAGGCGCGCTCCGTCGAGCCGCAGCTCCTTCGGGCCGGGCACCGAGAACGCGAATTCCTGGTTGAGCCGGGAACACGCGCCGGCCAGCATCGAGTGGTTCTCCTCGAGCACCGCCTCGGCGCGGTTGATGCTCAGCCCGAGTTCGTCGCAGGCATCGGCCAGCGCAGCGCGCAGGCCGGTCTTGAGCAGCGCCGAGCGCAGCTGCAGGCGCAGGCTTTCCAGGCGCTTGAGGGCCGTGCCGGCGTCGAGCAGCTCGGCCACCCGGGCCATCTGCCGGGAATTGACCGACTGCACCGCCTGCACCATGCCGAGCGCGGCGTCGATGTCGTGGCGCTCGGCGTTCACCCGCTGCAGCAGCGCCGCCACCGCGTGCTTGCTCTTGCCGCGCAGGTTCTGCAGCTCCATCCGCTGTTCGTCGGCCTGGCGCACCCGCGAGTCGATGTCGCGCTCCAGCCGCTGGCGGGTGTCGAGCAGCGTGGCGCGCCAGCTGCCCTCCAGCCAGTCGCGGCGTTCGCGGTCGGCGCAGTCGCCGAGCGCGGTCTCCAGCTGCGGCAGCCCCGAGCGCTGCAGCAGGGTCTCGTCGCCATGGATGCGCGCGAGCAGCCCCTTGTGGGCGCTGAGGGCGAACACCCGCGACGGCGCGACCTGCAGCACCTTGGCCACCGATTCGCATTGCCTGCGGATCTGCGACTGCACCTCGTCGCCGCTGCGCAGCGGGTCCCACAGGGTGTCGATCTTGTTCAGCACGACGAAGCTGCGCTCGCGCCCCGCCGCGCCGATGTGCTCGCTCCACAGCTGCAGGTCGCTGCGCGTGACCCCGGCGTCGGCGGCCAGCAGGAACACCACCGCTGCGGCCGACGGGATCAGCGACAGCGTCAGCTCGGGTTCGGCGCCCAGGGCGTTGAGCCCCGGGGTGTCGAGCACGCTGACCCCTTGCGCGAGCAGCGGATGCTCGATGTTCAGCAGGCCGTGGCGCCAGCACGGAATCTCCACCAGGCCGTCGGCGGCCACGATCGCCGGCGGCTGTTCCTCTTCCAGGTAGAAGCCGAGTTCGCGCGCCCGCGCCAGCGGCACGCGCTGGGTGTCGCACAGCCGCTGCAACGCGCGGCTCATCGCCACCGTGTCGTCGGGCGCGAAGGCGTGCTGCTGCCATTCGTGGGGCCGCGCCTTCCAGTCGCTGAGCAGCCGCGACTCGGCGCGGGTGTCGATCGGCAGCAGCCGCAGCGCGCAGGGCTGCGCCGGGTCGTAGGCGATTTCCAGCGGGCACATGGTCGTGCGCCCGACCCCCGCGGGCAGCACGCGCTGGCCGCTGGCGCCGAACAGCAGCGCGTTGATCAGCTCGGACTTGCCGCGCGAGAGTTCGGCGACAAAGGCCAGCTGCACCTGGTCGCGTTGCAGCCGGCGCTCGAGTTCGGCCAGCGCCTCCTGCCACAGCGAGGGATCGAGGGTGCTGTCGGCCAGCCAGCCGGCCAGCGCCGCCAGGCGGGCCAGGCGCTGGTCGCGCCAGGCGCCGAAGCGTGTCCAGGGCGGTGGCGGGGCGATGGGGCGGTTGCGGTCGTTCATCGGCAGGGCGGCCGTGCGGGCAGGACGGCCGAAGCGCTGGCAATATACACAGGGTAATCCTTTCCGGGCCGCGCGAATACTGCGCGCCGGCGCTGCGCCGAGTCAGCGGCGCTGGCAGCGCGGGCAGAAATAGCTGCTGCGCTGGCCTTGCTGCAGGTGGCGCAGCGGTGTTGCGCATTGGCTGCACGGCTGCCCGGCGCGGCCGTAGACCCGCGCCTGCAATTGGAAATGCCCCGGCGTGCCGTCGCTGGAGCAGAAGTCGCGCAGGGTGCTGCCGCCGGCGCGGACCGCCTGCTCCAGCGTCGAGCGCAGCGCCTGCGCCAGGCGTTCGCAGCGTGGGCGCGACAGCCGCTGCCCCGCGGTGCGCGGGTCGATCGCCGCGGCGAACAGCGCCTCGCAGGCGTAGATGTTGCCCACCCCGGCGACCACCGACTGGTCGAGCAGCAGCAGCTTGATCGCCGCGCGCCGGCTGTGGATTGCGCGCCACAGCGCCAGGCCGTCGAAGCCGGGCTGCAGCGGCTCCGGCCCGAGATCGCGCAGCAGCGGATGCGCGGCCGCGTCGCCGGCATGCCAGATCACCGCTCCGAAGCGCCGCGGGTCGTGCAGCCGCAGTTCGCCGCGATCGGTGAGCAGCCGGAAATGCTCGTGCGGGCCGCAGGGCGCAGGCGCGGCGCCCGCATGCCAGCGCAGCGACCCGGACATGCCCAGGTGGATGATCAGCAGCCCGCGCTGCAGTCCCAGCAGCAGGTACTTGCCGCGGCGGTCGAGACCTTCGACGCGCTGCCCGGCCAGGCTGGCCGGCTCGCACTGCAAGGGCCAGCGCAGCGCCTTGCCGGTGGCGGCGCCGACCACGCGGCTGCCCACCAGGGGCTCGAGCAGCGCGCGGCGCGTGACCTCGACTTCGGGCAGTTCGGGCATGCGCGCATTGTGCCGCAGGCCTCGCCGGGTCGGCCGCCGCCGGCAGCGGCACTACACTGGAGAGCCTGCAGACCAGGTCCGGATTCATCCATGCGCCACGTCGTCCTCGCAGCCGCGTCGCTGTTGGCCGCCCTTGCCACCCCCGGGGCGCTGCCCCCCGCATCGGCGGACGTGCCCGCCGCGTCGGCGGCGGCCGGCAGCGCGCCCGCTCAGCGGGCCCGCGACGATGCCGAGGAGCAGGCGCGCTGGTTCTATTCCACGCTGACCGGCGAGATCGCCGCTCGCACCGGCCATCCGGCGCAGGCCTACGCCGAGTTGTTGCGCGCGGCGCGCGACATGGATTCGGCCGATCTGTTCGAGCGGGCGATCCAGGTGGCGCTCGACGCCAGGCAGTTGCAGCTGGCGCTGCAGGCGGCCGACGCCTGGCATGAAATGCAGCCCGCGTCGGTGCGCGCGCAAGCCTGGCGGGTGCAACTGCTGCTGGGCATGGGCGGCCACGACAAGGAGGCGGCGGCTGCCACTTCGCGCCTGCTGGCGATGACCCCGCAGCCGCGGCGGCCGGAGGCCATCCTCGCGCTGGGCGGCGTGTTCGAGGGCATGCACGACCCGGCGCGCGCGCTGGCGCTGGCGCGTCGCAGCCTGGCGCCCTACGCGGCGCTGCCCCAGACCCAGGTCGTGCTGGCGCATCTGCAGGTGCTGGCCGGGCAGGTCGACGCGGGGGTGGCGCGCGCGGCGCGCGCGCTGCAGGCCGACCCGGGACTGCGTCCGGCGGCGATGATGCTGCTGCAGCACTACACACTGGATCCGCAGCGCGCCGATCGCCTGCTGCAAGGCTACTTCGCGGCGCGGCCCGACGACGATTCGCTGCGCATGATCTGGGTCGACGCGGCCACCCAGCAGCAGCGCGACAGCATCGCGCTGGCGCAATGCCAGGTGCTGGCTTCGCACCGCCCGGATTTCCCCCAGGTGTGGCTGATCATGGGTTCGCTGCACCAGCAGCTCGCGCTGCCGCTGCAGGCGCAACACGACTTCGAACGCTACCTGGCGCTCAGCCTGCCTGCCGGCAGCCCGCAGCGCGAGTTGCTGCGCGCGCCCGCGAGCGCTTCGGCGCCGGCCGCGCCGGTGCAGCCGGCGCCCTCGGCCGATGACCTGCGCTCGGTGTACCTGGCGCTGTCGGCGGCGGCGCTGCACGCCGGCGACAGCGAGCGCGCCCAGCAGTGGCTGCAGGCCATCGGCGCGCATGCCGAGGATCCGGCGGTGGTGCTGCAACAGGCCAAGGTGCTGGCCGCGCAGGGGCGCGCGCAGCAGGCGGTGCAACTGGTGCAGCGCCTGCCGCGCGGCGACCGCGCGCAGCGCCAGCGCCGGCTGCTGGCGCTGGCCGACCTGCTGCAGGCCATGCACCAGCCGGCGCGCGCGCTGCACGCGCTGGAGTCGGGCATGGCCGCCTGGGGCGGCGATGCCGGCTACGCCTACGAGACCGCGATGGCCGCGGGCGGGGCCGGGCGCACCGCGCGCATGGAGGCCATCCTGCGGCGCATCGTCCAGGCGCACCCCGATTACCAGCCGGCGCTCAACGCGCTGGGCTATACCCTGGCCGACCACGGGCGCGAGTTGCCGAAGGCGCGGCAACTCATCGTGCGGGCCTTGCGCCTGAGTCCGGGCAATCCCTTCGTGCTGGACAGCCTGGGCTGGGCCGACTATCGGCTCGGCCACCTGCGCCGCGCCCAGGCGAGCCTGCAGCAGGCCTACGCGGCGCGCCGCGATCCGCAGATCGCCGCGCACCTGGCGCAGGTGCTGTGGCGCCGCGGCCATCATGCGCGGGCGCTGGCGTTGCTGCGGCAGGCCTGGCAGGCCGCGCCGAAGGACCCGGGGGTGCTGCGCGCGATGCGGCGACTGGGTGCGAAGTTTTGAGCGCGGGCGTCTGGCGCGGCCTCGTCGCGGCGGCCCTGCTCGCGCTGCTCGGCGGCTGCGCGGCGCCGCCGCGCGTGCAACCGCCGCCGGGCTGCGCGCTCGACTACTCCGGGCGGCTGGCGGTGGTCGAGCAGGGCGCGGGCGCGCGCAACCTGTACGGCTCCTTCGAGTTGCGGCTGGACGGCGACTCCGGCTGGCTGGAGATCGGCTCGCCGCTCGGCCAGATGCTGGCGCGGGCGCGCTGGGACGGCGCGTCGGCGAGTGTCGACGACGGCCATCGCCGGCGCGTCTACCCGACCTTCGAGGACATGACCGAGGCCAGCGTGGGCTTGCGGCTGCCGCGCGCGGCGCTGCAGGACTGGGTGCGCGGCCGTGCTGCCACGGGCTGGCCGTCGCGCGAACTCGCAGGCGGCGGCTTCGAGCAGCTGGGCTGGCAGGTGCGCATGCAGATGCGCGACGGCGCGCCGCACATCCTGCGTCTGCGCCGCGAGTCCGCCGGCGGCTCGGAGGCGCTCAGCCTGGTCATCGACCGGCTGCGCCAGGTCGGCGCCGACTGCCCGAGCGCCGGGCGCGGGCGATGAGCAGCCGTGTGTCGGGCGCGCCGGCGCGCGCGCTGTACGGCGTGCCGGCTCCGGCCAAGCTGAACTGGT
Source organism: Pseudomonadota bacterium (assembly GCA_021845505.1). GTDB lineage: Bacteria > Pseudomonadota > Gammaproteobacteria > Burkholderiales > Burkholderiaceae_C > Thiomonas_A. The sequence continues at coordinate 56,678 of JAJZVU010000008.1, read as the reverse complement.
TCGTGCACGTGCTGGGCCGGCGCGACGACGGCATGCACCGGCTGCAGACGGTGTTCCAGTTCATCGATTGGTGCGACCTGCTGGATTTCGAACTGCTCGACGACGGCCGCATCGAGCGCGAGGGCGGCGACGGGCTGCCCGAGGAGGACCTGTGCGTGCGCTCTGCGCGCCTGCTGCAGCGCCACGCCGGCAGCCGCCTGGGGGTGCGCATGCGGCTGCGCAAGCGCGTGCCGGCGCAGGCCGGGCTGGGCGGCGGCAGTTCCGACGCGGCCAGCGTGCTGCTGGCGCTCAACCGTCTGTGGGGGCTGCGCTTGCGCCGTGGCGAGCTGCAGGCGCTGGCTGCCCGGCTGGGCGCCGACGTGCCGGTGTTCGTGTTCGGGCGCAACGCCTTCGCCGAAGGCATCGGCGAGCGGTTGCGGGCGGTGGAGCTGCCGCGCTGGCGGGCGGTGGTCGCATGGCCGGGCGCGGGGCTTTCGACGGCCCAGGTGTTCGCCAGCCCGCTCTTGACACGCGATACGCCGGCTTGCACAATGGAGGGCTTTTGCGAGCACCTCAAAAGGGGGCTTGCGGCCGAGGGCGGTGCAGGCGAACGCGCCGAGGTGGAACGTGCCGAGGTCGAACGCGCCGAGGTCGAACGCGACAGCGACCGACCGCAAGCCGCGTCGCGCATGCGCGAATTGCTGGCGTTCGGCGGCAACGACCTGCAGGCCGCTGCGGTCGAGCTGCTGCCGCGCATGCAGGAACTGCAGCGCTGGCTGGCGAGCCGGGGCGATGGCCCGGCGCGCATGAGCGGCTCGGGCTCGGCGATGTTCGCGCCATGGCCAGGGGGGGAGCAGGGCTCGGCCGACTCGCTTGCCGCGAGCGTGCCGGCCGGCTGGTCGGCCAGGGTGTGCTCGACCCTGCCGCGGCATCCGCTGCAGCATTGGGCCGAGGATTGATCGGAGCGCGTGCGCACGGCTGAAGGCGCCGCGCGATTGCGTAGAATGCAGCAGGCGGGCGGCGGGTGCCGCCGCGCCTCGAGGGTCCGCCGGGCCGGCCAAGGCCGGACGGGCCCGGTCGAGATGTTGGGGAGTCGCCAAGTTGGTTAAGGCACCGGATTTTGATTCCGGCATACGAGGGTTCGAATCCTTCCTCCCCAGCCCCACTTGAGGGCCTGCAAGTGTCGCAGCGGCGGGACTGCCGCTGCCTGAGGCAGGCGCCAGAGCGGTTCCACCATGACTTCCTCCACGGCTGATTTTGTCGTATTCACGGGAAACGCCAACCCGGCGCTGGCGCAGCAGGTGGTGGAGCAACTGGGCATCGGACTCGGCCAGGCCTTCGTCGGCCGTTTTTCCGACGGCGAGGTGACGGTCGAGATCCAGCAGAACGTTCGCGCGCGCGAGGTGTTCATCCTGCAGTCGACCTGCGCGCCGACCAACGACAACCTGATGGAACTGCTGGTGATGGCCGATGCGCTCAAGCGCGCGTCGGCCGAGCGCATCACCGCGGTGATCCCGTATTTCGGCTACGCGCGGCAGGACCGCCGGCCGCGTTCGACGCGCGTGCCCATCACCGCCAAGGTGGTCGCCAACATGCTGCAGGCGGTGGGGATCGCCCGCGTCGTGACCATGGACCTGCACGCCGACCAGATCCAGGGTTTCTTCGACATCCCGGTGGACAACATCTACGCCTCGCCGATCCTGCTCGGCGACCTGCGCTCGAAGAACTACTCCGACCTGATCGTGGTCTCGCCCGACATCGGCGGCGTGGTGCGCGCGCGCGCGCTGGCCAAGTTGATGGAATGCGACCTGGCGATCATCGACAAGCGCCGTCCCAAGCCGAACGTGTCCGAGGTGATGAACGTGATCGGCGACATCGACGGGCGCAATTGCATCATCATGGACGACATGGTCGACACCGCCGGCACGCTGACCAAGGCGGCCGAGGCGCTGAAGGAGCGCGGCGCGCGCCGCGTCGTCGCCTACTGCACCCACCCGGTGTTCTCCGGCCCGGCGATCGAGCGCATCAACGCCAGCGCGCTGGACGACGTGGTGGTGACCAACACCATCCCGCTGCGCGAGGCGGCGCTGGGCAGCTCGAAGGTGCGCCAGCTGTCGGCCGCGCCGCTGGTGGCGCAGACCATGATGCGCATCGCCCAGGGCGGTTCGGTGCTGCAGTTGTTCAACGAACAGGAAACCCTGTTCTGATTCAAGCTCCCTTCGTGCGCCGCGCCCGTGTCGGGCGCGGCATCCCGGGCGCCGCGCTGGTCGCGAGCATGGCGCCTTCACCCCGGGGCCCGCGGGCCCCATTGCAGGAGTCGACATGAAAGTCGTCGCGTTCGAACGTCAGGCGCAAGGTACCGGTGCGAGCCGCCGCATGCGCCGCGCCGGCAAGGTTCCCGGCATCGTCTATGGTGGCGAGCAGCCGCCGCAGCTCATCGAGCTCGATCACAACGCCCTCTACCATGCGTTGAAGAAGGAGCAGTTCCACTCGTCGGTGCTCGACCTGTCGGTGGGAGAGCAGCAGACCAAGGTGCTGCTCAAGGCCTACCAGGCCCACCCGTTCCGCGCGCAGGTGCTGCACGTGGACTTCATGCGGGTGGCCGCGGATCGCAAGATCGCGATGAAGATCCCGCTGCACTTCAAGGGAGCCGAGGAATCGCCGGCGGTCAAGCTCGAGGGAGCGATGATCAGCCACGTGGTCAGCGAACTGGAGGTTTCGTGCCTGCCCGGCGATCTGCCGGAGTTCATCGAGGTCGACCTCAGCACCCTGCACAAGGGGCAGTCACTGCACGTCAGCGACCTGAAGCTGCCTGCGGGCCTGACCGTGGTCACCCACGGCGCCGAGAACCCGGCGGTGGCCACCGTGCTGAGCAAGGGCGGCGAGGCCGCGGCAGGCGAGGAAGGCTCCGGCGAGGCGGGAGCTGCGCCGGCGACCCCGGCGGCCTGAGTCCCCGCGCACGCGGCGCCCGGCGATCCCGCCTTCGGGCGGGGTCGCCGCCGGTGCGCGGCCCGGCTAGCCGGCGTTCACCGGCCGCGGCCGGCGGTCCTCGCCGACCGCGACATAGGTCAGCGTGGCTTCGGTGACCCGGAACACCTGGGTGTCGGGGATGCCGCGCTCGGCGTAGACCTCGACGTCGATGGTGATCGAGGTGCGGCCGACCCGCGCCACCTTGGCGTACAGCGACAGCAGGTCGCCGACCAGCACCGGGTGCTTGAACACGAACTGGTTGACCGCCACCGTGGCGACGCGGCCCCTGGCGCGCCTGGCCGCGGCGATGCCGCCGGCGATGTCCACCTGGGCCATGATCCAGCCGCCGAAGATGTCCCCGTGCATGTTGACGTCGGAGGGCATCGGCTGGATGCGCAGGATCGGTTCCGGATCGGTGGGCAGGCTTTGCATGGTGTCGCTGACGGGAAGTGGTCCGGCGGGCCGCGGTGCATAAACCCGGCCCAGGCTCAATAATGCAACATTCCGCGGCATCGCGCCGCACACTGTGCTCCAGGCGGCCGCGAGGCCGGCTGCATGTCCATGCGAGACCATTCATCGCCGGCGCCCTTCGATGCCCGCGCGGCCGCGCCCTCCGGCGCGCGCTGGGCGGCGCTGCGCCAGCTCGCCCCGTACCTGTGGGAATACCGGCTGCGCGTCGTGCTGGCGCTGCTGATGCTGGTGACGGCCAAGCTGGCCAACGTCGGGGTGCCGATCGTGCTCAAGCACATCGTCGACGACCTGCAGCTCGGGCCCGGCGACCCGCGCGCGGCGCTGGTCGTGCCGGTGGCGCTGCTGGCGGCATACGGAGCGCTGCGCTTCTCGGTGTCGCTGTTCACCGAACTGCGCGAGGTGGTGTTCTCCCGCGTCACCCAGGGGGCGGTGCGGCGCATCGCGCTGCAGGTGTTCCAGCACCTGTTCTCGCTGTCGCTGCGCTACCACCTGCAACGCCAGACCGGCGGCATGTCGCGGGACATCGAGCGCGGCACCCGCAGCATCGCCAGCCTGGTTTCCTACACCCTCTACAGCATCCTGCCGACCCTGGTCGAGATGGCGCTGGTGATCGGCATCCTGGTGGTGCGCTACGACTGGTGGTTCGCCGCGGTGGCGCTGGTCGCGCTGGTGCTGTACGTGTCCTTCACCATCTGGGTCACCGAGTGGCGCACGGGGCTGCGGCGGGCGATGAACGAACAGGATTCGCGTGCCAACCAGCACGCGGTCGACGCGCTGCTGAACTACGAGACCGTGAAGATCTTCGGCAACGAGGCCTACGAGGCGCAGCGCTACGACTCCAGCCTGAAGCGCTGGATGCACGCGGCGGTGCTGTCGCAGAACTCGCTGTCGCTGCTCAACCTGGGGCAGAACCTGATCATCTCGGCGGCGGTCACGCTGCTGGTGTGGCGCGCCACCGTCGGCGTGGTCGCGGGGACGATGAGCCTGGGCGACCTGGTGCTGGTCAACGCCTTCATGATCCAGCTCTACGCCCCGCTGGGCTTTCTCGGCGTGGTGTACCGTGAACTGCGCCAGGCGCTGACCGACATCGAGCGCATGTTCGGGGTGTTGCACCAGGACCGCGAGGTCGCCGACGCGCCCGCCGCGGCGCCGCTGCGGCTGGACGGAGCGACGGTGCGTTTCGAGGACGTGCACTTCGCCTACCACGACGCGCACGAGGTGCTCAAGGGCGTGAGCTTCGAGATCCCGGCAGGCAGCACGCTGGCGGTGGTCGGGCCCTCGGGGGCCGGCAAGTCCACGCTGTCCCGGCTGCTGCTGCGCTTCTACGATCCGCAGCAAGGACGCATCCTGATCGACGGCCAGGACATCGCCGGGGTGACCCAGGCCAGCCTGCGGGCGGCCCTCGGGATGGTGCCGCAGGACACGGTGCTGTTCAACGAGACCATCGCCTACAACATCGGCTACGCCAGGCCGGGGGCCAGCCAGCAGGACATCGAGAGGGTCGCTCGCGCGGCGCAGATCCACGACTTCATCGTGCGCCAGCCGCAGGGCTACCAGACCCAGGTCGGCGAGCGCGGGCTGAAGCTGTCGGGCGGGGAGAAGCAGCGGGTGGCGATCGCCCGCGCGCTGCTCAAGGAGCCGGCGGTGCTGGTGTTCGACGAGGCCACGTCGCAGCTCGATTCGGCCAACGAGCGGGCGATCCAGGCCCAGATCCGCATCGCCACCCGCGACCGCACGACCCTGATCATCGCCCACCGGCTGTCCACCGTGGTCGATGCCGACCAGATCCTGGTGCTCGCCGACGGACGGGTGCAGGAGCGCGGAAGCCACGCCGAACTGCTCGCGGCCGGCGGCCTGTACGCCCGCATGTGGGAGTTGCAGCAGCAGCGCGAGGTCGACGATGCCCAGCCGCAGCGGCTGCGCGAGGTGGCTTGAGGTGGTTTGAGGAGGCTCGAGGAGGCTCGAGGGCGCCGCGCCGGCGCGCGTCCGCCCGGGCTACCATCCGCTGCAGGCCGCGTCGGCGCGGCGCCATTCCCCGATTCGATGTCCAGCGCTCCGCCCCGCCTGATCCTCACCCGTCCCGACGACTGGCACCTGCACCTGCGCGACGGCGACGCCCTCGCCTATACCGTGGGGTGGAGCGCGGCGCAGTTCGCCCGCGCGATCGTCATGCCCAACCTCAAGCCGCCGGTGGTCGATACCGCGCTGGCGCTGGCGTACCGGCAGCGGGTGCTGGCCGCGCGCCCCGCGGGGTCGGACTTCCAGCCGTTGATGACCCTGTACCTGACCGACCGCACCGCGCCGCAGGAAATCGCCCGCGCCAAGGCCAGCGGCGCGGTGTTCGGGGTCAAGCTCTACCCGGCAGGCGCGACGACCCATTCCGACAGCGGAGTCACCGAACTGCGCCATGTGCACGGCGTGCTCGACGCGATGCAGCGCGAGGGCATGCCGCTGCTGGTGCATGGCGAGGTCACCGATCCCGAGGTCGACGTGTTCGACCGCGAGGCGGTGTTCATCGAGCGCCACCTGGTCGCGCTCCGCCGCGACTTTCCCGCGCTGAAGATCGTGCTGGAGCACATCACCACTTCGCATGCGGTGGATTTCGTGCTGTCCCAGACCGCGCGGGACTCGCGCGGCGCGCCGCTGCTGGGCGCGACGATCACCCCGCAGCACCTGCTGCACGACCGCAACGCGCTGTTCCGGGGCGGCCTGCGTCCCCACTATTACTGCCTGCCGGTGCTCAAGCGCGAAAGCCACCGCCGACGGGTGCTGGAGGCCGCCTGCAGCGGCGACCCGCGGTTCTTCCTGGGCACCGACTCGGCGCCCCATGCGCGCGCCGCCAAGGAGGCCGACTGCGGCTGCGCCGGCTGCTTCAACGCCGCGCATGCGCTGGAGCTGTACGCCCAGGCCTTCGAGCAGGCGGGCTGCCTGCATCGGCTGGAGGGCTTCGCCAGCCACCACGGCGCCGATTTCTACGGCCTGCCGCGCAACCGCGACCGCATCGAACTGCGGCGCCAGCAGTGGACCGTGCCGCAGCGGCTGGACTACGTGGACGACGGCATCGTGCCGCTGGACGCGGGCCGGCGGCTGGACTGGCGCGCGGTTGCCGGTGCTGCGCCGCAACAACCGGCATAATGCCGCTTGGCGAAGCAGGTCGGACGATCGCGCCGCGCAAGCGGTGAGGAAGGTCCGGACTCCGCAGGGCAGGGTGACGGCTAACGACCGTGCGCGGCGACGCGACGAACAGGGCCACAGAGACGAGCAAGCGCGGCCATGCCGCGCCGAGGTGAAACGCGGCAACCTCCACCCGGAGCAACACCAAATAGGCAGGCGATGGCGCCGCAAGGCGCCGGGAGCGCGGCCCGCGCGAGCCTGCGGGTAGGTGGCATCGAGCCGTGGCGGCAACGCCCGGCCCAGAGGAATGATCGTCACGCCGGGAAACCGGTGCACAGAATCCGGCCTACAGACTTGCTTCGCCTTTTTCCTGTCGTAGTGCCGGTCCATATCTCCGGGCGCAACCCGCGTCCGACGGCCTCCCGCGGCCTGCCGCCGCCCCGCCTGGGCCATGTCCCTCGGCGGGTCCCGGGTCAAACCATTACTTGCACCATGGGCTTCAAGTCCTTATTTAGAGTAGGTTTTTTACTTTCGAGCTGTTTGGAAAAACAGTGCCCGGATCCTCGCTAAGTCATTGTTTGGTAAGAGAAATTTGCAGCCCGGTATTGACTGGGCCCGGTTTGCCCCATACAGTGGCGCCAGGTGCAGAAAAGTGGGTCAAAGTGCAGCGTTCGAGCCGTTGCACCAGGCGGAGCGGAGGCGGGCGTGTTCATCGGCATTTCGGCGTTGACGCTGGACGGCAAGGGTCGCATGACCGTGCCGGCGCGCCATCGCGACGTGCTGTTGGCGCAGGCCGCCGGGCGACTGACCCTGACCAAGAGCCCGGAGGGCTGCCTGCTGATGTTCGGCGACCCGCAGTGGCAGGATTTCCGCTCCAAGATCGCCGCGCTGCCGATGTCGGCGCAGGGCTGGAAGCGCATCTACCTGGGGCATGCGACCGAAACCGAGATCGATGCCAGCGGCCGGGTGCTGATCCCGCCCGAATTGCGTGAAGCGGCCAGCATCGGGCGCGACATCGATCTGATCGGCATGGGCTCGCACTTCGAGGTGTGGGATCGCGCCACCCACCGCGCGCGCGAGGCGGCGGTGATCGACGCCGGCATGCCCGACGCCGTGCGTGACATCGTGGTGTGAAGGTGCTGCCCGATGTCCCACGTTCCCTCCTCCGCTGCGGCGCCGCTGCAGCACCGCACGGTGTTGCTGCGGCAGGCCGTCGATTGGCTGGTCGTCGACCCGCAGGGCGTGTATGTCGACGGCACCTTCGGCCGTGGCGGACATGCGCGCGAACTGCTGTCCCGGCTGGGTTCCGGCGCGCGGGTGGTGGCGCTGGACCGCGACCCCCAGGCGATCGAGGCCGGCGCGCAACTGGCGCGCCAGGAGCCGCGGCTGCAGTTGCGGCAGGCGGCCTTTTCTCGATGGGGCCAGGTGCTGGACGAGCTGGGAATCGACAGCGTGCAGGGTCTTCTGCTCGACCTCGGCGTGTCGTCGCCGCAGCTCGACGACCCGACGCGCGGCTTCAGCTTTCGCGGCGACGCGCTGCTGGACATGCGCATGGACACCACGCGCGGCTTCACCGCGGCGCAATTCCTGCTGGAGGCCGACGTCGATGAAATCACCAGGGTGCTGCGCGACTACGGGGACGAACGGGCGGCTTTCGCGATTGCAAAGGCGATTGTGGCTGGCCGCGAACGCGGTCGCCCCATCACCCGCACCGCAGAACTTGCCGCCCTCGTTGCGCAAGCGGTGCGCAGCCGCGAGCCGGGGCAGGATCCCGCGACCCGCACCTTTCAGGCTCTTCGGATTCATGTCAATGCCGAGCTCGCCGAGCTTGAGGCGGCGCTTGCGCAGGTGATGCGGCGCCTGGCCGTGGGAGGCCGACTGGTGGTCATCAGCTTTCACTCCCTCGAAGATCGCATGGTCAAGCAGTTCATGCAGGGCCATGCGCGGCCGCCGGCCCTGACCCCGCAGCAGCGCCGCCTTCCACTGCCCCCTGCGACCTTCGTCGCCGGCCTGCGGCTGCTCGCGCGGGTGCGCCCGGACGCCGCCGAGGCGCGCGAGAATCCGCGCAGCCGCTCGGCGGTGATGCGCGTGGCCGAGCGGCTCGCGCCGCCGCACGCCGGCGGGGAGGGCGCATGATCCGCCTGAACCTGCTGCTGCTGGCGGTGACCATGGGCTTCGCGATGAGCCTGGTGCGGGCGCAGTACGAGGCGCGGCGCGCCTTCGCGGCGCTCGACGCTGCGCAGCAGCGGGGGGCCCAGCTGGCGCTGGACCGCGACCGCCTGCAGGTGGAAGTGCGCGCACTGTCCGTGCCGGTGCGCATCGAGTCGGTGGCGCGGGGGCGCCTGGGCATGGTCCCGATCACCCCCGCGAGCAGCGATTACGTCAGCGCCGCGCAATGGCCCGGGCTGCGCTCGAGCATTCCCACCGACTGAGCGCCGCGCCATGAGACTCGCATCGCGTCCGTTCGCCATCCCGGTGCAGCGCCGCAACAGCCACCTGCTGCGCCTGCGGCTGCCGCCGGGGCGCGCCTGGTTGATCCGCTGGCTGCTCTACGGGGCTTTCGCCGCGCTGGCGCTGCGCGCGCTGTGGGTGCAGGGCATCACGACCAGCTTCTACCAGCACCAGGGGGAGCTGCGCTTCGTGCGCACGCTGGAGCTGCCGGCGATGCGCGGGCGCATCCTCGACCGCAACGGCAACATCCTGGCCTCGAGCATCCCGGTGCAGACCATCTGGGCCGACCCGCGCACGCTGCAGGCCAGCGCGCAGCAGGTCGAGCAGCTGGCCGGACTGCTGGGCCTGGACCCGCGCACGCTGCAGCAGCGCCTCGCGCTGCCGCTGCAGTTCGTCTATGTCAGGCGCCAGGTGGGCATCGGGCTGGCGCGCAAGGTGCAGGCGCTGCACATCAAGGGGGTCTACATGTCCCCCAGCTACCGGCGCTACTACCCGGAGGGCCCGGCGGCGGCGCAGCTGCTGGGCTTCACCAACATCGAGAACCAGGGGCGCGGCGGCCTGGAGCTGGCCTTCCAGCACCAGCTCGCCGGCCACCCCGGCACGCGCAGGGTCATGCGCGACCGCCTGGGCAACGTCATCGAGGACGTCGAGGGCGGAACGCCCCCGGTCAACGGCCAGGACATCCAGCTGTCGATCGACAGCAAGATCCAGGACCTGACCTACCAGGCGCTGCGCCAGGCGGTGAAGACCAGCCACGCGAAGAACGCCAGCGCGGTGGTCATCGACGCCAGCAACGGCCAGGTGCTGGCGATGGCCGACTATCCGAGCTTCAACCCCAACAACCGCAGCACCTACGTCGCGGCGGACATGCGCAACTACGCGCTGACCGACATCTTCGAGCCCGGCTCGGTGATCAAGCCGCTGACCATCGCCGCCGCTCTGCAGGACGGGGTCATCACCATGCACAGCACCTTCCAGACCGCCCCCGGGTGCATGATGATGTACGGGAACAACATCTGCGACGACTCCAACAACGGCCTGATCGGCCTGCCGCAGGTCATCGAATACTCGAGCAACGTCGCCACCGGGCAGATCGTGATGCGGATGAAGCCCCAGGAGCAATGGGACATGTACACCGCGGTCGGCCTCGGGCAGCGCCCGCAGCTGCCCTTCCCCGGGGCCGCCAGCGGCCGCCTGCGGCCGTGGAAGAACTGGCGCCCGATCGACGCGGTGACCCAGGGCTTCGGCTACGGCCTCGCGCTGTCGACCTTCCAGCTCGCCCATGCCTACCTGCTGTTCGCCGACGATGGCCGCATCCGCCCGGCGACCCTGCTCGACAGCCCCCAGCCGACCCCCGCGGTGCGGGTGATCTCCCGCCGCGTCGCCGCGGACATCCGTTCGATGCTCGCGCTGGTGACCTCGCGCAACGGCACCGCTCCGACCGCGCGCGTGCCGGGCTACCGCGTCGGCGGCAAGACCGGCACCGCCTACCTGTGGCGCGGCAAGGCCTATGACAAGCACCTGTTCCGCGCGCAGTTCGTCGGCCTGGCGCCGCTCAACCACCCGCGGCTGGTGATGGCGGTGTCGGTGGACCAGCCCGACGCCGCCCACCACTTCGGCGGCCAGATCGCGGCGCCCGTGTTCTCCGAGGTCATCGGCCAGGCGTTGCGCATCCTGGGCGTGCCGCCCGACCTGCCGGTGCAGCCCGACGTGCCCCCCGCGGGCCGGCAGCAGCCGGGAGGCGCGGCATGAGCGTAGGCTCCGCGCCGGCGTCGCCGCTGACCTCGGCCGGCGCCGCGCTGCATGCGCTGCGCGCGCTGGTGGCGCCGCAGGCCGCGCTGCTCGCCGACTCGCGCACGCTGCGCGAGGGCGACGTGTTCGTCGCCTGGCCGGGAGCCGGCAACGACCCGCGGCGCCACGTCGCCGACGCGCTGGCGCGCGGCGCCGGCGCCGTGCTGATCGAGCACGAGGGCGCCGACAGCGTCGAGTGGCCGCGGCAGGTGCTGCGGCTGCGCGGCCTCAAGGCGCTGGCGGGCGAGATCGCCGACGCCTGGCTCGGCCACCCGTCGCGCCACATGAGCGTGCTGGCGGTGACCGGCACCAACGGCAAGACCTCCACCGCCTGGTGGCTGGCGCAGGCGCTGCGCGCCAGCGGCAGGCCCTGCGGGGTGATCGGAACGCTGGGCGCCGGCGTGCCGCCCGAGCTGCGCTCCACCGGGCTGACCACCCCCGATCCGCTGCGGCTGCACGCCGAGCTCGCGCGCATGCTGGCGCGCGGCGTGCGCCACTGCGCGATCGAGGCTTCGTCGATAGGCCTCGAGGAGCAGCGCCTGTCCGGGCTGCGCATCCAGGCCGCGGCGTTCAGCAACCTGAGCCGCGACCACCTGGACTACCACGGCAGCATGGCCGCCTATGCGGCGGCCAAGCGCCGGCTGTTCGACTGGCCGCAGCTGCGCGGCGCGGTGCTCAACGTCGACGACCCGATGGGCGCCGAGCTCGCTGCCCACTGCCGCCAGCGCGGGCTGGACACCCTGCGGGTGTCGCGCGCGGGCGGCGCAGCCCCGGCGGCGGACTGGCGGGCCGAGGACGTGCGGCACGACGCCAAGGGCCTGCGGCTCGGGCTGCGGCGCGGCGAGCAGCGAGGCAGCGTCGAACTGGCGCTGCTGGGAGCCTTCAACGCATCCAACGTGCTGCTGGTGTGCGGACTGCTCGAGTGCTGCGGCCTGGGTTTCCGGCAGGTGCTGGACGCGCTGCCGGCCATCTCCGCGCCGCCCGGGCGCATGCAGCCGCTGGGCGGCGCGGGCGCGCCGCTGGTGGTGGTCGACTACGCGCACACCCCCGACGCGCTGGCGCAGGCGCTGCAGGCGCTGCGCGAGGTGGCGCAGCAGCGGGGCGGCCAGCTGTGGTGCATGTTCGGCGCCGGCGGCGATCGCGACCAGGGCAAGCGCGCGCCGATGGCGGCTGCGGCCGAGGCCGGCGCCGACCGCGTGGTGCTGACCAGCGACAACCCGCGCAGCGAGGCGCCGCAGGACATCCTCGGGCAGTTGCTGGCCGGGGCGGCTGCGCCCTCGCGCATGCTGGTGCTGGCCGAGCGCGAGCAGGCGATCGCGCAGACCGTGGCGCATGCGCAGCCGCGCGACGTCGTGCTGCTGGCCGGCAAGGGGCACGAGGCCACGCAGCAGGCGCGCGGGCGCAGCCGGGCCTTCAGCGACCTGTTCCATGCCCGCGCCGCGCTGGCCGCGCGCGGCGCCGGCTGGATGAGCCTGCGCGAGGTCGCCGCCTGGAGCGACGGCCGGCTGCACGGCGACGGCGCGCTCGCGCTGGCGGGCATCGGAACCGACAGCCGGCGCCTCGGCCCCGGCGAACTCTTCGTCGCGCTGCGCGGCGAGCGCTACGACGGCCACGCCTTCCTGCCGCAGGCGGCGGCGGCCGGGGCCGCGGCCGTGCTGGCCGAGCGGGACGTGCAGGCCAGCGGCCTGCCGGGGGTCGAGGTCGGCGACAGCCGCGTCGCGCTGGGCGCGCTGGCGCGGGCGTGGCGCCGGCAGCAGCCGGCGATGCCGCTGATCGCCGTGACGGGCAGCAACGGCAAGACGACGGTGACCCAGATGCTGGGCTGCATCCTGCAGGCCTGGCAGGGCGCCGACGCCAGCCTGGCCACCGCCGGCAACTTCAACAACGACGTCGGCGTGCCGCTGACCCTGCTGCGGCTGCGCCCCCGGCACCAGGCGGCGGTGGTCGAGATGGGCATGAACCACCCGGGGGAGATCGCCCGCCTGGCGGCGATCGCCGAGCCCGACGTGGCGCTGATCAACAATGCGCAGCGCGAGCACCTGGAGTTCATGGGCAGCGTCGACGCGGTGGCGCGGGAGAACGCCCAGGTGCTGCTGGCGCTGCCCGAAAGCGGCGTCGCGGTGTTTCCCGCCACCGATGCATACGCCGCGCTGTGGGCGCGCATGGCCGCGCCGCGGCGGCTGCAGCGCTTTGCGCTGCGCGAGCACGCGGGGGCGGCGCAGCAGCCGGCGGCCGAGGTCGAGGGCTGGCTGCTGGGCCAGCCGTCCGCCGGCGGCGCCGGGATCGAGCTGGCGCTGCGCGCGGCCGGCGCGCAGGCTCGGCTGAGGCTGCATGTGCTGGGACGCCACAACGCCCACAACGCGCTGGCCGCGGCCGCCGCGGCGCTGGCCGCCGGCGCGCCGCTGGAGGCGGTGGTCGAGGGACTCGAGGCCTTCCGCCCGGTGCACTCGCGCATGCAGCGCAGCCTGTTCAGGCGCGCCGACGGCAGCGAGTGGCTGCTGATCGACGACACCTACAACGCCAACCCCGATTCGGTGCGCGCGGCCATCGATCTGCTGGCCGCGCTGCCGGGCCGCCGCCTGCTGGTGCTGGGCGACATGGGAGAGGTCGGCGAGCAGGGGCCGTCGCTGCATGCGGAGGCGGGCCGCGCCGCCGCGGCGGCGGGCCTGCTCGGGCTGTGGACCCTCGGCGCGGCCTGCCGCCACGCGGCCGACGCGGCGCGCGCCGCGGGCCTGGACGCCCGGCATGCCGATCGTTTCGAGGGCCTCGATGTCGATGCGCTGGCCGCGGCCGCCGCGGCCGCCGACGTCGTGCTGGTCAAGGGCTCGCGCTTCATGCGCATGGAGCGCGTGGTCGACGCGCTGCGCAGGCGCTGCGCGGCGCAGTCGGCGGGCGGGGTCGAGGAGGGCGGACATGCTGCATAGCCTCGCGCTGTGGCTGATGCAAAGCTCGCCCGACCTGCGCTTCTTCCGGGTGTTCAACTACATCACCTTTCGTGCGGTGATGAGCACCCTGACCGCGCTGTTCATCGGGCTGGCCGCCGGCCCCGCGCTGATCCGCAAGCTGACCGCGATGAAGGTCGGGCAGGCCGTGCGCAGCGACGGCCCGCAGACCCACCTGATCAAGACCGGCACGCCGACCATGGGCGGCGTGCTGATCCTGCTGGCCATCACCGCGTCGACCTTGCTGTGGATGGACCTGTCCAACCGCTTTGTCTGGATCGTCCTGCTCGTCACGCTGGGCTTCGGCGCCATCGGCTGGGTCGACGACTACCGCAAGGTGGTGCACCGCGACCCGCAGGGCATGCGGTCGCGCGAGAAGTACTTCTGGCAGTCGCTGATCGGCGTCGTCGCGGCCTTCTACCTGGCCTTTGCCGTGTCCGGCCAGGGCAACGCCCAGGTCTGGCACCTGTTCGTGGCCTGGCTGCGCAGCGGCCTGACCATGCCGTTGCCGCCCGCGGCCGACCTGATCGTGCCGTTCTTCAAGACCGTGAGCTATCCGCTGGGCATCGCCGGCTTCATCGTCCTGACCTACCTGGTCATCGTCGGCTCGAGCAACGCGGTGAACCTGACCGACGGCGCGGACGGACTGGCGATCATGCCCACGGTGATGGTCGGCGGCTCGCTGGGCGTCTTCGCCTACGTCAGCGGCAATGCCGTGTTCTCCCGCTACCTGCTGTTTCCCTACATCGCGGGCAGCGGCGAGCTTCTGATCTTCATCGGCTCGATGGTCGGCGCCGGCCTGGCCTTCCTGTGGTTCAACGCCTATCCGGCGCAGGTGTTCATGGGCGACGTCGGCGCGCTGGCGCTGGGCGCGGCGCTGGGGACCATCGCGGTCATCGTGCGCCAGGAGATCGTGCTGTTCATCATGGGCGGCGTGTTCGTCGCCGAGACCGTGTCGGTGATGATCCAGGTCGGCTATTTCAAGTACACCAAGCGCAAGTACGGCCAGGGTCGGCGCATCTTCAAGATGGCCCCGCTGCACCATCACTTCGAGCAGCTCGGCGTGAAGGAGTCGCAGGTGGTGATCCGCTTCTGGATCGTCAGCATGATGCTGTGCCTGGCCGGCCTGGCCAGCCTGAAGCTGCGATGAGGCCGGGCATGCTGCGCGACAAGACCATCCTCGTTCTCGGCCTCGGAATCTCGGGCGCCGCGATGCTGCGCTGGTGCGCGCTGCAGGGCGCGCGCGTGCGCGCCGCCGACAGCCGCCAGCGGCCGCCCGCGCTGCAGGCGCTGCGCGAGCAGCTGCCCGCGCTGCAACCCAGCCTGGGAGCCGCGGGAAGCGAGTTGCTCGACGGCGTCGACCTGGTCTGCGTGAGCCCGGGAATCGCCCCCGACGACGCCCATTTCGGCGAGTTGCTGCGCGCCGCGCGGGCGCGGGGAATCGAGGTGCGCGGCGAGCTCTGGCTGTTCCAGCGGGCGCTGCGCGAACTGCAGCAGGCGCAGGGCTACGCGCCGGCGGTGCTGGCCGTCACCGGGACCAACGGCAAGACCACGGTGACCCGGCTGGCCACGCTGCTGCTGCAGGCGGCCGGGGTCGACGCGGTCGAGGCGGGAAACATCGGGCCGGCGATGCTCGACGTGCTGGCGCAGCGGCTGCAGCAGCAGCGCCTGCCGCAGGCGTGGGTGCTCGAGCTGTCGAGCTTCCAGCTGCACGGGATCGACGATTTCGTCGCCAGCTCGGCGACGGTGCTCAACCTGAGCCAGGACCATCTCGACTGGCACCACGACATGCAGGCCTATGCAGCCGACAAGGCGCGCATCTTCGGGCCGCAGCCGTGGAACCTGCCGGATCGTCCGGGCCTGATGGTGCTCAACCGCGACGATCCGCTGGTGATGCGGATGCGCCGCGAAGGCCGCGCCGTGCACAGCTTCGGGCTCGACGCCCCGCGCGCCGACGGCCAATGGGGCGTGGTGCGCGAGCACGGCATGGACTGGCTGGCGCGCATGCACGCCGAAGCCGCGCCGCAGCGCAGGTCCGCGCGTCGCCCGCGCGCCGGCGGCGACGAGCCGCCGCCCGCGCTGCAGCGCCTGATGCCCGCCGACGCGTTGCGGCTGCGCGGGCGCCACAACCAGGCCAACGCGCTGGCCGCGCTGGCGCTGGCGGCGTCGACCGGCGCCGCGCTGGCGCCGATGCTGCACGCGCTGCGGGACTACCGCGGCGAGCCGCATCGCATGCAAAGCCTGGGGGTGCTCGATGGCGTGGAGTGGATCGAGGACAGCAAGGGAACCAACGTGGGCGCCACCGTGGCCGCGTTGCAGGGCCTGGACCGCCAGGTGGTGCTGATCGCCGGCGGCGACGGCAAGGGGCAGGACTTCGGCCCGCTGGCCGCCGCCGCCGCCGGACGTCTGCGCCAGGCACTGCTGATCGGGCGCGACGCGCCGCGGCTGCTGCAGGCGCTGCAGGGGGTGTGCGACTGCCGCTTGCTGCCCGACCTGCCGGCGGCGGTGCGCGCCGCCGCCGGGCTCGCCCGCAGCGGCGAGGTCGTGCTGCTGTCGCCGGCTTGCGCCAGCCTGGACATGTTCCGCGACTATGGCCAGCGCGCCGAGGTGTTCGCGCAGTCGCTGGCCGAGGTCGCGGCCGAGCGCGGGGTGGTTCTGGAGGGCAGGCCATGAAGTGGCTGCAACGCCTGCGCGCGGCGCCCGCCGAGGGCGCTGCGATGCCGATGCCGGTGCGCGTGCGCTATGTCGGCCCGACCGCCTCGCGCATGCTGGACTACGACCAGAACCTGCTGTGGGTGATCGTGCTGCTGCTGGCGTTCGGACTGGTCATGGTGTACTCGGCGACCATCGCGATTCCCGAGGACCCGCACTTCGCCCACTGGAGCCAGTTCCACTTCTTCTGGCGCGACCTGGTGGCCATCGTGCTCGGGCTGCTGTCGGGCTGGGTCGCCTTCCAGTTCCCGATGAGTTTCTGGCAGCGCTGGGCTCCGTACCTGTTCCTGCTCTCGCTGGGCGGTCTGGTGCTGGTGCTGCTGCCCTTTGTCGGCAAGGGGGTCAACGGCTCGCGGCGCTGGATTCCGCTGGGGGTGCTGAACTTCCAGCCCTCCGAACTGGTCAAGCTGACCACGGTGCTGTACGCGGCCGACTTCATGGTGCGCAAGCAGCAGGTCAAGCAGAGCTTCGCCAAGGCCTTCGCGCCGATGGCCGCGGCGCTGGCCTTCATCGGCCTGCTGCTGCTGGCCGAGCCGGACATGGGGGCGTTCCTGGTCATCGCCTCGGTGGCGATGGTGATCCTGTACCTCGGAGGGGTCAACGGACGCATGTTCGCCGCGCTGAGCGTCGTGGTGATCGCGGCCTTCGTCCTGATGATCGTGTTGTCGCCCTGGAGGCGCGACCGCATCTTCGCCTATCTCAACCCGTGGTCCCAGGGCAACGACCAGGGCAGTGGCTACCAGCTGGCGCACGCGCTGATCGCCGTCGGGCGCGGCCACTGGCTCGGCGTCGGGCTGGGCGGCAGCGTCGAGAAGCTGCACTACCTGCCCGAGCCGCAGACCGACTTCCTGCTGGCCATCATCGGCGAGGAACTCGGTTTCGCCGGCGTGCTGCTGCTCATCGTGGTGTTCGCCTGGCTGACCAAGCGGGCCTTCGACATCGGCCGCCAGGCGCTGGCCGCCGACCGGGTGTTCTCGGCGCTGGTGGCGCAGGCGGTCGGGGTGCTGATCGGCGGCCAGGCCTTCATCAACATCGGGGTCAACCTGGGCCTGCTGCCCACCAAGGGGCTGACGCTGCCGCTGCTCAGCTACGGCGGCTCGGCGACCCTGGTCTCGCTGATCGCGCTGGCGCTGCTGCTGCGCGTGGACTTCGAGAACCGGGTGCTGATGCGCGGGGGGCACGCATGAGCCGCGCCGAGCACGCTTGCCGCGCGCTGATCATGGCCGGCGGGACCGGCGGACATATCTTCCCCGGCCTGGCGGTCGGCGAAGGGCTGCGCGGCGCGGGCTGGGACGTGGCCTGGATGGGCGCGCCCGGCGGCATGGAGGAGCGCCTGGTGCCGCAGCAGGGCTATCGCATGCAATGGGTGGATTTCGGCGGCGTGCGCGGCAAGGGCATCGCGCGCTGGCTGCGCCTGCCGCCGCGCCTGCTGCGCGCGCTGGCGCAGGCGGCGCGCGCGCTGCGCAGCGAACGCCCGCGCGTCGTGCTCGGCATGGGCGGCTACATCAGCGTGCCCGGCGGCCTGCTCGCCCGGCTGTTCGGCGCCAGCCTGGTACTGCATGAGCAAAATGCCGTGGCCGGACTGAGCAACCGGCTGCTGGCGCGGATCGCGTCGCGCGTGCTGTGCGCGTTTCCCGGCGCGCTGCCCGGGGCCGAGTGGGTGGGCAACCCGGTGCGGCGGGCCATTCGCGAGCTCGCCGAGCCGCGCCAGCGCTACGCCGCGCGCGCCGGCCGGCTGCAGTTGCTGGTCGTCGGCGGCAGCCTGGGAGCGCAGGCCCTCAACGACATGCTGCCGCGCGCGCTGGCGCTGATCGAGCCGGCGCGGCGGCCGCAGGTGGTGCACCAGAGCGGCCGCGGCCAGCTGCAGGCGCTGCGCCAGGCCTACGCCGAGGCCGGCGTCGAAGCCGACTGCCGCGAGTTCATCGACGACATGGCCGAGGCCTATGCCCGCGCGGATCTCGTCGTCTGCCGGGCCGGAGCCTCGACGGTCAGCGAGGTCGCCTGCGCCGGAGTGGCCGCGCTGTTCGTGCCCTTCCCGCACGCCGTCGACGATCACCAGACGGCCAATGCCCGCTACCTCGCCGATGCCGGCGCCGCGCTGCTCGCGCAGCAGGCCGAGCTCGACCCGCAGCGCCTGGCCGAGCGCCTGCTGGCGCTGCGGCGCGACGCCTTGCAGCAGATGGCCTGCAAGGCGCGCAACCTCTCGCGCAGCGACGCGGTGGAGCGCATGGTCGCGATCTGCCAGACCCTGTGTACCCCGAGATGAAACACGCCATCCACCACATCCATTTCGTCGGCATCGCGGGTGCCGGAATGAGCGGCATCGCCGAGGTGCTGCTCAACCTGGGCTATGCCATCAGCGGCAGCGACCTCAGCGACAGCGCGGTGGTGCAGCACCTGCGCTCCATCGGCGTGCAGGTGGCCATCGGGCATGACGCGGCGCATGTGGCCGGTGCCGACGCGGTGGTGGTGTCCACCGCGGTCGCCTCCGACAACCCCGAGGTGCGGGCGGCGCGCGCCCGCCACATCCCGGTGGTGCCGCGCGCGGTGATGCTGGCCGAGCTGATGCGGCTGCGCCGCGGCATCGCGATCGCCGGCACGCACGGCAAGACCACCACCACCAGCCTGGTGGCCAGCGTGCTGGCGCAGGCCGGGCTCGATCCCACGTTCGTCATCGGCGGGCGGCTGAACAGCGCGGGCACCCACGCCAAGCTAGGCGGCGGCGAGTACATCGTGGTCGAGGCCGACGAATCGGACGCGTCGTTCCTGAACCTGCTGCCGGTGATGGCCGTGGTCACCAACATCGACGCCGACCACATGGACACCTACGGCCACGACATGGCCCGGCTGCGCCAGACCTTCGTCGAGTTCATCAGCCGGCTGCCCTTCTACGGCGCGGCGATCCTGTGCGTCGACGACCCCGGGGTGCGCGCCATCCTGCCGCTGGTGTCCAAGCCGGTCACTCCCTACGGCCTGGACGAGCAGGCCCAGGTGCGCGCGGTGGACGTGCGCGCCGCCGGCACCGGCATGGAATTCACCGCGCTGCGGCGCAACGGGGTGGTGCTGCCGCCGCTGCAGGTGCGGCTGAACCTGCCGGGACTGCACAACGTGCGCAACGCGCTGGCCGCGATCGCCGTGGCGGCCGAGCTCGGGGTCGACGACGCCTCGGTGTGCACCGCGCTGGCCGAGTTCCGCGGCGTCGGCCGCAGGTTCCAGCGCTGGGGCGACATGCCCGCCGCCGGCGGCGGGCATTTCACCCTGATCGACGACTACGGCCACCACCCGGTGGAAATGGCCGCGACCCTCGAGGCCGCGCGCGGCGCCTACCCCGGCCGGCGCATCGTGCTGGCATTCCAGCCCCATCGCTATACCCGCACGCGCGACCTGTTCGAGGATTTCGTGCGGGTGCTCGGCAGTGTCGACGCGCTGCTGCTGACCGAGGTCTACGCCGCCGGCGAGCCCCAGCTGGTGGCCGCCGACTCGCGCAGTCTGGCGCGCGCGCTGCGGCTGGCCGGCCGCACCGAGCCGCTGTTCGTCGAGGACGTGCAGGCGCTGCCGCAGGCCATCGCCGACTTCGCGCGCGACGGCGATGTCGTGCTGTGCATGGGCGCCGGCTCGATCGGCGGCGTGGCCGCGCGCATCGCCGAGCGCCTGCGGCCGGCGAGCGCGGCTGCCGCGGCGCCGCGCCGGCGGAGGGCCGCGCAATGAGTCTGGCGCCAGCCCTCGTCGACGCGCGCGCGCTGGGCCGCGTGGCCGTGCTGCTGGGCGGCAGGTCGGCCGAGCGCGAGGTCTCGCTGATGTCGGGCCACGGCGTGCTGCAGGCGCTGCGCTCGCGCGGGGTCGACGCCTTCGCCTTCGACCCCGCCGAGCAGCCGCTGCAGCGGCTGCTCGATCTCGGCGCGCAGCGGGTGTTCATCGCGCTGCACGGGCGCTACGGCGAGGACGGCACGGTGCAGGGAGCGCTCGAGCTGCTCGGCCTGCCCTACACCGGGCCCGGGGTGCTGGCCTCGGCGCTGGCCATCGACAAGCACATGACCAAGCGGGTGTGGCGCTGCGAGGGCCTGCCCACGCCGCGCTGGCGGCTGGTCGCCAGCCTGCAGCAGGCGCGCCAGGCGGTGTCCGAGCTCGGCCTGCCGCTGGTGTTCAAGGCCAGCCACGAAGGCTCCACCCTCGGCCTCGGGCGCGCCGACACCGAGCAGCAGGTCGAGGCCGCGTATGCCGAGGCGGCACGCTACGACCGCCAGGTGCTGGCCGAGGAGTTCATCGTCGGCGACGAGGTGACCTGCGCGGTGCTGGGCGAGGGCGCGCGGGCGCGGGCGCTGCCGCTGGTGCGCATCCAGGCGCCGGGGGGCAACTACGACTTCGAGCACAAGTACTACAGCGACGCCACGCGCTACCTGTGCCCGGCGCAGTTGCCCGACGACGAGGAGCAGGCGATCGCCGGTCTGGTCGTCGACAGCTACCGCGCGCTGGGTTGCCGCGGCTGGGGTCGCGCCGACGTGATGATCCGCGCCGGCGACCGCAGGCCCTTCCTGCTGGAGATGAACACCAGCCCTGGAATGACCGCCCATTCGCTGGTGCCGATGGCGGCGCGCGCGGCCGGCATCGACTACGAGCAGCTGTGCCTGCTGGTGCTGGCGGATGCCAGGCTGGACCACCTGCCGCCGGGCGACGGGGAGCAGCGATGAACGGCAGCCTGCGCGGCGAGCTGCCGCTGGATATCCGGTTGATGAACCTGACCAGCCGCGCGCTGGTCTGGCTGTTCGTGCTCGGACTGCTGGCGTCGGCCGGCGACTGGCTGCTGCACCGCCCGTGGTGGGCGATCCGCAGCGTGCGCGTGCAGGGGGTGCTGCAGCACGTCAGCCCGACCTCGCTGCGCAGCATCGCGCTGCCGCGGGTGCAGGGCAACTGGTTCACCGTCAGCCTGGTCGGCGTGCAGCAGGCCTTCGAGCAGGTTCCCTGGGTGCGCAAGGCGGTGGTGCAGCGGGTGTGGCCGCTTTCGCTGCTGGTGCAACTGCGCGAGCAGCAGCCGCTGGCGCTGTGGCTGGACGCGGCGGGCCAGCCGGCCAGCCTGGTCAACGTCGGCGGCGAGCCCTTCGACGCCAACCTGGGCGAGGTGCAGGACCTCGGGCTGCCGCGGCTGTACGGACCGTCGGGCAGCCAGCCGCAGGTCGCCGCGATGTACCGGCAGGTCGTGCAGGCGCTGGCGCCGCTGCACTGGCGGGTGGCCGAACTCGGGCTGGGAGCGCAGGGCGACTGGCAGTTGCAGGTGGCCGGCGGTCCGCGCCTGGTGCTGGGCAGCGACGGCGACGCGCAGGCGTTCGCCGCGCGGCTGCGGCGCTTCGTGCTGCTCGAGCCGCAGGTGGTCGCGCGCTACGGGCGGGACATCGCCTCGGCCGACCTGCGCTACCCCAACGGCTTCGCGGTCAGCCTGGCGGCGCCGCCGAGCGCGGCGGGCAACGAGGCGGCGCGCAAGGCCGGGCGCCGGCAGTCACAAGACGGACGGACACGATCGAGGGGAGCGCGGTAAATGGCGAAGGAGTACAAGGACCTGATGGTCGGCCTGGACATCGGCACCTCCAAGGTGTCGGCGATGGTCGGGGAGATCCTCCCCGGGCAGGACCAGGCGGCCGGAACGCTGAAGATCGTCGGCATGGGGCAGGCCGGCACCGCGGGCATGCGCCGCGGCGTGGTGGTGGACATCGAGGCGCTGGTGCAGTCGATCCAGGCGGCGCTGAAGGAGGCCGAGCTGATGGCCGACTGCCGCATCACCCGCGTCATCACCGGGATCACCGGCAGCCACATCCGCGGCCAGAACTCCGAGGGCATGGTGGCGATCAAGGACCGCGAGGTCGCGCCCAACGATGTCGTGCGGGTGATCGAGACGGCCAAGGCGGTGAGCATCCCGGCCGACCAGCGGCTGCTGCTGGTGGAGCCGCAGGAGTTCATCATCGACGGCCAGGAGGTGCGCCAGCCGGTGGGCATGAGCGGGATCCGCCTGGAAACCAAGGTGCACATCGTCACCGGCGCGCAGACCGCTGCCGAGAACGTGTTCAAGTGCGTGCGCCGCTGCGGCCTCGAGGTCGACGCCTTCCTGCTGCACCCGCTGGCTTCCAGCCATGCCGTGCTGACCGCCGACGAGAAGGAGCTCGGCGTGGTGCTGGTGGACGTCGGCGCCGGGGTCACCGACGTGGCCATCTACACCGGCGGAGCGATCCGCCACACCGCGATCATCCCGATCGCCGGCGAGCTGATCACCAGCGACATCGCGATGGCCCTGCGCACCCCGACCAAGGATGCCGAGGACATCAAGATCGAGCATGGCGTGGCCAAGCAACTGCTGGCCGGGGTCGACGAGCGGCTGGAGGTGCCGGGGCTGGGCGACCGCGGCCCGCGCATGCTGTCGCGCCAGGCGCTGGCCGGGGTGATCGAGCCGCGGGTGGAGGAGATCTTCTCCCTCGTGCAGCAGGTGGTGCGCGACTCCGGCTACGAGGAGGTGCTGTCCTCGGGGGTGGTGCTCACCGGCGGCGCCTCGCTGATGCCCGGCATGGTCGAGCTGGGCGAGGACATCTTCCTCAAGCCGGTGCGACTGGGGTTGCCGCAGTACAGCGGGCCGCTGGCCGACATGGTGCGCAGCCCGCGCAATTCGACAGCCATGGGGCTGCTGCTGGGGGCGCTGGCGCAGCGCCAGAGCGGAGTGCGTGCCGGCAGTGCCAAGGCCAGCAGCGCCGGAGGATTCTTCACCCGCGTGCGCGACTGGTTCGCGGGCAATTTCTGACAGGGGTTTCACGGGGGCCCGCCGCGCGCGGCGGGCATTTCAGGCAGGCGAAGCGGTGCATTTTTGATCCAGACGGAGGTGCATGATGGGTTTTGACATGATCGAGGACGCGAGCGACAGCGCGTTCAACAACGGGACCAACATCAAGGTCATCGGTGTCGGCGGGGGCGGCGGCAACGCCGTCGAGCACATGATCGCCAGCGGGGTCAAGGGGGTGGAATTCATTTCCGCCAACACCGACGCGCAGGCGCTCAAGGGTTCGAGCTCGCACCGCTTCATCCAGCTCGGCCGCACCGGCCTGGGCGCGGGCGGCAAGCCGCAGGTCGGGCGCGACGCCGCCGAGCAGGCGCAGGCGCAGATCCGCGAGACCCTGGCCGGCGCGCACATGCTGTTCATCACCGCCGGAATGGGCGGCGGCACCGGCACCGGCGCGGCGCCGGTGGTGGCACGCATCGCGCGCGAGATGGGGATCCTCACGGTCGCCGTGGTGACCAAGCCCTTCGAGTTCGAGGGGACCAAGCGCCTGGGGCACGCCGAGGCCGGGCTGGAGGAACTCGAGAAGAACGTCGACTCGCTGATCGTCGTGCTCAACGAGAAGCTGCTCGAGGTCTACGGCGACGACATTTCGCAGAAGGAGGCCTTCGCCAAGGCCAACGACGTGCTGAAGAACGCCACCGGCGGCATCGCCGAGATCATCAACGTGCCGGGCATGATCAACGCCGACTTCGAGGACGTGAAGACGGTGATGGGCGAGCCGGGCAAGGCGATGATGGGCACCGCGGTGGCCAGCGGGGCCGATCGCGCGCGCCTGGCCGCCGAACAGGCGGTGGTCTGCCCGCTGCTGGACGGCGTCGACCTGTCGGGCGCCAAGGGAGTGCTGGTCAATATCACCGCCGACGATTCGCTCAAGCTCAGCGAGACGCGCGAGGCGATGAACGCCATCCGCGCCTACGCAGCCCCCGACGCCCACATCATCTTCGGCACGGTGAACGATCCGGGGATGGGCGATTCGCTGCGCGTGACCGTGCTGGCGACCGGGCTGTCGCGCGCCAAGGCCGCGTCGAAGGCGGCGCCCAGCCTGACCGTGCTGCGCACCGGCACCGATGCGACGCCGCTGAGCATGGGCGCCGCGCTGTCGGGCGCCAGCATGGAGGCCAGCCAGATCCCGGCGATCTGGCGCAACCCGCGCGGCGGCGCGCCGTCGGCCCATGTGTCCGCGCTGATGCAGGGGGGGATGGAGGAAATGGAAATCCCGGCCTTCCTGCGCAAGCAGGCGGACTGAGCGCCGCCAGCCTGCACGACCTCCGTCGCCGCCCGTCGGCGGCGCCTGCCCGCATGGCTTCCCCGTGGCCATGCGCGGCAGGGTGTCCCCTGCGCGGGGGCACGCGTTGCCGCGATGCAGTCCGGCCAACAATAAAATACAATAATCGCTTCAGGTTGATCGATTGAGAATTCCAGAATTCAAGACCCGGACGATGCTTGCCCAACGATCGATCCGCTCCGCCACCCGTGCCGTCGGCGTCGGGCTGCACAGCAGCGAGCGGGTGGAACTCAGCCTGCTGCCGGCGCCCGCCGACAGCGGCATCGTGATGCGCCGCATCGACCTGCCCGAGCCGGTGAGCATCCCGCTGAGCCCGCAGGCCGTGGTCGACACCCGCATGGCCACCACGCTGGGCGTGGGCGGCGCGAAAATCCACACCGTCGAGCACCTGCTGTCGGCCTGCTGCGGCCTGGGCGTCGACAACCTGGTGGTCGAGGTCGACGCCGAGGAGATCCCCATCCTCGACGGTTCGGCGTCGTCCTTCGTCTACCTGCTGCAGTCGGCCGGGCTGCAGGAGCAGGCGGCGCCGCGGCGCTTCATCCGGGTGCGCAAGGCCGTCGAGGTGCGCGAGCAGCAGCGCGACGGCGAGAAATGGGCGCGCCTGGAGCCCTATGACGGATTCCGCCTGGACTTTTCGATCGAGTTCGGGCATCCGGCGATCGACCGCACCGCGCAGGACTACAGCTTCGAGTTCTCGATGCCCGCCTATGTGCGGGAAATCGCCCGCGCGCGCACCTTCGGCTTCATGCGCGATGTCGACGCCCTGCGCGAAATCGGCCTGGCCCAGGGGGGCAGCCTGGAAAACGCCATCGTGATGGACGAGTCGCGCATCCTCAACCAGGGCGGACTCCGCTTCGACGCCGAATTCGTCAAGCACAAGATGCTCGACGCCATCGGCGACCTGTATGTGATCGGCCACCCGATCCTCGGCGCCTACAGCGGCTATCGCAGCGGCCACGCGCTGAACAATGCGCTGCTGCGCGCGCTCGGCAGCGACCCCGAGGCCTTCGAACTCGTCGCGTTCGACGACGACAGCCGCGCCCCGGCCGGCTTCCGCGCCCCGCTGCGCAGCCTGTACTGAAGGCCGGGCGGCGCGCCGCCGCCGCTTCAGCCGCGGGCGCGGCGCTCGCGCATCTCGCGCAGCCGCTCGCGCACTCCGGCGGGCGCGCGACTTGCGGCCGGCTGCGGCTGCGCCGGCGCAGCCGCAGACGCGTCGCGCGGCGCGATCACCCGCACCTGGATGCGCGCCAGCGGCCAGCCGGCCAGTTGCAGCCGGCGCAGCAGCAGCGGGGCGTGCAGCTTGAGCTTGGCCGCCACCGCCGGCGAGCTGGCATGCAGCGTCCAGCTGCCGTCGGCCCAGCGTCCGGGCAGCACCGCGGCCGCGAGTTCGGACGGCAGCGCGCGCGCCAGCTCGTCGCCCATGCGCAGGCTGGACAGCGCCTGCTGGCGCAGCCCGAGCATGCGCGCGTCGCGCTGCATCCACTGCTGCAGGCTGGCGGCTGGCTTGCGCGACGGAGAACCGCTTCGAGGCATGGCTGTGGCTGGGCGCCGGACGACGGGCCACCGTGTGCCGGTGACCGGAATGCCGGCCGTGAGCGGGACAGGACGCCGGCGTTTGCCCGGTAATTTGCCCGGTATTGTCACCCGGCACCCGCGCTGACGTCCACGCAGGCGGCGGCCGCCCCAGGGTGACTAGAATGGCCGTTTCGGGCCAACGCGGACGCGACCCGCCGCTGCTGCGCGGGCCAGGGCATCCGCTGCGCGTCCGCACACTTCCTGATCCATGCCTGCAACCTTCCTGACCCGGCTGTTCGGCAGCCGCAACGAGCGCCTGCTCCGCCAGTACCGGCGCAATGTGCAGCGCATCAACGCGCTGGAGCCGCAACTGGAGCAACTCAGCGACGAACAGTTGCGCGCCAGGACCGTGGAGTTGCGCGAGCGGGTCGCTGCCGGCACGAGCCTGGACGACGTGTTGTGCGAGGCCTTCGCGGTGGTGCGCGAAGGCGGCAAGCGCACGCTGAAGATGCGCCACTTCGACGTCCAGCTGATGGGGGGCATGGCGCTGCACGCGGGCAAGATCGCCGAAATGCGCACCGGCGAAGGCAAGACCCTGGTCGGCACGCTGGCGGTGTACCTCAACGCGCTGGCCGGCAAGGGCGTGCACGTGGTCACGGTCAACGACTACCTGGCGCAGCGCGATGCCGAGTGGATGGGCCGTCTCTACGAATTCCTCGGCCTCAGAGTGGGCATCAACCTGCCCGACATGCCGCGCGAGGACAAGCAGGCGGCCTACGCGGCCGACGTGACCTACGGCACCAACAACGAATTCGGCTTCGACTACCTGCGCGACAACATGGTGTTCGAGCCGGCCGAGCGGGTGCAGCGGGGGCTGAACTACGCGCTGATCGACGAGGTCGACTCCATCCTGATCGACGAGGCGCGCACCCCGCTGATCATCTCCGGCCAGGCCGAGGACAACACCGAGCTGTACCTGCGGCTCAACGAGGTCGTGCCGCTGCTCGAGCGGCAGATCGGCGAGGAGGACCCGATCACCGGACGCGGGGTGGAAAAGCCCGGCGACTTCACGGTGGACGAGAAGGGCCACCAGGTCTACCTGACCGAGAGCGGTCACGAGAAGGCCGAGCAGATCCTCTCCCGCATGGGGCTGATCCCGCCGGGCAGTTCGCTGTACGACGCGGCCAACATCGCGCTGATGCACCACCTGTACGCGGCGCTGCGTGCCCACCACCTGTACCACCGCGACCAGCACTACGTGGTGCAGAACGGCGAGGTGGTGATCGTCGACGAGTTCACCGGACGCATCATGTCCGGCAGGCGCTGGTCCGAGGGGCTGCACCAGGCGGTGGAGGCCAAGGAAGGCGTGCAGGTGCAGAGCGAGAACCAGACGCTGGCGTCGATCACCTTCCAGAACTATTTCCGCATGTACGGAAAGCTGGCCGGGATGACCGGGACCGCCGACACCGAGGCCTACGAGTTCCAGGAGATCTACAACCTGGAGACCGTGGTCATCCCGACCAATCGCCCGAGCCAGCGCAAGGACCACCAGGACAAGGTGTACAAGACCGGCGGCGAGCGCGACGCCGCGGTGGTGGCCGACATCCAGGACTGCCACGAGCGCGGCCAGCCGGTGCTGGTCGGAACGGCATCGATCGAGGCCAGCGAACACCTGTCGCAACTGCTGAGCCGGCAAAAGCTGCCGCACCAGGTGCTCAACGCCAAGCAGCACGCTCGCGAAGCCGAGATCGTCGCCCAGGCCGGCCGCCCGGGAATGATCACCATCGCCACCAACATGGCGGGCCGCGGGACCGACATCGTGCTCGGCGGCAATGTCGAGAAGCAGTGCGAGTTCCTGGCTGCCGACCCCAAACTGGACGAAGCCGACAAGCAGCGGCGCATCGATGCGCTGCGCGCCGAATGGCAGTCGCTGCACGACCACGCGATCGCCCAGGGCGGGCTGCACATCGTCGGCACCGAACGCAGCGAGTCCCGGCGCGTGGACAACCAGTTGCGCGGCCGCTCCGGACGCCAGGGCGACCCCGGCTCGTCGCGCTTCTACCTGTCGCTCGACGATGCGCTGATGCGCATTTTCGCGGGCGACCGCGTGCGCTCCATCATGGAGCGGCTGAAGATGCCCGAAGGCGAGGCCATCGAGGCGGGAATGGTCACGCGGGCGATCGAGTCGGCGCAGCGCAAGGTGGAAGCGCGCAACTTCGACATCCGCAAGCAGTTGCTCGAGTACGACGACGTCGCCAACGAGCAGCGCAAGATCCTCTACCAGCAGCGCAATGCCATCCTCGACAGCCAGGACGTCGGGGTGCAGGTCGCCGACCTGCGCCAGGGCAGCGTCGCCGACCTGGTGCACACCTACGTGCCCGAGCAGAGCATGGAGGAGCAGTGGGACGTGGCCGGGCTGGAGCGGGCGCTGCGCGAGGAGCTGCAGATCGAGCTGCCGCTGAAGGCCTGGATCGACGCCGACCAGACGGTGACCGACGAGCACGTGATCGAGCATGTGCTGCAGGAGGTCGATTCCCGCTACCGCGCCAAGGTCGAACTGGTCGGAGCGGAGAACTTCGCCGGCTTCGAGCGCATGGTGCTGCTGCAGTCGCTCGACCAGCACTGGCGCGAGCACCTGGCGGCGCTGGACTACCTGCGGCAGGGAATCCACCTGCGCGGCTACGCCCAGATGCAGCCCAAGCAGGAGTACAAGCGCGAGGCCTTCGAGCTGTTCGGCCAGATGCTCGACGCGGTGAAGAACGACGTCACCCGCACGCTGATGACCGTGCAGGTGCAGACCCAGGAGCAGGCTCAGATGGCCGCCGAGAGCATCGAGCAGCGCGCGCAGAGCCTGCACAACCTGGCGTTCAGCCACCCGCAGGCCTTCAGCGCGATGCAGGCCGGCGAGTCGTCGGCCGAGCAGGCCGACGCGGCGATCGCGCTGGCCGCGGCGCCGGTCGTGGTGCAGCAGCCGATGACCGCGGCGCCCAAGGTGGGCCGCAACGATCCCTGCCCCTGCGGCAGCGGCAAGAAGTACAAGCACTGCCACGGCAAGCTGGCCTGAGGGCCCGGGCCGGCTGGCAGCGCACTGGACGGGAGCGAAGGCGATGGCGGTGAATCTTCAGGCCCCCGACGCGGCAGCGTTGCACGCGGTCGCCGGGGTGCGCATCGGGGTGGCTGCGGCGGGCATGCGCAAGCCCGGGCGGCGCGACCTGACCGTGATGGCCTTCGATCCGGGGACCTGGGTCGCCGGGGTGTTCACCCGCAACCGCTTTTGCGCCGCGCCGGTGCAGGTCTGCCGCGAGCACCTGGGCGAGCGCGGCTGCGCGCCGATCCGCGCGCTGGTGATCAACACCGGCTGCGCCAACGCCGGCACCGGCCAGCCGGGGCTGGCGGCCGCTCGCGCCAGCTGCGCCAGCCTGGCCGGGCTGCTGGGCGTGGGCGAGCGCGAGGTGCTGCCGTTTTCCACCGGGGTGATCCTCGAGCCGCTGCCGCTGCAGCGCCTGCAGGCCGGCCTGCCGCAGGCCCTGGCCGACCTGCGCGAGCGGGCCTGGGCCGACGCCGCGGCGGCGATCATGACCACCGACACCGTGCCCAAGGCGGCCAGCGAGGCGCTGACGATCGACGGCGTCGAGGTGCATGTCGCCGGCATCGCCAAGGGGGCCGGGATGATCCGCCCCGACATGGCGACCATGCTGGGCTTCGTGGCCACCGATGCCGCGGTCGAGCCGGCGCTGCTGGCGCGGCTGGTGCGCGAGGTGGCCGACGCGTCGTTCAACTGCGTCACCGTCGACGGCGACACCTCGACCAACGATTCGCTGGTGCTGGCGGCCACCGGGCGCGCCGCGCTGGCGCGCATCGACGACCCGGCCGGCCCGCAGGCGCGGCTGCTGCGCGACGCGCTGCTGCGGGTGGCGCAGCGCCTGGCGCAGTCGATCGTGCGCGACGGCGAAGGCGCGACCAAGTTCATCACCATCGAGGTGCAGGCGGCGGCCAGCGTGGCCGAGGCGCGGCGGGTGGGCTACGCGGTGGCCCACTCCCCGCTGGTGAAGACCGCATTCTTCGCCAGCGACCCGAACCTCGGGCGCATCCTGGCGGCCATCGGCTACGCCGGAGTCGACGACCTGCAGGTCGACGGGGTCGACCTGTTCCTCGATGACGTGCACGTGGCCACGCGCGGAGGGCGCCACCCCGACTACCGCGAGGAGGACGGGCAGCGGGTGATGGCCAAGCCGGAGATCCGGGTGCGCATCGTGCTCGGGCGCGGCGCCTGCGCGGCCACGCTGTGGACCTGCGACCTGTCGCACGACTACGTGTCGATCAACGCCGACTACCGGAGCTGAGCATGGCCTCCACGCGCGCGGCGCAGCGCCAGACGGCGGGCGCCGACCCGATGCAGCGCCTGGGGACGCTGCTCGACCAGGCGGAACGGGTGTTGTCGCGCCTGGAGGGGCTGCTCGGCCCGCAGGCCCAGGCGCCCGACTGGGAGGGCGCACAGGCTTTCCGCTGGCGCCGCCGCGGCAACCAGGCCTGGCTGCAGCCGGTCGCGCACCCGGCGCTCATCCGTTTCGCCGACCTGCAGGGCATCGACGAGCAGAGATCGCGCCTGGAGCGCAACACCCGGCAGTTCGTCGCGGGGCGGCAGGCCAACAACGTGCTGCTGACCGGCGCGCGCGGCACCGGCAAGAGCTCGCTGGTCAAGGCCTGCCTGCATGCCTTCGCCGGCAAGGGCCTGCGGCTGGTGGAAATGGACAAGGCCGACCTGGTCGACCTGCCCGAGCTGGTCGACCTGGTGCGCGGCCGCGCCGAGCGCTTCGTGGTGTTCTGCGACGACCTGTCGTTCGACCAGGGCGAGCCGGGCTACAAGGCGCTGAAGTCGGTGCTCGACGGCTCGGTGGCAGGCAGCAGCGACAACCTGCTGGTCTACGCGACCTCCAACCGCCGCCACCTGCTGCCCGAGTTCATGCAGGAAAACCTGCAGGCCACCCACGACGCCAGCGGCGAGGTGCATCCGGGCGAGGGCACCGAGGAGAAGGTGTCGCTGTCCGACCGCTTCGGCCTGTGGCTGAGCTTCTACCCCTTCGACCAGGAGCACTACCTGCGAATCGCCGAGCACTGGCTGCAGGTGTACGGACTGAGCGCGCAGCAGGCGCGGGCCGCGCACTCCGACGCGCTGCTGTGGGCCCTCGAGCGCGGCTCGCGCTCGGGGCGGGTCGCCTGGCAGTTCGCTCGCGATTTCTGCGGCCGCAAGTCGCGATGACCGAGGCGCCGCACGACGCCGGCGCGCAGCGGCGCGCGGTCGCGGTGGCCGTCGGCGTGCTGTTGCGCCCCGACGGCAGCTTCCTGCTGGCCAGCCGCCCGCCCGGCAAGCCCTGCGCCGGTTACTGGGAGTTCCCGGGCGGCAAGATCGAGGCCGGCGAAACCCTGGAGCAGGCGCTGCGCAGGGAGCTGCACGAGGAACTGGCGATCGACATCGACCACGCCGAGTTCTGGAATTCCTGCCGCATCGACTATCCCCACGCGCTGGTCGACCTGCGCTTCTGCAAGGTACGCGGCTGGCGCGGCCAGCCGCGAGCCTGCGAGGGCCAGCAACTGGCCTGGCAGCGCCTGCCGGTGCAGGTGCGCCCGGTGCTGCCGGGAACGCTGCCGGTGCTGCGCTGGCTGGCCGACGAGTTCGGTCACCGCGGCCCCACCCACGTCGAGTGAAGGGACCTCAGTGCCTGGGCCGGGCGGTCGCGGCCGGCGGTTCGGCGTCCGCCGCTTCGTCGGGATCGGGCTGCGCCGCGACCCGGTAGCTCTCGCTGGCCCAGGCGCCGAGGTCGCCGTTGCGGCAGCGCTCGCTGCAAAACGGTCGCCACCGGTTGCTGGCGGCAAACGCCGCGGGCTCGCCGCAGGCGGGACATCGCACGATGCGCGGCGCGCGCGGGTCGGCTGCCCCGGTCATGCGCACAGCGCGAGTTCGAACTGCACGTCGCCGGTCACCGGCTTGAGCTTCCAGTCGGCGTCGGGACGCATGTAGCGCACCGAAACCATCAGGCGATGGCCGGTGATCTCCGGGATCACCCCCAGCGTGCCGTCGACCCGCAGGCGCAGCAACTGGTAGCTGCGGCCGCCCAGGTTCTGCTGGTAGCACCCCGACTGGGCCACGCTCTTGTGGGCGACGCCGCCGTCGCGCAGCAGGCGCAGCAGCAGTTCGACCGCCATCGGCAGCGAGCCGAAGGCGTCCATCCAGCGCATCAGGTCCTCGCGCCGCTGCTCCTCCGGCAGGTGCTGCCAGGCGTAGTAGGCCGGCAGGTCGAATTCGCAGGTCCCGCCGGGGATTCCCGCGCGGCTGCGTATGGACATCAGCCACTCGTTTTCCAGCAACGCCTGCCCCGGCTTGCCCATCTGCTGGGTGAGCCCCTGGAACGCCGCCTCGATTTCGGCCAGCACCTGCTCGAGCGCACCCTCGGCCACCGCCGGGTTGCCGCGGTAGCCCAGGTATTGCTGGCGCTGGCGCTCCAGGTCCTTGAGCAGTTCACCCTTGAGATCCTGGCGCGTCGTCACGTCCATGATCTCGAACATCGACAGCAGCGCGTGGTGGTGGTCGAACGGGTGCCCCCTCTGCACCAGGAAGGCGTTGCGGCGGAACAGGTATTCCAGCCGGAGCAGGGTGCGCACGCGCTCGTTCAGCGGGTATTCGTACAGGATCACGGGCCGGTGCAGGTCAGGGCGTGGCTGGCGGGTCGCTGCCGTTCAACGGACCGCCAGCATGCCGGCATGGTTCGCGGCCATTGTCATCGATGTGCGGGAGGATTTCAAATTGCCGGCCGCCAGCGCAGCCAGCGCTCGTGCAGGCGCAGCGCCTGCTCGCGCAACTCCTCCAGGCTGCCCGAATTGTCCACCACCTCGTCGGCGGCGGCCAGCCGCTGCTCGCGGCTGGCCTGCACCCGCATGATGCTGCGCACCCGTTCGGCGGACAGGCCGGAGCGCTGCATCACCCGCTCGACCTGCTGCTGCGGCGGGCAGTCGACCACGACAATGCAGTCCACCGCGGGCCGCCAGCGCGCCAGCGACTCGACGAGCAGCGGCACCACCAGCACCAGGTACGGGCCGGGCAGGTCGCGCGCGGCCGCGCGCAGCCGCGCGCCGATCAGCGGGTGCAGGATCGCTTCCAGCCGCAGGCGCTGCGCGGCGTCGCCGAAGGCCAGCTCGCGCATGCGCGAGCGCTCGAGCGCGCCGCTGCCGTCGATCAGCGCATCGCCGAAGGCGCGGCGTATCGGCTCGATGGCTTCGCCGCCGGCCGCCGTGACCTGGTGGGCGATGGCGTCGGCGTCGACCACCGCCGCGCCGAGTTGCTGCAGCAACTGCGCGAACGCCGACTTGCCGGAGCCGATTCCCCCGGTCAGCCCGATGCGCAGCCGCCGCGCCGCCGGCTGCGCGTCGCCGGCGTCAGCCCGCACCGCCACCCAGCGTCCAGGCCAGCAGCCGCGGGCCGATGAACAGGTTGAGCACCCCGGCACAGGCCAGGAAGGGGCCGAAGGGAATGGCCCGGCCCCGCTCGATCACCCCGCTCCATTGCAGGCTCAGGCCGACAACCGCCCCGCACAGCGCCGACAACACGATGATCGGAAGCAGGGCCAGCGGCCCGAACCACGCGCCCAGCACGGCGAACAGCTTGAAGTCGCCGAAGCCCATGCCTTCCTTTCCGGTCAGCAGCCGGAACCCCTGGTACACGCACCACAGGCTGCCATAGCCGATGGCCGCGCCGGCCACGGCCTGGGGCAGGCGGTCGGGGTGCAGCCAGGCCTGCAGCAGCAGGCCCAGCCACAGCAGCGGCAGGGTCAGCCCGTCGGGCAGCAGGGTGGTGTCGAAGTCGATCACCGCCAGCGCGAGCAGGCCCCAGGCCAGCACCACCAGCCCCGCGCTCCACGGGCTGACTCCGTGCTGCGCGATCACCAGCGCGGCCAGCACGGCGCTGGCGATTTCCACCAGCGGGTAGCGTGGCGAGATGCGTGTCGAGCAGGCCGAGCAGCGCCCGCGCAGCAGCAGCCAGCTCAGCACCGGGATGTTCTCCCACCAGCCGATCGGGTGGCCGCAGGCACCGCAGCGCGAGCGCGGCCGCAGCAGGTCGAAAGGTTCGTGGGTCTCCGGCGGCAGATCGAGCATCGCCAGCGCCTCGTTGCGCCAGCCGCGCTCGAGCATCACCGGCAGACGCAGGATCAGCACGTTGAGGAAGGAGCCGACCAGCAGGCCGAACACCGCGGCCATGCCCGCCGCCGCGGCGGTCCCGACCGCGGGCGCCGCCCACCCCATGCTCAGCCCACCACCTTGCCGAGGTTGAAGATCGGCAGGTACATCGCGATCACCAGGCCGCCGATCAGGATCCCCAGCACGACGATGATGATCGGCTCGAGCAGGCTGGACAGGGCCTTGACCATGTCGTCGACCTCGGCCTCGTAGATGTCCGCCACCTTGGCCAGCATCGAATCGAGCGAGCCCGACTCCTCGCCGATCGACGCCATCTGCAGCACCAGCGGCGGGAACACCCGGCTGCTCTGCATCGACAG
Source organism: Pseudomonadota bacterium (assembly GCA_021845505.1). Taxonomy (GTDB): domain Bacteria; phylum Pseudomonadota; class Gammaproteobacteria; order Burkholderiales; family Burkholderiaceae_C; genus Thiomonas_A. Next base: position 22,085 of record JAJZVU010000008.1, on the reverse strand, counting down.
CGTCAGGCTCGAGCCGGTGGAGACTTCCTGCTGGATCTTCTCGGTGGCGCGCTGGTAGACGATGTTGCCGGCCGCGCCGGCCACCGAATCCAGCGCCTCGACCAGCGGCACGCCGGCGCCGAACATGGTCGACAGGGTTCGCGTCCAGCGCGCCAGCGCGCCCTTGAGCACCAGCGGGCCGAACACCGGCAGGCGCAGCAGCGCGCGATCGACCAGTTCCTGCACGCGCTCGGAGCGCTTCCAGCTCTGGAAGCCGAAATAGCCCCCGAGCACCAGCGCGGCCGCCAGGATGTACCAGTAATGGACGAAGAAGTCCGACATCGCGATCACCATCAGCGTCGGGCCGGGCAGCTCGGCACCGAACTGGGAGAACACGTCCTTGAAGGTCGGCACGACGAACAGCATGATGATGGTGACGACGATCATCGCGACGATCATCACCGCGATCGGGTAGGTCAGCGCCGACTTGATCTTCCCCCGGATGGCCAGGGTCTTTTCCTGGTAGGTCGCCAGGCGGTCGAGGATCAACTCCAGCATGCCGGCCTGTTCGCCCGCCTCGACCAGGTTGCAGTACAGGTGGTCGAAGTACTTGGGGTACTTGCGGAACGCCGCCGACAGGCTGGTGCCGGTCTCCACGTCGCCGCGGATGTCGGCCACCAGCCGCGCCATCGACGGGTTGGGGTGGCTGCGGGCGACGATGTCGAAGGACTGCAGCAGCGGCACCCCGGCGCGCAGCATGGTCGACATCTGCCGGGTGAAGGTCGTCAGGTCCTTGGACTTGATCGATCGCGTACCGCCGATCTTGCGCTTCTTCAGCTTGGTCACCAGGATGCCCTGGCGGCGCAGCGACGCGCTGACGATGTTCTCGCTGCCCGCGCGCATCTCGCCGCGCTGCAACCGCCCCTGGCGGTCCTTGCCTTCCCAGACGTACAGGAATTCCTTGGCGCTTCGCACCGTGGCCGTGCTCATCGGTTCCGCCTCCTCGCTGTGCCTGCCCGTTCGGCGCAGCCCGCCGCCCGACCCCTTCCGTGCCGCTTATTCATTGGTCACCGCCAGTACTTCCTCGATCGATGTCAGGCCCTGGCGTACCTTGACCAGGCCCGACTCGCGCAGCGTGCGCACGCCCTCGGCGCGCGCCTGCGCCGCGATGTCCAGCGCGGTGCCGTGGTTCAGGATGATGCGCTGGATGGCCTCGCTGACCGGCATGGCCTGGTAGATCCCCAGCCGTCCCTTGTAGCCGGTGCCGCCGCAGGCGCTGCACTTGCCGGGCTTGAACGGCTTCCAGCTTCCGTCCAGGTCGGACTCGGTGAAGCCGGCCTCGAGCAGCGCCGCGGCAGGCACGTCGGCCGGGCTCTTGCACTGGGTGCACAGCTTGCGCGCCAGGCGCTGCGCGGTGATCAGGATCACGCTGGAGGCGATGTTGAACGCCGGCACCCCCATGTTCATCATGCGGGTCAGCGTGGTCGGCGCATCGTTGGTGTGCAGCGTGGAGAACACCATGTGGCCGGTCTGCGCCGCCTTGATCGCGATGTCGGCGGTCTCCAGGTCGCGGATCTCGCCGACCATGATGATGTCCGGATCCTGGCGCAGGAACGCGCGCAGCGCGGTGGCGAAATTCAGCCCGGCCTTTTCGTTGACATTGACCTGGTTGATTCCCGGCAGGTTGATTTCCGCCGGATCCTCGGCGGTGGCGATGTTCACCCCGGGCTGGTTGAGCAGGTTCAGGTAGGAATACAGCGACACCGTCTTGCCGCTGCCGGTGGGGCCGGTGACCAGCACCATGCCGTAGGGCCGGCGGATGGCGTGCAGTACCCGCTCCTTTTCCTCCGGTTCGTAGCCCAGGCTGTCGATTCCCATCTTCGCCATCGACGAATCCAGGATCCGGATGACGATTTTCTCGCCATGCAGCGTCGGCAGCGTGCTGACACGGAAATCGATCGCGCGGTCGGGGCCGAAGCGCAGTTTCATGCGCCCGTCCTGCGGCACGCGGCGCTCGGCGATATCCAGGCGGGAAATCACCTTGATGCGCGACGCGAGCTTTTCCTTGATGGCGACCGGCGGTTGCGCGACTTCGCGCAATTCTCCGTCGACCCGGTAGCGGATCCGGTAGAAACTCTCGTAGGGTTCGAAATGCAGGTCGGACGCGCGCATGTTGACAGCGTCGACCAGCATCTTCTGCAGGAAGCGCACGACCGGGGCGTCGTCGACGTCGGCCGCCAGTTCCTTCTCGGCCGCCGAGTCGCCGCTGCCGTCGTCGAGGTCGGCGAGGTCGAAGTCGTCGCCGGCGAGCGCGGCGATCTGCGCGCTGGCGCTCTGGGTGTTCTGGTCGATCCAGCGCTGCAGCTTGTCGTACTCGACGACCACCAGGTCGACCGCCGACTGCGACTGGAACTTGATCTTGTCCTCGGCCTCGTGGTCGGCCGGGTCGGCGGTCGCCACGACCAGCTTGTTGCCCCGCTTGATCAGGGGCAGCACCTTGTAGGACTTGATGATCTGCGAGTCGATCAGGCCGGCCGGGATGCGCGCCGGGTCGAAGGCGTCGAGGTCGAGCAGCGGCAGCGCGAAGGTGCGGCTGATCCAGTGCGCCAGTTCCGACGCCCCCATGCCGCCGCCGTTGATCAGTTCACCGATGAAACTGCCGCGATTTTCCAGCGCACGCTTCTGGATTTGCTCGGCGCTGGCGCGCGCCAGATGCCCGGACTGCACCAGGGCATTTGCCAGGCCCGACAGTTGCACGGGCGAACGGCTGTTGGGGGGCGAGGCTTGGAGGACGGTGGACATGGCGCCTTGCGGAAGACCCTCGAATGATGCTGCCTGGCGGCCGGCTTGTAAATCCGGCGGCCCCAGGCGGGCGCGGGCTCGGCATATTATGTCTCAGGAATGCAAGGCAGCCGTGCTTGCCACGCCGTGGGCACCGAAAACCCTCAGGGTTGCATCATTTCCAGGTCGCTCTCGATCGCCGCGGCCCCGGCACGGGCGCAGGTCTCGTCGGTCGACCCCGCGGGCGCTCCGCTGACCCCGATGGCGCCGAACAGGCTGCCGGCGGCATGGATGGGCACCGCACCGGCGGCGAACAGCAGCCCGGGCACGTGCGCCAGCGCGCCCTGGCCGCGGGCCTGCAGCCGCGAGGTGGGGGCATCGAACGACGCGGCGGTATAGGCCTTGAGCCGACTCACCCGCAGCGTGAGTTCGGGGGCCAGCACATCGCGCAGCATGACCTGCGGCTGGCCGTCGCGGGTCACCACCGTGACCCCCACCTGCAGCCCCAGCGCACGGCACTTGGCCAGCGCGGCCTGGGCCGCCTTCAGCGCGCTTTCCAGGCTCAGGCGCTGCACCGGGACGGCCAGCGGCTGCGCCGCCAGCGCCGGCGCCGCGGCGCCGCACAGCAGCCCGGCGGCGAGCGCGGCGCGCGCCGCCCGGCGCGGCCCCCCGCTCATCGCTCGCTCCACAGCTTGCCGGCGGTCGCCCAGTGGCTGCGCGAGACCTCGTTGAGCAGGATGTCCACGGCTTCGGGGGAACACTGCAGGGTGTCGACCACCGCGCGAGTGATCGCCTCGACCAGTTGCTTCTTCTGCTCGGGGCTGCGCCCTTCGAACATATCGACCCGTATCGATGGCATCGGCTGTCTCCTGGTTGGCTGGGCACTCCGGCTCGCGGCCGGCACCGACCCGATTATCCGCAGCCCGCAGCCGCCGCGGCAACGCCCGGCGCGCCGGCGCCAGCCCGCCGCGGGGACAAAAAAGCCGCCCGGGTGGGCGGCTCGCGCCGGTTTGCGGTCAGGGGCGCGGGTCGCGCGCCAGGTCGGGCTCGTACAGCGGGCTCTTCAGGCTGGACACATAGGCGGCGATATCCTGCAGTTGGCGCGAATCGAAACGCGCGACCATGCCGGCCATGATGGGGTTGGACCGTCCATACAGCGGGGTCTGGTGCTTGGCCTGGTACTGCTGCATCGCGTGGAACAGATAGGACTCGGGCTGGCCTGCGATGATCGGATAGTCCGGCGACACCGGCTTGGCCAGGCCCGCGCCGTGGCAGGCGATGCAGCCTCCTTGCTGGACCAGCGCCTCGCCCTTCTTCAGGTCGGAGGCGTGCGCGGTGCTCAGGCCGGCGAGGGCGGCAGCCACGCCGAGCAGGGACAGACGGGCGAACAGGGTATTCATGAGCACGTTCCTCAATTGGTGCCGCCCGCCCGGGGCTGGGAGTAGAAGGCCGCGATGTCGGCGATTTCCTGGTCGGTCAGCGAGCTGGCGATCGCGCGCATGGTCTGGTTGTTGCGCGCACCGCTGCGGTATTCCTTCAGCGCCTGCTCGATGTACCCGGCATTCTGGCCGTTGAGCATCGGCACCCTGTACACCTCCGGAAAGGCGACGCGGTAGCCGCTGGAATTGTGGCAACCCTCACACATGAACACGTCGTTCTTGCCGGCTGCCGCGTTCCCGATGACGTTCTGGGCCTGGGCGCCGGCGGCAAGCAGGAGCGTGACGGCAAAGATCAGCTTTTTCATCGCGGGCTTGACTCGGTTGGAGATGGACGGAAGGAGCGCCTCGCAGCCGCGCGCCGGCCCTCTGCGGGGAGTCCGCCACGGCACTGGGGGAGGTCGAGGACTGCGATTATAGGGAGCCGGCCACCCCGGGGACCGCCCGGACGCTCCCGGTTACCCGGGATCGCACCGCACTTTGACGGCGCGCAGACGCCGGCGCGCGCAATCGCGCCGCGCCCGCGCGGTCGCCGAGCCGGGCCGCCGGCCGGGACAAAGCTGCAAGAATGTCCGCTGGGCGCCGCGCCGGCCCGGCCATCGCCGGCGGCAGGTCCCTCGATCCATCCCGCGTGCCCCACGGAGTCCTTATGCATCAGAGCTTGTACCTGCTGGCGATGGCCGCCCTGCAGGGGGTGACCGAACTCTTCCCGATTTCCAGCCTCGGCCACAGCATCCTCGTGCCCGCGCTGGCCCACTGGCCGATCGACCGCGAGGCCGAATGGTTCCTTCCCTTTGTCGTCGTGCTGCACCTGGGGACTGCCACCGCGCTGCTGTTGTATTTCCGCCGCGACTGGATCGCGCTGATCGGTGGCTGGCTGCGCGCGCGTGGCGGAACCGGAAACGAACAGGCGCGCACGCTGTGGCTGCTGGTCGCCGGCAGCATTCCGGCCGGGCTGCTCGGCCTGCTGCTGGCGCACCGCATCCGCGACCTGTTCGGGGGGTTCGCGTTCGCCGCGGTCGCGCTGGTGCTCAACGGCGTGCTGCTGATCGCAGGCGACCGGCTGAAGAACCGGCGCGCCAGCGGCGATCTGGCGCGGCTGAGCTTCGGGCGTGCGCTGCTGGTCGGCGCGGCGCAGGCGCTTGCGCTGATCCCCGGTTTCTCGCGCTCGGGAGCGACGCTGGTGGCGGGGCTGGGCGTCGGGCTGGAATACGAGGCCGCGGCGCGGCTTTCGTTCCTGCTGGCCACCCCGATCATCGCCGCCGCCGGACTGCTCGAGGTGCCCAAGCTGCTGCACGCCAGCCTGCCTGCCGGGCTGCTCGATGCGGTGCTGCTGGCCGGCTTGCTGTCGGGACTGTGCGCATGGCTGTCGACCTGGTTCCTGATGCGCTGGTTCCGCGGCCATGAGATCCGCGCGCTGCGCCCCTTCGGGGTGTATTGCGTGGCCTTCGGCCTGCTGGCGCTGTGGCTGCCGCATTGAGCCGCAGCGAGCGCGCCGGCGCGGCCCTCAGGCGCCGGCCGGGGCGCCGCCGCGCAGCAGCGCGCGCAGCAGCGGCAGCTGGCGGCGGCTGACCGGCAGGCATTCGTCGAGTTCGCGCAGGCGCAGCCTCCACTGCGACTGCTCGGCCGCTTCGCTGGCCGGAAGCGCCGCCCACTCGGCCGGCGGGGTGCGCTCCAGGCTGGCGATGGCCCGGGTCGCCACCAGCACGCTGCGGTGGCAGCGAACCAGGCCGCCCGCGTACAGCCGCTCGAGTTCGCCCAGCGATTGTTCGGTCAGGTGGCTGCGAGCGGCGGTGCGCACGACCGTGTATTTGTCCTGCGAGCGGAAGTACAGCACCTGGTCCAGCGCAACCCGCACCAGCGCGCCACGCTCGACCACGACCAGTTCGGGCGCCATCGCGCCGGGCTGGGCCGCCTGGTGCTGGCGCCGCTGCAATACCCGCTGCAAGGCCTGCTGCAGCCGCTCGGCCCGCACCGGCTTGGTCAGGTAGTCGTGGGCGCCGTGCTCGAAGGCCTGCAACGCATGTTCCTCATGCGCGGTGACGAACACCACCGCCGGCGCCTCGGGCCCGGTGGCGGCGATCGCGGCCGCCAGCTGCAGCCCGCTGTCGCCGGGCATCTGGATGTCCAGCAGCACGAGGTCGAAGCGCTGTTGCGCCAGCAGCCTGCGCGCCGCCTGGGCATCGGCGGCCTCGTCGATGCGCCCCTGCCATTGCGCGGGCAGCGCGGCCAGCAGGCGGCGCAGCCGCTGCCGGGCCAGCGCCTCGTCGTCGACCAGCAGGATGTTCACAGCGGCAGGCGCAGCCGCACGCGCCAGCGCCGGGGTTGCCCGCCGCCGCTGGGGCCATGGCGCATTTCGGCGTCGAGGTCGTACAGCAGGCGCAGTCGCTGGCCGATGTTGGCCAGCGCGGTGCCGGTGCCGCTGTGGCGCGCGGCGTCGCCGCGCGGCTGGTAGTCGTTGGTCACTTCGATCTCCAGGTGCGAGCCGCGCCTGCGCATCGCCACGTCGATGGCGCAGGGCAGCGAGGTCGATTCCACGCCATGCCGCACGGCGTTTTCCAGCAGCGGCTGCAGGGTCAGCGCGGGCATGCGCAAGTCCTGGCACGCCGCCTCGACCTGCCAGTGCACCCGCATGCGCGCGCCGAAGCGCACTTCCTCGATGTCCAGGTAGCGGCGCGCGAGCTCGATTTCCGCGCGCACGGTGCTGTACTGTCCGGTGCTTCCCACGCTGGCCCGGAACAGTCCGGCCAGGTCGTCGAGCACCCGTTCGGCGCGTTCGGGTTGCTCGTGCACCAGCGCGGCCGCGGCGTTGAGGGCGTTGTACAGGAAGTGGGGCCGTATGCGCGCCTGCAGTTCGTCCAGGCGCGCCCGCAGCTGCGCCGGGTCCTGCGCCTGCGCTCGCAAGCGCTGGTGCTGCACGAGCAGCGCCGCCAGCAGCGCTCCCAGCATCGCGCCGCGCCAGCCGGGCAGCGCGGGGACGGCCGCGGCCAGCACGCGGTCGAGCAGCGCCTGGGTCAGCCAGGGCGCCAGCGCGCCGGCCAGAATCGCCGCCAGCGCCTGCGCGCCGGCGCTGCGCCACAGCCTGGCGCCGCCGCAGACCGCGAGCAGCCACAGCGCGAGCGCCGGCTGCGCCACCTCCAGGTCGTGCAGCAGGACCGGCAGCCAGGCGCTCGGCGCCGCGCCCATGCCCAGCGCATGCAGCAGCGCCGCCAGGTTGGCCAGTGCGAACGCGCGCAGTGCCGCCCCCGGACTGCACAGGTCGGCCAGCGGGCCCGCGCGGGCGTGGCGAGCAGCGATCAATACAATCTCCAGCTGGACCGGCCCGCCGCGCGGGCCGCGTCGGGCCTTTTGCGCTTCATCCCCGAGCCGCTCCCATCCATTCCATGACTTCCTCTCTCGACCGCAAGAGCCAGGCCTGGTCGGCGCTGTTTTCCGAGCCGGTCGACTCGCTGGTGCAACGCTACACGGCCTCGGTCGGTTTTGACAAGCGTCTGGCGCTGTTCGACATCCAGGGCTCGCTCGCCCACGCCCGCATGCTGGCGGCGCGGGGCATCGTCTCCGACGCCGACTGGCGGGACATCGAGCGCGGCATGGCGCAGGTGCGCGAGGAGATCGAACAGGGGCGCTTCGAGTGGAAGCTCGAGCTCGAGGACGTGCACCTGAACATCGAGGCGCGGCTGACCCAGCTGGTCGGCGACGCGGGCAAGCGACTGCACACCGGTCGCAGCCGCAATGACCAGGTCGCGACCGACATCCGGCTGTGGCTGCGCGACGCCGTCGACCGCATCCAGGACGCGCTGCGGCGGCTGCGCCTGGTGCTGGTCGACCTGGCCGAGCGCCATGCCGACACCATCATGCCGGGGTTCACCCACCTGCAGGTCGCGCAGCCGGTGACCTTCGGGCACCACATGCTGGCCTATGTCGAGATGTTCGGCCGCGATGCCGAGCGCCTGCTCGACTGCCGGCGGCGCATCAACCGGCTGCCGCTGGGAGCGGCGGCGCTGGCCGGCACCAGCTACCCGCTGGATCGCCAGATGGTGGCGCGCGAACTCGGCTTCGAGGCGGTGTGCCAGAACTCCCTGGACGCGGTCAGCGACCGCGACTTCGCGATCGAGTTCTGCGCCGCCGCCAGCTTGCTGATGGTGCATGTGTCCCGGCTGAGCGAGGAACTGGTTTCGTGGATGAGCCAGGCGCTGGGCTTCGTGCGCCTGCCCGACCGCTATTGCACCGGCTCGAGCATCATGCCGCAGAAGAAGAACCCCGACGTCCCCGAGCTTGCGCGCGGCAAGGCGGCGCGCACCATCGGCCATCTCAGCGCGCTGCTGGTGCTGATGAAGGGCCAGCCGCTGGCCTACAACAAGGACAACCAGGAAGACAAGGAGCCGCTGTTCGACACCGCCGACACCGTGCTCGACACCCTGGTGCTGTTCGCCGACATGATGGCCGGCATCGAGGTCGACCCGCAGGCGATGCGCCGCAGTGCCTTGCGCGGCCACGCCACCGCCACCGACCTGGCCGACTACCTGGTGAAAAAGGGCCTGCCGTTCCGCGACGCCCACGAGGCCGTCGCGCTGGCGGTGCGCGAATGCGCGCGCAGCGGTCGCGACCTGGGGGAGCTGTCGCTGGAGCAGTTGCAGCGCATCCACCCGGCGGTGCAGGACGACGTGACGCAGGCGCTGTCGCTGGAGGGCTCGGTGGCCTCGCGCGACCTGACCGGCGGCACCGCTCCCGCGCAGGTGCGCGAGCAGGTGCGTCGCCTGCGCGCCGAACTCGGCGCCTGAGCGCCGCGGCCCCGGCTCAGGTCTTGGGCAGCGTGACCCCGCGCTGCCCCTGGTACTTGCCGCCACGGTCGCGGTAGCTGGTCTCGCACACCTCGTCGCTCTCGAAGAACAGCACCTGGGCGCAACCCTCGCCGGCATAGATCTTCGCCGGCAGCGGGGTGGTGTTGCTGAATTCCAGGGTCACGTAGCCCTCCCATTCGGGCTCGAAGGGGGTCACGTTGACAATGATCCCGCAGCGCGCGTAGGTGCTCTTGCCCAGGCAGATGGTCAGCACGTTGCGCGGGATGCGGAAGTACTCGACGGTGCGCGCCAGCGCGAAGCTGTTGGGCGGGATGATGCACACGTCGGCCTGGATGTCGACGAAGCTGCGAGGATCGAAATTCTTCGGGTCGACGACCGTGCTGTGGACGTTGGTGAACACCTTGAATTCGCCCGCGCAGCGGATGTCGTAGCCGTAGCTGCTGGTGCCGTAGCTGACAATGCGGTGGCCGTCTGCGGCCTGGCGCACCTGGGTGGGCTCGAAGGGCTCGATCATGCCGTGCTCCTGCGCCATGCGCCGGATCCAGCGGTCGGATTTGATGCTCATCGTGGGGTCTGCCTGGAAGCGGGCAGCTCGTTGCCGGCTGCCCCGGGAGGCGCTGCAGCCTGCTCGAGCAGCGCTTCGAGCACCGCTCGCACCTGCTGCGGCGGCAACTGTACCTCGACCTGCTTGCGCCGCGAGGTCTCGCCCCGCAGCACGCGCACGCGCCCGCGCGCGCAATGCAGCTGCTGCGCCAGCCAATCGCACATCGCCTGGTTGGCGCGACCTTGCAGGGCCGGCGCGTTCACCCGCAGCCGCAGCGCGCCGTCGTGCAGCCCGGACAGCCCGCTGCGGCTGGCACCGGGTTGCAGCGCCACCAGCAGCACCGTGCGGTCGTGCTGCGCCAGCAGCCAGCTCGGGGTCGAAGCGGGGTCCATGCACAAAAAAGCCTGGGCCACCGGCCCAGGCTGGTTCGCCCCGGACGGGGCCGGGCACCGCCCGGCCCGCCGCTGGGCGGCTTCAGCCCTCAGGGGCGCTCCCCGGTGGGGAACGGCCAGGCGGCAGCCGGGCTCAGCGCGGTCTTCGCCGCAGGCGCGGCTTCCTTCGGCGCGGGGGCAGGCTTCTTGGCCGCGGGCTTCTTGGCCGCCGCCTTCTTCGCCGGGGCCTTCTTCGCCGGGGCCTTCTTCGCCGGCGCCTTCTTGGCCGGCGCGGCCTTCTTGGCGACGGCCTTCTTCGCCGGCGCCTTCTTGGCGACGACCTTCTTCGCCGGGGCCTTCTTCGCCGCCGCCGCCTTCTTGGCCGGGGCCTTCTTCGCCGCCGCCTTCTTGGCCGGCGCGGCCTTCTTGGCGACGACCTTCTTCGCCGGGGCCTTCTTGGCGGCGACCTTCTTGGCCGGGGCCTTCTTCGCAGCAGCGGCCTTCTTCGCCGGAGCGGCCTTCTTGGCCGGGGCCTTCTTCGCCGCGGTCTTCTTGGTTGCAGTTGCCATGTTGATTCTCCTAGTTCACGTGTCTTAGAGGTCCGACCTCATCGGTCACATCCAAAGCTCCTCATGGCCCCGCCTCCCGGCGGTTTCCGATACGGGACATTTGCAGATGCGCCGATGGGCAAGACCCCGCTCGCATCAGCGCTGACGCGAGCAGGGCCATCCGCGCCGGGGCCATCGGCCCCGGCGGCGAATGCTGGGTCCCTGGACACCGCCGGCGCATGCGCCGAGGTCCAGGCGAATCGCGGCTCCACCCCGCCGGCCCCGCCGGGGCCCGGGCGGCAGGCCATCCGGCGGCCTGGCAAGCGGGTCGTGAGCGGGCGGGAGGGAGCGCGAGTCATCAACGAGGTGTACTGGCAGAACCAGGGCGCGCCGATCCTCGCGCGGCCGGGCGGGCGGCGCGGATCGGGGCAGGCAACGCGGGCTTCATTCCCAGGACAGGGCTCCGCCCGATTGGTATTCGATGACCCGGGTCTCGAAGAAGTTCCGTTCCTTCTTCAGGTCGATCATTTCGCTCATCCACGGAAAGGGGTTTTCCTCGTTCGGGAACATCGGGTCGAGCCCGATCTGCTGCGCGCGCCGGTTGGCGATGAAGCGCAGATAGCCCTTGAACATCGAGGCGTTCAGGCCGAGCACCCCGCGCGGCATGGTGTCCTCGGCATAGGCGTACTCCAGGTCCACCGCGCGCCGGAACAGCGCGTCGAGCTCCTGCTTGAACTCCCGCGTCCACAGCTGCGGGTTCTCGAGCTTGATCTGGTTGACCAGGTCGATGCCGAAATTGCAATGCATCGACTCGTCGCGCAGGATGTACTGGTACTGCTCGGCGGCACCGGTCATCTTGTTCTGCCGCCCCATCGCCAGGATCTGGGTGAACCCGACATAGAAGAACAGGCCTTCCATCAGGCAGGCGAACACGATGATCGAGCGCAGCAGTTCCTGGTCGTTGCGCTCGCTGCCGCCGAACACCGAGGTGCGGAAGCCCGGGTCGGTCAGCGTGTCGATGAAGGGGATGAGGAATTCATCCTTTTCCCGGATCGATGGGATCTCGTGGTAGGCGTTGAAAATCTCGCCTTCGTCCAGCCCCAGCGATTCGACGATGTACTGGTAGGCGTGGGTGTGGATCGCTTCCTCGAAAGCCTGGCGCAGCAGGAACTGCCGGCATTCGGGATTGGTGATGTGGCGATACGTCCCCAGCACGATGTTGTTCGCGGCCAGCGAATCGGCGGTGACGAAGAACCCGAGGTTGCGCTTGACGATGCGACGCTCGTCCTCGCTCAAGCCCGACGGATCCTTCCACAGCGCGATGTCGCGCGACATGTTGACCTCCTGGGGCATCCAATGGTTGGCGCAGGAGGCCAGGTACTTGTCCCAGGCCCACTTGTACTTGAAGGGCACGAGCTGGTTGACGTCGGCGCGGCAGTTGATGATGCGCTTGTCCTCGACGCTGACGCGGCCGCTGGAAGCCGCGCGCTGGCTGTACGCAGCCTGCTGTTCATCGGCTGCGGAGGACGAAGTGGTCGCCGGGGCGGCGAAGGAACCGGGGAGCGAAGCGGGGTGCGAAGCGGGGAGCGAATCAGGGAGCGAATCGGCGAACGAGTCGGCGAAGGAAGGGCCCTGCGCATCCGGTAGCGGACCGGTGGGGGGCAAGCCGGAGGCTGCGGTGGAGTCGTCCCAATGGAGCATGGATTGGCCTTCGTTCAATTATCAGGTGTTCATGACAAAGCATCAACAAGGTGGTGTGCTCGGCGATCCAAAGCGATCGATCGCACACAAGGGATTGATGCCAAAATCCAACGACGCGACGCGCGTCGCGCGGTCGAGCGCGCGTCGCGCGTCGCGGGGTCGATCACTGGCAGGCCTCGCAGGTCGGATCGTCGATGGCGCAGAACTTGATGTCGCTGCCCGCGCTCGGTGGCTGTGGCGCATCGCCGGCCTGCGCGGCGGCGGCAGCCGTGGCGGCCTGCGGCACCGCGTTCAGCCGGCCGCTGCGCACGGTCGACTTCTCGGCGTGGGTGGCGCTGGTGGTGCGCAGGTAGTAGGTGGTCTTCAGACCTCGCAGCCACGCCAGCTTGTAGATCTCGTCGAGCTTCTTGCCCGACGCGCCTGCCATGTAGATGTTCAGCGACTGCGCCTGGTCGATCCACTTGCTGCGGCGGGCCGCGGCCTCGACCACCCACTTGGGGTCGATCTCGAAGGCCGTCGCGTACAGCGCCTTCAGATCCTCGGGGATGCGGTCGATGGGCTGCACGCTGCCGTCGAAGTACTTCAGATCGGCCACCATCACCTGGTCCCACAACCCGCGCGCCTTCAGGTCGCGCACCAGGTACTGGTTGACCACGGTGAACTCGCCCGACAGGTTGGACTTGACGTACAGGTTCTGGAACGTCGGCTCGATGCAGGCATCGACCCCGATGATGTTGGAAATGGTCGCGGTCGGCGCGATGGCCACGCAATTGGAGTTGCGCATGCCGTGTTCGCGCAGCCGGGCGCGCAGCGCGTCCCAGTCCAGGCTGGTCGCCGAGTCGATCTCGACATGGCCGCCGCGCTGCTCGGCCAGCAGGCGCAGGGTGTCGTGCGGCAGGATGCCGCGATCCCACAGCGAGCCGGTGTAGCTGCTGTAGCGACCCCGCTCGGCCGCCAGTTCGGTCGACGCCCAGTAGGCGTGGTAGCACACCGCTTCCATCGAGCGGTCGGCGAAGTCCACCGCCTGCTGCGACGCATAGGGGATGCGCGCCAGGTGCAGGCAGTCCTGGAAGCCCATGATCCCCAGCCCGACCGGCCGGTGGCGCAGGTTGGAGTTGCGGGCCTTGCCGACCGCGTAGTAGTTGATGTCGATCACATTGTCCAGCATGCGCATCGCGGTCGACACCGTGCGCTTGAGCTTGTGCTGGTCCAGGTTCCACTGCCCCTGCGCGTCCTGGCTCAGGTGGGCGACCAGGTTGACCGAGCCCAGGTTGCACACCGCGATCTCGCTGCCGCTGGTGTTCAGGGTGATTTCGGTGCACAGGTTGCTCGAATGCACGACCCCGACGTGCTGTTGCGGGCTGCGCACGTTGCAGGCGTCCTTGAAGGTGATCCAGGGATGTCCGGTCTCGAACAGCATGGTCAGCATCTTGCGCCACAGATGGGTGGCCGGGATCTGCTTGTGCAGCTTGATCTCGCCGCTGGCCGCGCGCTGCTCGTAGCGCAGGTAGGCCTGTTCGAAGTCGCGGCCGAAGCGGTCGTGCAGGTCGGGCACGTCGGAAGGCGAGAACAGGGTCCAGTTCCCGCCTTCGATGACCCGCTTCATGAACAGGTCCGGAATCCAGTTCGCGGTGTTCATGTCGTGGGTGCGCCTGCGGTCGTCGCCGGTGTTCTTGCGCAATTCGAGGAATTCCTCGATGTCCAGGTGCCACGTCTCCAGGTAGGCGCAGACCGCCCCCTTGCGCTTGCCTCCCTGGTTCACCGCCACCGCGGTGTCGTTGACCACCTTCAGGAACGGCACCACCCCCTGCGAGCGGCCGTTGGTGCCCTTGATGTGGCTGCCCAGCGCGCGCACCTGGGTCCAGTCGTTGCCCAGGCCGCCGGCGAACTTCGACAGCAGCGCGTTTTCCTTGATCGCCTCGTAGATGCCGTCGAGGTCGTCGGCCACCGTGGTCAGGTAGCAGCTCGAGAGCTGCGAGCGGCGGGTTCCCGAATTGAACAGCGTGGGCGTGCTGGCCATGAAGTCGAAGCTCGACAGCACTTCGTAGAACTCGATCGCGCGCGCCTCGCGGTCGACTTCGCCCAGCGCCAGCCCCATGGCCACGCGCATGAAGAAGGCCTGGGGCAGCTCGATGCGCCTGCCGTCCTTGTTGTGGCGGGTGTCGGCCCGGTGGGTCAGGAAGTAGCGGTCGTACAGGGTCTGCAGCCCGAGGTAGTCGAACTCCAGGTCGCGCTCCGACCTCAGCGCCGCCCCCAGGCGCGCGAGGTCGAACTGCGCCAGCCGTTCGTCGAGGAGCTCGAGCGCGATGCCCTTGCGCACGAATTCGACGAAGTGTTCCGCGTAGCGCCCGGCCATCTGCTGCTGCGTGGCTTCCTCGCCCAGGACTTCGCGGCGGATGGTGTGCAGCAGCAGCCGGGCGGTCGCCTTGGCGTAGCCGGGGTCGCTTTCGATCAGGGTTCGCGACGCCAGGATCGCCGCCTTGTACACCTCGTCGATCGGCACGCCGTCGTACAGGTTGCGCTGGGTCTCCGCCAGGATCGGCTCGGAGCGCACGTCCTCGCCCAGTCCGGCGCAGGCCGAATGGATCAGTTGCTGCAGCGCATCCAGGTCCAGCGGGCGGCGCACGCCGTCGTCGGTGACCTGCAGCGCCTGCTGACGCGGGGCCTGCTGCTGGCGCTCGCGCGCGCGTTCCTGCGCCCGACGCTCGCGGTACAGCACGTAGGCCCGCGCGACCTCGTGGTGGCCGGCGCGCATCAATGCCAGTTCGGCGTGGTCCTGGATGTCCTCTATATGGAAGGTTCCGCCGCCGGGACGGCTGCGCAGCAGCGCGCGCAGCACGCCCTGGGTCAGCTGCTCCACCTGCTCGCGCATGCTGGCCGAGGCGGCGCTGGAACCGCCCTGCACGGCCAGGAAGGCCTTGGTCAGCGCGACCTGGATCTTGGCCGGCTCGAAGGCGACCACCGCGCCGTTGCGGCGGATCACCTTGTAGTCGCTGTAGGCCTGGACCGCGGCTGCCTCGCGGGACGAGTGGGGCGCGGGCATCGTGCCCTGTGCCTGGATGTCGGGGGTGCTCAGATTCACGCAGGATCTCCTGTCAAGCTGGATCGCGCAGTCGCCGGCGCGCGTGGGCGCGTGGCGTTCGGGTCGGGCCGCCGTGCAGGCTGACCACGTGCAGGCTGACCACGCACTGCGCGAGGGTTCGCCGCCTGCGTGCACGGCCCTCGTGGAGCCGCCGCAGCAGCTGTCGGCGGGGTCGCCGGGCGGCTTTGCACCCACTATATCTAGCGTCGGACCCATGCGCAATCCCCTATAGCTAGCGCCGCGACAGGTTTCCCCTTGTCCAGTCGGATGTGCACAGGGTTTTCCACAGCAGGCGTTGCGCCGCGGCGAGCGCGCACGCGGCGTGCGCCCCGCCTGCCCAGCGCACTGGCAGCGCGGCGAGCCTGTCGCGCCGCGCGCACGTCGACCCCGGATCAGGCGAAGGGGGGCAGCGCAGGGGCGGCCAGCGCGCTGGCGCGGCGCACCTGCTCCCAGTCGAAGCAGGGACCCGGATCGGTCTTGCGACCGGGGGCGATGTCGCTGTGGCCGGCGATGGCCCGCACCGGGTAGGCCTCGAGCAGCGCGCCGAGCAGGGCGGCCAGGGTGTCGTATTGCGGCTGCGCGTAGGGCAGGGTGTCGCAGCCTTCGAGTTCGATGCCGACGCTGAAGTCGTTGCACCGCTCGCGCCCGGCGAAACGCGACACCCCGGCGTGCCAGGCGCGCTGCTCGCAGGACACGTACTGCAGCAGTTCGCCGCCGCGACGCACCAGGAAATGCGCCGAGACCCTCAGCCCCCGCAGGTCGGGCAAGTCGGCGTGCGCGGTCGCGTCGAGCCGGCCCATGAACAGCGCGTCGACATGCGGCGTGCCGAACACCCCGGCCGGCAGCGAGATGCCGTGCAGCACCACCAGTTCCACCTCGGCCTGGGGCGGGCGCGAGTCGAAATGAGGGGAGTCGCGGCGCAGCGCATGGCGGTACCAGCCGGCGTCGAACAGCGCGCCGGCAGCCGCGGGTTCACGTTCCCGCATCGATGTGCAGGCGCCGCAGGCGCCAGTGCAGTTGGCGCGGCGCCAGGCCGACGCGGCGGGCGGCTGCCTGCAGGTCCTGTTCGGCGTCGCGCAGTGCCTGCACCAGCACCTGGCGCTCCACCTCGTCGAGGTACGCGGCGAGCCGGTCGGCCTGCGTCTGCTCGTCGGCGGGCGGGGCGGCGCCCACCGCGGCGCCCACCGCGACGCCCGGGGAAGCGCCCGCCGCGACGCCCGCGGGCGCGCCCGCCGCGACGCCCGGGGAAGCGCCCGCCAGCGCAGCCGCGGCGCGCGCGTCGGGAGCGAGTTCCAGGTCGTCGGCGCCGATGAGGTCGCTGGCGGCCATCGTCGCGGCCCGGTGCAGCAGGTTCTCGAGTTCGCGTACGTTGCCGGCGAAGCTGAAGTCGCGCAGCCTGGCCAGCGCCGCCTCGTGCAGCCGCAGGCCCGGGCGTTCCTGGTCGCGGCGGATGCGCCGCAGCAGCGCTTCGGCGAGCAGCGGCAGGTCGTCCAGGCGTTCGCGCAGCGCCGGCATGGTCACCGCGATCACGTTCAGCCGGTAATACAGGTCCTGGCGGAACGACCCCTCGCCCACGCAGCGCTGCAGGTCGCGGTGGGTCGCGCTGACCAGGCGAACGTCGACCGTGGTCTCGGCCGTCTCGCCGATCGCCCGGATCTTGCGCTCCTGCACAGCGCGCAACAACTTGGCCTGCATCGACAGCGGCAGTTCGCCGATTTCGTCGAGGAACAGCGTGCCGCCCGCCGCCGCCGCGAAAAACCCATCGTGGGCGCTCGTGGCTCCGGTGAACGCTCCCTTGCGGTAGCCGAAGAACTCGGCCTCCAGCAGATGCTCGGGGATCGCGCTGCAGTTGACCGCGACAAAAGGTCCCTCGGCCCGGTTGCTCAGTTCGTGCAGCGCGCGCGCGGCGAGTTCCTTGCCGGTTCCCGACTCGCCCTGGATGAGCACCGGAGCCATGCCGCGGGCGCAGCGGCGCAGGGTCTGCTTGACCGCCTGCATCACCGCCGACTCCCCGACCATGGCCTGCAGCGCTGCCGGCGGCAGCGCCGCCGCGCGCTCGCGCTGGCCGAGCGCCGAGCGCACGACCTGGCGCAACTGGCTGAGCTCGACCGGTTTGGTCAGGTAGTCGAAGGCTCCCATCTTCAGCGCCTGCACCGCGCTGGCCGCGCTGCCGTAGGCGGTGGCCACGATGATGCGCTCGCCGCGCCGCTGCCTCTGCGCCCACGCCAGGATGTCGGTTCCCTCGCCGTCGGGCAGCCGCATGTCGACAATCGCGACTTCGTAGGCATGGCGTTCCATCATCTGCAGCGCCTGGGTCACGCTGCCCGCCTCGTCGGCCTGCCAGCCTTCGCGCAACAGGGTCAGCATGTACAGCTCGCGCAAGTCGGGTTCGTCGTCGACGACCAGCAGGCGCATCGTGGCTGGGGAGCGGGAATTCATGGCCGGGCGGATCCTTGCGCTGTGGTCGGCTCAGGTGGCAACCGGGGCGGCGACCACCCCGATGACGAATTCCCCGTGCGGCGGCTGCTGCGGCACCACGCGGTAGAACAGCCTCGTACCGTAACGCGAACACAACTCCTGGCAAATATAGAGCCCCAGCCCGGTGCCGCGGCTGTCGGTGGTGAAAAAAGGTTCGAAAATCTGCGCGCGCAGGGTCGGCGCGACCACCGGCCCGTCGTTGGACACGACCAGCTCGCGCGCCCGGGTCTGGCCGCGCAACTGCACGCGTATCGCCCCGCGATCGCGGCTGGCGAAGCGCTGGGCGTTGCTCAACAGGTTCACGAGTACCCGGCGCAGGTGCTGGGGGTCGAACTCCAGGGTCGCCTGCGGGTCTTCGGCCAGCAGGGTGATGCGCCCCGGACAGTCGGAATCGAATTCGGCGGCCAGTTCGCGCAGCAGGCGCATGGGCTGCAGGGTCATCGGCGCGCGGGTTCCCGAGCGCCCCAGGTCGAGCACGTCCTCGACGATGCGGTTGAGGCGGTCGACGTTCTGTGCGATCAATTCGGACATGCGCTTGCGCTGGGCCTCGCTGAGGCCGGGTTCGGCGGCCAGTTCATTGGCATGGGCGATCGCCCCCAGGGGGTTGCGGATCTCATGCGCCAGCGCTGCGACCAGCCGGCCCAGCGCGGCCAGCTTGTCCTGCTGGATCTGGTTGCCGATCTCCCGCATGTCCTGCACGAACACCACGTAGGCCGGTCCGCCGGGCAGGTGGCGCAGCGGCTGCACCCGCGCGCGCAGGCGCGCGCCGTCGACGCTCTCGAGCTGCAGCTGGGCGCCGCCGCGCAGGCTGCCCGCCTGCGTGCGCAACGCGTCGCCCAGCGTGGCCAGCTCGGGTTTGGCCAGGTCCCACGATCCGGGCGCCAGTTCGTCGGGAGTGCCGGGCATGCCCAGCAGCGCGGCCGCCGCGGGGTTGGCCGCTTCCACGCGCAGCCGCGCGTCCAGCACCAGCACGCCGTCGGGATGCTCGAGCAGCACGTGCCGGTTGAGGGCCAGCTGGCGCGACGCGCGCATTTCGCTGCTGCGCGCGCGCTGCTCCTGGCGCACCAGGCGCTGCGACAACTGCCAGGCGAGCAGGCCCATCGCGAAGTACGCGGCGCCGACGAAGCCGGCGGAGAACAGCTCCAGCTCGTGGCCGCTGCGCCAGCCTCCGGCACCGGCCAGCGCGTGCAGCAGCAGCAGCAGGGCGACCGCGGCGGTGGTGGCCAGCGTGAGGCGCAGCGTGCCCCAGACGCCGGCCGCCAGCACCGGCAGGGTGTAGCTGACCAGCAGTTGGCGCGCCGCGATGCCGGCCAGCCATTGCAGCAGGCTGAAGGTCGCGACGTCGACCACCACCGCCAGCAGCACCTGCCAGGCGAAGCCGCGCACCGTGCGCAGGCTGACCAGCCATTGCACCAGCACCAGCAGCACGTACAGACCCGAGACCACGATGCCGGCGCGTGCGCCGCCGCTGAGCAGGTTGATCGCGAACCAGCCGAGCAGGATGCTGCCCATCAGCAGCCGCGCCGCGCCGAGCACGCGAAACGAACGCAGGCGCTCGCGCGACGGGGCGCTGCCGGAGATCAGCCGCTGGACGAGCGCAGGGCGTGCCGCGGGCTGGCGGCGTTCGAAGGCGAAGCCGCTGTCGGTGGCGCCTTCACCGTCAGCCCTGCCGGGCATGTTCGGCGCAACAGTAAGGCCGCCGCTGCGCATCCCACACGCAGCGGCTGGCCGGCACATGCACCCCGCAGCGGGTGCAGGCATGCATCGGCTCCGGCGGCGACAGGCGCTGCGCGCGGCGGCGGTCCTGCGGCAGCTGCTCCTCCGCGGCCCGGCGCTTCTTGTGCAGCATCAGCCCGACGATCACCACGATGAACAGCAGCAGGTATTTCATCGGTGCAGGATGACCTGGAGCACGAAGCGCGATCCCACGTAGCTCAGCAGCAGCAGCGCCGAGCCCGAGAACAGCCAGCGCAGCGCGCGCCGGCCGCGCCAGCCCAGCACGTGCCGCCCCAGCAGCAGCACGGCGAACAGCAGCCACGAAGCCACGCCGAACACCGTCTGGTGGTTGAACTGGAAGGGCTCGCCGAACAGCCGGTCGCTGAACAGCACCGCGAACACCAGCGATGCGCTGAGCATCACGAAGCCCAGCGTGGCCAGGCGGTAGGTGAGTTTTTCCAGGGTCAGCAGAGGCAGCGCCGGGCCGAGGCCGGCCAAGCCGGGGCGGCGCTGCTGCAGCGCGCGTTCGGCCGACCACAGCATCACCCCGTGCAACACGGCAGCGCCGAACAGTCCGTAGGCGGCGATTCCCATCGCCCAGTGCAGGGAAAACGCCAATCCGGCTCCCGGCGGAGCGAAGCGGAATGGGGGGTAGAACCAGGTCAGCAGCAGCGAGCCGGCCGCCAGCAGGCAGATCCACGAACGCAGGCCCTGCAGCGGGTAGTACAGGCTTTCGACCCAGTACACTGCGGCCACCAGCCAGAAGGTCAGCGACAGCGCGGGAGCGAAGCCGAAATCGGGTTTGTGCACCCCCTCGAGCACCAGCGCGAAGGTGGCCGCGTGCGCCAGCCAGGCCAGCAGCATCGCCAGCGTCGACGCGTCACCGCGGCCTGCCGGCTGCGCCGCGCGCTGCGCCGGCGCCAGCCGCGGGCGGCCGATGAACGCCGCCAGCAGGTACAGTGCGAAGGCCAGTGCGTTGACTAAAATCCACATGTTTGGAGTTTAACCGAGCGCCCTCTCGGGGCGGCTCGGCAGCTCACACCCTCGATCGCGATGCTCAACCAACTCACCCAGCGTTTGTCGCAGGTCGTCAAGACCGTGCGGGGGCAGGCCCGCATCACCGAGTCGAATGTCGCGGACATGCTGCGCGAGATCCGGCTGGCGCTGCTGGAGGCCGACGTCGCGCTGCCGGTGGTCCGGGAGTTCACCCAGCACGTCAAGGAAAAGGCCCTGGGCCAGGAAGTGGTGGGGTCGCTGACCCCGGGACAGGCGCTGGTCGGGGTGGTGCATCGCGAATTGTCGGCGCTGATGGGCAGCGCGGGCTCCGGGCTGAACCTGGCGGTGCAGCCGCCGGCGGTGGTGCTGATGGCCGGCCTGCAGGGCGCGGGCAAGACGACCACCACCGCCAAGCTGGCCAAGTGGCTGATCGAGCGGCAGAAGAAGAAGGTGCTCACGGTCTCGGCCGACGTCTACCGGCCGGCGGCCATCGAGCAGTTGCGCAGCGTCAGCGCGCAGGCGGGAGCCGAATTCCTGCCGTCGTCGCCGCAGGAAAAGCCGCTGGACATCGCCGCGCGCGCCCTCGCCCATGCGCGCGCCCACCATTTCGACGTGCTGCTGGTCGACACCGCCGGGCGTCTGGCGATCGACCAGCAGATGATGCAGGAGATCCGCGAACTGCACCAGGCGCTCGATCCCGTGGAGACCCTGTTCGTCGTCGACTCGATGCAGGGCCAGGATGCGTTGGCCACCGCGCGCGCCTTCCACGACGCGCTGCCGCTGACCGGGATCGTGCTGACCAAGCTCGATGGCGATGCGCGTGGCGGGGCGGCGCTGTCGGTGCACCATGTCACCGGCGCGCCGATCAAGTTCGCCGGGGTGTCGGAGAAGATCGACGGGCTGGAGGCCTTCGACCCCCGCCGCATGGCCGAGCGCATCCTCGGCATGGGCGATGTGCTCGCGCTGGTCGAGCAGGCGCAGCGCAGCGTCGACGTGGAGGCGGCGCAGCAACTGGCGCGCAAGGTGAAGTCGGGCGAGCAGTTCGACTTGAACGACTTCCTGCTGCAACTCAACCAGATGAACAAGATGGGCGGGTTGCAAGGCATGATCGACAAGCTGCCGGCCGAGATGCAGGCGCGCGCCGGCCAGGCCGACATGGACAAGGCGGCGCGCGACGTGCGGCGCATGCAGGGCATCATCTGCTCGATGACCCCGACCGAAAGGCGCAAGCCCGAGTTGATCAAGGCTTCGCGCAAGCGGCGCATCGCCGCCGGCTCCGGCGTCGCGGTGCAGGAGGTCAACCGCCTGCTCGGCCAGTTCGAGCAGATGCGCGACATGATGAAAAAGATGAAAGGCGCCAAGATGTTCAAGATGATGCAGCGCATGGGTGGCGCCGGGCTGCTCCGGCGCTGAGCCGCAGCAGCCTGCGCCGCCAGGCGCGGGCGCCAGGCGCTGAGCCGCAGCAGCCTGCGCCGCCAGGCGCGGGCGCCAGGCGCTGAGCCGCAGCAGCCTGCGCCGCCAGGCGCGGGCGCCGGGCGCTGAGCCGCAGCAGCCTGCGCCGCCAGGCGCGGGCGCCGGGCGCTGAGCCGCAGCAGCCTGCGCCGCCAGGCGCGGGCGAGCGGCGCTGAGCCGGGCCGCGCCTTCGCCTCAG
>JAJZVU010000041.1 GCA_021845505.1 Pseudomonadota bacterium | reverse complement strand
GCGCGGCGTGGATGGCACGCCCCTGCACCCCGGCGTCGAACCAGTGCTGCACCACCTCGCGCAGAGGCTCCACGCTGGACACCGTCGAGGCCGCGCGCTTGGGCGAGCCCAGCGCCGCCGCCAGCGTGGCGTCGTCGGGAAGCTCAACCTGTGGCGACAACCATCCCCGCGCCTGCGCCAGCGCGCGCAAGGCGCCCAGCCGGTCGCGTCCCATCAGCCCGTTGCGCGCGATCTCGCGCACCGTGTCGCCCGCGCGAAGCCGCACGAGCGCGTGTCGATACTCAAACATCTCGATCCTCCTGCGTCCCACCGGGCTCCTCCTGCCAAGCTCAAAGCTCGGGAAGGTAGCCCGCAGGGTCAGGTTCGAGACGCCTCAAGGGCCTCGGCTGGTCGGTATATGCCGACTCCGGACTGGCCGACTGATGCCGACTCCACGCTGGCCGGTATATGCCGACTCCGACCGGCGCCGCCGCCGGCCTCAGCTGGCCTGATTACGCCGACTCTGAAGTGGCCGGTATATGCCGATCCGTGACACCTGGCAGCGCGCGCCGGCGCGCGTCTTCGCCAGTTGCTGCTGGCCGCCGGCGCACTCGCCGGCCTGGGCCTGATGGCCACGCCGGCCCACGCGGTGCCGGCCTTCGCGCGCCAGACCGGGCAGGACTGCATTGCCTGCCACGTCGGCGGCTTCGGGCCGCAGCTCACGCCCTTCGGGCGGGCCTTCAAGCTCGGCGGCTACACGCTGCAAGGTGGCAGTGAGAAGCACCACATTCCGTTGTCGGCCATGCTGGTCGCGTCCTACACCCACACCACCGACGACAACCAGTCGGCGCCGGGTTTCAGCTCGAACGACAACTTCACCGCGCTGCAGCAGGCCTCGGTCTTCCTGGCCGGGCGCATCACCGATCACATCGGCATGTTCGGGCAAGCGACCTATTCGAACCCGGGCGATGACCGCGTGATGTGGGACAACACCGACATTCGCTACGCGCACGACTACCAGTTCGGCTCGACCACCGGAATCTTCGGGATCTCGCTGAACAACAATCCGACGGTGTCGGATGTGTGGAACACCGTGCCGGCCTGGCAGTTCGGCTTCATGTCCTCGCCCTTCGGGCAGGGCTACGGCCCCGCCCAGCCCATGATCGCCGGCCTGGGGCAAAGCGTCATCGGAACCACCGCCTACACCCTGGTGGACAACCACTGGTACTTCGAGGGCGGCCTCTACCACGGCATCTCCAACTGGTGGAACCAGCAGTTGCAGGGCGGCGGAGCGGACGCGGTGTACGGCTACAACCCCTACTGGCGCATCAACTATTCGACGAGCAGCGGTCTATCGAACTATGAAGTCGGCCTGATCGGCATGAACACCAAGGTCAGCGACGGGGTCGGAACGGACACCAACGAGTTCAAGGACTACGGCGTCGACGCCAGCTATCAGTACATCGACGGCGGGACCAACTCCGTGACGGTCAATGGCCTGTACATGCGCGAGAAGCAGGACTACAGCGCCGAGTATGTGGGCAACGGAAGCAACAATGCGAGCAACACGCTGAACTTCCTCAACATCAATACTGCCTACTGGTACCAGAATACCTACGGAGCGACCATCCAGTTCTTCGACACGACAGGCAGCAGCGATGCCGTGCTGTACTCGGGAACCAACGGGTACACCAACTCCAACCCGGAGACCAGCGGGGTCGTGTGGGAGCTCGACTGGAACCCCTTCGGCAAGAGCTGGGCCGATCCGGAGAAGAACCTGCGCCTCGGGTTGCAATACACGACCTACAACAAGTTCGCCGGTTCCTCGCAAGGCGCGAGCGGCAACAACAGCTTGTACCTGTACGTCTGGACCGCGATCTGAGCGCCGCCCCGGGGGCGTTCCAGGGGAGTTGGACCTTGGCACGCCCTGGGAGATCCATGCGAGACGCGAGCCAGGGCAGCAAGATCCACGAGGGTCAATCCGATCAAGATGAACAGGCCGCCGAGGATCACGATAGCCATCAGTCCTTGGATCTCCTGCCCCGGAGGATGTGTGCGGATCGCCTGCAGAAGCATGCCCACCGCGGTGACCGAGACGGTCATTGGGATCGGTGTTAACCGGCTCATGGCCCCGGGCGCAGAAGTCTCAAAGGACCCTTGCATGCCTCGGCTGCGCATCCGGAACTGCATACCCCCTCCGCGAAACGAGCGTGTCCTCGAGAGGCCCCGGCACGGATAGCGTCCAGACACCTGAGGCGGCGTGGGCAATTGGCCTCCCGCTGGCTCGGGGGCAGTCAATGGTCGGCGTAGAAAGTGTCGTCCCCACGGCCCGACAGTGCGAACGAAGCGTGCGTCATGATCATCGTACTGCCAGTGGCGCCCGCAGAGTCGTAGGCGCTGATGGAGATGGTCGGCGCACTTGTAGCTTGTGTGAAGTTCAGGCTGCTTGCCGAGTAGTTGGCAACGGCCGGCGAAGCGGTCGGAAGTTCCATTGCATAGATCTGCGTCGTGGCACTGCTGGTCTCGGTGCCGTTGCCCTGCGCGATGCTGATGGTGGTCGTCGAATTCAGATCTACTTGGGCGACCACCAGGGTGTCGGCCGGCGAAGGCAGGTAGATCGTACCGGTGTAGAAGGCGTCCTGCGTGCTGCCGGTCACCGGCAGCGGGGTCGTCGCACTGCCCCGCGAAGTGGTCTGCCCCACCCCCACTGGCACGCCCAGCACGACGTCGGGAGTGAAGTTCGGGCTGGGGCGACCTGCGTCGGAGGGGGCCGGCGGGGTGATGACCACGTCGTACCCCTTGCTGCTGGCCGGCAGCGGAGACAGCGTGAAGCTGGCTGCGCCGGAGTTGCCGGAAGCAGCGGCAGCCACCGTGGTCTTGAGGATATGCCCCTGGCTGTCCTCGGCCATCACCACAGCGCCTGCCTCAGCGGGCGGGAGGTAGCCTGAAATGGATCCGGATTCTTCGTCGTCGGTAAGATTAAGCACCGGCTTGAGAATGTATTGGCCGCTGTTGCCGGCCACCACGACCGAGCGGCAGGCGTTGAAGTCCACGGTCAGTTTCACCTACTTGCACGATGCGGCGCCCTCGCCGGGCTAGCCGGAGCGCTCCGGGCCGGAACGCCGATTCGCAACGTTCTCGCACGCTGATCTACATGCCGACGCCTACGTTTACTCCAACTGAGATCGATACTGTGTACCGGGTCATCGCGGAGCGGCGCGACATGCGCCATTTTCGCAGCGAACCGCTCGACGAGGCCTTGGTGATGCGCCTGCTCCAGGCAGCGCACTTCGCCCCGAGCGTCGGTTACATGCAACCTTGGCGTTTCATTCGCGTAAAATCGGCAAAGACGCGTGAACGCATGCTCGCGCTGGTCGAGGCCGAGAGGCTCGAAACCGCCAAGGCGCTGGGCGAGCGCCAAGCTGAGTTTCTTCGCCTCAAGGTCGAGGGGCTGCGCGAGTGTGCCGAGGTCCTGGTCGCCGCGCTGTGTGACCGGCGCGAGCGCCACGTCTTCGGGCGACGCACGATGCCGGACATGGACCTGGCCTCGGTCGCCTGCGCGATCCAGAACATGTGGTTGGCCGCGCGGGCGGAAAATGTCGGCATGGGGTGGGTATCCATGTTCGACCCGCAGGCGCTGCGCGAGCTGCTGGGCATGCCCGAGGACAGCCGCCCCGTGGCGATCCTGTGCCTGGGCAGGGTGGACGCGTTCTATCCTCGCCCGATGCTTGAATCCGAGGGCTGGAAATCGCGCGAGCAGTTGGCCAACCTGGTGTTCGAGGACCGCTGGCCAGCCGAGTAGCCCTCAGTTCTCGTCTTGCCCATTGAGTCTGCGCAGCAGGTAGATGTCCAGGATCCAACCATGTTCAGCGCGCGCTTGCTCGCGCTGCTGCACGATGGGCTCTGCGCTTTGCGCCAGGGCTCCCGACAGGAGCATCTGCTGCGGCATGCCCAGATAGGCGCCCCAATAGATCCACAGGCCCGACGGCTCCAGTTCGCGAAAGGCACAGCTACCGTCGAGCATGACCACCACGGTGTCGACGTCGCGCGGCCAGCCGCGCGCGCGCAGCCTGCGCCCGGTGGTGATCAGGACCTCCCCGCCCAGAGTATTAAGCGGCACGAGGTGCGCCGCCGTCAGCAGTTGCAGGCTGCTCAAGCCGGGGATCATCTGCATGCGCAGGTCCATGCCGGAGCTGCGCAGACGCTCGGCGATGCGCAGGCTGGAGTCGTACAGCGCAGGGTCCCCCCAGACCATCAGGGCCATTCGTCCCCCGGCGGGCAGATGACGCAAGATCATGTGCTTCCAGATGTCCGCGATCTGTGCGTGCCACGATGTCACCGCGCCGAGGTAATCAGGGGCCTCGGCGTCACGCGCCGGCATGTCGAACTCGACCACGCGGGTCGCGTCCTCGACGTACCGTGCGCACAGCGCGCGGCGCAGCTCCGCCAGTTCGGCTTTCTCGGCTCCCTTGCGAGGAAGCAGTATCAGTTGCGCGCTCCGAAGCGCGGTCAGCGCCTGCAGAGTGGGATGGTCGGCGGCACCGCTGCCGATGCCGATCAGGGAGAGCTCGATCATGAGGGGCGATGCGGGAAATCGTCGCGTGGGTGCGCCCGCGCCTTCAGCTTCGCGGCGTCGTGTCTGTGGCCGAGGCGGGCGTGGCCGAGCGCCGGAATCGCCGATCGTAGTCGCTGGCGTAGAGGCGGCTTTCGGCGAAACCGTCGCAGCCCAATGCCGCGCCGACCAGGATCAGCGCGGTACGCTCGGGATGCTCGCCAAGGCGACCACCGATCGTGGACAGTGTGGCGCGCACCACGCGCTCGTCGGGCCAGCTGGCACGGTAGACCACGGCAACCGGGCAATCGGCACCGTAGGCCGGCGTGAGGCGCTGCACCACTTCTGCCAGCCTGTGGATCGAGAGGTGTACGGCCAGGGTGGCCCCGGTCGCGGCAAAGGCCTCTAGATTTTCCGCGGACGGCATCGGCGACGCCCGCCCCGAGGTGCGCGTGAGCACCACCGACTGAACCACGCCTGGCAGGGTCAGCTCGGCGCCCAGCGACGCGGCGGCGGCGGCGAACGACGGCACCCCGGGAGTCACGGAATATTCGATCCCGAGCTCGCGCAAGCGACGCAACTGCTCAGCCATCGCCGACCATACCGAGAGGTCGCCGGAATGCAGCCTGGCCACATCCTGACCTACCGCGTGCGCGAGCGTCATCTCGTGGACGATGGCGTCCAGGTCCAGTGGCGCGGTATCGACCAGGCGGGCACCGGGCGGGCAATGCGTGAGGATCTCCCGCGGCACCAGCGAGCCGGCATACAGGCACACCGGGCAGCGGGCGATCAGGTCGCGTCCGCGCAGGGTGAGCAGATCGGGAGCGCCAGGACCGGCGCCGATGAAGTGAACGGTCATGAGAGGAGTCCTCCAGGGTGCTCGAAGACGGCGAGCGCGCAGGTGGCCAGGGCATCGGTGGAGATCGCGCGCGGCCCCAGCAGCCGCGGCTGCGTGGCGCCGCACAGCAGGGCCGCGGCCAACGCCGCGGCCTCCGCCACGCTCGCGCCACCCCGCAGCTGGCGCACCACCGGGTTGTCGGTAAGGGTAGGCGTGCGTTCCAGCAGCTCACGTCGCACGCCCCGCAGTGAAACGCCGAGCTCGACAGCCAGTTGGTCGAGACAAGGACTGTCGAGCTTGTCCTGCGCGGTAGCCAGCAGGTGCACGCACCTGACGAGGCGGACCTCGCAGGCCTCGGCCGCGTCAAAGGCGCGTTCCAGCGCGTCGCGCAGCGACGTCACGGTCGCCGCGCCGCGCAGTCCCAGACCGGCGACGATCATCGGGTCGTGCTCCACTGTACGATCGGGTAGGCCGCTTTCCAGGCGCGCCGCGTTCCCAACGCTGCAGCCTCCGCCAGCTCGACGCGCAGCAGGCTTCCCCCGGCGCGCGCATGCCAGGCGCCGAGAAGCGCCTCCGCCTCCAGAGTCACGGCGTGTGCGACCACCCGGCAGCCTGCAGGAAGCGTGGCCCACAGATCCTGCAGCAAAGACTCGCACAGACCGCCGCCGATGAACACCGCGTCGGGCGCGGCAAGGCCTCGCAGCGCTTGCGGCGCCCTGCCATGGACCAGGCGCAGTCGATCCACGCCGAGGCGCCGCGCGTTGTCCAGGGTGCGCGACGCGCGCGATGCATCCGCCTCGATGCCCACCGCTTCGCACGAGGGGTGGGCGAGCAGCCATTCGATCGAAACCGAGCCCGAGCCCGCCCCGATGTCCCAGAGCAGTTCGCCCGGGCGCGGAGCCAGGGCACACAGCGCCAGCGCGCGCACCCGCTGCTTGGTGATCTGCCCGTCGTGCAGGAATGCCTCGTCGGGCAGCCCCGGGCTACGCGGCAACGACCAGCCCTGGCCGAGCACCTCCACCCCCACGGCCACGGGGCGGATCACGTCGTCGAGCGCGAACTGCTCGGCCCGGACGCTGCGCCGTCGCTCGCGCGGGCCGCCGAGGGCCTCCAGCACATGCAGGGTGGTGGCGCCGAAGCCCGAATCGACCAGGTAGCGGGCGAGCGCCGCCACGGCCGCCCCATCTCGCAACAGCACCAGCAGGTGCGCGCCCTTGCTCAACAGCGGCCTCAGCCGCTCCAGGGGGCTCGCGTGCAAGCCCAGGCAGCTCACGTGCTCGAGGGGCCAACCCAGGCGCGCGGCCGCCAGGCTGAACGTCGAAGCGGCAGGCAGCGCGCGCCACTCGTGCGTTTGCAGATGACGCACCACGCTGCTGCCTGCACCGAACCAGAAGGGGTCCCCCGAGGCCAGCATGACCACGCGACGCCCGCGCAGCGCGAGCAAGGGGGCGATGCCGTCGGCGAAGGGCGCTGGCCAGAGCAGTCGCTGGCACGACAGCTGGGGCAGCAGGTCGAGGTGGCGTGAGCTTCCGGCGACCACCTCGGCCTGTGCCAGCGCGGCCCTCGCGGCGTCCGACAAACCCGCGATTCCGTCTTCGCCAAGACCGACAATAGTCAGCCATGACGACGGAAAATCCTCATCCATGCGAAATGTCCTTGTTCTTGGCGGCACGCTGCAAGCCAGTGCGCTGGCCCTGGAGCTGGCCCGCCGCGGCGAGCGCGCCGTGCTGTCCTACGCGGGTCGCGTGGCGCAACCCCGCCAGCAGCCGATCCCGATGCGCTGCGGCGGTTTCGGAGGTGTCGAGGGGCTGGTGGCATACCTGCGCGAACACGCGGTGACCCACGTCGTTGACGCAACCCATCCCTTCGCGGCGACCATGAGCTCGCATGCGATCACGGCCTGCGAACGTGCACAGGTCGCGCTGCTGGCGCTGACACGGCCGCCCTGGCGCGCGCAGGAGGGGGACCGCTGGCGTGAAATCCCGGATATAGCCGCCGCCGTGGCCGCACTCGACGGCAGTCCACGGCGCATCCTGCTGGCGCTCGGTCGCCTGCATCTGGCAGCGTTCGCCGCGCGCCCGCAGCATCACTATGTCCTCCGCCTGGTCGATCCCCCGCAAAGCCCGCCCGTGCTGCCTCGCTGCAGCGTCATCGTCTCGCGCGGACCCTTCGACCTGGAGGGGGATACGGCGCTGCTGCGCGAACAGCGGGTGGATCTGGTCGTGTGCAAGAACTCCGGCGGCGACGGGGCGCGTGCCAAGCTGGACGCCGCGCGCCTGCTGGGCGTGCCGGTGCTCATGGTGGCGCGACCGGTCTTGCCGGCGCGCGCCGAGGTGACCGAGGTGGGACAGGTGCTCGACTGGCTGGACCGCAGCGCGCTTCATCGGCCTGCCCTCGGCGCCGAGCGCGGCGCGTAGACCCAGGGCACGCCGTCGCGCGCGATCAGGCGGCTCTGGCTGGAGCCGACGATCACCAGGGTGCGCATATCGGCCATTTCCGGACGTGCCTGGCTCAGCGTGACGACCCGCAGGTGCTGCCGCGGCGTGCACACGCAGCGCGCGAACACCAGCGGGCGTCGCGCGGCCTCGGCTTCGCCGCAGGTCCCGCGCAGCAGCTCCAGCGCGCGCGCGAAGCCATGCGGGCGAGCCTGCGAACGCGGGTTGTACAGCGCGATCACGAAGTCGCCCTGCAACGCGAGTCGCAGACGGTGCTCGAGCAGATCCCAGGGCTTGAGGTTGTCCGAGAGGTTGATGGCACAGAAATCATGCCCCAGCGGTGCCCCGACCTGCGCCGCCGCTGCCAGCATGGCACTGACTCCCGGCAGCACGCGCAGGTCCAGCGCGCGCCACGCCAGCGGGCCTTGCTCGAGAGCCTCGAAGACAGCCGCGGCCATGGCGAACACGCCGGGATCCCCCGACGACACCACCACCACGCGCCGGCCGTGCTCGGCCAGGCGCAGCGCGTGGGCGGCGCGCTCCAGTTCGTCGCCGTTGTCGCTGGCGTGCAGCACCAGTCCGGGGCGCGGCTCGACGCGCGCGACATAGCTCCGATAGCCGACGATGTCGGTGGCGTCGGCAAGGGCCTGGCTAACTTCCGGAGTCACCCATTGCGCGCCGCCGGGGCCCAGCCCCGCGACGGCGAGCCAGCCGGCGGGCGAGCCGGAACCCGCGAGCCCCGAATACGGCGTCACGACGGCGCTCCCTCGTGGCTCGAGCAGACCGGGGCGCCGGCGAGCCCGCCCACCTCACGCACCTCGCCCCCGCGGTCCGGCGGAGGCGCCGGAATCGTCCTGAGCACGTCTCCTACGATCAGGATAGCCGGACTGCCGATGCCCTGGCTGCGGACGTCCGCCACTACCGCGCCCAGGGTACTGATCAGGCGGCGCTCGCGCGGCGTGGTGGCGTCCTGCACCAGCGCCGTCGGGGTGCCGGCGGGCAGGCTGGCGAGCAGGCAGGTCTGGATCGCCTCCAGGCGCCGCACCGCCATGTACACCACCAGGGTCAAGCCCTGGGCAGCAGCCGCTCCCAGCGTGGGCCAGTGCAGCCCGTCGGCCGCTTCCCCACCGTGGCCGGTGAGCAGCATCACACCGTGGGCGTGGTCGCGATGGGTCCAGGACACGCCCAGCGCGCTGGCCGCGGCCAGTCCCGAGGAGATGCCATGTACGACGTGCACCGGGATGCCGGCTGCCCGCAGGAACTGCATTTCCTCGCCCGCGCGTCCGAACACGATGGGATCGCCACCCTTGAGTCGCACCACGATGTGTCCCTGGCGGGCGTGGCGCAACATCAGCCGGTGAATGAAGGCCTGGGACGTGCTCTTGCACCCTCCCCGCTTGCCCACGTGCACCACCCGCGCGCCGGCCCGAGCATGGCGCAGCACCTCTGGCCCGACCAGATCGTCGACCAGCAGCACGCTGGCGCGCCGGATCGCCTTGACCGCCTGCAGGGTCAGAAGATCGGGATCTCCCGGGCCGGCGCCGACCAGGGTGACGCTGCCCGGACCCGGCACGGCGCTGCGACGACGCCTCATGGTCGGCGCCCCTGGCCGTGCACCAGCACGGTCGAGAAATACGGCGTCACCCGGCCCTGCACGTCGCGCAGGCGCATGAGCTTTTGCGCCGGCATGGTGGCGAACTCGACCAGCCATGCCTGTTCCAGGCGCCCCGCAGTTGCCAGCGCGCGTCGGACCTTGTCGATGTGGCGGCCGATTTTCATGACAACCAGTGCGTCGCTGTCGCGCATGTGCCGCACGAGCCTGGGCTCGGGCAAGGTGCCCATCAATACCGTGAGCACGTCGTCGCCCCAGGTCATGGGCTGCCCGGTGACCGTCCAGGCGCCCGACATGCCGGTGACCGCTGGCACCACCTCCACTGGATGGGTGTCGACCAGGCGCGTGTACAGGTGCATGAACGAGCCATAGAAGAACGGATCTCCCTCGCAGAGCACGACCACGTCGTGGCCGGCGTCGGACAGCGCCCGCAGGCGCGCGGCGCACTCCGCGTAGAAGCCCGACAGGGCCAGGTTGTAGGCGGGATCGTCGAGGGCGATCTCGGTGGTCACGGGATATTCCATCGGGTGCTCGAGCGCTCCGGGGGCCAGCATACCCTCGACAATGCGCCGGGCCTGCCCCGGACGCCCCGCCTTGCGAAAATACGCGACATGGCGCGCCTTGCCCAGCAGGCGGTGGGCTCGCAAGCTCATCAACTCCGGATCCCCGGGCCCGAGGCCCAGTCCATACAGGGTACCGGGCGCATTCATTCAGCGGGCCCTCCCAGGGCATTGATCGCCGCCACCGCGATCGCGCTTCCGCCGAGCCGACCAAGCACGGTGCAGACCGGCGCTGGCTGCGCCTCCCATAGGGCCTGCTTGGACTCGGCTGCGCCGATGAACCCGACCGGGCAGCCGATGATCGCCGAGGGGCGGGGACAGGAGGAATGTTCGAGCATGGCGAGCAGTTGAAACAGCGCGGTCGGAGCGTTGCCGATGACGACGACGGCGCCGGCCATGTGCGGGCGCCAGAGTTCCAGCGCGGCAGCCGAACGCGTGGTGCGCAGAGCGCGAGCCAGTTCGTCGACCCGAGGGTCGTGCAGGGTGCAGATCACCTCGTTGCCGCGTGGCAGGCGCGAGCGCGTCACGCCCTCGCTGACCATGCGGGCGTCGCAGAGGATGGGCGCGCCGCTTTGCAGTGCGGCGCGCGCCGTGGCGGCGAAGCCGGCCGAGAAGCGTACATGGGCCTCCAGCCCGACCAGCCCGCAGGCGTGGATCATGCGAACGACCAGCGGTTCCTCCTCGGGCGTGAAGCGGGCCAGGTCGGCTTCGGCGCGAATCGTCGCGAACGAGCGGCGATAGATTTCCGCGGCATCGGTTTCGTAGAAATACATCAAGAACTCCAGTACGAGGCGCGCAGCTCCTCGACGCTACGCCCGGCGCTCGACGGCGCATCCCAGGCACGGCCGCGAAGC
Organism: Pseudomonadota bacterium; assembly: GCA_021845505.1. Classification (GTDB taxonomy): domain Bacteria; phylum Pseudomonadota; class Gammaproteobacteria; order Burkholderiales; family Burkholderiaceae_C; genus Thiomonas_A. Next base: position 17,803 of record JAJZVU010000041.1, on the reverse strand, counting down.
ACCACATCGAAGGCGCCGTCATGTCCCACCAGCGTGACGTCCGCGGCACTTGCACGCGCGCAACCCTTGGCGCAACCCGACACGTGCAGACTCGGGCGCTGCTCGGGCGCGACCGCCTGCATGCGGCTGGCGATCTCGCGGGCCAGCGGGCGCGTCGGCACCGTGGCCGACGCGCACGTCGGTGCGCCCGGACAGGCATCCACCCCAAGCAGCGCATCGTCCGCACGGCTGACGAACGCCGGCGCCTCGACGAACTCGGCGCCCTCCAGGATCAGGCTGCGAAACGGCGTCACGCGCAAGGCCTCGGCGCGGGTGCGCCGCAGCAGATCGGCCAGCTCCGGAGCGTGCAATTGTCCGAAGGCGACGCCGTACACGGCGCCGAGGGCGCAGGTCCCGGGAAGCGGACCCTCGCCAGCGGGCGCCGCGGGCTGCTGCAGCGGGAAGTCTGCGGGCAAAGCCTGGCTGCGCAAATGCTCACGCATGCGCCTGGCCCCCGAGGTCGTCGCGCTGTCGGCAAACCACCGCGCCAGCCGCAGCGCGACGCCGACGGCCTGCCCCGGCTCGACCTGCATGCCGCGCTCGGCCCCGTCGGCGCGCACGATCAACGCCCCCGACACACCTCGCTCGATGCGCACGTCCGCCGAGGCCCCCGCCAGCAGCGGCGCGGGGCCGGCATCGACGGCAAAGCCGAACTTGGCGGACAGACCCGGCAACTCGCCCAGACGGGAGATCAGTTCGGTGGCGATGCGCTCGCTGGCGTCGCCGCTGCTCCAGCATGGTTGCACGAGCACCGGAGGGCGCGCTTCCAGCAGCGGATCGTCATCGAGCAATCCGAGCTGACACAAGGTCTCCACGGCGCGGGCGTGATGCCGTGGCGGGATGGCTCGCAGCTGCAGGCTCGCGCGATTGCTCAGATCCAGATAGCCTGATCCCAGGCTCTGCGCCAGCTCGCACAGGCCCAGGGCTTGCGCCTGGCTCAGACGCGCCAGGCGCGGGCGCACACGCAACAGCAGGCCGTCGCCACAGGCCATGGCTCGATGCGCGCCGGGACACCAGCCCTTCGGCGCCGGGCGCCGTTCCTTCGACTTCGTGGCGGGCGAATGTCTCATGGTTGCAACCAACGCTCCAGGGTGTCGGGTGCGAAGCAAGCCTGGGCCAGGTCGGCCAGGGCGTCGAACGCCGTATCCAGCGTGGGCACCTGGGAATCGAACAGGCCTTGCATCACTGCCTGGGATTCGAACAGCCCGTGCGCGTACACCCCCAGTACCGGCCCGCGCTGCCAGCCGATGGCCGTGCCGACGTCGTCGCGCAGCACCACCTCGACGTCGGCGTCGGGCGTGCTGGTGGCGCGGGGATCGGTGACTCCGTTGCGAATCTCGTAGCCCGTCACCTCGACATGGTCGAGCGCCTGCCAGGGCGGCCGCAGCCCGGCGAATCGGGCGCGCACGCGCAGTACCCGCTTGGGCGCCGCGTAGCGTGTGCGGAGGGGCAGCAGGCCCAGCCCCTCGCTCGATCCGGGTTCGCCGTCCAGGCCTTGGGGATCGTGCAACTCGGCCCCGAGCATCTGCAGGCCCGCGCAGATACCCAGCACACGCCTGCCCTGGCGCGCGTGTCGAGCGATGCAGATATCCAGCCCGCGCTCGCGCAGCCAGCGCAAGTCCCCGCTGACCTGCTTGGAACCGGGCAGCACGATCCAGTCGGCGTGCTCCAGATCGGCCTCGTCACGCGCCCACAGCAGCTGCAGGCCAGGCACGTGACGCAAGGGCTGGAACTCGTCGGCGTTGCTCATGCGCGGATACGCGACCACGGCCACGCGCTGGCGCACCGGTCCCCGCGCCGGCGTGGGCGAGGCGTCGAACAAGGCGTCTTCCTCCGGCAGGCCGTGGCCGCGGCGCATGGGCAGCACGGCCACCACCGGAACCCCCGTGCGCTCGCGCAGCGACTCCGGGCCGGGGCTGAGCAGCCCGGGATCTCCGCGAAACTTGTTGAGCACGAAACCACGCAGGGTGTCGCGCAACTCGGGCGGCAGCAGCGCCCAGGTGCCGTACAGGTGCGCGAAGGCTCCTCCGCGGTCGATGTCGCTGACCAGCAGGCTGTGCAGCGTGCCCGCCGCTTGCGCCCAGCGCGCGGTACCCAGGTTGACGTAATCGTGTTCGGCCAGGTTGATCTCGGCCGGCGAGCCGGCCCCTTCGATCACCACCACCGCATGTCTGTCGAGCACCCGCAGGAAACTCTCCCGCGCCGCGACGGCCAGGATGCTGCTGCGCTCGCGCCACGCCAGGCGGGAAAGATCATGGCGCACGCCGCCTTGCAGCACGACCTGGCTTGCGGTGTCGCGCTCCGGCTTGAGCAGCACCGGGTTCATGTCCACGGTCGGCTGCACGCTCGCGGCCAGCGCCTGGAAGTACTGAGCCGCGCCGATCTCGCCATGCTCGCCCCGCGGCCCGGGGACGACCCGCGCGTTGTTGCTCATGTTCTGCGCCTTGAACGGGGCCACGTCGATGCCGCGCCGCGACGCCCAGCGGCAAATGGCCGTGCACAGCAGGCTCTTGCCGGCGCCACTGCTGGTACCCCAGACCATCAGGCTACGCGCCATGTGCGGGCTCCGGTTGTGCAGGCGCGGGCAGCGGCAGGCAGGCGGCGGGCAAGAGCCACAGCTCGCCGTGTCGGGGCGCCGCCGGCCACTGCCCGGCGTGCTCGGGAAGGCCGCCATCTCGCTCCAGCCAGCGCCGCGCCAGCATCCAGCCCGCGTGCGCGACCACGACCGTGCCCGGCGGGGCCTGCCAGGCGCCGACGCGGGCAAGCATGTCCACCAGGCTTTCCCCGCCGCCGGGCCGGTGACGCAGGAAGTCGGCGCACCACGCCTCGACGGGCTCGCGTCCGATGTCGCTCCAGGCTCGGCCCTCCCAATCGCCGAAATCCATCTCCAGCAGAGCCTCGAAGCGCTCGTGGCGCCAGCCCCAGCGCCTGAGCCAGCGCGCGACCGCGGCGCAGCGCCGCGATGGCGAGCTCACCACGTACCTCGCCAGCCCGTGGCGGCGCGCGGTGCGACGGATGCGATCGGCCAGGCGCCGTGCGCGCCGCGGGTCCGGGGCGGGGTCGGCCCGCCCGATGCAGCGCTGGTCGGCCCCCTCGACACGGGGATGGCGCCAGACCCAGAGCTCGGCTTGCGCGCGGGTCATGATCGAATCGGGCCGGCGGGCAGCCAGGCCAGCCAGACCAGCAACCCCACCATCTCGGCCACTTGCTGCACGGCGCCCAGGGTGTCGCCGGTGAAGCCACCGAGGCGCGCATGCAGCCAGCGCTCGGCGAGCAGCGTGGCTGCCGCCACGGCGGCGAGCCCGCTGCCAGCCAGGCCCAGCGCATCGCCCCAGGAACAGCCAGCCAGTCGGGCCGCCGCGAGCGCGCTTCCCACGCTCAGGGCGCAGCCCCACGCCAAGGCCGCGAACGCGGTGGCACCGCGCACCCTTTGCGCCAGGGGCGCGGCCTTGGCGCGGCCCGCATCGGCGGCGTAGGGAAGCCGCCGCATGATCCATACCGGCGCGGCGCGCGACTGCGCGTGCGAGGCGATCAGCGCCAGCGCCGCCCAGGCGGTCGCGCCTGCCGGCCGTGCCAGCTCGGCCATGCAGGCCACGCGCAACACCAGCGCCAGCCCCACGGCGACCGCCGCATAGCTGCCGATGCGCGAGTCCTTCATGATCTCCAGCGCACGCTCGCGGCTCACGCGCGAACCCAGGGCGTCGGCGGAGTCCGCCAGGCCGTCCTCGTGCAATGCCCCGGTCAGCCAGACGGTGGCGGCCAGGCTGAGCGCGGCGGCCACTAGCGGCGGCCACACGCGCAGCGCGAACATCAGCACGAGCCCCGCCCAGGCACCGATCACGGCTCCCGCCAACGGAAAATAGCCGGCGCACGCGCGCAGGCGGGAAGGCTCGAAGTCGGGGTCCGCCGGCAGCGGCAGACGCGTCAGGAACTGCAGTGCGAGCAGGATCAGGCGAAGCTGCCGTTTCATCGCGTCGCGACCCCCTCGTCGTCGGCACCGGTGCGCTGGCTGACCCCGGCGGAATCGAAACTTGCCATTTCGCCCAGCAGACGGCATGCCGACTCGAGCAAAGGCCAGGCCAGGGCAGCCCCCGAGCCCTCGCCCAGACGCAGCGACAGATCGAGCAGCGGCTGCGCGCCCAGCGCCTGCAGCATCCGTCCATGCCCGGTTTCATCGGAACGATGCGCGAACACGCAGCGCGACAACACGTGCGGCTGCAGGCGCGAAGCCACCAGCACCGCGCTGGCCGTGATGAAACCGTCGACCACGATGACCCTGCGCTCCAAGGCGGCCTGCAACACCGCCCCGGTCATCATCGCGATCTCGAATCCGCCGAACGCCGCCAGGGCCTGCAGCGGCTCGACCGCCTGCGGATGACGCGCGAGCACCTGCCGCAGGACTTCGAGCTTGCGCTGCAGCCCGGCATCGTCCAGCCCGGTTCCTCGCCCGACGCACGCTTCGATGGGTTGTTGCGCGAGCCGCGCCAGCAGCAGCGACGCCGCCGAGGTATTGCCGATGCCCATCTCGCCCAGAAGCAGGACATTGCCCGGCAGCTCGCGCAGCAGTTCGCGCCCGGCGCCAATCGACGCCGCGCATTGCGCCGCGCTCATCGCCGGACCGTCGAGCGCGTCGGCGGTGCCGGCGGCAATCTTGCGCTGCAGCAGGCCTGCGCGGGGAGCGAAATCGTGACGCACGCCGGCGTCGACCACGCTCAAGGCCAGGCCGTGCTGGCGCGCCAGCACGCTGACCGCGGCACCCCCGGCGAGGAAGTTTTCCACCATCTGCCAGGTGACGTCGCTGGGATAGGCCGACACGCCATGCGCGGCCAGGCCGTGGTCTGCCGCGAACACCACCAGTTGCGGCTGCACGAGTTGCGGATCCAGGCTGTCGAGAATGCAACCCAGCTGCACGGCCAGCGCCTCCAGGCGTCCCAGCGAGCCCACTGGCTTGGTCTTGCCGTCGATGCGCGCCTGCAGCTTGCCGCGCAACGCGGTGTTGTCGAACTCGGGAATGGTCGGGATCATGGAGCTTGAACTTCTGGCGAGGGAGAGGTCGGCGCGGCTGCGTGCAGCAACCGGCCCAGGGTGTCGAACAAGGCGCGCAGGGCCAGCGGTGGCTGCGCGGACAGGCGCATCCAGCCCGGCATGCCGAAGGAGGTGGCGTCGCGTACCGCCAGGCCGTGCTCCCGCAACGCCCGCGGCGTGGCCCCCGGCCCGACGCGGGCGCACAGGAACGGAGTGACGCTGGACGCCGGCTGCAGGCCCAGCGCATCGAGCCCCTGGCGCAGTTCGGCCACCCACGCACGCAAGGTGCTTCGCGCGCAGTCGAGCCACGCCTGCGTGGAGGGCTCGGTCCAGCATTCGAGCACCGCCAGCGCGTGCGCACCCAGCGGCCACGAGGGTTCCGCAGCACGCAGCGCGCGGCACCAGTCATCCACCGGCCACTGCGCAACCTCGGGAGCGATCGCATAGGCGCCGCGTATGCCGGGCAGACCCAGCGCCTTGTTCGGGCTGTACAGCCGGAACACGGCCCTGCCGGCCTCGCCATCCCACGCGGACGAGCCGTAAAGGCGCAGTGGAGCGTAGGCGAGGTCGAGCACCGTCGGTACCTCGGCGGCATCGCCCATCGGCGGCGCGTCCTGACCCAGTGGACTGCTCGGGTCGGCGCACCAACGCAGGGTGGCGCGCTCTGCGGGGTCGACCAGCAGCGCGCGCGCGCAGGCTCGTGCCGCCAGCGCATAGTCTCCGTAGGCTCTCGCAGGCACCTGCACGGCGCCCGGTGCAAGGCGCTGGCCGACGGCGGTGACCCGCTGGATGAATTCGCTGGCGCTGGCCGCCAGCAGGATGCGTCGCGGGCTCACCGCATGCCGGGCCGCCAGACGCTCGCGCAGGTCGTGGTAGGCGGGGTCGGGGTAGCTCGTGGCATCGGCCCGGGCCAGGGCCTGCATGGCCTGCGGACAGGGCCCCGCGGCATTGACGTTGGTGGAGAAATCCCAGCGCGCGCGACCCCGCGCGTCCGGGCCGCCGTGCACGCGTTCGGCCGGCTCGCTCATGTTCCACTCCACGCGCAAGTCAGCAAGGCGGCCAGCATGCCCAGCCAGGCCGCTCGCGTGGCGATGCGCAGTGCCAGCGCAGTGTGTCGCGGCTCGGGCGATCCGGCCTGCTCGTTCAGGGCATAGACCCCGGGCTTGCGCAAGCTGACGCCCAGGCGCAGGGCCATCGCACCCATCGGCCAGCCACCATTGGGAGACGGTGTGAGCGCGGCCTGCCGCCGCATCTCCGCCCAGCGGCGCGGCGAAGGGCACAGCAGCGCGGCGCTCAGGCGCGCCGGCAGCCACGAAAGCAGGTCGTCGGCGCGAGCCGCGAACTTGCCAGCCCATTCGTAACGCCCGCGGTAGCCCCACATGGCATCGGCGGTGTTGGCGAAGCGGTAGACCACGGCACCGGGCAAGCCGGCCAGCGAGAACCACAGCAAGGGGGCAAGCACCGAATCGTTGAGGTTTTCCGCCAGGGTCTCGATGGCCGTCTCACGCACCTCGCAAGCCTGCAGCCGGCTCACGTCGCGGCTGGCCAATCGCGCCACGCGTTCGCGCCCGGCCTGCAAGGACTGGCCCAAGGCCTGCTCCACCGCGGCGACCTCGTCGCGCAGCATGCGCCACGCGAAACACGGCTTGAGCAGGCAGCCCATCGCGAGAGCGCCAAGCCACCACGGCCAGGCCTCCAGTTCGCGCTGCAGCCAGTAGCTGGTCCCGGCCAGCGCAGCGGCGATCGCCAGCCAGGCCAGCGTGCCGCCCGCCAGGGCCGCCATAGGCTGCCAACTGCACAGGCGCCGCCCCATGGGGCCGAGCACCCGCCCCAGCCAGGCCACGGGGTGGACGCTGTTCGGGGCCTCGCCGAACCATGCGTCCAGGGTCCAGGCGATCACCAGGGCGGCGGCAAACATCCGATGCATGATGCTCAGCCCCGCGCCGTGTCGTAGGCCGGCAGCTTGGCCAGCAAGGTCCCGCGCAAACGCTCCGGCCTTTCGTTGCGGGCCATCAGGCCGTCCGCTCGGCACGCGTGCAGGCGCGCGCAGTCGAGCAGTTGTGCCGCGGTCTCGGCATGGGGCTCGAGCCCCCCGAAAAAATAAGTGGTCTTGCCGGGGGCCTGCAGCGCCGCGGTGCACGCGTGCTCGCAGCCATTCATGCAGGCCACCGGTCTCACCCGCACGACGGCAGCGTCGCCCGCGGAGCACAAGGCCACGGCCTGGTCGAGCAGGGTCTGCCCGGCGGCCGGGACTTCGCGCGACACGCCCTGGGGGCGGCAGGTGATGCAGATCAGCAAGTCCGAGGGATGCGCCCGGGAAAGGTCCGGTTCGGCTTCGGTGGGGTTCATGATTCGCGGGGCAGGATGGGCTTGCGATATTCAGCTCCCCACCGCACCGCCCATTGCGGGCAGCGGCCGAGGCGCACGGGGGCCTGGTCGAAGTCGACGACGACGATCCGCCCGGCGGCTGCAGGAGCTGCAGGCTGCTCCAGGGTTCGGCCGTCGGTAAGCAGCCACAGACAGCTGCGCGAGCCGTCCGCGTCGCCGCAGCGACGCGCCGCACGCAGCAGCAGCGCCTGGGCCTGCGCCAGGGCTTGTGCCAGCGGCGTACCGCCGCCGCCGCCCAGGGGTCGGATCCGCTCGCCGCCGGAGCGCCGTGCGGGGCGCGGGGCGAGCAGAAGGTGCACGCCCTGCCCTCCGAAGCTCAATACCGCCACGTCGTCGCCAGTGCACGCGGCCTGTTCGATGAGCATCGCAGCGTGCCCCTTGGCCAACTCGAGCTGGCCCCTGCGTCGCATGGATCCCGAAGTGTCGAGCACGATCAGGTGCAGGCGCGCAGCCCGCGCCGACGGTTCGCGCCAGCACAGATGGGAATGCCGCAGCGGACCAGCGCCCTTGCGCAGCAAACTCGGCAACCATGAGATCGAGCGCCCGCGGGGCAGGCGCTCGCGGGTGCGCAGGCCGGGGTCCTCGAGCCGGGAGCCTGGGTTGTGCCACCGCGCACCGTCACGGCCGAGGAGCCGGGTTCGGGCGTGGTGGCTCATGCTTTTTTTCCTGGCCAGCCCCCCGCCGGCATCACGCGAGCCATGGCCGTCGGCACCGGCGCCTGGGCTCCCCAGTTGGCGTCGGCGTCGGCGTTCGAACCCGGCAGTGGCTGCCACGAAGCGGCAGGCGCTGCGCCGAGCGGCTCGGCTTGTCCGGTGATCGAACTCGCTTGCGGCGCGGCGGCACCAGCGCTGCCTTCCTGAGCTTGCGTTCGCCGATGCGCCAGCGCGAGCTCGGCGACGGCGTCGACATGCTCGGGCATCACCTCGACCCCTCCGCCGAGGGCTGCCAGCGCGCGCGCGGCTCGCAGCATGACAAGGTCCGCGCGAACCCCGTCGACCCCGGCCGCGAGGGCGCGTGTTGCCGCGTGCTGTACCACGGATTCGGGCCAGGCGATGCGCGCGAGCAGGCGACGCGCCAGCACAATCGACTCGGCGATGCGTGCCTGGTCGGAAGCATGTCGGGCGACCAGCTCGAGCGGCCGTTCATCGAACTCCAGGCGCGCCCGCAGGATGGCCACGCGTTGCTCAAGGTCCGCGGGATTGGGCAGGGTGACCGAGAGTCCGAAGCGATCCAGCAACTGGGGTCGAAGCTCCCCCTCCTCCGGGTTCATCGTGCCCAGCAGCACGAAGCACGCCGCATGTCGGTGGGAGATCCCGTCACGCTCGATGCTGTGGACGCCGCTGGCGGCAGCGTCCAGCAAGGCATCGACCAGCGAATCGTGCAAAAGATTGACTTCGTCGACGTACAGCACGCCGCCATGCGCTCGTGCGAGCAGGCCGGGTGAAAAACACACCCGTCCCTCGCGCAAGGCATGCTCCACGCTCAGCGTGCCGACCAGTTGTTCCATGCTGGCGGCCAGCGGCAAGGTGACGAACGGGGCGGGCTGTCCCTGTGCTCCGGGCGGCAGCAGCGCGGCCAGCGCACGAGCCGCGGTGGATTTGGCCGTGCCCCGCGGCCCGCTGATCAGCACTCCGCCGATACCCGGGTCGACGGCCGCCAGCAGCAGCGCGTGCTGCAGGCTCTGTTGCCCGACCAGGGCACTGAAGGGAAACGCCTCCAGGGGCGCTGACACAGGCTGCGAGGTCGACACGACGGGACTCGGCAATTCGTTCGAAAAAGTGCTCACGGTTCCTGGTCCTCGATACGCTGTTCCAGCGCCAGCAACTCCTGCTCGATGCGCTCGCGCTGGGAGCCCGGCTGTTTCCAAAGTCCACGCTGCATGGCTTCCAGCAGACGCTCGCCGATCCGGCGCAATGCGCCGGGATTGTGGCGCTGCAGGAACTCGCGGGTCGCGCGATCGTGGACATAGGCGTCGGCGAGCAGCGCGTACTGATGGTCGTCCACCTGGCCGGTGGTCGCGTCGAAGGTGAAGAGGTGGTCGACCGTGGCCGCGATCTCGGCGCCGCCGCGGTAGCCATGACGGCGGATCCCTTCGAGCCACTTGGGGTTGACGGCGCGCGCGCGCACCACACGGGCGATCTGCTCGCGCAGGCTGCGAACGCGCGGCGCGCCCGGCACGCTGAGGTCACCGTGATAGAGGGCTGGCGCCGAGCCGCGCAGCGCCTCGACCGCGGCCGACATGCCGCCCTGGAACTGGGCATGGTCCGCCGAGTCGAGCAGATCGTATTCGGCGTTGTCCTGGTTGTGCACGACGGCGTCCATGCAGGCCAGGCGATCTTGCAGCGAGCCGCTGGCAGCGGCTCCGTGTTCGCCCTGGCCGTAAGCGAACCCACTGCTGTCCAGGTAGGCCTGGGCAAGGTCATCGCGCTGCTGCCAGCGTCCGCTCTCGACCAGCGCCTGCACGCCGACCTCATAGCTTCCCGCACGCGGCCCGAAAACCCGCCAGGTGGCCTGGCGCAGTGCTCGCTCCCGCGCCACGCCGGCCTGGCTGGCGCGATCGCGCTCGCGCAATACCCTGGCTCGGATGGGGTTGACCTCGTCCGGCTCGTCGGCTTCGCTGATCTGCGCCACCGCGCACACAGCGGTGTCGAACAAGTCGATCAAGTTGGGAAAGGCGTCCCGGAAGAAGCCCGAAACCCGCAGGGTCACATCGACGCGCGGGCGGTTGCGCATGGCCATCGGCAACACCTCGATATCGACCACGCGCCCACTGCCTTCGTCCCATTTCGGCCGCACCCCCAGCAATGCGAAGGCCTGGGCCATGTCCTCGCCCCCGGTGCGCATCGTGCTGGTGCCCCACATCGAGAGGCCGACCGCGCCCGGCATCGCGCCGTGATCCTGCAGATGCCGCTCGATCAGTCGCTCGGCCGCCGCCGCCCCCATCGCATACGCGGTGGGCGTCGGCACGGCTCGGGTGTCCACCGAATAGAAATTGCGCCCGGTGGGCAGAACGTCCGGACGCCCGCGCGAGGCCGCACCGCTGGGGCCCGGGGGCACGAAGCGTCCCTCCAGCGCACGCAGCAGCTGGGTCATCTCCTGCGGTCCACAGGCGTCGAGGCGTGGCAGAAGGGTCTCGCGCATGTCCTGCAGGACATGCGCCGTGCGCGGCCAGCCGTCGAGCGCTGGCAGGCATGCCGGCGGCGGATCGCTGTCGCCGTGCCGGTCGTGTTCCGCGGCCGCGACATGACGCTCGACGAGCTTGGTGGCCAGCATCTGCAGGCGCTCGAGCGTATGCCCCGCATGGCGCCAGGCCTGGAATCCCATGGCCTGCAGCACCGCGGGTCGAGGGCCGGTCCACGGTGCAGCCCAGTCCGGGGCCAGGGGGTCCAATGCGGCACCGCTCGCGTCGAGCTGGAGGTCCTGCGCCAATGCGCACAGCAGGCTCTGCTGGCCTGCGCCCGGCCCTCGGCGCAGCCGCGCCAGCGCCAGCAAGGTATCGACCCGTGCTGGGCCGCTCGGCGAGCGGCCCAGCACATGCAGGCCGTCGCGGATCTGCGATTCCTTGATTTCGCACAAATACGCGTCGAGGCGCTGCAGCAGGCCGTCTGGCGTGTCGTCTTGGGCTGCCGAGCCACCCTGCAACTCCTGCCGCAACCCATGCTGGTACAGGCGCTGCACAATGTCGTCGCGCAGTCGCCTGGCGCGCGCCGGGTCGAGGGTCAGCGCGCCGTAGTACTCGTCCATCAGACGCTCGAGCTGCTGCAGCGGTCCGTAGGTCTCGGCGCGGGTCAGCGCAGGCATCAGATGGTCGATGATCACGGCCTGGCTGCGACGCTTGGCCTGGCTGCCCTCGCCCGGGTCGTTGACGATGAAGGGATAGACATGGGGCAGCGGCCCGAGCACGGCATCGGGCCAGCACTGCGCGCTCAGCGCCACGCTCTTGCCCGGCAGCCATTCCAGGTTGCCGTGGGTCCCCACGTGCACCAGCGCGTCCACGCGGAACACCCGGCGCAACCAGGCGTAGAAGGCCAGGTAGTGATGCGGCGGCGCCATTTCGGCGTCGTGGTAGGTGGCGCTCACGTCGGCCGGTTCGCGCACCCGCGCAGGCTGGATGCCGACGAACACGCCGCCCAGGCGCAGTCCGGCGATCGGGAAACGCCCGTTGCGCAGCGCCGGGTCGTCCTCGGGCCCGCCCCATTGCCGTTCGACAGCGTCGCGATTGGCCTGCGGCAACTGCTCGAACCAGTCTCGATAGTCGGCCAGCGAAAGACTTTGCAGGGCCGGCCGGGAGGGGTTGCACGCGGAGTCGTTGGTGACGCCCCGCAGCAACCGTGCGACCAATTCGTCGCCGTGCTCGGGCAGCGCGTCTCCGGTGGCGTAGCCCGCGCCGCGCAGCGCGTGCAGCACATCCACCGTCGACGCCAGCGTGTCCAGGCCGACGCCGTTGGCAATGCGCGAATCGTCGACGGGGTAATTGGCCAGGACCAGACCAATGCGCTTGGCCGCGTTCGGCTTGTCGCGCAGCAGGCACCAACGCCGGGCCAACTCGGCGACAAACGCCATGCGCTCGGGCTCGGGCTGGTAGCGCACGACGTCGAGTTCGGTGCGCTCACAGCGCCAGGCGACGCCCTTGAAACTGATGGCGCGGGTCAGGACGCGCCCGTCGATCTCCGGCAGCACCACCTGCATCGCCAGGTCGCGCGGCGCCAGCCCGTGGGGATCCACCTCCCATTGCTCTCGCTCGCGGCCCGCGGTGATGAGCTGCAGCACCACAGCATCGCCTCCCAGGGCCTGGCTCTGCGAGCCTTGGGGGTCCTGCTGGGCCAGCGCGAAATGGGTTGCGTTGAGCACCACGCTCACGCCACGCTGTCGGCACAGCGTCTGCACGGCAGCCAGGCTGGCCGGATTCTTGAGCGAATCGACGGCGAGTGCCAGCGCATGCATGCCGGCCGCGGTCAACGCGCCGAGCATGGCGTCGAACACCGCCGTGTTGCCTGCCTGCACGTGGGCGCGGTAGAACACCAGCAGTACGGCCGGCGCCTGCGCGCCGGCGGGCGCTGAAAGGCCGGGCGCCGAGTACGGCAAGGTCGAGGACAGCGGCGCCGGCGGAGGCGGCCGCGTGCCGAGGCCGAAGGCCGCCTGGCCGATCAGGGCAAAGAATCCGCGCGCGTTGTCGGCGCCACCCTCTCGCAGGTAGCGCCACAACTGCCGGCATTCGTGCTCCGGCGCTGTGCTACGCAGCAACAATTGCGGGTCCTCGCTGGACTCGCCGGAAAACATGGCCAGCCACTGGCCCCGCTCGCGCGCCAGCGACATCGCGCGCTCGACCACGTAGGCCCAGTCGCTCGGAGCTCCCAGGTGGTCGATGACCACGACCCTGGCTTGACGCAGCACATCCTCGACATACAGGTCCACGGAGGCCGGCTGGCGCAGCCACATGAGGTTGGCCAGGCGCACGCTGGGGTAGTCCGGGCCGAGCTCCCGCACCGCCTCGGCCAGCAGCCCGAGGGTGGTGTCTGCGGCGCTCAGTACGACCACCTGCGCCGGAGTCTGCGCCACGCGCACGACTCCCTGTCCGCCGTCCTCCACATGCCCGCCGGGGCGCGTACTCAGCAGGTGCATGGCCGATTCCGCGCAGGCCTCGACGCCGGGCGCATGCAGCGGCTTTCCGGCAGCAGCCGGGGGATCACAGGCCCTCTCCGGTCAGCGCCCGGTGCAATTGCGACTGCAGCGCGGCGTGCTGCAAGTCACGGCCGATGAACACGATGCGGGATTCGCGCGGCTCCTGTGCCCCCCAGGCGCGGTCGAAATAACTGTCGAAGCGGGCCCCCACGCCCTGCACCACGAGGCGCATCGCGGCTCCCGGCAGGGCCACGAAACCCTTGGTGCGGTAGATTTCGTGGCGCTCGACCAGTTCGCGCAACGCCGCCAGCAGGCGCCCGCGATCCTTGGCCTGCACCTGCAGGCTGATCGAGTCGAAGGCGTCGTGATCGTGGTCCTGCTCGTCGTCGTGGTGCGTCCTGCGCTGATCGATGGAGTCCTCCACCGCCCGACCCAGCCCCAGCAGCAGCTCCGGATCGACGCGGCCGTGCCGGGCCGTCAGCTGCTTGACTCCGGTGCCCGTGTGCCGGCGCACGACATCGAACACCTGCTGCAACGCATCGGCGTCGATGGCGTCGGTCTTGTGCACGATCACCAGGTCGGCGCTCGCCAACTGGTCCTCGAACAATTCGGCCAGCGGGGACTCGTGATCCAGGTTGTCGTCGGCCCTGCGCTGCGCGTCCACGGCCTGCGGATCGTCCGCGAACCTGCCTTGCGACACGGCCGGTGCGTCCACTACCGCGATCACCGCGTCCACGGTGAAGGCGTTGCGCAGCGCGGGCCACTGGAAGGCCTGTACCAGGGGCTTGGGAAGCGCCAGGCCGCTGGTCTCGATCAGCAGATGATCGATTTGCTCCCGCCTCGCCGCCAGCTGCTCCATCACCGGCGCGAACTCCTCCTGCACCGTGCAGCACAGGCAGCCGTTGGCCAGCTCGAACAACCGCCCATCCGATGCCCCCGTTTCGTCGCAGCCGATTCCGCAGGCGCGCAACAGCTCGCCGTCCACTCCCATTTCGCCGAACTCGTTGACGATGACGGCGATGCGACGTCCCTCGGCGTTTTGCAGCAAATGGCGCAGCAACGTGGTCTTGCCGCTGCCAAGAAAGCCCGTGACGATGGTGGCGGGGATCTTGCGAATGTGCATGGTGGGTCCTGTCCGTTCGGGGCGTTGGCGCTGTGGGGAGGGACGAACGAGTCTCTCGGCGCGCAGCGTGGCCGTTCAGTCCTCGATTCCGCGCTGGGCCGGCACCCCGGCCTGGAAATGGTGTTTGACCAGGGTCATCTCGGTGACGGTATCGGCCAGCTCGACGAGCTCCTCGGGGGCATTGCGCCCGGTGAGCACCACGTGGACATGGGGCGGGCGCTGCCGCAGGCATGTCAGGACGGGCTCGAGGGGCAGCCAGCCATAGCGCAGCGGATACATGATCTCGTCGAGTACGACCATGAAATGCTCCCCGGCGAGCAGCGTGGCCTCGGCGCGCGCCCATCCCGCGCGTGCCAGCTCGGCGGAGTGCTCCAGGTCCCGGCTTTTCCAGCTGAACCCGTCGCCCAGGCCCTCGATGGGAATGCCCAGGTTCTCGAACAGGCGGTGCTCCCCGAAACGAGCCGAGGGAACCTTCATGAACTGGTAGACCTTCACGGTCTTGCCGCGTCCGAACGCGCGCAACGCCAGCCCGAAGGCCGCGGTGCTCTTGCCCTTGCCCTTGCCGGTGTGCACGATGACCAGGCCACGCCGTTCACCCTGGGGCTTGGGAGTGTCCCGCGCTGTAGGTGGAGTCTCGATGTCCATGCGATAGATGCGCAGCTCATCAGGGCCGAAACAGTCCTGCCACGGCCAAGGGGTTGCTGGGAAAGTACATGTGGAAAAAAGACGCGACCAGGCGTCCGACGCGAAACACCGCCTCGGGCTTCCCATGGTCGCGCTGCGGCAGCGTCTGGTGCGCCGGCTCCAGCCGGGTGTGCAAGCGCGCATGATGGAAGGTATGTCCGCGAATCTCGCCTTCCGCCAGCCGCAGCGCGTGCATTCCCAGGTTGACCAGCCCGTCGGTCAACTCGGCGTGCCCCGGCAGCAGGCCCGGCATGGGCACGCGGTGCCCGCTCGCGTCGGCCAGCGAGTCCAGCAGCGCGAGCATGCCCCCGCATTCGGCGACGATGGGGCGCCCGGCCGCGTGGTGGGCGCGCACCGATTCGCCGAACGACCGGGCCGCGGACAGCTCTTGCAAATGCAGTTCGGGGTAGCCGCCCGGCAGGTACAGGGCCTGCACGCAGGGCGGAACAGGCTCGTCTGCCAGGGGCGAGAAGAATTCCAGTCGAGCGCCCAGTTCGACCAGCGTGTCCAGGTTCGCCCGGTACAGGAAGGAAAACGCCGCATCGCGCGCGACGGCGATGCCCACGCCATCGAGCTCACGACCCGGCGCACGGCGTGTCGAGACCGACGGGGCGCGAAAGCGGGTCGCGGGCGGCAACGGCAAGGGCCCATGCGCGCCGAGCGCGTCCGCCGCGGCGGCGATGCGTTTGCCCAGGTCCCGCACCTCGGCCGCCTGGACCAGCCCCAGGTGGCGCGACGGCAGCGTGTAATCCAGTCCGCGAGCCAGAAAGCCATGCCACGCGATGCCCGGCGGCAGGCTGTCGCGCAGCATGCGTGCGTGGCCAGGACTGCCGACACGGTTGGCCAGCGCGCCGGCTAGTCGAAGACCGGGGCGGTAGGTCGCCAGCCCGTGGACGACCGCGCCGAAGGTCTGGGCCATGGCCTGGGCGTCGATCACCGCGAGCACCGGGAGATCGAAGTGCAGCGCCAGATCCGCGCACGACGGTGTGCCGTCGTGCAAGCCCATGACGCCTTCGACGAGGATCAGGTCCGCCTGCTGCGCGGCGGTGGCGAGCAGCGCCGCGCAATGCTCCGCGCCGCCCATCCACAAGTCGAGTTGTCGCACCTCGGCTCCGCTGGCGCACTCCAGCACCATCGGGTCGAGAAAGTCCGGGCCGCTCTTGAACACCCGCACCCGCCGTCCCTGGGCGCGGTGCCAGTGCGCGATCGCCGCGGTCACGGTGGTCTTGCCCTGCCCAGAGGCCGGTGCGGCGATCAGCATCGCCGGGCATGTCACGACCTGCTCGCCGCTCATGGTTTCACCCGGCATTCGAGCCCCGCCACCATCAAAGTCACCCGCTCGCACAGCGTCGCGATGCATTGGTGCAGTTCGCCCAGCATGTCCAGGAATTGCCGCGTCTCGCGTTGCAGCGGAGACACGCCAAGACCAATCTCGTTGGAAACCAGCACCACCGGCCCCTCGACCTCGCGCAATGCGTCGACCAGGCCGTCGACATCGCGCTCGCAAGAGGCCGCATCGGCTGAGAGGCCGCCCGGGGGCATCAGCAACTGGGTCAGCCACAGGGTCAGGCAATCGACAACGAGCAGGGTCCGCGCGGCGCTGTGCGCGCGCATGGCCTGCGCGAGATCGTCGGGGACCTCCAGGGTGCGCAGGGCGGGCAGGCGAAGTGCGCGCTCGGTCTGATGACGCTCGATGCGCCGGCGCATTTCCTCATCTCCGGGAATCGCCGTCACGATGAGCAAGGCGTCGCGCCCCGGGACGCGCAACCATTCGGCCACGCGCGTCTCAGCGCAACGTGACTTTCCGCTGCGACGACCACCCAGGATCAGTTCATGCACGGCACGCGCCCCGCGAGAACGCGAGGAAGCCGGGACGGACACCCAAGATACAGCATGGCGTGTACACCGCTCGAGTCGTACCACCCGCCTCCCCGCGGGCACGCACCTCCTGGCGCGCCGCCGATGGGGCGCGCCGCCGCGTTGGCCGGTATCCGGGCTGGCGCAAACCGCCCCTGCTGCCTTCCCGGACACTCCTTGCTTGCGGCAGGACTCGTCCAGTGGCTTGTTGCAGGAGCTGCGGACGCCGAAGTCCGCTTGCGCTTACCGTTGCGGGGGCAGCTCAGGTTGGGGCCACGTCGCGAAAAAGCGCGCGCTTCGGCCCTCCCTGATTCCCGTTGAACTCTTCGAACCCGGTAAGGACGAGTACGACTGAGCACCAACGCGTACATGATAGCGGCGCGAAACTGAAACGCCCAGCCTGCCTGGATCTGACAAGCAAGCGCTTCGGAACCGACTCGCTGTTCGCCCTCACTTGGCGACGCTCATCCCGCCTGGTCGACGAGCTTGCGGGTGGGTGTGCGTCCCGCTCGACCGCTGGTTGTCACGTCTGCGAATTCACACATCACATCATCCCTCGCATCATGGCCGGCATGCCTTCCTTGGCGAAGCGGTCGAGCTCACGCGAGTGCGCCTTGATCACAGCGATCATCTCCGGGTCGGAGGAGGTCTCGGTCACGGCCACGCCGTCGGGCAGGATGTCGAGCTTGCGCTGGTACTGGGTCGGGTGGGCGAACATCTGCGGCACGCTGTTGCTCATGGGGTAGGGAAACGGACGGTTCTCGTCCAGGCGTCGGTACATGTCGATGACGTGCTCCTGGATCAGCGCCGCGGTGGCGGGATCAGCCGAGGTGGTGACGTCCCGCACGCCGTCGGGAAGTTCGGTGACCTGGCGCCGGATCAGCTTGTGCCGTTCGAACAATTCCATGCCTGTGCGCATCGGCCCGCGCATGTTCTCGGGCGACATCATGCCGCCCATGTCCGAGCCCATCATCCCGCCACCCATCATGCCGTTGCCCTGGGCCCGGGCCGGGCGGCGGCCGAGAAGGTAGCCGGACAAGGTGGCCACGAGACTCGCCATCACAG
>JAJZVU010000040.1 GCA_021845505.1 Pseudomonadota bacterium | reverse complement strand
GGTCGCGCCAGAACGGGGTGTCGTAGATGGCCACGTACTTGGCGTGCGGTGCCATCCAGGTCGGCGTGGCCCGCCACTCGCGCGCCAGCTCGGGCGGCAGCGCCGGTTCGAAATCCACGCTGCCCGCGGCCAGCCGCGGCGGCAACGCCAGCAGCAGGTGTTCGGCCCGCCAGCTGGCGGACTGCCCCGATGCGTCGACGCTGTCGATCTCCAGATGCGAGCGCGCGTGGCGCACGCGGCGCACCGTGCGGCCGACGAGCAGCCGTCGGGAGTCGAGCCGGCGCTGGATGGCGCCGATCAGCGCTGCGGTGCCGCCGACCCATCGCATCGAGGCCGGTGAACTGGCGTAGCCCTGCATGCGCATCGGCGGCTCGTTGGCCGCGCGTTCGAACAGCATGTCGCCCTGCTCGAACTGCTCCAGGCGTTGCAGGCCGAGTTCGTCGCCGAGGCGATCGAGCTGCGGCTGGCAGTCGGGCCAGAACCAGCTCGGGCCGAGGTCGAAGCGGTCGAGGGCCTGCGCGGCGCAGTCCACCGTCGAGCCGGTGGCGTCCACCGACGCGATGCGCCCGCCGAGGGCGTCGCGCGCCTCGAACAGCACGAAGTCGTGCCGGCCTTGCTGCTCGAGCAGCATCGCCGCGACGAGTCCGCTCAGGCCTGCGCCGACGATGGCGATGCGCGCGGCGGGCAGGGGCATGTGCACGGGGGATGGGTCGAGCGGGCGGGGCACGGGGTGCCGCCATGGTATCGCGCAGTGCGGCAGCGCGAGCGGCGCAGCGGCCGCGCAGTCCGCGCGCCGCGGGCCGCGGGCGCGGCGCGGGAATCGGCGGGCGCGGGAGCGCTGCGCGCGAAACATCCGGTGACAACTGGCTGGGTGTCGCTGTCGCGAATGCCGGGCCAGCGGGCGTT
Organism: Pseudomonadota bacterium; assembly: GCA_021845505.1. Lineage (GTDB taxonomy): Bacteria > Pseudomonadota > Gammaproteobacteria > Burkholderiales > Burkholderiaceae_C > Thiomonas_A. Next base: position 29,670 of record JAJZVU010000040.1, on the reverse strand, counting down.
CCTACGCCACCTGCGCGCAGCTTCATCCTTCCGAACCCGCCTACTGCATGAAAGGAACATCATGTCGAGCCGCAATGCTGTCGTTCGTGGCCTGCTGGCCGTCGCCCTCGGCCTGGGCGCGCTGACCGTCGCCACCTCGGCGCAAGCCGAAACCCGCTGGGAGGCCGCGCACCCGCGGCGCGACCAGGTCCTCGATCGCACCGCCAACCTGCGGCACCGCATCGCCCAGCAGCGCCGCGAGGGCGAGATCAGTCCGGCGCGGGCCCGCGCGCTGCGCATGCAGGACCGACGCGTGCGCGCCAGGGAGCAGGCGATGGCTCGCCGCAACGGCGGCTACATCACCCCCGCCCAGCAGGCCGCGCTGAACCGCCGGGAGAACGGGATCAGCCACAGGGTGGGGCAGTGATTCGGCTTGCGCGTCGCGCGCCGGCTCGCACGCGCCTCGTGGTGCTGGCCGTGTTGGCCGCGGCCGTGGCGGCGTGCTCCGGTCCGGCGCGCGCCGCGGTGCCGGGAGCGGGTCCGGTGCCCGCGCCGCGGTCCTCCTCCGAGGGCCTGGACGCCGCGGCGCGCGCCCACCCGCTGGCGTTCCTCGACCGCCTGGGCTGGGGCGCCGATGCCGCGCAATTGCGCGAGCTGCGGGACATCGGAGCGACGCGGCTGCTCGACGCCCAATTGCGCCCGGCCGCGCGGCCCGAGTTGCCCGCGCCGGTCGCGCGCTCGCTGGCCGGGCTGCCGGCCGATGCGCCGCTGCAGGACTGGGTGCCGCAGTGGGTCGCCAGCCTGCGGCGAGTGCGCATGCGCGCTCGCCCGGGTGGCGCCGACGGCGTGCCGGCCGGGGTGCAGCAGCAGCTCAAGGAGTTGCGGCAGCGCGGCAACGTGCTGACGCGCGAGGCGATGGCGCAGCAGTTGCTGCTCGACGTCTACGCGTCGAACCAGTTGCAGCAGCGGCTGACCTGGTTCTGGATGAATCACTTCAACGTGTTCCGCGGCGGCCTGGTCGGGCCGATGATGGGTGACTACGCGCAGCGGGTGATCGCTCCCCGCGCGCTGGGGCATTTCCGCGATCTGCTGCAGGCGACCATGTTCTCGCCGCAGATGCTGCTCTACCTCGACAACGCGCAGAACGCGCGCGGCCACATCAACGAAAACTACGCCCGCGAAGTGATGGAACTGCACACCCTGGGCGTGGGCGCGGGCTACACCCAGGCCGACGTCACCGACCTGGCGCATGTGCTCACCGGCCTCGGGGTCGACCTGCTGAACCGGCCGGTTCGCGTGCGGCCGGCGCTGCGTGACCTGGTATGGCGCCAGGGCCTGGTGGTGTTCAATCCCGCGCGGCACGATCCCCGTCCCGAGGTGGTGCTCGGCCACACGCTGCAGGGCCGGGGGATCGGCGAGATCGAGCAGGTGATCACCCTGCTCGCCGACGATCCGGCCACCGCCAGGCATGTGAGCTTCGAGCTGGCGCAGTACTTTGTCGGCGATCACCCGGATCCGGCGCTGGTCCGGGCGATGGTGCGGACCTGGCGGCGCAGCGACGGCGACATCGCGGCGGTGCTGCGCACCCTGTTCACCAGCCCGCAGTTCGTCGCCAGCCTGGGTCGGCCGCAGTTCAAGGATCCGATGCGCTACGTGATCTCGGCGGTGCGAACCAGCATCGGCGATCGCACGATCCGCAATGCGCAGCCGTTGCTGGGCATGCTGGCGCGCCTGGGCGAGCCGCTGTACGCGCGCAGCACTCCGGACGGCTATCCGATCGATGGCGGGTCCTGGGACAGTCCCGGGCAACTGACCACGCGCTTCCAGATCGCCCGGCAACTGGGCGCGGGAGCGCCGGCGTTGTTCGTGCCCCCGCGGCGAGACCGCTCCGGCGCCGCGCTTGCGCGCTCGCCGCGTCCGCGTGGCCGCCCTCCGGCGCTGGCGACAGGCGCGGTGTTCCTGGCCGCCGAACCCGCGCTCAGGCCGGCCACCGTGCAGGCGCTGGCGCAGGTGCACAACCGGGTGCGCTGGAACGCGCTGTGGCTGGCGTCTCCGGAATTCATGAACGATTGAGCGGATCCGACTGACCGGGTCCATCCGCGTCGAAGGAGGGCGATCGTGCAACGTCGAGCATTCGTTCAAGCGGGAGCGGCGTCGCTGGCGCTGCCGATGGCCAGGCTGTGGGCCGCGCCCGCGCCGGGGCGTCCCAAGTTCATCCTGGTGTTCCTCCGCGGCGCCTACGACGCGACCAACGTGCTGGTCCCCTACGCCAGCGACTTCTACTACGAGGCGCGGCCGCATATCGCGGTGCCGCGGCCGGGCAGCGGCGCCGACGCGGCGATCGCGCTCGATGCCGACTGGGCGCTGCACCCCGCGCTGCGCTCGAGCATGCTGCCGCTGTGGCAGGCGGGCCAGCTGGCCTTCGTGCCCTTCGCCGGAACGCGCGACCTCAGCCGCAGCCATTTCGAGACCCAGGACCACATCGAACTCGGGCAAGGGCCCGCGGTGCGCGACTACAACGATGGATTCCTCAATCGCCTGCTGACCCGGCTGCACGGCAGGGCGCGGCCGATCGCGTTCAGCGCGCAGTTGCCGCTGTCCTTGCGCGGTCCGCAGCGCGTGCCCAACCTGGCGGTGGCGCAGGCCGGGCGCGGCGCGATCGCGCCGGCCCAGCAGGCGCTGCTCGAGTCGATGTGGAGCGACACCGCGCAGGAAGGCTCGGTACGCCAGGGTTTCGCGGTGCAGGCCACGGTCAGGCGCGACATGCATCGCGCGGACTGGGCGCAGGAGATGCGTGCGGCCAGCCGCGGCGCGGTGGCGCCGCGCGGCTTCGTCGACGAGGCCGCGCGCATCGGCGCGCTGATGCGCGACAGCTTCGACCTCGGATTCATCGACGTGGGCGGCTGGGATACCCATGTCTACGAAGCCGGCGCGAACGGCTCCCACGGCCAGCTCGCGACCAGGCTGCGTTCCCTCGGCGACGGCCTGGCCGCGCTGCGGCGAGCTCTCGGGCCGGCCTGGAACGACACCACGCTGGTGGTGCTCAGCGAATTCGGCCGCACCTTCCGCGAGAACGGCAATCGCGGTACCGACCACGGCCACGGCACCGTCTACTGGGTGCTGGGAGGGGGCGTGCGGGGCGGACGCATCGCGGGCGAACAGGTCGGGCTGTCGCCGGCCACGCTCGACCAGAATCGCGACTATCCGGTGCTCACCGACGACCGCGGCCTGCTCGGCGGACTGTTCCGCCGCCTGTGGGGGCTCGACGACCGGCAGCTGCAGGCGGTGTTTCCCGGCAGTCGACCGATCGACTTGCGCCTGCTCTGATCGAGGGCCGCCGGGCCTCGGCGTTCGGCCCGCTTGTGTCCGATTTCCGCGACAGCGGCCGCGTGGCGCTGCCGCCGGGGTTGCACAATGGCGGGATGGGCCGCATCGCGGCGCGCAACGGACGGTCCCGCTGGGGGACTGTCGTGCGTTCCGGCGTGCCCGGGCCGTGCCGCCGACCGAAGCATGCGACGCAGACGTTTTCTCAGCACCCTGGCGCGAGCAGGCGCCGCAGCGATGCCCTGGACGCGGCAGGCCTGGTGCGCGGTCGCGCCCGCGGCAGATGCGTCGGCGGTGCCGCCCGCGGGCGCCGCGGCGGTGGCAGGGCAGCCGGCCGGGCTGCAGCGGGCCGAGGCGCCCGCGGTGGCGTTCTACTACGGCGGGCACATCCCCTTCGACGAACTCGGGGCCTTCGACTGGGTGGTGGTGCAGCCCGGGCCGGCGCTGGCCGAGACGCACGATCTGCGCGGCGCCTTCGGCCCCCGTACCCGGCCCTACGCCTACGTCTCGGTGGGCGAGATGAGCGTCGACGATCCGCGCCTGCGGAGCCTGCCGGCGCAGTGGTTCGGCGCCAGCAACCCGGCCTGGAGCACGCGGGTGGTCGACCAGACCGCGCCAGGCTGGGGGGCCTACCTGCGCGAACAGATCGTGGAGCCGCTGTGGAAGGCAGGCTTCAGGGGGTTCTTTCTCGACACCCTGGATTCCTACCAGCTGCTGGCAGCGGACCACGCCCAGCGCGAGCGCCAGGCACGCGCCTTGCAACGCACGCTGCACCGTCTGGCGGCAGCCTTCCCGGGCATCCGCCTGATCTGCAACCGGGGATTCGAACTGGTCGACTCCCGGCTTGCCGAGTCGATCGACGCCATCGCCGCCGAGTCGCTGTACCGCGGCTGGGACCAGCGCGCCCAGGCCTACGTGGAAGTCCCGGCAGGCGATCGCGCGTGGCTGCTCGGGCGCTTGCACGACATGCGCGAGCGCTTCGCGCTGCCGGGCATCGCCATCGACTACTGCGCTCCGGCGCAGCGCGAACTGGCGCGGCAGACCGCGTCGCGCATCGCCGGCGACGGCTTGATCCCCTGGGTCGCCGATGCGCGGCTCGACAACCTGGGGGTGGGTGGCGTCGAGGTCGTGCCCAGGCGCGTGCTGCTGCTGCATTCCTGCGAGCAGGGCAACTCCACGCAGCTGCAGTCGCAGAGCGCGCATCTGTACGGGGCCATGCCGCTGGAGCACCTGGGGCTGGTGCCCGAATACCTCTACATGGGGGCGCCGCTGCCCGAGCAGCCCCTGGCCGGGCGCTACGCCGCGGTCGTGCTCTATCCGGATGCGGCGCAGGTTCCGCAAGCCGTCGGCGCGCTGTTGCGGCGGGCCCGCGACGAGGGCGTGGCGGTGGCCGTGCTGGGCTCGGTGGACCCGGGGTTCCTCGTCGACTTCGGGGTGCAGGTCGGCGACGACGCGCTGGCCGCTCCGGTCACGGTACGCCGCCCACCCGGTACTCCGCCCGGGGAAATCCTCCCCATGCTCGACGCGCTGAGCACGCGGAGCGTGCGCGCGGGCCGGCACTCGCAGGTGTGGCTGAGCGCGGTGGGGGCCGACGGTAGGCAGATGCAGGGCGCGGCCATCACCCCCTGGGGCGGCTACGCGCTGGGCGCCTTCGGGGTGTTCAACCTGCCGGGAGGCAACGGCACGCGCTGGTCGATCGACCCCATCGAGTTCTTCCGCGCGGCGCTGCGCGTTGCCGACGACCCGATGCCCGACCTGACGACCCGCTTCGGGCGCCGCGTGCTGCTGGTGCATTTCGACGGCGACGGCTGGCCCAACGCCTGCCTGCGACCGGGCTCGCCGATCGCCGGCGAGGTGCTGGTCACCGAGGTGCTGGAGAAGTACCGAGTCCCCACGGTCGGCTCGATCATCGTCGGCGAGGTCAGCAGCGAGGGCCTGTACCCCCGGATGGCGCCGCAGTCGCAGCACTGGGCGCGGCGCATGTACGCGCTGCCCTGGGTGGAAGCCGCCAGCCACACCTGGTCGCATCCCTTCGACTGGGTGCTGGCTTCCCGGTACCACGCGCGATTCCCCACCGGCAAGGGCTACGGGGCCATCGGCAACTACCTGCCGTTGCCCGACTACCGTTTCAGCACCTACGGCAATGTCATCGGCGCCAGGGACTACATCGAAAAGCACCTGTGCCCGCCGGGCAAGCCCTGCGACATGCTGCTGTGGCCGGGGGACTGCAATCCCCCGGTGAAGGCGGTGGCGATGTGCTACCAGGCCGGCATGGCGAACCTCAACGGCGGCGGCGCGACCATCACGCGTTCGGCGCCCAGCCTGTCGCTGGTCGGCCCGCTGGGAATCCCCAAGGGGGCGCTGTTCCAGGTCTACGCGCCCTGCTCGAACGAGGAGAGCTACACCCACGACTGGCGCGGCCCGTATTTCGGCTTCGAGCGGGCCATCGAGACCTACCAGCTGACCGACGCGCCGCGCCGCCTCAAGCCCATCGACATCTATTTCCACCCCTACATCGTCACCCGCGAGGCCGGCCTGCAGAGCCTGCACAAGGTGTTCCAGTGGGCGTTGGCGCAGGCGGTGCACCCCATCCAGGGCCGGCAGTACTCGCACAGCGTCGTGCAGTGGCGCCGCGCCACCGTGGCGCGGCGCCTCGACGGCGGCTGGAGGCTTCGCGGCGGCGAGCAGATCCGCGAGTGGACCCAGCCGCGCGCCATCGCGGCGCCGCAACTCGAGCGCTGCGAGCACCTCGTCGGCTGGAACCACCACGGGGCGCGCCGCTACCTGCACGTGCAGGCCGGCGACGCGATCGTGCGCACGGGAGCCGGACCGACGACGCGTCCGATGCTGGTGGAGGCCAACGCCGACGTGGTGTCGTGGGAGGTCGCCGCCGACGGCTCGCAACGTGTCGGGCTGCGAGGCTTCGTGGCCATCGAGGCGGTGTTCCGGCTGCCGGCGGGCTGGAGCGTGGCGCGCGCTGCCGGCGTCACCGCGCGCCGGCGCGGCGGGCAGTGGCGGGTGCGCAGCGCCGCCACCTCGCTCGAGCTGCTGCTGCGGCGGGCGTGAGCGGCCGAACGCCGGGCATGCGCAAGCAGCCACCCGCCGCCGACGCCCTGCACGTCGCGGTCGACGACCCCAGGCGCAGCCGGCTTTTCCCGCGCGGCGCGCTGCTCGGACTGGCCTTGCTGTGCCTGGGCACGCTGGCCCTGGTGTACCCCGGCAGGTCGCTGCTGCCGCTGCTGGAGCGCACGCGCGACGACGCGCTGGCCATCGACTACCTGCGCCAGCTGTCGGCGGTGCGCGCGGGCGATCCCGCGCTGCGGCGCATGCTGGCTCGACGCTACCTGCATGTCGGCAAGTCGCGCGAGGCGCTGGCCGCGCTGGCCGGTCAGCAGGGCACGCTTGCCGACGAACTGCGGCTGCGGGCCTGGCAGCGCATCTGGAGCGAAGCCGCGGCGGCGCGCGACGCGGCCGGCGTGGCGCGCGCGGATCGCTCGATCCGGCGCCTGATCGCGGGACTGCGGCCGACCGACTTCGACCAGTGGAAGGCCGCGGTGGAGTTGTCGTGGCGCTACGAGGGGCCGGTGGAGCCCGGCTGGCTGCAGCCCGCGCTGCTGCATCTGTTGCCGCTGCCGGCTGCCGAGGCCCTGCAGGCGCGGGCCTTGCTGCTGGGCATCGGGCAATACGATCTGGCGGCGACGGTGCTGTTCGCCAGCGCGGCGCATGCCCGCGACCCGGCGGTGCGCGATCGCATGATCCTGGCCGGCGCGCGGGTGCTGCTGGCCTCCGGCCACCCGGTGCGCGCATGGCGTCGCACCGCGCGCGCGCTAGGCCACGCCGAGGTGGGCCCCAGCGTGCGATGGCTGATGGTGCGCCTTGCGCTCGGCGCCAACCGCCCGGCGCAAGCGGTGCTGTGGCTGCGCCGCTGCATCGACCTGCAGCAGCCGGCCGCGCAGCTGGCGCGCGGCATGGATGCGCGCCAGCGCGAGCTGGCGTGGACGGTGCTGCTGGGCGCCGGGCTGCCCGCGCAGGCGCTGCGCGTGGCCGATGCGGCGCTGGCCGCGCACCCGCGCGACCTCGCCTGGCAGCAGCGCAGGGCGCAGGTGCTGGAATGGAGCGGCCAGCCCGATGCAGCGCTGCGCCAATGGATGCGCCTGCTGCGCGAACGCTACTCGCGCGTCGCGCTGGAGCAGGAGCACCGGCTGGCGCTGGCCCAGCATTCGAGCGCCGGACTCGACCTGTACTGGCGCGAGCGCGCGGCCCGTACCCGCATGGCCGAGCAGGACTGGCTGCAATACGCCCAGGCGCTGGAGTCGGCCGGGCATGCGCGCGCTGCCGTGCGGGTGTTGCGCGGCGCGGCGCGATCCCAGCCTGCGCTGCTGAGCGCGCTGGCGTGGTTGCTGGGCAACCTGGGCGAGGTCGGGCGGTCGCTGCAGGCGTATGCGCAGGCCGCCGCGCGGGGCACGCTGGACCTGCGCGCGAGCATCGACTACGCCGACGCACTGGTGCAGGACGGCCGCTTCGCCGCCGCGCTGGAGGTGTTGCGCTCGACCCGCGGGCTGGCGGGACCCGAGACCCTGTGGGTCGCGCACCAGCGGCTGCTGGGGGACCTGGCCTGGGACCTCGGGCGCGGCGCGCAGGCCGAGCAGGCCTACGCGTCGGTCTGGGCGCGGGCGTCCACGCGTGGCGCGCTCGGCGCCTACCAGGTCGAACGGCTGATCCTGCTGGCCGAGCGCAGCCGCGGCACGCCGGCTGCGCTGGCGCTGGCGCGCCAGGCCTGGCGGCGCGCGCCGTCGGCCTCGCTGGCCTTGCTGTGGCTGCAGCTGCTGCAGCGCAAGCCCAGCCTGCGCGGACTGCAGGACTGGCAGCGCGCCGTCGACGCCAGCTCCGTGCGCGGCGAGCTGTCGCACCGCGCCGGCATGTATGCGGCGCGGGCTCAGGTCTGGCAGGAACTGGGGCGGGAGCGTCGGGCGCTGGCCGACCAGACGCGGGCGCTGCGGCTGGCTCCGGGCGACCGCAGCTACCAGGTCGCCTTGCTGTGGATCTGTCTCGACAGCGGCGACCGCGGCTGCCTGCGCAGGCGCTTTCCCGAGTGGGAGGCCGGGCTGCGCGGCAGCCCGGCGGGCCTGGAGGTTTCGCTGGCCGCGGCGCAGGCGCTGGGCCGCACGCGCACCGCGCTGGCGTACGCCCAGCGCCTGTATCCCAGCCACCGGTCGGATGCGCTGTGGATGATGCAGTACGGTGAGTTGTGGCAGCAGGTCGGCGACGCGCGTCGCGCGCAGGCCGCATTCGACCGGGCCTGGGACCTGCTGCAGGCGCCGCCCGCGGCTGCGCGCGGGGCGGCGGCCCGGCCGGGGCGCGACCTCGAGCGGCTGATCGCCCGGCTGCACCTGGCCAGCTCGCGTCTGGGGGTCGCAGCGCAGCAGCGTCTGCTCGATGCGCTGCGCTCCAGGTTGCGCCGCGGCCGGCTCGGTGCGCGGCAGCGCAAGCGAGCCGACTCCGCGATCGCCGACTGGCTGCTGCGGCTGGACACCACCTCGGCCGCGCGCTGGTGGCTGGCGCACCAGGCGTTGGCGCCAGCCGTGCGGCAGTCCGTGCAGTTGCAGGTCGACTTGCGCCGTGACGACCCCCAGGCGGTCGCGCGCGACCTGGCGGGCGGCGCGGCGGCCTCGCTGCAGCCCGCCGAGCTAGCGCAGGCCGAGCAGGCCGCAGGCCAGCCGTGGCGCTCGCTGCGGCTGGCGCAGGCGGTGCTCGAGCAGGCGGCGCGATCCGGGGAGGATTCGCCGGCGCTGCGCGCGCTGCAACGCCAGGTCGCGCAGCGCGAACTCGCGCTGGCCAGCACCGCGAGCCTGGCGTGGCAGGACCAGCAGATCGGCGCGGTGGTCCGCCACGGCCCGCTGGCGCGGCTGCATTGGCAGGCCGACCGCCTGTGGAGCGTGGACCTGCACGCGGCCCGCCAGGCACTGGGCAGCGACAACCCGTCCAGCATCGCCGGCCTGCCCGGGGTGTGGAGCGACGCAGGACTGGGCGTGCGCTGGCATTCCGGGCACCGCAGCCTGGAGTTTGCGCTGACCCGCAACCGGGCTGTCGGAACGCTGAGCGGATGGAGGATCGACGGCGCGGCGCGCCTGCCGTGGGCGATCCGCGGCCGCGTCGAGGTCGAGCGTGACGCCGTGGCCGACGAATCGGCGGCGCTGCAGGTCGCCGGCGCGCGCGACCGCCTGCAGCTGCGGTTGCAGCGGGACTTCGGGCGCGCCTGGGCCAGCGTGGCGGCGTCGAGCATGCGCTACCGGGCACGCGATGGCCAGGCGCTGGGAAGCGGGCGCGCACTGCAGGCCCAGCTCGGCCTTCGGCTGCGCCTGGGCGAGCCCGACGTCGACCTCAAGCTTCTGGGCTACCAGCAGGATTTCACGACCCTGGCCGGGGTCCGCCTGCCCGCCTATGCTTCGCTGGTCCCCGGCGACACGGTGCCGGACGCGGGGTTCTTCATGCCGACCAGCGACCGCGCGGTGGGCGTCGGAGTGGGCGTCGGCATGGAGCACGCGCGGGACTACGCCGATCGCTGGATGCCCTATGGCGAGCTCGATGTGCTGCAATCCCGGACGTTGGGGCTGACCAGCAACGTCGACCTCGGCGTGCGCGGCCCGCTGTTCGGCGGGGACCAGCTGGCCTTGGGCTACCAGCGGCTGCGCGACACCTCGGGCCAGAGCCGGCAGTGGACCCTGCAGTACCGCTGGTGGTTCGGTCGTTGAACGATTTCCCGGACATATGGAGAATGCCATGCCGCGAAGCTCCTCGCTCCACCGCTCGATCGCAGCGCTGGTGTCACTGGTCGCGTTGCTGCTCGGCGGCTGCGCGGTCACCGACGTGTCGGCGCGCTCGCCGGCGCTGGGCGCCGAAGACAAGCTGGCCGTGCTGCCTTTCGCCAACCTGACCGATGTGCCGCTGGCCGGGCGCCGCGCCCAGGCGATCGCGGTGTCGCTGTTGCGGCAGCGCGGACTGCGCGAGGTCGTCGGCTATCCCCAGCCCCGCGCGGATCTGCTGAGCCGCGCGGCGGTTCCCACCGAGCAGCAGGCACTGCAGTGGGCGCGCCGCCAGGGTGCGCGCTATGCGCTGGACGGCAGCGTCACCGAATGGCGCTACAAGACGGGGGTGGACAGCGAGCCCGCGGTGGGGGTCGTGCTGCGGCTGCGCGACGTGGCCGACGGCCGCGTGGTCTGGAGCGCCAGCGGCGCGCGCTCGGGCTGGGGTTACCAGGCGCTGGCCGCGGTGGGCCAGGCGCAGATCCAAGCGCTGTTGCGCGGACTGGACGTCGTCGCGGCGCCGGCCCGGGCAGCCCACCCGGCGCCGTGAACACACCGGGGCGAAACTCCCCGCGCGCGGCCGCGGCGTTGCGCGCGATCACGCTGCGGCTGCTGCGCCGCCGCGACGCGTCGCCGTCTGCGGGCCGCGGCGCGGCGCCTGCTCCGTGGTTCGCCGCGCTGGAGAGCGCGCTGCTGCCGGCGGCCCTGCTGGCGCTGAGCTGGAGACTCAGGCCTTCCGATCCCCTGGGTCTGCATGCGGCCTTTCCGTGGATCTGGCTGGCACCATGGCTGGTGGCGGTGCGCTACGGAGCCGCGGCAGGCCTGATCGGCGCCGGGCTCTACGCCGCCTTCTGGAGCGTGGCGCAGCGCCTGCTCGGCGTGCCGATGGGCACAGCGCTGCCGTCGGAGTTCTTTCTCGGCGGTGTGCTGGTGACCTTGATCCTGGGCGAATTCGGCAGCTCGATGCTCCACCGCGAGACCATGCAACGGGAGATGGCCGCCGACCTGGGGGCGCGCCTGGAGCGCACCAAGCGCAGGCTGTTCATCGTCAAGGAAGCGCTGGCCACCCTCGAGCAGGAACTCACCGACCGCCCGATCACCTTGCGCGATGCACTGCTCGACCTGCGCCGCATTTTCGCCTTTGTCGTCGCCCAGCCGCAACCGCCGGCGCGACGGGGCGCGGCGCCGCCGCGGCCACTGCCCGATCCCGATGCGTTCTTGCTGCTGCTCAGCCAGTCGTGCAGGCTGCTGGAGGCCGGAGTGTTCGTGCTCGAGCCGGCGCGCGGTCGCGGGCGCGGCGCGGCGCCGCCGCGCTGGCGCATGGCCCATGCGCTCGGCCAGGGCCTGCCGCCGCTGGATGCGCGGCATCCGCTGGTCCAGCGCGCGGTGCAGACCCGCGAGGCGGTGCACGTGGCGCAGGAGCGCGCGGCCGATCCCGAGCACAATGTGTGGGTGTTCGCGGCTCCGCTGCGGCTGGGCGCCGACGGCGAACCCGATGCGCTGCTGGCCGTGCACTCGATGCCGTTCATGTCCTTCGAAGAGCAGAACCTGCAGCGGCTTCAGGTGCTGTGCGCGTCCTATCTGGACTTTTCCCAGCTCGAACTCGGCGTGGCCGAATTCCGCTCCGCGTGGCCGCAGGCCCCGATCGGCTTGCAGCAGGAGTGGGCCCAGCTCAGCCGCCTGCACCAGCAGTCGCGCCTGCGCAGCTACTGTGCGGTGTGGACCGGTCCGGAGTGGCTGGCCGGCGAGGACCTGGCCGAATTCTCCGCCAGCCAGCCGCTGGAGAGTTCGACCTGGACCTTCGGCGGCGGGTCGAGCCGCCTCGTGCTGGTCGTGCTGCTGCCCATGTACAGCGCCGCCGCGCTGGCCCGCTACCGGCGCGACATGCCCCAGTTGCTGCAGGAGATCGGCTCGCGCAACGAGTGGCCGCAGCCCGATGCGCTGAGCGTGGACATCCTTGCGGTGCAGGGCGTGGAGGGCTTGGTCGATCTGCGGCGCATCGTCGATCCGGTGGCCGGTTCGGCTGCCGCCGGCTCGGCGCCGCAGCTGCTGGGAGTGCCCGCGCCATGAAGCGCCTGAGCTGGCTGTTGTGGCCGCTGCCGCTGGCGCTGGAAGCCGCAGCGCTGGTGGCGCTGGTGTCCGGGCGCGCGATGGCCCCGCTGCTGCTGTTCTGGGTGCTGCATGCGGCGGGCTCGCTGCTTGTCGCCTGGCTGCTCCACCCCTGGCTGCCCGCGCGCTACCGCGAGCCGCGCGGTCTTGCGCTGGCCTTGCTGGCGCTGCTCGCGCTGTTCCTGCCCATCGTCGGCGCGCCGGGCCTGCTGCTGGCCGTGCGGGCCGCGCATGCGCTGCCGTTGCGGCGCGCCGAACAGGAGGCGTTGCGCGCGGCGCCGCGCCTGGAGGTGTTTTCCATCGCCAATCCCGAGGAGGCGATGCGGCGGGAAATGCCGGCCGGCCAGACCGCGCGCATCGCGCGTGACCAGAGCCAGCCGTCGGAGCGGCGAATCCGCGCGGTGCTGGCGTTGCGCGAGATGCCGCCACGGCTGGCGTTGCCGGTGATGAGGCAGTTGCTCAGCGACCCCAACGAGGAAATCCGCCTGCTGGCCTACGGCATCGCCAGCAGCTGGGAACATCGCCTGACCGACACGCTGCAGGCGGCCAGCCGCGAGCTCAAGCAGGCGCAGGCCGCAGGCGCCAGTCCCGACGTGCTCGCGCGCACCGCGCGGCGGGTGGCCGAGATGCACATGGAATTCATCTACCAGGGGCTGGCCCAGGGGGACTTGCGCACCTTCGCGCTGGAGCAGGCGCTCGAGCATTGCGGGATCGCGTTGCGCCAGATGCCCCGCGATACCGGGTTGCGGCTGATGTTGCTGCGGCTTTCGCTGGCCACCCAGCGCATCGACGAAGCCCGCGCGGCCCTCGACGAACTCGCCGCGCAGGGAGCCAGCCCCTCGCTGTGGCGCCCCTACGCCGCCGAGATCGAGTGGATGCAGCGCCGCTACGACGAGGTCGCGCGCATCCTGCAGCCCTTGGACGCGGCGCAGGTCGCGCCGCGCCTGCGGCCGGTGGTGCGCTTGTGGAACGGGCAGGCCGGACGCGACGGGACGCAGGCCGCGCTGGCGGGAGGCGGCGCAGCATGACACCGGCCGATTTCGCCGATACCCGGCCGCAGGGCTACGAGTCGCCCGAACGGGTCGACGTGATGCTGCTGCTGGAGGGAACCTACCCGTATGTGGCCGGAGGCGTGTCGAGCTGGGTGCACCAGATGATCCGCGGCTTCGCCCACCTGCGCTTCCACATCGTGTTCATCGGTTCGCGCGAGCAGGACTACGGCAAGCCGCGCTATCCGGTGCCGGACAACGTGGTCGCGATCACCCACCAGTACCTGTTCAGCCAGTCCCTGCTGCCGCCGCCGGCGCAGCAGCGGGGCGACCCCGGCACCGCCGATCTGGTGGACAGCCTGCATGTGCTGCTGCGCGAGGGGCAGGATCGCGAAAGCCGCTCGGAGCTGCTGCGCCGCAGCCTGGACGCGATGGCCGACAAGCTCGACCTGGATTACTTCCTGCATTCGCAGGACTCCTGGTCCTATATCGCCAGCGAGTACGAAGCGCGCTGTACCGACCCGTCGTTCGTCGATTACTTCTGGACCGTGCGCACCATGCACACGCCGATCTGGACCCTGGCGGAGCTGGCGCGCGGACTGCCCGCGGCCACGGTCTACCACAGCGTGTCCACCGGCTACGCGGGCTACCTCGGCGCCATCCTGTCGCGCATGCACGACAAGCCGCTGGTGCTCTCGGAACACGGCATCTACACCAAGGAGCGGCGCATCGAGCTGTTCTCGTCGACCTGGATCAGCGACAACACGCCGCTGCTCGAGCGCACCGCGGGCGATGCCGGCTATTTCCGCCAACTGTGGATCCGGCTGTTCGAGTCCCTCGGGCGCATGTGCTACGACAGCGCCGATCCGGTGATTTCCCTCTACGAGGCCAACCGCATCCGCCAGATCGCCGACGGCGCCGACCCGCTGACCACCTGTTCCATCCCCAACGGAATCGACCTGCAGGCCTACGCGCCGGCGCGCGACGCGCGACCTGCGCAGCCGCCTCTGGTGATGTGCCTGATCGGTCGGGTGGTTCCGATCAAGGACGTGAAGACCTTCATCCGCGCGGTGCGCGTGGCGCGCAACCGGCTGCCGGCCATCGAGGGCTGGATCGCCGGCCCGCAGGACGAGGATCCCGAGTACGTGCGCGAATGCATCGAGCTGGCGGAAAGCCTGCAACTGGGCACGCAGCTGCGCTTCCTCGGCTTTCAGCGCACCGCGGAATTGCTGCCCAAGGTCGGGCTGGTCGTTCTGTCGTCGATCAGCGAGGGGCTTCCGCTGGTGCTGCTCGAGGGCTTCGCGGCGGGCGTTCCGGCCGTGACCACCGATGTCGGGGCCTGCCGCCAGTTGGTGCTCGGGCTGGGCGCGCAGGACGAGGCGCTGGGCGCGGCCGGTCGCCTGGTGGGCATCGCCGACGCGCAGTCGCTGGGGGTGGAATGCGCGACGCTGCTCAGCGACCCCGAGCGCTGGCGCGCGGCCAGCGCCGCCGCGGTGGCGCGCGTCGAGCGCTACTACACCCAGGACCTGATGTTCGATCTCTACCGTTCCGTCTACCAGGACGCGCTGGAGCGCAGCGTCGCGCGCGCGGGCGGCCGGCGCGACGAGGTCGGTGCGCTGGCCACGGTGCTGCGCGGCGAGCCGATGCCCGGCGACGCCGACACGGGCGGCGACGCGGAGGTGTTCGAGCCGCTGGACCTGGGCGCCGGCCTGCCCGATACCGCGTGGCCGCGGGGCAGCTGAGGGGCGACGCGGGCGATGGCCGGGATCGGATTCGAACTGCGCAAGCTGCTGCGCACCCAGTCCTACCTGGGGCTGTTGCGCGCCTACGTCTACGCGTCGATCATCAGCTCGGGACCCTGGGTGTTCTCCATCCTGGGGTTGATCGCCACCGGCATCATTTCCCTCGGAGTGGTCACGCCCGGCCTGCTGATCACCCAATTCCAGGTGACCGTCACCTACCTCATCATGGGGTCGCTGGTGCTGACCGGGGGTCTGCAACTCGGCTTCACCCGCTGGGTGGCCGACCGGCTGTTCGAGGACCAGCGCGAGCAGATCGGCGGCGCGTACCTGGGGGTCATGCTGGTCACCACCGCGGTCGCGGGCTGCGTCGGGCTGCTGGTCTCGGTGTTCGCCTTCGGCGGCGTCGACGCCTTCTATCGCGCCTGGATCGTGCTGGGGTTCACGCTGTTGTGCAACCTGTGGATCGCCACCGCGTTCCTCTCCGGGCTCAAGAACTACCGCATCATCGTCGTGATGTACGCCTTCGGCTATGCGGCCTCGGTCGCGCTGGCCGCGCTCGCGCGGCGCTGGGGCATCGACGGCTTGCTGGCGGGCTTCCTGGGAGGCCAGTTCGTCATGTGGTTGGTGATGGTCTGGCTGGTGCTGCGCAGTTTCCCGGTGCAGCGCCCGTTGAGCCTGGAATGCTTCCGGCCCGGACGCATGTACGTCGCGCTGCTTGCCGGGGGAACGCTGTACAACCTGGGGATCTGGGCCGACAAGCTGGTGTTCTGGTTCGACCCGCAGACCTCGCGCCCGATCATCGGCGCGCTGCGCGCATCGACCATCTACGACCTGCCGGTGTTCCTGGCCTACCTGTCGGTGATTCCGGGGATGGCGGTGTTCCTGGTGAAGTTCGAGACCGACTTCGTCGAGTGGTACGACGAGTTCTACAAGACGGTACGCAGCGGTGGCACGCTGGGAGCGATCGCGGGTTTTCGCGAACGCATGCAGGACGTCGTTCGCGACGGTCTGTACCAGATCCTGAAGGTGCAGGCGCTGACCCTGCTTTCGCTGTACGCCTTCGCGCCGTCGATCTTCCGGCTGATCGGCATCAGCCAGCTGTATATCCCGCTGTACATGGTGCAGGCGGTCGCTGCGAGCTTCCAGGTCATGCTGCTGGCCGTGCTGAATGTGTTCTATTACCTCGACCGGAGGCGCGAGGTGGTGCTGATCACCGCGTCGCTGGCGTTGTTGAATGTCGCGCTGAGCGTGCTGACCATCCGCCTCGGCTCGGACTTCTACGGCTACGGATTCGCCGTGTCCATCCTCGGCACGCTGTTTCTCGGGTTGTTGCTGCTGCAGGGATTGTTCCGCAGGCTCGAGTACCAGACCTTCATGCTGCAATGAGGGGCGCCGCGGTGCGCGGCGGCCGGATCGGCAACCCCACCGCGGGTGAGGGGGCGAGGCAGCGGACCGCCATCGGATCCTCCGCCGGCCTACACTGCGCTGCATGGCAGCGATGCAGCTTTTCGATACCCTGCAATACGCCAACCGGTTGCAGGCCGCTGGCGTGGAGCGCGCCCAGGCCGAAGCGCACGCCGAGGCGCTGGCCGGCGCGCTCGAATCGTGCGCGGGCGAACTCGCGACCAAGGCGGACCTGCGCGAACTCGAGTCGCGGCTGCTCGGGACCCTGCAGCAGGGCCAGGCCCGCGCGGAGGGCGCGATGCGCGAACTCGAGGAGCGCACCGGCGGCGCGATGCGCGAACTCGAGGAGCGCACCGGCGGCGCGATGCGCGAACTCGAGGAGCGCATGGGCGGTGCGATGCGCGAACTCGAGGAGCGCATGGGTGGCGCGATGCGCGAGCTCGAGGAGCGCATGGGCGGTGCGATGCGCGAACTCGAGGAGCGCATGGGCGGCGCGATGCGCGAACTCGAATTGCGGCTGACGGTCAAGCTCGGGTTGATGCTGGCCGTGGCCATCGGCGTGCTCGCCACGCTGTCCAGGCTCGGCATCTGAGGCCCGCTGGGCGGCATCCCGGTGCGCATCGACGGCGGGCAGGCGATCCGCCTGCGCGAGCATCTGGTGTTCAAGGGCATGCTGCTCAGCGACGTGCCCGACATGGCCTTCGCGGTGGGTTGCACGGCGTCGTCGTGGACCTTGGAGGTCGGCCTGCTGTGCGAGCACCTGTGCCGCGCACCACGCGTGTTCTGAACAGCATCCCGAGGCCACATGGACCGCCATGGGCTGCAGGTCTGCACGCCGCGCGCCGAACCCGGGCTGCGCACGCGGCCGCTGCTCGACTTCGCCGCGGGCTACATCCGGCGTTCGGCCGAGCAGTTGCCCCGCCAGGCCGACCGGCTCCCCTGGGCCATGTCGTGGAACGATTCCGAGGACGTCCCGATCTTTCGCCACGGCCGCGTCGATCACCCGGCGCTGCCAGGCCTCAGGACTTTCGCCGATCCAGCCGGGCCACCAAGGCGTCCGCTATCTGCAGGTGGGTTGCGTCGGCCGGCGACACCATGTTGCGGGCTCGCATCGCGTGCCACTGCGCCTGGCAGCGCCGCAGCCAGTCCGCGCCGGCTCCGGGCGGCGAGACTTGCGACAGCCTCCACAGGCCGATGGCGACATCGCGCTGGAACTCGGCGTTTTCGGGCGCCGCATCGGCCAGCCGCTGGCTGATCGCCAGCGATTCCTCGTAGCATCGGGCGGCCGCCTCGGCGTCGCCGGCTTCGGCCTCCAGCTCGCCCAGCGAGTCGAGCGCGGCGCCGAGGTCGCGCTGCCGCTCGGCGCTGTGCGGGTCGGCGTCGGCCAGGCGGCGCGCGATCTCCACGCCCGACTGCATGTGCTGGCGCGCGCTGGGGCTGTCGTCGAGCGCCTGCTCGACGTCCCCCAACTCGCGCAGGATGACCCCGAGGTCGCGCTGCAGCAGCGGGTCGTCCGGGCTGGAGTCGGCCAGGCGGCGGCAGATGTCGTGGCTGGCGCGCAGGTAGCGCAGCATGGGCTCGACCTTGGCGAGGTCGCGCTCGAGCCTGGCCAGCCGGAACAGGCTGCCATACAAGCTGCGCTGCGGCTCGACGGCTCCCGGCTCGGCATCGACCTGCGCCTGCGCGATCGCCAGCGCGGATTGCAGGTGCCGCAGCGCCGAGTCGGCGTCGCCGAGGTCGTGTTCGAGGCCTCCCAGCCTGTCCAGGCCGACGCCCAGTTCATGCTGCAGCACCGGGTCGTCCGGCGAGGCGTCGGCCAGCGCCTGGGAGATCGACACCGCCGCCAGGAAATGCTC
Organism: Pseudomonadota bacterium; assembly: GCA_021845505.1. Taxonomy (GTDB): domain Bacteria; phylum Pseudomonadota; class Gammaproteobacteria; order Burkholderiales; family Burkholderiaceae_C; genus Thiomonas_A. Next base: position 11,464 of record JAJZVU010000040.1, on the reverse strand, counting down.
CAGCGCGGCGTCGGCATGGCCGAGTGTCAGTTCGGCGTCGCCGAGGCGCAGTCTGCACTCGCCCAGCTGGCGTTGCAGTTCGGTGTCGCCGGGTGCGGCTTCGGCCTGGCGCTGCGCCAGGCTCAGCAGCAGATCGAGCGTGGAGGCGGCCTCGCCATAGCGCATGTGGGGCGCGAGGCTGTCGACCAGTTGCGACAAGGCGGCGCTGGTTCGGGCATCGTCGTCGCCCAGCACCCGCGCGAGCGCCTGCGGCTGGGTGTCGCGCAGGCGCGCCAGCAGTTGCGGCAGCACCAGCCAGGGGTAGGCGCCGACTCGCGGCTGCTCCAGGTACCGGCGCCACGCCGCAGCGGCGAGTCGGCCGAGCGCGCCGCGAGTGCCGATGTGATAGTCCCCCGCGGCCTCGGGGTCGCCCAGCCAGTCGGCCGCGCTCTTGTGGAACAGCGCGAGCACGCTGCCCGTGGCGCCGCCGCGCCGGGTCAGCAGGCTGCCCAGGCTGCGCAGCGCGGCGGCTTCGAGCTCCTCAGCGTCGTCGGCGGTGTTCCAGCCCAGCAGTTCGCGCGCCAGCTCGAGCGGCAGCGGCTCGGCGCTGGCCATCACCAGCGCGAGCAGCGGCTTGGCCAGGCGGGCCCATGCGCTGTCCTCCCCGGTGTCGGCGAAGCGGCGCTCGAAGTTGCGCAGGTAGATCGCCGGCAGTCCGTGCGGCAGATCGTCGAGTCGCGTCGGGTCCAGGCTGCCGTCCTCGATCGCCTCGCGGGCCAGCGCCAGGTAGAGAAAGGTGCCGCCACAGCGCTCCAGCAGCGTTCGGCCGAGCGCGGCGGCCTGCCAATCCGGCAGCAGGCCGCGCTGCACCCGTTGCTGCAGCCAGTGCTCGATGTAGGCCCGCAGGTCCTGCCGGTTGTGCGGGTCGTCGGAGGCGACGACCATGGGTTCGAAGGCGCGCAGCCGCTGGCGGACCTCGGGGTCGGGCCGTGCGGTCAGCACCATGCGCACCCACGGCGGCAGGGTGCCGAGCTTCTCGGCCAGCAGCGTGGCCAGTTCGTTGCGCCCGCGCCGGGTGGCTTCGTCGAGGCCGTCGACCACGATGGCCAGCGCCTGGCGCTCGATCAGACCGTCCTTGCCGACCCCGGCCATCGGTTCGGCCAGCAGCGACGACCACAGGTCGGCCGCCGACAGTCCGTCCACGCTCATCGGCGCTGTGCCCGCGGTGCGGGCGATCGCCGGCACCTTCAGCAGACGGGCGCGGTAGTCGGGCAGACGGCTCGCCAACTGGTAGGCCAGGGTCTGGATGAAGCGCAACGGATTCGCGGTCTCGCCGCGGCGATAGTCGCAAAGGAATGCGGCCAGCACGCCGCTCCTGGCGACGTGGCAGAGGTGGCTGGCGATCGCCGTCTTGCCCATTCCGGGGCCGCCCTCGATGCGCAGCACCCGGCTGCCGCGCGGGTCGGCAAGCCAGGTCTCGTAGCGCTCGCGCAGCCATTCGCGCCCGCTGAAGCGCAGCAGGTGCGGGGCCATGTCGGCGTTGAAGCGCAGCGGTTCCAGCGCGTTGCGCAGCCACTCCAGCTCGGCGTTGCGATGCGCGCCGGCCGGGTGCTCGATGATCTCGATCAGCTGCTCGGCACGGGCGCGGTACCAGCCCGAGTCCTCGGCGTGGGCGGCCCAGTCGGCCATGTCGTGCCAGTGGATGTGGCTGACCGTGACCGGGGCGGCCACTTCCTTCTCCGGCTCGACCAGCACCGTGACCAGGGCCTCGTCGCCCTTTTCGGCGAGAACGATGGCGATTTCGTTCAGGCACACGCCGGGGTCGCGCACCGAGTGCCGCGACAGGAAGGCCACCGCGCCGTCGCTGGCCAGGATGCCGGCGGTGATCGCACGCCGCCATTCGGCGCCGCCGCCGATCTGCTGGCTGTCCAGCCACACCGTGTGGCCCCTGGCCTCGAGATCGGCCTTCAGCCGCAGCACCAGCGGGCCGTTGGAATCATGGGGATAGGAAAAGAAGATCTGCATCCGGGCCCTGCGCCGAAGACACTCGCGCCAGCATAATCGAGCGCGCGACGGCCGAGCGCTCGCGCGGCGCGAGGTAGCATCCGGCGTCGGCCGGGGCGACCCGAGCCGTGCGATCGCGAGGGCCTGCGCATGGACCGGTTCAAGGCATGGTGGTTGTTGCTGCTGGGCGCGGGCCTGGTGGTGGTGGCGTTGCAGGGGGCGGTGCGCGGCTGGCTGCCGACGGGGCGCGCCGGCTTGCAGCGAGGCAAGGGGGTGTCGCGCGACAGCCAGCCGCTGGGCTTCTGGCTGGCGTTCGCGCTGTACGCCGGATTCGGGGGCTACGTCGCGCTGTACGCGCTGCGCCTGCTGGCCGGGCGCCACTGACGCGGCGACGCGGTTCAACGGGGAGCGGACCGGCGGGAGCCGGCTCGCCCACACGGCAAAGGAACGACCGATGGATCTGGGAATCGCCGGGCGCAGGGCTCTGGTCTGCGCGTCGAGCAAGGGGTTGGGCCGCGCCTGCGCGCTCGCGCTGGCCGCCGAGGGGGTGCACCTGACCCTGACCGCGCGCGGTGCGCAGGCGCTGGCCGAGACGGCACGCCACATCCGCGAGACCTGCCGGGTCGAGGTCATCGAGGTGGTCGGCGACATCACGACTGCGCAGGGCAGGGCGGACGCGCTGGCGGCAGCCGGGGCGATCGACATCCTGGTCAACAACGCCGGCGGGCCGCCGCCTGGGGACTTCCGCGACTGGAGTCGCGACGACTGGATCCGCGCGGTGGACGCCAACATGCTGACGCCCATCGAGCTGATCAAGTCCAGCGTCGATTCGATGATGGAGCGGGGATTCGGCCGCATTGTCAACATCACGTCGGCCGCGGTGAAGGCGCCGATCGATATCCTCGGCCTGTCGAACGCCGCCCGCAGCGGGCTGACCGGCTTTGTCGCCGGCCTGGCGCGCAAGACCGTGCGCCGCAATGTCACGATCAACAATCTGCTGCCCGGGCCCTTCGCGACCGATCGCCTGGCCGCCGTCGCCAAGGGGCAGGCGGCGGCGACCGGCGTGCCGGCCGAGGAGATCCTGGCGCGGCGGGCGGCCGAGAACCCGGCCGGGCGCTTCGGCGATCCGGCGGAATTCGGCGCCGCCTGCGCCTTCCTGTGCTCGGCCAGTGCCGGCTTTGTCACCGGGCAGAACATCGTGCTGGACGGCGGAGCCTATCCCGGCACCTTGTAGTCGCGCCGCGAACGCGGCGCTCAGGCCTGGCCGGCGGCGTCCGCGCCCGGCTGCGCGCTGCCTTGCAGCCATTGCAGCGCGGCCTGGCTCAGTTCCACCTCGGCCGCGGCGGACTCGGGGTGCAGCAGGTGCAGCAGGCCGCCGTCCTCGAGGCGGCCGAGCAGCCGCCGCAAGCGGCTCATCGGCAGTTCGCTGAGCTGGCGCAGCCGGGCCAGCGAAAGCCGCCGGCCGTCGGTCGCTTCGCGCTGCAGCAACAGCAGCAGCCAGAGTTCGGGCGACAGCTCGGGTTCGTCGGGCGGCATGGCGGGATGGCAAGCTTCGGCTGGGAGCAAAGCACAGAAGCTAAATCATTGCTGGCGGCAGGCCTATTCGACCCTGCATACGATGCGGGTTTACCCCTAGACACCGCACGATCCACCATGTCACGCTCGCAACCCGCAATCCAGCCCTACGACCATCCAGCTGCCGGCTGGGGGGCGCTCAAACAGGTGGCGGTGACCCTGTTGCGCGAGCGGGTCGACCCGGCCAAGCTGAAAATGCTGCTGGCGCAGAACCAGCCCGAGGGTTTCGACTGCCCGGGTTGCGCGTGGCCCGACCGCAACCATGCATCGACCTTCGAGTTTTGCGAAAACGGGGTGAAGGCGGTCGCCGCCGAGGCGACGTCGCGGCGTGCCGATGCCGCCTTCTTCGCCCGCCACACGGTGGCCGAGTTGCTCGGCCAATCGGATTTCGAGCTCGAGCAGCATGGCCGGCTGACCGATCCGCTGGTGTACGACCCCGCCAGCGACCGCTATCTGCCGATCGCCTGGGACGAGGCCTTCGCGCTGATCGCGCGCGAATTGCGCGCGCTGCCCGACCCCGACCAGGCCAGCTTCTACACCTCGGGGAGAACCAGCAACGAGGCCGCCTACCTGTTCCAGTTGTTCGTTCGCGCCTACGGCACCAACAACTTCCCCGACTGCTCGAACATGTGCCACGAGGCGACCAGCCGCGGGCTGCCGGGGACGGTGGGCGTGGGCAAGGCCACCGTCACGCTGGACGACTTCGCGCAGGCCGACACCTTGCTGCTGTTCGGCCAGAACCCGGGAACCAACCATCCGCGCATGCTCGGCGAGCTGCGCGACTGCGCCCGGCGCGGCGCCACCATCGTGTCGATCAACCCGCTGCGCGAGCGCGGCCTGGAGCGCTTCACCGACCCGCAGAGCCCGCTGGAGATGCTCGGCGGCGGCAGCACCTCGATCAGCTCGGTGTTCGTGCGGCCACGCGTCGGCGGCGACTTCGCGCTGCTCAAGGGGGTGGCCAAGCGGGTGCTGGAACTCGATGACGCGGCGCTGGCCGCCGGCGCGCCGCGGGTGCTCGACGTCGATTTCATCGCCGGCCACTGCAGCGGCTTCGAGGCCTTCGCGGCCGACCTGCGCCAGCAGGCGTGGCAGCCGCTGGTCGAGGAGTCCGGGGTGGAGCTCGAGCAGATCCTCGCGCTGGCCGACATCTATGGCCGCGGCCAGCGGGTCATCGCCACCTGGGGCATGGGGTTGACCCAGCACAAGCACGCGATGGCCAATGTGCAGATGCTGTCGAATCTGCTGATGATGCGCGGGCAGATCGGCAAGCCCGGCGCCGGGCTGTGCCCGGTGCGCGGCCACTCCAATGTGCAGGGCGATCGCACGATGGGAATCGAGGAGCGTCCGGGCGCGCAGTTCCTCGATCGCCTGCAGCAGGTCTACGGCTTCGCGCCGCCGCGCCGTCACGGGCTGGACGTGGTGGCCACCATCGACGCCATGCTGCGCGGCCAGGTGCGGGTGTTCTTCGGCCTCGGCGGCAACTTCGTCATGGCGGCTCCCGACACCCCGCGCACCATGCAGGCGTTGCGACAGTGCGAGCTCACGGTGCAGGTGTCGACCAAGCTCAACCGCAGCCACCTGGTGCACGGCCGCCAGGCGCTGATCCTGCCCACCCTCGGGCGCACCGAACGCGACCTGCAGCGCGGTGTCGAGCAGGGCGTCAGCGTCGAGGACTCGATGTGCCAGGTGCACCTGTCCTTCGGCATGAACCGACCCGCATCTCCCGCGCTGCGCTCGGAGGTCGCGATCGTCGCCGGCGTCGCCGAGGCCACGCTGGGAGCGCGCCCGGTGGACTGGGCCTGGCTGGCGCAGGACTATTCGCGCATCCGCGACGAGATCGCCAAGGTCATCGAGGGCTTCGAGGACTTCAACCGGCGCGTGGCGGCCGAAGGCGGATTCCACCTGCACGTCGCGTCGCGCGAGCGGCAGTGGCTGACGGCCAGCGGCAAGGCGCAGTTCGTCGTGCATGCGCTCGACCCCGACAGCCCGCTGCACCGCGCGCGCAGGCGCCACGGCGAGCGCGTGCTGGTGTTGGCGACCATCCGTTCGCACGACCAGTACAACACCACGGTGTACGCGCTGAATGACCGCTACCGCGGGGTGTACGGCAGGCGCGACGTGGTGTTCATCCATCCGGCCGATCGCCAGGCGCTGGGGCTGGCCGAAGGCGCGAAGGTCGACCTCGACACCGTGTGGGACGACGACGTACCGCGCCGGGTGCCGGGCTTCACGCTGGTCGACTACGACATCCCGCGCGGCTGCATCGCCGCCTACTACCCCGAGACCAACCCGCTGGTTCCGCTGGCAAGCGCGGCCGACGGCTGCGGCACCCCGGCCTCCAAGTCGATCCCGGTGTTGCTGAGCCCGGCGCGGGCAGGCGCCTGAGCGACCCGCGCCGGTCCGCAGCCCGCGTCGGCGCGGGGGCTTTGGGGGCGCGTGCGCGCGACGGCAGCGCCCGGCGGCTACGATCCGCGCTTGCGAGGAACCGCAAGCCATGGGCCCGAGCCTGTCACGCCGCGACGCACGCAGCCGGCATCGCGGCATGGCCGAGCGCGACTCAGCGCGACCCGCCGGCTCGGAGTGCGGATGATCCCGCTGCGCTGCCGGAGTGCCCGTGATGAAGTTCCCGCGGCAACGCGACTGGGCCGCGGCGCATGCGCTGCTCGCTTCGGCGCTGCACGCTGCGCAAATCCGAAGCCCAGCGCGGGCGTCGCCCGGATCGGGCGGCGCCCGCGGCCGGTGCCGGCGGTGCTGCCGCGCGACGGCCGGGTGCCCGCCGCTTTCCCGGGCGGTGGAGCGCGGGATTGCAAATTCGCGCCCGATCCGCGTTCTGGGGGGAGAGGGGCCGGGCGGCGTGCCCGGTCTTCGACCTTCCTATCCGAACAGGAGCCATTCATGTCCCATTCCGCACTGGCGCAACTGTATGCCTCGATCGTCGAGGAAAGCCTGGGCCTGGTCGCCACCATCGACGCCGACGACGATGTGGTGTTCAAGTTCCCGGAACTCGGCACGCTGCTGATCTCGGTGCAGGCCGAGCACGATCCCGAGGTGTTCCAGATGGTGCTTCCGAATTTCCTGGCGCCGTCCGACCTCGGGCTGGATCGCGAGCGGTTCCTCGACGCCATCAACCGGGTCAACGCCCAGGCCAAGGGGGCCAAGGTGTACTACAGCGACACCACCGGGCGCGCCACCGCGGTCGTCGCGGCGGTGCTCGCCGCTGCCGACACGGCGCCGCGCCGCGAGGTGATCGAGGCGGGCATCGTCCGCCAGGTCGGCATGCTGAGGAACGCGGCGCTGTTGCTGGTCGGTGCCTGCGGCGCGCTGCCCGGGCCGCAGCGCGACGAAAGCATGCTGCTCAACTGAGCGCCCGCCGCACGCGGCGGGCGAGCCACCGATCAGCGGGTGGCGGCCGGGTGCGCGGCAGCCGCGCCCAGCACCTGCCAGGCGTGCAACCAGCAGCCGCCGATGACCAGCATCGCGACGAACACCGCGACACCGCGGTTCAGCGCTTCGCCGTCGCGTGCCAGCAGCTTGCCGGCGAGCGCTCCGGCGAACACTCCGAGCAGGGGCAGCAGCACGCCGTACAGCAGCAGAGTGCTCATCGCCCGGCCTGCCCTTCGGAAGCCGCGCCGGCATGCCCCAGCAGCGCGGCCAGCCGGCGGTACAACGCCCGGTAGGCGTGGCGCGGGTCGTGCTGCGGCAGGCCCAGCGGGGTGCCGCAGACGAAGCTCACGCCGTCGCGCTCGTCGAGGCCGACACGCCCCGGTGCCGGCGCCATGCCGGCTGCGCGGGCGCGGCTCTGCGCGAGGGTGCGCAGCCCGTCGAAGCTCGCCGAGCGCATCACCGCGGCCAGGCCGTCGAGCCGTTGCGCCGGGATGCACACCGGGTTCCACAGGTGCACCATGCCCAGCCGAGGATCGAGCGCACCGTGCACGTCGTCGTCCTGGATCACCCAGTCGTCGTCGCCCGCATAGGCCACTTCGCTGCCGACCAGCCAGCCGCAGACCTCGGGCTGCGCCACGCGCAGCAGCGCCAGCGCGACCGGTCGGTCGGCGCCGGCGTCCAGCGCGAGCCACCACACTTCGCCCGGCGCAGGCGCGGGCGGTGCCGCAAGCGGCGCCGCTGCGACCCGGCGCGCGACCGCCTCGGCGATCAGCGCCGGCAGCGCCAGCGCGGCCAGGGCCTCGGCGGGCGACCCATCGGGCGCATCCGGATCCGCCGGATCGGCGCAACCGAACAGGCCCTCCTCGATGAATTCCAGCGGCGGGATCAGGCGGTGGTGGCGCATGCGCGGCTCCACCACTGCTGGGCGGTTTCACACAGCAGGCGCAACACCTGCAGCAGGTCGTCCCGGGCATCGGTCGAAATGCCCAGCGCGCGGGTGACAAAGCGGCCGAGCTTGGTCTGCGACCAGTCCGACGGCAGCGCATGGCGGGTCAGCACCAGGCCGAGGCGCTTGCTGTGGTGGTGGGCGCTGGCGATGCGGTGCGCCTGCGCCACCGAAAGCACCGACTGCTGGTCGCAATGGGCGTGCTGCACGAGGATCTTCTCCTGCTCGTCCAGGGTGTCGAAAAACGCCTGTACCGCGTTCGCGCGCGAGGCCCGGAACAACGGTTCGGCGGCTTCGCACTCGGCGGCCGGCAGCGTGTCCTCGGCCGGCAGCTCGGCGGCCTCGAAGCTCGGCTCGGAGCGCAGCGCGCGGTGCATCGAGGCCTGGTAGCGGGCGAACCACTGCAGCAAGGCGGCCGGGCGCTCGGGAACCGCAGTGGAGCGACCGCGCACCACCTTGTCCAGGAAGAACCCCTGCACCAGGTCCTCGCGATCCAGCCCGTCGTACATGCGTGCCTTGGCGAGCACGCCGTGGACCAGGCGGTACAGCCGCGTCCATTGCGCTTCGGTGAGACGGTCGCGATCGCGCCAGAGGTCTTGCAGTTCGTGGAAATCCATCGCTTGGTGTCGGGTAGGGCAACAGCCCGCTCATCGTAGCGGCTGCCGCGGGCCCGTCGCCGCAGGCGCCCGCGGCGCCGCCGCGGCGAACTATGATTCCACCCGACGCGGCGCCGCCGGCAGGCCCGGGCGTGGCCGCGCGACAGGGCAGGGTTGCCCGGGCCCGGGCTGACACACCAAGGCATGGCGCGAGAACAGATGGCCGCGGCGCGGCGCGGGTTGGCGTGGGGTGCGATTGCGGCGCTGCTGGTGCTGGCCGGCGCGACGGCCGGCTGGCTGCTCGGCAGGCAGGACGCGGCGCGCGCGGAGCGTGCGGCGCGGGTTCCTCCGGTGCTGTTTCGCGCGCCGGCGTATCGCGACCTGATCGACCAGAACGGCGCCACGGTGTCGTCTTCGGCGTTCCGGGGCAAGGTGCAGGTGGTGACCTTCCTGTTCCCCTATTGCGATACCTTCTGCCCGGTCATCGCGGCCCACCTGGTGGGTTTCGAGAACATGCTGGCGGCGACGCCGCTGGCCGGCCGCGTCGAGGTGGTGTCGTTCAACGTCGATCCGGGCGGCACCGGGCCACGCCAGATGCGCGACTTCCTGCGCGAGTACGGCTGGAATCCCGCGAACCCGCACTGGGAGTACCTGACGGGCAGGCCGGAGCAGATCCGCCGGGTGGTCACCGCGGGCTTCCACGTCGACTACCAGAAGGTGAAGGACACCGGCCCGGACGACTCCGCCGACCAGGCGACTCCGGCGCTGGCGGTCGCGGGCAGCGACCCCCAGCCGATCGTGGCCAACCCGCTGGCGACGCGCGCCAGGGTGCACTACGACATCACCCATGAGGACGTGATGATGGTGGTCGACGGCCAGGGACGGGTGCGCGCGATCTACGACCAGGCCGACGCGGTGGGCCAGTTCGCGTTGTTCGACAAGGTCAAGGCGGTGCTGGCGGCGACGCGCTGAGGCGGCTCGGCCGGTGCGTCACGGTGCGTCACGGTGCGTCACGGTGCGTCACGGTGCGTTCGGCCGCGGGGCGCAGGCGCCGGGGCCGGCGAGTTCGGCTTCCGACCACAGCCCGCGGCGGGCAGCCCGCAGCAGCATGTCGGCGTCGATGTCCCGCGGGGGCGCGGCGGCCGCGCAGCGGCGCGCCCACGAACACCGCGCGCGCCCGCGGATTCGCCGCGGGTCATAATCCCCACGGTTTACACGGAAAAACGAGAAATAATCTTCCATCAGCTCGCGCTGCTCGATCGGGCGCAGCTTCAGGTCGCGTCCGAGGCGGGAATCGCGACCGAGCCGATGGGTGCGGGGAATCGGTACCTTGCGGCACAGGAAGGCCTCGATTTCGCTCCACAGCGGATCGTCGATCATCGCGCAACATGGCAGGGAATCGACGCATCGTAGTCTCGCGAGAATACCCTTGTTTTTCAATGGCATGCGCGACGTCAAACCAGGCGCATTGCGGGAATTGCGCGGCGCGCGGCTGTTTTGCGACGCCGATTGCGCCGACCGATCGGGCGGGGCGGATGACAGGCGCGAAATCGGCCGGATGAAAAATCCCGTGCCGGTTCGCTGAAAAACCTTCAAAACCCCAATTCCTATTTCGAGGCGAAGCGAACGGTCTCGTGCAAGCATCCGGTGGATTCCAACACCCCATTCCACCCTGACCGATGCCGTCCGACCTGAGTCCCCTGACCGTTCCCACGCTCGACGTCGATGCCGAGTCCACGCGGCGCGCACTGCACGCGGCGCGCGCTCCCGCCGCCGCGGTAGCGGCACCCCGGCCCGACGTGCGCCAGGTGCTGCAGGCCGCGCGCCTGGCGGCACGCGAGCTCGGCGTGGCGCCGCATCCCGACCTGTTGCGCCATGCCTGCCTGGTGCGCTTTGCCGCCAGCGCATGGCCGCTGCAGGACTTCCATCGCTGCGTGCTGACCTGCGTGGCCGGCCATTGGCTGGGCGTGGGGCAGCCCTACGGCCTGCTGGAGGAAGGGCCGGCGGTGTTCCAGGTGGTCGAGGCGCGCAGCGCGTGCTCCGGGGTGCGCGAACGCGAGGTCGAGGGCGACTTCCGCACGGACATCCCGGCGCTGCGGCCGGCTTTCCGGCCCGAGGCGCTGTCGCTGAGCTGCTGCCTGAACCACGCACGCGCCAGCGTCGGCCTGGTCGAGGTCGCCGCGCTGGCCGCCGCGCTGCCCCAGGGGCTGCGCGAAGTGGCCATGCAGGAGCGCTTCAGCCAGGCGCTGCCGGCCGCGCTGGCGCTGCGCGGCGGCGCCGGCGCCGACGAGCGCTGTGCGTTGCTGCGGCAGACGCCGCTGGGGTGGCTGGCCTCCATCGACCTGTCGTGTACCCGCCCGGCGCGCGCCGGCGACGCCGCGGCCTTGCAGGTGCTGCGGGAGATCGAGGGCCTGGCACGCGGCGGAGCCACCTGGCTGGGCCTGCAGCCCGGGGAGGTGCTGTTCCTGCGCAACCAGCAGGTGCTGCATGCCGAGCACGTCGGCCGCGGCGAGCGCCGCATGCTGCGGGGCTACTGGCGGCAGTCGCTGATCGCGCTGGGAAACTTCGCCGGCAGCGATACGCCGGGCATGTTCAGCGTGGCGCGCGCGTTGCGCACCGCCTAGCGCGGAGGACGGCCGGGCCCGCCGCCCGGCGCCGCGCTCAGCCGCCGGGCGGACGCGCCGGCGACGACGCCGCGCTGGCCGTCGCGCTGGCCGCCGCGCCAGGAGGAACCACCATCACCTGGAAATACAGCTCGGGCGATGACGCTCCCGGATTGCTCACGACCGCGCGCGCCACCCCGCCGACGCGCCGGTAGCCCAGGCTGCGGCAGTGCGCCACCGCGGCCGCAAGAGCCGATTCGGTGGCCGCGCGCAGGCTGACGTAGTCGGCTCGCGATGGCCCGCTGGCGCAGCGCGCCGGTGGTGACGCCAGCGTCGCGGCGGGCGGCGCCAGCGTCGCGGCGGGCGGCGGCGCGGCC
>JAJZVU010000039.1 GCA_021845505.1 Pseudomonadota bacterium | reverse complement strand
GCCGCGGCCGCCACGCCGGTCGCGGGCAGCGACCCGGCCGGCGCCGCCCAGCCCGGCAGGACCTCGGGCAAGGGGCGCAAGGCGCGCGCCCAGGCGGCGCGCAAGGCGCCGCGAGGCAAGACGGCGGCGCGCACGCGCCGCTGAGCTCAGTCCGCGGCGCAGGCGGCCGCGCGGCCCGCGCGCAGCATCCAGTCGGCCAGCGTGCCGGCGCGCAGCGCGGCGCCTTCGCGCAGGGCCAGGTCGGCGGCGGCTGCGTGCAGCCAGACGGCGGCGCGAGCCGCGTCGACGCTGCCGCCGCTGCGCGCCAGGCAGGCGCCCAGCGCGCCGCTGAGCACGTCGCCGGTGCCGGCGGTGGCCAGCAGGCCGTTGCCCGCGGAATTCACCCACAGCCTGCCGTCGCGGCAGGCGATGCACGTGCCGGCGCCCTTGAGCACCACGTGCGAGCCGCTCAGCTCGGCCAGCCCGCGGGCGGCCCGCAGGCGGTCGGCCTGCACCGCGGCGGTGTCGATCCGCAGCAGCCGCGCCGCTTCGCTCGGGTGCGGGGTCAGCCAGGCGGGTTGCGCGCGCCCGCGCAGCGCCTGCCAGGCGGCGCCGTCGCGGGGTTGCGCGGCCAGCAGGTTCAGGCCGTCGGCGTCGACGACCAGCGACTGGGGCAGCGCCAGCAGTTCGCGCAGACAGTCGAGTGCCTGCTGCGAGTCACCGGCGCCGGGTCCGAACACCAGGCAGGCGCGCGGGTCGCTGGAGGCGCGCGCCTGGCGCAGCAGTTCGTCGGGGTGGCGCAGCATCAATTCGGGGTACTGCGGGTCGACTGCCGGCGCGCGCGGGTCGAAGGCCGCCGCGTACACCCGGCCCGCGCCCAGCGCCAGCCCGGCGCGCGCGGCCAGCCACAGCGCGCCGTCCATCCCGGGCGCGCCGCCGAAGACCAGCAGGTCGCCGCGCACCCCCTTGTGGGCGGCCTGCGCCAGCGGTGGCAGCGCGGCCAGCGCGGAGTCGCTGTCGCCCCAGGTCGCCGCGGGCAGCGCGCCCGCGGCGGCCGGGTCGGCCTGCAGGTCGTCGAGCCACGTCTGGCCGCAGGCGGCGGCCCGCGGGCCGCCGGCGTGCCCGGGTTGCAGCCCGAGCATCGCGACGGTGACGCGGGCCTGCACCACCGCCCCGGGCGCGCTGCCGCTGGCGCCGGCCAGCCCGGACGGCAGGTCCACGGCGAGCACCTCGGGGAAACCTGCCAGCGCGAGGATCGCCTGTTCGACCTCGCCGCGCGGCGCCTCGCGCAGGCCCAGGCCGAGCAGCGCGTCGACCACCACGTCGTGCCCGGCCAGCCAGCGCGCGGGGTCGAGGTCCAGCCAGTGGCGCGGCAGCAGCCCGGCCGCGCGCGCCTGCCGCAACGCCCAGCGCCAGTCGGGACTGCGGCGCGGTCCATCCCATTGCGCGGCCTCGCCGCATCCGACCAGCGCCAGCTGCAGCCGCGGCGGGTGGGGCTGGCGCGACAGCCAGGCGGCCGCGCAAAGGCCGTCGCCGCCGTTGTTGCCGGGGCCGCACAGCAGCAGCACCCGGCGCGCATGGGGCCAGCGGGCTCGCAGCAAGGCCGCGACGGCCGCGCCGGCGCGATCCATCAACGCATGCTCCGGCAGGCGCTGCGCCCAGTGGCGTTCGGCGGCGCGCAGCCCGGCCTCGTCCCACAGTGCCAGCGGCCGCCGCAGGCAGCGGGAGTCGACGCGCTTCAGCATGGCATGGCGCGCGGACGGCGCGGCGCGGCGCCGCAGCGCGGGGCGGGGCTTTCGGATGGCGCAATCATCGTTTCATCATGCGAAAAATGGATGTTGCGCAGCAAGGTGCCGCCTTTCAGAATCACGAAAACGTGTTGCGCAATGCAGGATACGGAGGATAAGTTATTGTTTTGCAAGGAAAGAAAATTTAGTCTTGTATAAGACATCATTCGTTGTTGCGGTGCAGCTTTCGGGTACGCTGACAGCCATTCCCAACACCCCTTCGATGGAGATCGTCTCATGGCAAACCGCGAACAGCAAATCCGCCAGCTCGAACAGGAATGGCAGCAGAACCCGCGCTGGGCCGGGATCCAGCGCGGCTACGCGGCCGCCGACGTGGTGCGCCTGCGCGGTTCGGTCATGGTCGAGCACAGCCTGGCGCGTCGCGGAGCCGAAAGGCTGTGGCGCGACCTGCACGGCGAGCCCTTTGTCAACGCGCTGGGCGCGCTCACCGGCAACCAGGCGATGCAGCAGGTCAAGGCCGGGCTGAAGGCCATCTACCTGTCGGGCTGGCAGGTCGCCGGCGACGCCAACCTGGCCGGGGAGATGTACCCCGACCAGTCGCTGTACCCGGCCAACTCGGTGCCCTCGGTGGTCAAGCGCATCAACAACACCCTGACCCGCGCCGACCAGATCCAGTGGATGGAAGGCAAGGGGCCGGACGACGCGGGCTACATCGACTACTACGCTCCGATCGTCGCCGACGCCGAGGCGGGCTTCGGCGGGGTGCTCAACGCCTTCGAGCTGATGAAGGCGATGATCGAGGCCGGCGCTGCCGGGGTGCACTTCGAGGACCAGCTGGCTTCGGTGAAGAAGTGCGGACACATGGGCGGCAAGGTGCTGGTGCCCACCCGCGAGGCCGTCGCGAAACTGGTGGCGGCGCGGCTGGCGGCCGACGTGATGGGTGTGCCGACGCTGCTGGTGGCGCGCACCGACGCCGAGGCGGCCGACCTGCTGACCTCCGATGTCGACGACAACGACCGCGCCTTCTGCACCGGCGAGAGGACCGTCGAGGGCTTCTACCGCACCCGCCCTGGCTTGCAGCAGGCGATTTCGCGCGGGCTGGCCTACGCCCCCTACGCCGACCTGGTGTGGTGCGAGACCGGCAAGCCCGACCTGGCCTACGCCAAGGCCTTCGCCGAGGCCATCCATGCCAGGTACCCTGGCAAGATGCTGGCCTACAACTGCTCGCCTTCGTTCAACTGGAAGAAGAACCTGGACGACGCGACCATCGCCCGCTTCCAGAAGGAACTGGGCGCGATGGGCTACAAGTTCCAGTTCATCACCCTGGCCGGCTTCCACGCGCTGAACTACTCGATGTTCGAGCTCGCCCACGGCTATGCGCGCAACCAGATGAGCGCCTTCGTGTCGCTGCAGGAACGCGAGTTCGCCGCCGCCGACAAGGGCTTCACCGCGGTCAAGCACCAGCGCGAGGTCGGCACCGGCTACTTCGACGCGGTGACCACGACCATCGAGACCCAGGCCTCGACCGCCGCACTCAAGGGCTCGACCGAGGACGAGCAGTTCTTCGACAAGAAGGTCGCCTGAGCGCACCGGCCGCGGCGCCCGGCGCCGCGGCCGCGCAGCCGCGGCACGCGGCGATGGAAGGTCGTCGAGGCCCGGGGCGCGCAGGCGCCGCCGGGCCTTCGGCCGTCGCGCCTGCCGCGGCACGTCGCCGGTCGGCCGACGTGCCCCGCTCGGACGGGCCCCCGGCCCGCTGGGTTAGTGTCCTCAGTCCGGGTCGGACAGGTCCCCGGCGTCCGAAGCGGCGCTGCTCGATGCCGCGGTCGAGCCGGCGTGGGGATCGTGGATTTCGTGGATGACGTAGGCGCCGGTGTAGTCGGTGTCGGGCCGTACCCTGGGCCATTCGAGCACCGCCGGGACGACCTCCACGATCCTGCCGTCGGGACCGCGGTACCTGAATCGGTACCCCGACGAATCGACGCCGGACGGCCCCTCGGGCTGGCTCGACGACGGGGTCGGTTGTTGGCCCACCCGGCCGAACGGCAGGTGGGTTCCGTCGGGGTCGATGCGGCTGAACTGGAAACCCGACGATTCGACGCTGGATGGCCCCCCGGGCTCGGTCGACGAGGGGGTCGCCTGCTGGGTCGCCTGCTGGCCGGTCTGGCCGAAGTCCAGGCGCCTGCCGACGCGATCGACGACGCTGTCCGGAAACCTCGACCGATCCACCCTCGACGGCCTGGTCGGGCTCGTCGAGGCGCGGGTCGCCTCCTCGCGCCGGGTCTTGCGGTTCAGGAACTGCGGTGGCGTGTGCGCGGCGACCACCCGCTGGGGCTCGGGCTCGGTTCCGGGGGGCAGCGAGCCGGTCTGGTGCTCGCCCGGCTGCCGGTGCCGGGCCGAGTGCGGCCCCGCATCCACTTCTTGCGGCCCCGCGACCGGCTGATCCAGCGCCTCGTCGCCGTAGACCGCCAGTTCGAAGCCCTGGCCGTTGGCGATCGGCAGTTGCTGCAGGTGCTCCACCGGAACCGGCTGGACCTGCGAATCGCTGAGGCGCCACCACTGGCCGGCTTCGCGGAGGTAGGCGACGTAGTGGTTGCCTGTGTTGTACACCAGCGCCGCGAGGTGCTCGGGGTGGGGCAGCCACTGGTAATCGACCGGCCCGTGGGTCTGCACGGACCCGACCTGCTGCACCGCCATCGAGAACACCCGCAAGTCGTTCTGATACGCGGCTTGCAGGTCGTTCAGCGAAACGACGGCCAGGGTCGGCAGGCCCAGCCCGGGGTGGGGGTCGGCGGTGGGAGCGTTGCTCCACAGATCGAGCAGGCTGCCGATTTCGTTCACGCCCGGGAAGCCGTACAGTTGGCCCAGCTGCTCGACGACGGCTCCCAGCGCGTCGTTCACGGCCTGCGCGTCATCCCCGTCGTAGGCGTCGAAAAAGCCCTGCAGCGCAGCGTGCAGCAAGTGCATCTGCTGCGGATCGACCGCGCCGAGGGCCTGTGCGCGCAGGCCGGGGAAATGCGTCAGCACCTGCAGCGCGGCATTGATGAAACAGGTGTTCCCCAGGTTCGGCAGTCCGTGCAGGTGCTGCGGGTCGACGGGACCGGCCAGCGCCTCGGCTTGCGCCAGGGCCGAGCCCGGCAGCCCGGTGGACCGACCGGGCGGGTTCCGCGTCGACGCGGCAAGACCCTGCGGGTCGGATGGGCGTTGGGTCCCATCCGGGCCGAGGTGCCGCGGCGCGTCGCCGGCCTCGTGCGACGGCGTGCCTGGCTGCGAATCCGCAGTCGACCCGGTGGCCCTGTACGAGCGCTGCACCGCCGCGGCGGTGGCGGCCGCCGGGGAGATCGACGAATCCGCCGGCAACGACCGCATCGCGTGGCGTGAGCCCTTCGTGCTGCCGACGGGCGGCTCGCCGCCGCCGCAACCGGCCAGTGCGCAGGCGCACAGCATCGCGGCCCAGGCCAGGCGGCTTTCGGCTGCCGGCTTGCGACCGCGCAAAGGCCGCTTCGGCCCGTGGTGGGGGTTCGCAGTCATCGTTTGCTCCAGGGTTCGGGCAGGGCATCGCTGCGCCCAGTCCCAGGTTTCACAAGGCTCGCAGGCTGCTCGAGCTTCGAGGCCATTCTGGGCGGCCCCGACAAGTGAAACAAGAGGCAACGAAAGGTATTGACGCGTTGCTGCGATCGCATTGCCGCGCGGGTAACGCCACGCGCCGAGGTGCCGCGCGCCGCGGCCGGCAAGCCGGCGGCCCACCCCGCGCGGGGCGGGGCGATCGGGTGTCGCGGGGGGCGCGAGCGCAGCCGCGCCGCGTCGGTGGCCGTTGCGGGAGCCGCGGCGGCTCAGGCAGGGCGGCGCATCAGCCGCGCCTTTTCACGGTCCCAGTCGCGCTTGGCCTCGGTGTCGCGCTTGTCGTGCAGCTTCTTGCCGCGGCCCAGCGCGAAATCGAGCTTGATGCGGCCCTGCTTTTCGTGCAGGTTCAGCGGCACCAGGGTGTAGCCGCGTTGCTCGACCTTTCCGATCAGCCGGCGGATCTGGTCCTTGTGCAGCAGCAGCTTGCGCGTGCGGCTGGCATCCGGGCGAACGTGGGTGGAGGCGCTGTGCAGCGGCGACACGTTGAGGCCGACGACGAACATCTCGCCGTCGCGGATCAGCACATAGCCGTCGAGCAGCTGGGCGCGCCCGGCGCGGATCGCCTTGACCTCCCAGCCCTCCAGCACCAGCCCCGCCTCGAAGCGTTCCTCGAGGAAATAGTTGAACGAGGCCTTGCGGTTTTCGGCGAGGGACATGGGCGGCAGATGGGGGCGCGGCCGCGCGCTTCAAGGCCGCGGGTGGAGCCGCTTGCCCGGGCTCGGGGGCGGGGTGTTCCTAGAATGGGCGATTCTACGGATTCCCTCACCGCTCGCCGTTCCCGCATGGCCCAGGTCCGCAAGTCCGTCCTCATCTGGTACAGCCCGCAGCAGATGTATGCGCTGGTCAGCGACGTCGCCTCGTACCCCGGCTTCCTGCCGTGGTGCGGCGGGGTCGAGGTGCACGAGGCCACCGAGCAGCGCATGCGCGCGACCATCCGCATCGACTTCAAGGGCGTGCGCCAGAGCTTCACCACCGAGAACGAACAGTTGCCGGGGCAGGAGATCCGCATGCGGCTGGTCGACGGACCGTTCAGCAGCCTGCACGGCCGCTGGCAGTTCTCGCCGTTGCAGACAGGCCAGGCCTGCCGCGTCGACTTCGAGCTCGACTACCACTTTTCCAGCCGGCTGGTCGAGGCGGTGATCGGCCCGGTGTTCGGCCACATCGCCAAGACCTTCGTCGAATCCTTCGTCCAGCGCGCCGAACAGGTGTACGGGGGCACGCGGTGACCGCGCAGCGCGGCCGCTTGCGCGCCCAGGTGTTCTGGCAGGACGCGCAGGGCCGCGCCGAGCTGCGCGAGGTGTGCCTGGACGAGGGGGCGAGCCTGGCCGACGCGGTGCGCGCCAGCGGTCTGCAGGCGCTGCTCGGCGACGCCGACTGGGAACGACCCGGCGCGGCGCTGCGCCTGGCGGTGTTCGGCCAGCCGCGCGCTGCCCAGCACCCGCTGCGCGACGGCGACCGCGTGGACATCACCCGGGCGCTGCTGCTGGCCCCCGGGGAAGCGCGCAGGTTGCGCGCCCGCGCGGCGCGCGGCAGGCGTGGCGGCGGCGGCGCGCCGCGTCAGGGCGACGAGTAGACCGCGAGCTCGAAGCCCACGCCCAGGCCGATGGGCAGCGCGGCCAGCGCCTGCGGGGTCACCGCGGAGACCTGCGCATCGTCCAGCGCGTACCAGCTGCCCCCCTGGCTGAGGTAGGCGACGTAATGGCCTCCGGTGTTGTAGACCAGGGCCTGGAGCTGCTGCGGCGACGCCAGCGACGCATAGTCCAGCGGGCCGCCCGTCACGGTGGCTCCGACTTGCGCGACCGCCATCAGGAATTCGCGTTGCCCCTGCGCCAGCTGCTGGGGGATCTGCGCCGGGTCGGTCACCGAGTAGGCGCCCAGCGCCAGGCCCGGCGGGGAGGCGCCGAGGCTGTTGTCCCACAGCGAGGCCAAGCTGCCGCCGCCGGTGCACGAGGCGTAGCCGGCGGAGGCCCGCAACGCGCCGACCACGCCCTGCAGCGCGGTCTGCAGCGCCTGCGGCTGGCCGCCGTCGTAGGCCTGGAAGAATCCCGCCAGCCCGAGCTGCGGCCAGTTCGCGGCGGCCCGCGCGCGCAGTGTCGGCGAATGGGTGATGACCTGCAGCGCGGCGTTGAGGAAGCAGGTGGCGCCGAGGTTGGGCAAGCCGTGCAGGTTGGAGGGCAGCGGGGGTGCGTTCCCGCCGCCGCCACCGCCGCCGCATCCGCCCAGCGTCAGGCACAGCAGCAGCGCGGCGAATCGGCAGGCGTGGGTCTTCATGCGGCCGATTGTGGGAGGCCGCTGCCGCTGCGACAAGGTTGCGGCGCCTGCGTTGACGCGGAGTTGCTCCGGCGAGCGCGCGCTCAATAACGCGACTCGATCTGCGGCAGGTCGCCCGGGTCGCGCGGCAGCCACACGCGCACCAGCAGTCCGCCGCCGGGGGCGTTGAGCAATTCGACGCGGCCGCGCATGCGCGCCACCGTGCGTTCGACAATCGCCAGCCCGAGCCCCGTGCCCTTGGCCGAGGTGCGCGCGGTGTCGCCGCGGTAGAAGGGGCGGGTCAGCAGCTGCAGCTGCTCGGCCGCGACCCCGGGCCCGTGGTCGCGCACTTCCACCGCCACCTCGCCGGTGCGGCGCAGGAAGCGCAGCTCGACCTCGGCGTACTCGGCCTGCGGCGAGCGCCCGTAGCGGCGGGCGTTTTCCAGCAGGTTGGTCAGCACGCGGCGCATTTCCAGCTCGTCGGCCAGCGCCCAGGCCCTGACTCCCAGCTCGACGCGGATGCGCAGGTCGCCCCACTTGCCCAGTTCGTTCTGCACCCGCAACGCCAGCTCGGGCAGGTCGACCCGCTGCAGCACCGGGCTGGCCGAACGGGCGTACTCCATGAACTTGTTGATGATCGAGTCGGCCTGCTCGATGTCGCCGACGATGTCGTCGCGCGCCCGCGTGTCGGGCACGCTGAGTTCGGCCTCCAGCCGCAGCCGCGCAAGCGGGGTGCGGATGTCGTGGGAGATCCCGGCCAGCATCAGCGTGCGTTCCTGGTCGATTTCCTGCAGCGCGCGCGCCATGCGGTTGAAGCCCCGGTTGACTTCGCGGATCTCCTCGGTGCCCGAGGTCTCGTCGAGCTGGTGGGAGAAGTCGCCTTCGCGCACATAGGCGGTGGCGATGCTCAGGTCGCGCAGCGGACGGTTGACAAAGCCGGCGATGACCGCCGCGCCGATCAGCGCCAGCAGGGTCGCCAGCGCTCCGCCGACCAGCCAGGTCTCCCCCAGCGACACGCTGATGCGCGACGGGTCGAGCAGCAGCCAGTAGCGGTCCTGGTCGATGCGAAAGCCGATCCACAACCCGCTCTGGTCGTTGACCGACGCGGCGAAGGTCAGGCTTTCGTGCAGCCGCGCGCCGACGCTGGCCGCCAGCTGTCGGGTGAAGTCGGTGCGTGCCATCGGCGTCCAGCGATCGCCGGGCTGGCGGGGGTAGATGTAGATGTCCTCGCGCCGCACCAGTTCGTCGAGCAGCGCGTTGCGGTACTGCGGAGCCGAGTGCACCAGCGCGATGCGGGTGAGGTCGATCAGGCTGGTGATCTGGCGCGCGGTCTGCTCGATCTGCTGCTTGCGCTGCTGCACCCGGAAGCTCTGGAACCACGCCGCCAGGCTGACCGACAGCAAGGCGACGATGAGCACGAAGGTGCGCCAGTACAGCCTGCCCGAGAGCTGGCCCAGCCAGCGCCGCGGGCGCGCCTCGACCGGGGAATGGGCTGCCATGCGGGTGCGCCGCGGCCTGGCCGCGCCGGGCAGAGGCCTCAGCCTTCCTTGGTGTCGGGAACGAACACGTAGCCCACGCCCCAGACGGTCTGGATGTAGCGCGGGTGCGCGGGGTCGATTTCGACGATCTTGCGCAGCCGGGAAATCGCCACGTCCAGGCTGCGGTCGAAGGCCTCGTAGTCGCGTCCGCGCGCCAGTTCGGCCAGGCGGTCGCGCGACAGCGGCTGCCGCGGATGGCGCACCAGCGCCTTGAGCATCGCGAATTCCCCGGTGGTCAGGTTGATCAGCTCGCCGTTGCGCGACAGCTCCCGGCGCGCCAGGTCGAGGCTGAAGGGCCCGAACACCACGGTCTCGTCGTCGCGCGCCGGCGCCCCCGGCAGTTCGGGGTTGGGCTGCCGGCGCAGCACCGCGCTGATGCGCGCCAGCAGTTCGCGGGGGTTGAAGGGCTTGGGCAGGTAGTCGTCGGCGCCGACCTCCAGCCCGATGATGCGGTCGACGTCCTCGCCCTTGGCGGTGAGCATGATGATGGGGGTGAAATCCTTCGAGGCGCGCATGCGCTTGCACACCGTCAGGCCGTCCTCGCCGGGCAGCATCAGGTCGAGCACGATGAGGTCGAAGCGTTCCTTGACCATCACTCGCTGCATGGTCTTCGCATCCTCGGCGACGAACACCTCGTAGTTCTCCTGCGTCAGGTAGCGGCGCAGCAGGTCGCGGATGCGGGCGTCGTCGTCGACGACCAGGATCTTCTTCGGCTTGTCTTGGTGCATGGCGGATGGATAGGGGCTGTGGTGCACGCTTGCGAGCCGTCCCGGCCATGGCGCAGACCATACCCGCGAGCGGAACCCGGTTAAATGTAACTGCGATGCCGCGGGCTCGACAAGTTTCCAAAAGTCTCCGCCGCCCGGCGTGCCGCCGCCAGCGCTCCGGCCGGGGCACGCGCGACTGCGTATAGTTCCGGGAATGACAGCGCGCGAGCCCACCCCTGCCTCCACGCGCGACCCCGGCAGCATCGAGTTGCGCGGGGCGCGCCAGAACAATCTGAAGAATCTGGACCTGTCCATTCCCCTCGGGCGCATGGTCGTGGTCACCGGGGTCTCGGGGTCGGGCAAGAGCTCGCTGGCCTTCGATACCGTCTACGCCGAGGGGCAGCGACGCTACGTCGAGACCTTCTCCCCCTACGCCCGCCAGTTCCTCGACCGCATGGACCGGCCGCGGGTGGACCACATCAGCGGCATCCTGCCGGCGATCGCCATCGACCAGACCAACCCGGTGCGCACCTCGCGCTCGACGGTGGCGACCATGACCGAACTGGCCGACCACCTCAAGCTGCTGTATGCGCGTCGCGGCACGCTGTACTGCCGGCGCTGCGGCGCCGAGGTGCGGCGCGACGATCCGCAGTCCATCGCCGCCGACCTGCGGCGGCGAGCCGCAGCGGCCGGCGATCCGCGGCTGGTGCTGGCCTTCGCGGTGGCGCTGCCCGACGGCCTGGAACCGCAGGCCGTGCTCGACGGCCTGGCCGCGCAGGGCTACACCCGCATCCACCAGCGCGGACAGGGCGTGCTGTACGTGGTGCAGGACCGCCTGCGTGCCGGCCAGGCCGAGCAGGCCAGGCTGCTCGAGGCCATCGAGGCCGCGCTGAGCCGCGGCCAGGGACGGCTGGCGGTGTGGGCGCTGCCCGAGGCCGCCGACGCGCCGGCCGCCGACGCGGCGGCGCGGCCGCCCACCTGGCGCTACTCCCGCGACCTGCATTGCGCCGACTGCGACATCGGCTACCGCGACGCCACGCCGGGGATGTTCAGCTTCAACTCGGCGGTCGGGGCCTGCGAGACCTGCCGCGGCTTCGGCCGCACGCTGGGAATCGACTGGGGGCTGGTCATCCCCGATCCCTCGAAAAGCCTGCGCGGCGGCGCGATCAAGCCGTGGCAGACCGCCAGCTTCGCCGATGCGCAGCGCGACCTCGAGCGCCACGCTGCGGCAGCCGCGGTGCGGCTGGACGTGCCCTGGTCGCAATTGCAGCCGCGCGAGCGCGACTGGGTGATCGACGGCGACCCGGGGTTCAGCGGCCAGTGGGAGCGCCAGTACTACGGGGTGCGCCGGTTCTTCGACTGGCTGGAGACCCGCACCTACAAGATGCACGTGCGGGTGCTGCTGTCCAAGTACCGCAGCAGCAGCGTATGCCCGGCGTGCGGCGGGGCGCGGCTCAAGCTCGACGGCCTGCTGTGGCGCGTCGGCAGCGCGCAGGCCGCGCGCGCCGGCGGGGCGCGGCGGCTGCGCCCGCTGGGGGTGGAGTGCGGCGAGCAGCGCTGGGGCGAGCTGCCGGGGCTGAACCTGCACGAAGTCATGCAGCTGCCCGTCGGCCGCGCCGCCGAGTTCTTCGCGGTGGTCGAGCGCGAGTCGCAGGCCGATGCCGCCAGCCGGCTGCTGCTCGACGAAATCCGCGCCCGGCTGCGCTACCTGCTGGACGTCGGGCTGGGCTACCTCAGCCTGGACCGCCAGTCGCGCACCCTGTCGGGCGGAGAGGTGCAGCGCATCAACCTGACCACCGCGCTGGGCACCTCGCTGACCCAGACGCTGTTCGTGCTCGACGAGCCATCGATCGGGCTGCATCCGCGCGACCTGCATCGCCTCAACGCGGTGCTGCAGGGTCTGAAGCACGCGGGCAACAGCCTGCTGGTGGTCGAGCACGACCCGCAGATCATGCTGGCCGCCGACCACCTGATCGAACTCGGGCCCGGTGCCGGCGAGCACGGCGGGCAGCTGGTGTTCCAGGGCGACCTGGCGGCGCTGCGCCGCGCCGACACGCTGACCGCGGCCTACCTGCGCGGACAGCGCAGCGTGGCGCAGTCGCGCGCGCCGCGCCGGCTGCGCTGCGACGAGCAGGGGCGGCTGCAGGCGCCGCGGCTGATCCTCGAGGGCGCGCGCGAGCACAACCTGCGCGATCTCGACGTCGAGTTCCCGCTGCACGCGCTGGTGGCGGTCACCGGGGTGTCGGGCTGCGGCAAGTCGACCCTGGTCGGCGACGTGCTGTGGCCGGCGCTGGCGCGCGCGCTGGGACGCAGCGCGCCCGAGCCGGGTGCGCATGGCCGGCTGCTCGGCGCCGAGCAGCTGGCCGACGTGGTGCTGGTCGACCAGAGCGCGCTGGGCAAGACCGCGCGCTCCAACCCGGTGAGTTTCGTCGGCGCCTTCGACGCGCTGCGCAAGCGCTTCGCCGCGCTGGCCGAGTCGCAGCGCCGGGGCTACAGCGCGGGCACCTTCAGCTTCAACAGCGGCGACGGGCGCTGCCCTGCCTGCGGCGGCTCGGGCTTCGAGCATGTGGAAATGCAGTTCCTGTCCGACGTCTACCTGCGCTGCCCGGAGTGCGACGGCAGGCGCTACCGCTCCGAGGTGCTGGAGGTGCGCCTGGCGCTGGCCGGCGGGCGCAGCCTGAACATCGCCGAGGTGCTGGAGCTGACCGTCGCCGAGGCGCTGCAGCTGTTCGGCTCGGAGCGCGACCTGCAGCCAGGGCTGCGAGCGCTGCAAGCGGTGGGGCTGGATTACCTGCGGCTGGGGCAACCGACGCCGACGCTGTCGGGTGGCGAGGCGCAGCGCCTGAAGCTGGCCGGCTTCCTCGCCGAGGCCAGGCGCGGCGCCGGGCGCGGCGCGGCCAAGGGCTCGCTGTACCTGCTCGACGAGCCGACCACCGGCCTGCATTTCGACGACATCGCGCGGCTGCTGCGGGCGC
Source organism: Pseudomonadota bacterium (assembly GCA_021845505.1). Taxonomy (GTDB): domain Bacteria; phylum Pseudomonadota; class Gammaproteobacteria; order Burkholderiales; family Burkholderiaceae_C; genus Thiomonas_A. Next base: position 18,393 of record JAJZVU010000039.1, on the reverse strand, counting down.
TGCACGAACTCGTCGACTCGGGCCACAGCGTGGTGCTGATCGAGCACAACCTGGACGTGATCGCAGCCAGCGACTGGATCATCGACCTCGGCCCCGAAGGCGGCGAGGGCGGCGGCACGCTGGTCGCCGCGGGCACCCCGGAGCAGCTCGAACGCTGCCCGCAGTCGCACACCGGGCAGGCGCTGCGCGCCTACCGCGGCCAGGTCGGCGCCGAGGCGGCCGAGCAGGCCGCGGTGCTGGCCGCCGGCGGCGTGCCGGCGCGCCAGGCCGCGGACGAGACGGCGGAGGAGGCCGCGGCCCACGATCCCGTGCTGCTGCAGGCCGCCGAGCCGGGAGGCGCCTACCTGGCGCAGGCGCTGCGGCGCGGCCGCGAGGGCTTTGTCGCGATCCGCGGCGCGCGCGAACACAACCTGTGCAACCTCGACGTCGACCTGCCGCGCGGGGGCATGACGGTGATCACCGGGGTGTCGGGATCGGGCAAGAGCTCGCTGGCCTTCGACGTGCTGTTCAGCGAGGGGCAGCGCCGCTACCTGGAATCGATCAACGCCTACGCGCGGCAGTTCGTGCAACCCCCGCCGCGCCCCGACGTCGACGCCATCTTCGGCATCCCGCCGACCGTGGCGATCGCCCAGCGCACCAGTCGCGGCGGGCGCAAGAGCACCGTGGGCACGCTGACCGAGGTGCATCCCTTCCTGCGGCTGCTGTATGCCCGGCTGGGCACCCAGTACTGCCCCGACTGCCAGCTGGCGATCGCGCCGCAGAGCGAGCAGGCGATCTGCGACCAGCTGCTGCGCGAGCTGCGCGGCGAGTCGGTCGGCGTCATGGCGCCGCTGGTCGTGCAGCGCAAGGGGGTCTACACCGAGCTGGCGCAATGGGCCGCCAAGCGCGGGCACGGCCACCTGTGGGTCGACGGGGCCTTCCTGCCGACCGACCCCTGGCCGCGCCCGGACCGCTTCCGCGAGCACGACATCTCGCTGCCGCTGGGCGAGGTCGAGGTGCTGCCCGAGCACTCCGAGGCGCTGCGCAGGCTGGTGCACGAGGCCGTGCAACTGGGCAAGGGGGTGGTGCAGGTGACCTGGCCGCTGGGCCGGCTGCGCCAGGCCATGGCGGGCGGCGATGTCATCGGCGCCCACGCCGGGCTGCAGCTGCGGCGCTTCAGCACGCTGCGCGCCTGCCCGTCTTGCGCGCGCAGCTTCCCCGAGCCCGATCCGCGGCAGTTTTCCTACAACTCCTCGGTCGGCTGGTGTCCCGCCTGCTACGGCACCGGGCAGAAGCTGGCGGGCTTCGACGCCAGCCACAGCGGCGAGGAGGGCGGCTGGGGAGACGCCGGGCAGGCCGAGCCCTGCCCCAACTGCCAGGGGGCGCGGCTGAACCCGGTGTCGCTGGCGGTGCGCTGGCAGCAGCGGCGCATCGGCGAGGTGTCGGCGCTGGCGGTCGACGAGGCGCTGCAGTGGCTCGGCGGCCTGCGGCTGGACGAACGCGAGCGGCTGCTGGGCAGCGAACTCGTGCAGGAGACCGTGGCCCGCCTGGGCTTCCTGCAGCGAGTCGGGCTGGGCTATCTGGCGCTGGACCGTGCCGCGCCGACGCTGTCGGGCGGCGAGGCGCAGCGCATCCGGCTGGCCGCGCAACTCGGCAGCAACCTGCGCGGCGTCGCCTATGTGCTCGACGAGCCGACCATCGGGCTGCATCCGCGGGACAACCTGCGGCTGCTCGACGCGCTGGAGGAATTGCGCCGGCGCGGCAGCACGCTGGTGGTCGTCGAGCACGACGAGGACACCATCCGCCGCGCCGACACCATCCTGGACATCGGCCCCGGCGCCGGGCGGCTGGGCGGGCGGGTGGTGGCGATGGGCGACCTGCAGCAGCTGCTGCGCCATCCCGACTCGCTGACCGCCCGCTACCTGCGCGAACCGCTGCGCCATCCGCTGGTGCAGCGCCCGGCCACCGGCGCGCGCAGCCCTGCGCTGGAAGTGCGGGGCGCGCAGTTGCACAACCTGCGGCAGATCGACGTGCGCTTTCCGCGCCAGCGGCTGAGCGTGCTCACCGGGGTCTCGGGTTCGGGAAAGTCCAGCCTGGCGCGCGGCGTGCTGTACGCCAGCGCGCGCGCGCTGCTGGCCGGCGAGGGCGCGCCGCTGGGCTGCAAGGCCCTGCTGGGGCTGGAGGACATCGAAAGGGTGCTGGAAGTCGACCAGGCGCCGATCGGCAAGACCCCGCGCTCGTGTCCGGCGACCTACGTCGGCATCTGGGACGACATCCGCAAGCTGTACGCCGACACCACCGAGGCGCGCATGCGGGGTTTCGGCGCCGCGCGTTTTTCCTTCAACACCGGGGCCGGGCGCTGCGCGAGTTGCGAGGGCCAGGGCGCGGTGCGCGTGGAAATGAACTTCCTGCCCGACGTGATCCAGCCCTGCGAGGACTGCGCAGGCATGCGCTTCAACCCCGAGACGCTGCAGGTGCGGCTGCGCGGGCTGTCGGCCGGCGAGGTGCTGGAGCTCAGCGTCGATGCGGCGCTGGAGTTCTTCGCCGCGCACCCCCGCATCCTGCGCGCGCTGCGCCTGCTGCACGAGGTGGGGCTGGGCTACCTGCGGCTGGGCCAGCCCAGCCCGCAATTGTCCGGCGGCGAGGCGCAGCGGCTGAAGCTGGTCACCGAGCTGGCCACCGCGGGCGCGCGGCCGACACTGTACGTGCTCGACGAGCCGACGGTCGGGCTGCACATGGCCGACGTCGACAAGCTCATCCGGGTGCTGCTGCGGCTGGCCGACGCCGGCCACACGGTGGTGGTCATCGAGCACAACCTCGACCTGATGGCCTCGGCCGACTGGATCGTCGACCTCGGTCCCGAAGGCGGCGCCGGCGGCGGCCGGCTGGTGCGCCAGGGGCCGCCCGCCGAGTTCGTCAAGGCCGGCGAGGCCGGCGGCCACACCGCGGCGGCACTGGCCCGCTTCATGCAGCAGCACGGCCGCGCCGCGTCGCTGCCCGCCGACGCCTGAGCGTCGGCGACGGGGCAGGGCGCGGCGCGGTTGGGTCAGATCGGACCCGGTGGCGTGGCCGTGAACCGCTGCTGCTACCGTCAGTCAGGCGCACCACCTGCCGGCCCCGAAGTGCTGCCTGCCGTCGCGAAGCGGCGTGTTGTAGCCACGGCCGCTTGCGCGAGTAGAGGCCGCCCAGAGGCACTCAGGCGGGTCTGCGCCAGCGTAGCGACGCCACGACTCCAAAGGCTACCGACACGGCCCCGGCGAGCACCAGCACGCTGGCGATTCCCAAGTGGGTCGCCAACATGGCGCCGAGCATGGGACCCGCAGCGAGAGCCGTCAGTTGGGCGCTCCTGGCCGTCGCCGTCACTGCGCCGATGCACTGGGCCGGGCAATGTGCCTGTTGCGTCACACCGAAATGCATCGCGGTGATTCCGTAGCACAGACCGTTGATCACCCAGAGGCCAAGCAGTAGCGCAGTCGGAAGGCGTACGCCAGCCCCAGCCAGAACGCCTGGCACAAGGACAGAGAGCCCGAAGCCAATCAGGGCATACAGGACCAGCCTCCAGCCTGCCCTGGAAGTGGCATTTCGGAAGGCCATCGCTCCGGCCACGCCGCCTAGAGCCGTCGCCGACACGATCTGCCCGAACACGGCGGCTCCGCATCCCAGCCCCTTCAGAAACAAGGCCAGCAGCGGGTCGTAGAGGCCGAGCACAGCGGTCTGGATCCAGGCCGCTGCGAATGCCAGCCTGTACGTTTCATCGGCTCGCAGCAGGTGCCAGATCTGACCGCGCTCCGTGGGGGCTCGTGAAGCACCCTGGTGCAACCGGTCGCTCCGCGCACCTTCCGAGCGAAGAAATTCCAGACAGATCAATGCGGGAACTACCAGGGACGCAGAAAGCCAGAAGCCCGTCGCGGAGCCGAAGCGTTGAGCTACCCAGCCGCCGAAAGCCGGCGCACCGATCTTGGCCGCCTGATCGACGATCGTAACCACACGAAGATTCATGACCATATGGTGTTCAGGCAACAGCTTCTTCACAAGGATCTGCTCGGCCGGCATCGCCCCAAGGTTCGAAAAACCATGCAGCACAATGAGTCCAAGCATCACGCCAAGGCTGTCGCATGAGATGATGGCGATGGAGGTGCCTGCACGGAGGAGATAGCAACCCGAAAGGACGGGAGCGGCTGGAAGCCTGTCAGTCAGGGCGCCGATCCAGGGCCCGAGCATCAGTCCAGGAAGCGCGTAAATCATGGCTGCGAGGCCGACGACCAGGGTCGACGCCCCCCGGCTGAAGGCCAGAATCGCGAACACCAGCGTGAAGTCCATCCATAGCACGACACAGCTGACGCATCGCACCAGCAGCAGCGCCGATACCGTGGCCGTGCCGGGCCGCTCAGCCATCCGCGGAACCCGTCGCCAAGCGTCGATGCAGAAAAAGCCTGCCATCGATGACGACGCCATCAAGCCCGGACTCCTCCGCGAAGTGGAATAAATCGCCGGCGCTGTTGATGAACCCGCGACCATGAAAATTCAGGGAGGTGTTGCAAAGAACCCCGAAGCCGGTTATTTGCTTGAAGGCCAGGAGCAACTCGTGAAGCCTTGGGTTCTGGCTGCGAGATACCGACTGTGGGCGCGCCGTGCCGTCAACATGCGTGACCGCCGCCAGCTCCTTCGACGTGACCGGCGCGAAAAACAGCATATAAGGGCTGGCTCCCGGCATGCCAAAATGCCTTCCAAAATCTTCCTCGAGGCAGACCGGAGCTATGGGGCGAAAGCTCTCTCGACGCTTGATATGGTTCAGGCGATCGCGAATTTCTCCGGAAAAAGGTGCGGCGAGGATCGAGCGATTCCCAAGTGCCCTAGGCCCGATTTCGGCCCTTCCAGAAATCCAGGCCAGAACCCTTCCTTTTGCAAGCTCACGCGCGATCCGCGCAAGGCAAGAGCCGACGTCGATAAAAGCTTCAGCATATTCATGGCGGTATCCGGCTTCATTGTCGATGAAATTTTGCCCGGCGTACACGCTCCATTTCAGTTTGCCGTTTCCAGTCAGGGACCATTGCGCATCGACTGCAGTCCCAATGGCGGACCCGGTATCGTTGCAGCATGGCGGCACGAAAACCTCATCGAAGAGGCCGGATGCACGCAGCCGCGAGTTCCATTCGCAGTTCAGGCCGCATCCCCCGCCAACGATCAGTGGCAACTTCTTCGAGCAATTCCTCTCGAGCGCCCGGATAAACGTTTCGAAGATCGCATCGCCAATCAACCTCGCCAATCTCTTCGCATCGCGCGAATCGGCCCCGCAGTTGTGTGCCTTGAAATGAACGAATGAACTTTTATCGAGCCCTGGTCGCGGGTTGGGCCTGGAGACGACCGCCTGTATGATTTTCTGTTCCTCGTCGGATGGGCAGATGGCACCTTCGAAGCCGGCGAGCGCCATGACCTTTCCGGCATCTGCGAGGCGGACCTTTCCGCCAGGCAATGAAAACCCCGCATCGACCAGCGCGTACACGAACGCGTAGCGATCGCCGGGAGCCAGCATCACATTTTCCAGCCTCGTTATGGATAGATCTTGGTCGATCTCATAGATTGCACCGAGATATCCCTCCCAAAGCAGCGCGTAGCACGGCTCCCGTTGAGGATAAGGGGACATGGCGTAGCTGCACAGGAGGTGGGAGCGCTCGTGCGAAGACGTGGCGAACAGCGTTTCACTTCCCAGAAATCTGCGTGAACTCAGTCTCGGCGGCATCAGCCCCACATAGCCGGCACCGATCGGCGGTCCAGATGCCTCGATGCCGACAGACCACCCGCTCAACGCGACCACGTCGGGCTTCTGGGTACAGTGTGCCGCGGCATCGAGGAAGTTGCATGCCGAAGCTTCCGCAAAGCGTGCTCCGGAGTCCTTCTCGGCTTCGAACGAGAACACCAGCGTGCCGTCCTCGATGGCACAGATATGGCCGTCATGTCCGGGCTTCAGCGCGAGGATATTCATTCGAGGCTCCGCTGGCGGGCGGCGAGGTTTCTCGCACCCCAGCCGATCGCGCCGGAGCCATGACCGGCGCCCAGGAAGAACATGACGGATTCGCGCTCGACGTCCACGCCCAGGATACGATTGATCTCGCAATCGAGGAAATATCCGGTCAGCCACGATTGCAGGCCTTGGGCGGTGCAGACAAGCTGGAATGTCTGCGCAAGGCATCCTATATCGATCAATGCAACCCTGTATGCTCGCGAGTGGGGATACTTCCACCATAGTTTGTCAAAGCGCGATGTGATGAATATTCCGTAGGCAAGCTCTGTCGCGCAGTACTGCCCGCACAAGAGGCCTCCAAGTTTCTCCCGCTCGATATTGGAGGGCAGCTTCGAGAGTACGTGCGAGTGCGATCTGTAATGGTATAGGGCTGGCTCCAGTCCCTCGACGCGCATAGCGAGGACATAGGGCTCGCTAGGCTGCAGCGACCCGCCGGACGGAGACGTTCTGCGAAATCCGAGCGTCTCGAAGCCGGCTGCTTCGTACTCTTCATCGTTGGGGCCGTGAATGGCGCCGAACGTGAGCCAGAGTGCGGTCGCGAGTTCCTGGACCGTGGTCGCACGGTCGAGGAATTCGCGACAGGTCTTGCGGCGGCTGAGGGCATCAGCCAGAGAGACTTTCCGGGTGCTGCTCCAGTCGGGTTCGGGTAGGCGGCAGATCGCGCCGGGAAGCTCCGTGGTAAGCCGGGGAGCGTCATTCGCGATCGAATTGCAATACGCGAGATACCCTTCGCCATGGTCGTCTTGGGGTAGCTCCTCGCCAGGTGCGAGGCGGATCTGGGTTCCGAGGTGGAAGATGCGGGAGAGGCAGTCCCATGTCCAGGTGGGAGACTCTGCGCTGCGCAGGCAGCCGGATTCGTGGATGGCCCTTGCAGCCGCCTCGCAAGTGGGTTGCTTCCCCTGGGACATCGCAACGAGGGCGCGCAGGTGCGCGAGGTCGAGTTCGAATTGTTCGTGGGAGACATAATTCCAAAGGATCAGCTTTCCATCGCTTACGCGGATAAACAGATCGGGGGTCATGATTCAGGCAGTCCGGCATGGGGCGGCAGCCCCATGCCGGGCTGGATTCAGCGCGAGAGCGGGGGCGCGGGTTGGATCAGCCTTTTATAGGCATCGTTCGATTGATGGGAGAGGGAGGGTTCGAGAAAGATTCGTCGCATGATGGGTGCTCCAGGCGTTGAGCACAAGGACAAGGACTGCACGCCTGTGGCGTGCGACAGAAGGTTACTGCAGGCCTGCAACCCTCGTAAACCATGTTGTTCAATTCGCCTTTCTGTGACGGCTATTCGACGGCTAGTCGATACCCATACTTGGGTACGGGTATCTGCCCAGAATGGTGCTGGTTCCTTGTTTTCGATAACCCGGCCAAACTGCTGAACAAACAAGTCTACGCAAAAGATTCGCCCGAATCGGAGGAGGGCTTGACGTGTGTTGACCGCATGTTCTGAGCGCCGTGTCGGGTGATTCCCCAAGCGGGCTGTTGAAATGCAGGAGGCGCCACCCCTGGACTTCCCCCGCCGGCCCGGCCTCGCCGAGCCCTCAGTCGGCCGCGCTTTCGAGTCCCGGCTGCAGCAGCGCCCGCAGCGCCTGCTCGGTGGAGTCGGCGGCGCAGCAGTCGACCACGCGGCGCTGCGGCAGCGCGCGCAGCCAGGTCAGCTGGCGCTTGGCCAGCTGGCGGGTGGCCGCCGCGGCGCGCTGCTCGAAGGCCTGCAGGTCGCAGCGGCCGTCCAGGTGCTCCCAGGCCTGCCGATAGCCCACGCAGCGCATCGACGGCAGCCCCGGGTGCAGGTCGCCGCGCCGGCGCAGCTCCCGCACCTCGTCGAGCAGGCCCTGCTGCAGCATCTGCCGCAGCCGCTGCTCGATGCGCCGGTGCAGCCAGCCGCGGTCCGAGGGCTCCAGCGACACCAGGCGCAGCGCGAGCGGCGGGCGCGGCGGGCTCGCGCGCCAATGCTCCGACAGCGGCTTGCCGCTGAGCTCCCACACCTCCAGCGCGCGCTGGATGCGCTGCGCGTCGCCGGCTTCGATGCGCGCCGCGCCGGCCGGGTCGACCCGCGCCAGCTCGGCGTGCAGCGCCGGCCAGCCCAGCACCCGGGCGCGCTCGGCCAGCCGGCCGCGCAACGCGGCGTCGGCCGACGGCAGCTCGCTCAGGCCCTGCTGCAGCGCGCGCAGGTACAGCAGCGTGCCGCCGACCAGCAGCGGCTCGCGGCCGCGCGAGCGGATGTCGTCGACCAGCCGGCGCGCCTGCTCGGCGAACTGCGCCGCGCTGTAGCTCGAGACCGGATCGACGATGTCGATCAGGTGGTGCGGCACCTCGGCGCGCTCGGCCGCGCTGGGCTTGGCGGTGCCGATGTCCATTCCGCGGTAGACCAGCGCCGAGTCCATGCTGATGATCTCCAGCGGCAGCTCGCGCGCCAGGCGCAGCGCCACCGCGGTCTTGCCGGCCGCGGTCGGGCCGCTGAGCACCCGCAACGGCGAGGTCGCCGCGGTCGCAGCCATGGCCTCAGCGCCCGCGCAGGAACAGCGCGTCGAGTTCGGCCAGGCTGACCTGGCGCCAGGTCGGGCGGCCGTGGTTGCACTGGTCGGAGCGCTCGGTGGCTTCCATGTCGCGCAGCAGGGCGTTCATCTCGGCCAGGCTGAGCCTGCGCCCGGAGCGCACCGCGCCGTGGCAGGCCATGGTCGACAGCAGGCGGTCGCGCCGACGCTGCAGCAACCCGCTGCTGCCGACCTCGGCGAGTTCGTCGAGCACCTCGCAGGCCATGCGCGCCAGGTCGCCGCCGACCAGCGGCGCCGGAACCGCCCGCAGCACCAGGCTGGCGGGGCCCGCGGGCGCGAGGTCCAGCCCGAGTTCGGCGACCGCCTGCGCATGCTCGGCCAGCGCCCCCATCTGCGCCTGGCTGGCCGCGAAGGCCAGCGGGACCAGCAGCGCCTGGGCGGCCAGTTGCCGCGAATCGAAGGCCCTCTTCAGGCGCTCGTAGACCAGGCGCTCGTGCGCCGCGTGCATGTCGACGATGACCAGGCCGTCGCGGTTCTGCGCCAGGATGTAGATGTCGTGCAACTGGGCGATCGCCTGGCCCAGCGGCGGATCGGCGCCGGCGTGCGCGGCCGGCTGCGGCGGCGCGTCCTCCACGCGCAGCGGCGCCCAGGGTTGCAGCGCCTGCTGCAGCGACAGCGCATGCTGCGCGGGCGCACGCGGCCAGCCGGCGGGCTGCGCCTGCGAGGCGGGTCGCCAGCCCGGTTGCGGTGCGGGCTGGGGCTGCGGCTGTGCGGGCGCGGGCTCTTGCGCTGGCCCTTGCGCGGGCGCCAGCCGCGCGCCCAGCGCCGGCGCCAGCGCCTGCTGCACCGCCTGGCGCAGCGCCTGGTGCACCGCCTGCGGTTCGCGAAAGCGCACTTCGCTCTTCGCCGGGTGGACGTTGACGTCGACCCGCTCGGGGGGAAGTTCCAGCAGCACCACGTACTGCGGCTGCAGGCCGCCGTGCAGCACGTCGGCGTAGGCCGAGCGCAGCGCGTGGCCGAGCATGCGGTCGCGCACCCAGCGGCGGTTGACATGGAACTGCTGCACCTCGGCGCGCGGGCGGGCCGCGGTCGGCCGGCACACCAGGCCGTGCAGCGACAACGGGCCCAGCCGTGCCTGCAGCGGCAGCGCGTCGGCCGCGAAGGACGGGCCCAGCACGTCGGCCAGGCGGCGCAGCGCATCGTCGGTGGCGGGCAGCTGCAGGCTCTGCCTGCCGTCCTGCCACAGCGTGAAGGCCACCCGCGGATGGGCGATGGCCGCGCGCCGCACCATCTCGACGCACCAGCCGCCCTCGGTGGCCGCCGACTTCAGGAAACTGCGGCGCGCCGGGATGGCGTGGAACAGCCGGCGCAGCCTGACCGTGGTGCCCGGCGGGCCGGCGGCCGGCTGCACCGCCTGCACCACGCCCGCCTCGGCGCGCAGGCTGGCCGCAGGCTGCTCGCCGCGCCGGCTGACGATCTCCAGCTCGGCCACCGCGGCCATCGACGCCAGCGCCTCGCCGCGAAAGCCCAGGCTGCGCACCTGCTCGAGCTCGGCCAGCGAGGCGATCTTGCTGGTGGCGTGGCGGGTCAGCGCCAGCGGGAGCTCGGCGGCGGCGATCCCGGCGCCGTCGTCCTCGACCGCCACCAGATCCAGGCCGCCTTGCTGCAGCCGCACGGTGATGCGGCCTGCGCCGGCGTCCAGCGCGTTGTCCAGCAGCTCGCGCAGCGCCGAGGCCGGGCGCTCGACCACCTCGCTGCCGCCGATCTGCGAGACCAGGGTGTCGGGAAGCGGGCGGATCGGCCGCGGCTGCGCGTCGCCGGCCGCGCGGGACGGCTGCCCGGCGTCGCCGGTGCGCGCCGGATGCAGGCCGGAAGGAGTCGGCGCGAAGCCTTCGGGAAGCATCGGACCAGTATACTTGCCGGCTTTTGCCGCGCTCTTTCATGCACGCGATTTCGCAACTGCTCCACCTGCTGCTGCATTTCGACACCGAGCTGGTGCGGCTGATCGGCGCCTGGGGCGCCTGGGTCTGGGCGCTGCTGTTCGCGATCGTGTTCTGCGAGACCGGGCTGGTCGTCGCTCCGGTGCTGCCCGGCGATTCGATGCTGTTCGTGGTCGGCGCGCTGTGCGCGGCCGGCGCGCTGGACCTGCGGCTGGGGCTGCCGCTGCTGTGGCTGGCCGCGACCGCCGGCGACACGCTGAACTACGCCGTCGGCAAGGCCGTCGGCCGGCGGGTGTTCGGCTGGCAGCACAGCCGCTGGTTCAACCGCCGCGCCTTCGACCGCGCGCATGCCTTCTACGAGCGCTACGGCGGAATCACCATCGTCAGCGCCCGCTTCATCCCCTTCGTGCGCACCTTCGCCCCCTTCGTCGCCGGAGTGGCGCAGATGTCCTACCGCGGCTTCGCCGCCTACAACCTGCTCGGCGGCGGGCTGTGGGTGGGGCTGCTGATGGGGGCGGGCTACGCCTTCGGCAACCTGCCTTGGGTGCGCGGCAACCTGCCCGCGCTCAGCCTGGCGGTGGTCGTCGTGTCGCTGCTGCCGCTGGCCGTCGGCTGGCTGCGCGCCCGGGCCCGGCGCCACGCCTGAGGCGCGGCGCCCGCGCCCCCGGGCGCGCGGGGGGCTCAGCTGCGCAGTCGAGGCCTGGGTTCGGATGTCCAGCGCGCCCCCGGGCGCGCGGGGGGCTCAGACCATCGTCTTCGGGCGCGCCAGCGGGGGGTGGGTCGCCAGGTATTCGCGCAGGCCGTCGAAAATCGCCCGCGCCACCTGCTTGCGGTACTTCGGGGTCTGCAGGCGGGCTTCTTCCTCGGGGTTGCTGATGAACGCGGTCTCCACCAGCATCGACGGCACGGTCGGCGACTTCAGCACCACGAAGCCCGCCTGCTGCACCTGGTTGGAGTGCAGGTGGACGATCGAACCCAGCTTGCGCAGCGTCGGGCCCGCCATCTTCAGGCTGGCGTGGATCTGCTCGGTGGTCGACATGTCCAGCAGCACCTTGGCCAGCTGGTAGTCGCGGGCGTTGATGTCCACTCCGCCGATCGCGTCGGCGGCGTTTTCCTGCTGGGCCATCATCCGCGCCTGCACGCTGGACGCGCCCCCGGCGGACAGGCAGAACACCGAAGCGCCGCGGGCATAGGGGGTGTACCAGCCGTCGGCGTGGATGGAGGTGAACAGGTCGGCGTTGGCGCGCTGGGCCTTTTCGACGCGCATCCACAGCGGCACGAAGAAGTCGCTGTCGCGGGTCATCGCCACCCGCATGTTGGGCGCGCGCATCACCAGGTCGCGCAGGTCGTGGCCGATCAGCAGCACGACGTCCTTTTCGTGCACTCCGCTGGGGCCGGTGGCCCCCGGGTCCTCGCCGCCGTGGCCGGGGTCGAGCATCACCAGCACGCTGCGCTGCGGGCGACGGTCGCGCCGCGGCGGCAGCGAGCGCCCGGGAGCCTGGGGAATCGGCTCGGTGTGGCCGAAGGGATGCGCGGCGCCGTCGCCGTGCAGCGGCTGCTCCAGGCTGACACGGTGCTCGGACAGCCAGTCGCCCAGGGTGTCGGACCGGCGCGCCGCCTGCGGGGGCTGCGCGCGCCGCGGCTCGGCCAGCGCCAGCACCGAGCGCGGGCCGACCGGGTAGAGGTCGAACACCAGGCGGTTGCGGTACGCGGCCACCGGCGGCAGGCTGAACACCTGGGGATGCACCGACTGCTTGAGGTCGAACACCAGCCGCACCACGTCGGGCGCGTACTGGGCCATGCGCACGTCGCGGATGAAGGGGTCGCCGGGCCGCACCTTGCCGACCAGCTGGCGCAATTGCTGGCTCATGTCCAGGCCGTGGATGTCCACCACCAGCCGCGGCGGGTCGGCCACCAGGAAGTGGGTGGCGTGCAGCGGGCGGCGCGACTCCAGCGTGACCCGGGTGTACTCGGAAGCCGGCCATACCCGCACCGCGACCAGCGCGGCTGCGCGCGCCAGCCCGGGGGTACCCAGCGCGAGCACGACACTGGAGGATTGGACGAGGAACCTGCGGCGAGCGGTGGACATGGAGGGGTTCTCCTTGGCGCTAGGCGCCAGGTCGCCCCGGCGCGGGTTCAGACGTCCGCCTGCGCGGACGCCAAGGACTCGATCACGGCTGCCCCGGCCGAAGTGCCGTCGCGCAATTCCACCGTGCGGCCGGTGCCGTCGGCGGTCAGGCGCAGCTGCAAGTCGGCCGGAGGCAGGCCCCCGGCGCGCTCCGGCCATTCGACCAGGCACAGCGCATCGCCGCCGAGAGCCTCCCCCAGACCGGCGTCCAGCCATTCGTCCGGGGTATAAAATCGATACAGATCAATATGATACGCGGTTATCCCGACACAATGGTTCAATTGTAGGCCGAAACTGTCGATGTTGTAGGTCTCGACCAACGCATAGCTGGGGCTCTTGATGCGTCCGCGCACCCCGAGGGCGCGCAGCAGCCCGCGCACCAGCGTGGTCTTGCCCGCCCCCAGGTCCCCCTGCAGGGTGATTCGCAGCGGGGGCAGCCCCAGGCGCAGCAAGGCGCGCGCCAGCGCGGCGCCCAGGCGTTCGGTGGCGGGTTCATCGGCACAGTGGCGAAGCAGCAACATGGCGGGGCGGTGGCGGGGCCGGGATGGGGTCGGCGAGGGGATCGGGAAGCGGGCGGCGGAAGTCGGCGGAAGCCGGCGGCGGGCGCGCGGCGCGGCTGACCCTGACGGCTTCGCGCGGGCGGCGATTGCGTAGCATCGGGGAATGGCAGGATCGGTCGTTCCCGTTGCGCCGGCAGGCGCGGCCCCGCAGGCCCCGGCGTCCGCCGCAGCGGGCGACGGCGCGGCGCTGCTGCAGGCGATGCGCGCCCACGCGGCCGGACTCGGATTGTCCCAGATCGAGGTCAGCGACCTGCAGCTCGCCGACTGCGAGCCCCACCTGTTGCGCTGGCTCGAGCAAGGCATGCACGGCAGCATGCACTACATGCAGCGCCACGGACTCAAGCGCATGCGCCCGGCCGAGCTGCTGCCCGGCACGCTGCGGGTGATCACCGCCCGCCTCGACTACCTGCCGGCCGACACCCCGCCGGCATGGCGCGGCGTCGAGCTGCAGCGCCTGCGCGACCCGCAGGCCGCGGTGGTGTCGCTGTACGCCCGCGGCCGCGACTACCACAAGGTGCTGCGCTCGCGGCTGGCGCAACTGGCGCAATGGATCGAGCGGCAGGCGCGGCCCCGGCTGCTGCGGGTCTACACCGACTCCGCTCCGGTGCCCGAGGTCGCGCTGGCCGCCCGCTCGGGGCTGGGCTGGCGCGGCAAGCACAGCCTGCTGCTGCACCGCGACAGCGGGTCGATGTTCTTCCTCGGCGAGATCTACACCGACCTGGCGCTTCCGGCCGGCGCGCCGGCCAGCGCGCATTGCGGCAGCTGCGCCCGCTGCCTGCGGGTGTGCCCGACCCAGGCGATCGTCGCCCCCTACGTGGTCGACGCCAGGCGCTGCGTGTCGTACCTGAGCATCGAGCACGACGGCCCGATCCCCGAGGAGCTGCGGCAGCCGATGGGCAACCGCGTCTACGGCTGCGACGACTGCCAGCTGGTGTGCCCGTGGAACCGCCATGCCCGGCGCTCGCCGCTGCCCGATTTCCTGCCGCGCAACGGGTTGCGCGAAGCCGCGTTGCTCGATCTCTGGGCGTGGAGCGAAGCGGAGTTCCTGCTGCGCAGCGAAGGCAGCGCGATCCGCCGCATCGGCTGGCAGCGCTGGCGGCGCAACCTGGCGGTCGCGCTGGGCAATGCGCTGCGCGCGCTGCCGGCCGGCGCGCCGGCGCGGCAGGCGATCGTCGGCGCGCTGGCCGCGGCGCTCGCCGCTGCCGATCCGCTGGTCGCCGAACACATCGACTGGGCGCTGCGCCAGCCGCCATCGGCGGGCCAGGCGCGGGCGCTTCCGGTGGACGCTCCCACGCCGTAGCATCGAGCGATGAACCCCTCGCGCTCCCGCCGCCTGCGAGGCGGCCTGCTGGTCAACCACCCCGACGTGCAGTGGGACGGGGTGCTCGAGCTGCCCTTCGGGGTGCTCGGGGTGCGCTGCGATTCCCGGCAGCTGCTGCAGACCGAATACCTGACCGGTGCCGACTCGGCGGCCGCGCTGGCCGGCCGGGCCGGGCGCGAGCCGCCCGCTGCCGCGCGGCCGCTGCTCGAGCGGCTGCGCGAGCAGCTGCTGGCCTACTGCGCCGACCCCGCGTCGCCGCTCGAGCTGCCGCTGGCCTGCGTGGGCACGCCGTTCCAGCGCCGGGTCTGGCAGGCGCTGCGCGAAATCCCGCCGGGGCGGGTGCTCAGCTACGGCGAGCTGGCGCGCAGCCTGGGCAGCGCGGCGCGCGCGGTCGGCCAGGCCTGCGCCTGCAACCCCTTCGCTCCGCTGGTTCCCTGCCACAGGGTGGTCGCCCGCGGGGGCCTCGGCGGCTTCGCCGGCAGCACCGACTCCGGCGGCGAGCTGCTGGCGCTCAAGCGCTGGCTGCTGCGCCACGAAGGCGCGCTGCCGCTCGCCCCGGCAGCGGGAGCGCCCGGTGGCTGAGGCCGCGGAGTCGGCCAGCCGGCACGCGGGCGCGGGCGCCGACGCCGCGCCGCGCCGCCGCGGCGCGCCGCGCGCCAGCGACGCCTGGCCGGCCGCGCCGGTCGACTGCCGCCAGGCGATCGACGCGTTTTGCGACGCCGTCTGGCTCGAGCAGGGGCTGGCGGCCAACACGCTGGCGGCCTACCGCAGCGACCTGCTGCTGTACTCCCGCTGGCTGGCCGCGGGGTCGCGCCCCGGGCTGCGGCAGGCCGGCGAGGGCGAGTTGATGGCCTACCTGGCCGAGCGCTATCCGTCGAGCAAGCCCAGCGCATCCAACCGGCGGCTGGCGGTGCTGCGCAGGTTCTACGCGTGGGCGCTGCGCGAGGGCCTGCGCGCCGACGACCCCACCGTCAAGCTCGAGCGGGCTCGCCAGCCCGCGCGCCGCCCCGGCGCGCTGACCGAAGCGCAGGTCGAGGCGCTGCTCGAGGCCCCCGACGTCGAGCAGCCGCGGGGGCTGCGCGACCGCGCGCTGCTCGAGCTGCTGTACGCCAGCGGGCTGCGGGTCAGCGAGCTGGTCGGCCTCAAGGTGCACGAACTCGGCCTCCACGAATCGGTCGTGCGGGTGCAGGCGGGCAAGGGCGGCAAGGACCGGCTGGTGCCCTTCGGCGAGGCGGCGGCGTACTGGCTCGAGCGCTACCTGCAGGCGGCGCGCGGCGAACTGCTGCGCGGCGCCGCCAGCGACTTCGTGTTCGTTGCGTCGGGCCCGCGGCGCGCGGCGCGCCGCGGCGCGCCTGCGCTGACCCGGCAGATGGTGTGGACGCTGCTGCGGGGCTACGCGCTGGCCGCCGGAATCGACGTGAGGCTTTCGCCGCACACCCTGCGCCACGCCTTCGCGACCCACCTGCTGAATCACGGCGCCGACCTGCGGGTGGTGCAGCTGCTGCTGGGCCACGCCGACATCTCGACCACCCAGATCTACACCCACGTCGCCCGCGAGCGGCTGCGCCAACTGCATTCCCGCCACCACCCCCGAGCCTGAGCGTCCGCGATGCCGCAACGCCACGACTTCTGGTCCACGCTGATCCTGCTGCTGCTGATCCTCGACCCGCTGGGCAACCTGCCGATGTTCCTCGCGGTGACCCGGCATGTCGACCCGGCGCGCCGCACCTGGGTGAGCCTGCGCGAAGCCGCGATCGCCTACCTGGTGCTGCTGCTGTTCATGGCGGCCGGCCGGCGCTTCCTCGAACTGCTCGGGCTGGAGCAGTCGTCGCTGCAGGTGGCCGGAGGGATGATCCTGCTGCTGGTGGCGATCAAGATGATCTTCTCGGGCAGCGAGGCGATGTTCGGCGACCCGGCGCAAGGCGAGCCGCTGATCTTCCCGCTGGCGGTTCCGCTGCTCGCCGGCCCTTCGGCGCTGGCCGCGGTGCTGCTGCTGGGCAGCGGAAGCTGGAAGACCATCGGGCTGCACATCCTGGCGCTGAGCGCCGCGATGGCCATCACCGCGCTGGTGCTGCTGCTCGCGGACAGGCTGCTGTCGCTGCTCGGCGACGCGGTGCTGCGCGCTGCCGAGAAGCTGATGGGGCTGATCCTGTCGGCGATCGCGATCGACATGCTGATGCGCGGGCTGGTCGCGTACCTGGTCAAGGCCTGATCCCGGGCCGCGCCGCCGCAGGCGGCGTACCTGCCGCGGGCGCCGGAGCGGCGAGCCGGGCCGGCGGCCATGGCGCGGCCGCCTGTTCCGGGACCGCCTGTTTCGGGACCACCGGTTCCGCGACGACCTGCGCAGCCACCGCCTGCGCAACCGGTGCCGCGATGCAGGCGACGAGCAGCCGGGCGGTCGATGCGCCGGACCATGCGTTGAACCATGCGCCGGACCCTGCGGCCCGGCGCGACTTCGCAGCCAGGATGTTCAAGCTCGACTCCCCGCAGGCCACGCGCCTGGCGACGCCGATCCTCCGACGCCGATTGTCCGACACCGACTGTCCGATGCCGACTGTCCGATGTCGATTCTCCGACGCGGCCGCTGCCGCCGAAGACCGCGGCGCCCTTGTGGTCGAAGCGCGCGGGGGTTTGTCGGCGGCAGGCCGCGCACGGCCGGGCATCGCTGGGTACTCAGTCGATCGCGAACACGCCACCCGGATTGGGCGAGCCGAACAAGCCGTACAGCCAGCCGTTGCTGCCCAGGCCCAGGCCGTTGAGCGGGCCGTAGTCCAGGCTGCCGGTGGCGTTGCTGAACGCATCGACCGTGGTCAGCGTGGCGGTGGCGGGGTCGAAGCGGAACACCCCGCCGCCGCTGCCGCTGCCGCCGCCGCTGGCGATCCCGTACAACTCGCCGTCGCTGGCCGGCACCAGCGGGCCGACCGCGCCGGTGAGCGCACCCGGGGTGCCGGCATTGAAGTTGTAGACCACGCTCGCGGTTCCACTCGGCGTGACCTCGAACAGTACGTTGCTCGCGCTGTAGGTGGTCACTCCGTAGAAGTTGCCGTCGCTGGCCTGGACGACGCCGTTCTGGGGCCTCGTGAAGGTGCCGGCGCCCATCGCGAGGTCGGTTTCGGTGTCGGTCTTCAGGTCGAAGGTGAAGACTCCGCCGAAGTCCGTCGTCCCTCCGCTCGTGCAGGTTCCGACCAGTTCGCCGTTGCTGGCCTGGGTCAGCGGGCCGGCAGGGGCGCTAAGTGGTGAACCAGCGGCGGCCGGGAACGAGTAGATCACCGAGTAGGTCCCGCTCGGGCTGATGCGGTACAGCGTGCCCCAGCCGCCGGCTCCGCCCCTTTCGGTCACTCCATAGAGATTGCCGTCGGCGGCCAGCAGCAGCGGCGAGCTGGGGGTAGCGCCGTCGGTCGTTCCGCCGGAGAAGAAATGCAGCACTTTTTCGCTGCCGGCGAGGGTCAGTTCGAAAATGCTTCCCCCATTGTTCGGCCCGCCGCTGGCGGTGACCCCGTAGAGGTCGCCGTTCGGTCCCTGCACCAGCGTCTGGTTGGGGCCGGCGCCGTCGCTCGTTCCGCCGGCGAAGGAATACAGCTCCGAGACCTTGCCGGCCGGGGTGATCTGCACGATCGCGCCGTTGGTATGGGCGCCACCGACATAGGCGCTTTCGTAGATATCGCCGTTCGACGCGAGCAGCGGGACTCCCAATTCCTCGGGATCGACACTGCCCGGCAGCGCCGCCAGCACGCTCTCGGTCCCGGCCGCGCAGGTCACCGCGACGTTGCTGACCGAGGCCTGCGCGGTGCCGCTGCCCTGGGCGACCGTGCAGTACTGGTCCGGGGGCTGGGTGGCGACGCTGACCTGGTAGCTGTCGCCCTGGGGTACCTGGCTGGAGACCTGGAAGGCTCCGCTGGTGCCCAGCGTGACCCGGTCGGTCCGGGTGGCTCCGTTGACCGCGTACTGGTC
>JAJZVU010000038.1 GCA_021845505.1 Pseudomonadota bacterium | reverse complement strand
CCCAGGCCTGGTGGCTGATGTGGTCCTTGGCCTCGCAGGCGTCCTTCCAGCCCTTGGGCTCGCGGATGCCGTAGCGCGCCAGGTCGCGGAACAGCGCGCCGCCGTTCTGCTCGGCGTAGATCTCCCAGGCCTGGCGCCAGCTCATCACCCGCTTGGGCAGCATGTAGTCCATCATCATGCCGACCAGGGTGAGCAGCCGGAAGCCGCGCCAGAACCACTTGTCGATCCAGCGCTGCACGATGGGCACGTTGCCGGGATCCTGCTCGAGCATGAACTTGATACATTCGATGCCCAGGGTCATGTGGCGCGACTCGTCGGACTGCGCGGAAAAGCCGAAGGTCACGGTCGACATGTCGCCGTTGTAGGCCGCGCCCGACATGAACGGCACGAACAGCAGGTTGGTCAGCACGTACTCGAACGAGAAGCTGACCGCGGTGAGGAACTCGAACGGCCCGGCGGTGTTGGCGTCCTCGAAGAAGGATTTGGGCACCGACAGGTACCACACGCGGTCGAACCAGTGGTTCGCGTGGTGCATGCCGTTGAAGAACTTGTTGTACGACGAGATCGCGTGGGTCTCGGTCTGGTAGTGCCGCAGTTCGTCGACCGACTGCATCTGGCAGGCGATGCGCGCGCCGGCGCCGGTGAAATGCCGGCCGACGTGGGCGAAGCCGCGGTGGGCGTAGTACTCCAGCGGCGACACCCCCTGGATGAACAGCTTGAGCGCATTCACGTAGCGCGCGTCGGTCACGCCGAGGAAGCCGTTGTTCTGCTGGAAGGCGTCGATCACCGCGTACAGCTTGCGTTCCTTCTCGCCCTGGTACTTCCAGTAGGCATCCATGGTCAGCCGGAACGGGTCCTGCCACTTGTCCCAGTCGTGGATCTTGATGCCTTCGTACTTGTCGTAGGGGAAGACCTTGTCCATCGGTTGATAGGTGGTCTCCCAGCCCAGGCCGCGGGTCATCGCGGCGTAGCGCTCCTTCAGGCCGAGCCGCGGCTTGGCGGTGCGTGTATCCATGGTGCTTGTCTCCTGCGGGTCTAGGGGTTCAGTGTTTCCAGCTCAGCGTGAGCTGGTCGTCGTCCTCGTCGATGTGGCCCGACAGGGAGATCAGGTTCACGTGCAGTTGCTGCAGGTCGTAGGTGCTGCCGGTGCGCTCCTCGATGCTGGCGCGCTTGATGCTCAGCGTGTCGGGGGCATCGATCTTGACCATCGCCGGCGATTCCACCGCCACCGCATGGGGGTTGTCGGCCAGGATGGCCTCGATCACGGGGCGGGTTTCCTCGTTGGTCTGCAAGGCGATGAATACATTGGACATGGCGTGAGGTCTCGCGGTGAGGGGGTCACAGTTCCAGCCCGGCCTTGGCCAGGCGGGCGCGCAGTTGCTGGCGGGCCTCGTCGAGCGCGCCCGCGCCCGCGACACCCAGTGCCAGTTCGGCCAGCGGCTGCAGCGCGGCGGCCGCCTGCTGCTCCCACCTGGCCAGCCACTTCTGCAACAGCGCCTTGTTGTCGGCCGAGTCGGCGGCCATGGTCTTGAGCACGGAATCGATCCAGCGCGCGCTTTCCTCGTGCCACTCGGGCATGAAGGCGGTGAGCATGGCCACCGCGCTGCCGCCGGCCAGCGCCACGTGGTCGTCGACGAAGCTGCCGTAGACCAGCGGGTAGAGCAGTCCGTCGAGCGCGGCGTTCTGCGCCACGAACAGTTCCACCGGATCCTGCACCACCAGGGTGTCCTCGACGTAGCGGCGCAGCGGCTGCCAGCTGGGCGCGTCCATCCACGCCGACTTGGCGCGATCGAGTTCGTCGGGTCCTTCGAGCAGCAGCGCCAGCCGGGTCAGGAACTGCGCCACGCCGAGGTTGTCCATGGCGTGGAACATCGCCGGCGCGGTGAAGGCGGTTCCCCAGCCCAGAGCGCACACCTGGGAGTTGTTCATGTTGCCGCCCCAAGCCGCGTGGCGCAGCGGCACCAGCACGCGCAGGGTGCGCAGGCGCAGCTCCTCCGGGATGGTGTCGACCATGCCGCGCGACTCGACGAAGTCGAAATTGGCTTCCATCGCGTCCTGCTGGCGGGCGCGGGTCATGGTCCAGCTGGCGTAGTAGAACTGGCGGGGGTCGCGCAACGCGTACCAGTCGCGCATGCGGATGGCCGTGCGCGACGCGTCGAACAGCTCGTGCTCGGGGTCCCAGGTCGGGCGGTAGTGGAAGTTCACCTCGGGCTGGGCGCCGAAGGTGCCTTCCTGGTAGCGCGAGGCGTTCTTGTCGCCGCCGATATAGCGCGCCACATGCGCATACGTGTGGCGCAGCGGCTTGATGTCCACGGTCTTCAGATCCAGGGTCATCGCTTGCTCCTGAGTTGGTTGTCGTCGATGGGCCTTGCAGCGGGCGTGTGCGCGGTGCCTGCGTCGTCGGCATCCAGGCGCTGCGCCGCCTGGGCGGCGCAGAATTCCTCGAAAGCCGCCGGCGGCAGCACCAGTTCCACGCACAATTCGGGACTGCCTATGCTGAACTCGAATTCCACGAAACCCCTCGAGCTGACCCCGGTGACCCGCACGAAACGTCGTCGCGGGTCGAAGTCGCCGGGGTCTGCCTGGATCGAAGAGGGCTGGTTCACGTTGCGTCTCCGGTTCGCCGGTGGTGGAGCAGCAAACGTGCCAGCGAAGCGGTCCATAAGGCAAATTCTCGAGAATTTAGGGAAAACACCCACTTCGGGCGGCCTCGATCACCGCGCTCTTTGGGGTTAACCCTAATGCGTGACCCGGCGCATTGACGGGCTAAATTGAGGAACTTCGGGGTGGAATTGATGATTTGATGAATTCATCGGAAGAGGATTTGACGAAATCATCAACCCCGGCCTAAGCTGACCGGAAACCTGGAGCTATGGAAATCTCGACGAAACCGATGAGCAAGACCAAGCTTCCGCCGCTGCCCAGCGACGCCGACCTGCGCCGGCTGATCCACTTTTCCACCGGCGACGGCCGCATCTGGCTGGCCGGGCAGCGCATGGTGCTGGTGCATACCGCGGCGCTGGGGGCGCTGCGGCGCGAACTCATGCAGGGGGTCGGCCCCGAGCAGTCGCGGCGGGTGTTCACCCGCGCCGGCTTCGCCGCCGGCGAACGCGACGCGGCGCTGGCGCGGCAGATCCGTCCGCAGGCGACGCTGTACGACATGTTCGTGGTCGGGCCGCAGCTGCACATGCTCGAAGGCGCGGTGCAGGTCACGCCGCTGGTGTTCGATGCCGACCCGGCGACCGGGCATTTCCGCGGCGAGTTCCAGTGGGTGCATTCGTGGGAGGCCGAGACCCACAAGCGCGACTTCGGCGTGCAGGACTACCCGGTGTGCTGGATGCTCATCGGCTACGCGTCGGGCTACACCAGCGCGTTCATGGGGCGGCCGATCCTGTTCAAGGAAGTGCAGTGCGTGGGGCGCGGCGACGCCTGCTGCCACATCGTCGGCAAGCCGCGCGAGGAATGGGAGGACGCCGAGGACCTGGCTTCGTACTTCGAGCCCGGTTCGATGCTGCGCACCATGCAGGACCTGCAGACCCAGGTCGAGTCGCTGCGCCTGGAAATGGCGGCCGACGAGGAGCGCACCGAGTTGATCGGCCAGTCCGAGGCCTTCCGCCGCGCCTACGCGCTGCTGCAGACCGGGGCGCGCACCTCGGTGACCGTGCTGCTGACGGGCGAGACGGGGGTCGGCAAGGAGCGCTTCGCGCGCGCGCTGCATGCGCTGAGCCCGCGCAGCGACAAGCCCTTCGTGGCCATCAACTGCGCCGCCATCCCCCATGAACTGATCGAGTCGGAGCTGTTCGGCGCCGAGAAGGGCGCCTATACCGGCGCGCAGGCGACCCGCCCGGGACGCTTCGAGCGCGCCGACGGCGGCACGCTGTTCCTCGACGAAATCGGCGAACTGCCGCTGCAGGCGCAGGCCAAGCTGTTGCGGGTGCTGCAGGAAGGCGAGGTCGAGCGCCTGGGCGCGACACACTCGCGCAAGGTCGACGTGCGGCTGGTGGCGGCGACCAACCGCGACCTCGAGGCGGCGGTGCGCGACGGGCGCTTCCGGGCCGACCTGTATTACCGCGTCCACGTCTATCCGGTGCCGATTCCCCCGCTGCGCGAGCGCCTGGACGACATCGAGCCGCTGGCATCGGCCATGCTCGAGCGCTTCGCCGCGCTGCACGGCAAGCCGGTGCCGCTGCTCACCGACCACGCCTACGCCGCGCTGCGCGCCCACGACTGGCCGGGCAATGTGCGCGAACTGGAGAACCTGGTCGAGCGGGCGGTCATCCTGGCGCGCCCGGGCTGCGCGGTCGACGCCGCCGACCTGTTTCCCGGCATCGGCATGCCCTCGGGGGTGCCGGTCGACCCCAGCGGCCAGCTCGCGCCGCGCCCGGGCAGCGCGCTGGACTGCCGCTCGCTGCTGCACAAGCTGCGCACTTGCGGCGAGAGCCTGGACGACCTGGAGCATGGCCTGCTCACCGAGGCGGTCGACATGGCGCGCGGCAACCTGGCCGCCGCCGCGCGCATGCTGGGAATCAGCCGCGCCCAGCTCAGCTACCGCCTCGGCCGCGGCAGCGATTCCCCGAGGACCCGCGCGGCTCCGGCGGGCGGCCAGCCATGAGCCAGGTGTTCGAATTCCCAGGGGCCGAGCAGGCGGCGGGAGCGCCGCGCACGCTGGCCGAGATGGCCTACACCCGGCTGCGGCGGCACATCATCGAAGGCTGGTACCCGCCGGGCACCAAGCTGCGGGTGGAACACCTGAAGGACGACTACGGGGTCGGCGCCGGAACGCTGCGCGAGGCGCTCACCCGCCTGGTCAGCGACGCGCTGGTGATCGCCGAGGGCCAGCGCGGCTTTCGCGTCACCCCGGTGTCGCTGCAGGACCTGGCGGACCTGACGCGGCTGCGCATCCACATCGAGGTCGATGCGCTGCGGCAGTCGGTGCGCAACGGCGACGCGCAGTGGGAGCAGCGGGTGCGCGCCGCCTTCGAGCGGCTGAGCGCCTACGAGCAGCCGATCTCCCTCGAGCTGCTGCCGGCGTGGGAGGATTGCAACCGGGTGTTCCACGAGCAGCTGATCTCCGCGGCCGCCAGCCCGTGGACCTACCACATGCTGCACATCCTCTCGCAGCACGGAGAGCGCTACCGCAGGCTGTGCGTCGGCCTCGAGAACAGCGCCCGCGACGTCCATCGCGAGCACCAGGAGATCTTCGAGGCGGCGCTGCGCCGCGCCGACGCGCGCGCCGCGCTCGCGTTGGAGGCGCACATCAGCACCACGCTGACCCAGTTGCAGCAGGTGCCGCCCGAGCGCAGTCCGCTGCGCTGACGGCCGCCGCGCGGCGGCGAAAAAAAACGGGAGCCCAGGCTCCCGTCGTCCGCGTCGGGTCGGCGGCGGCCCGCTGCGGGCTGCCCGGCCGCGACCCGTCAGCGATGCATCACTTCTTCTTCAGGCTGAGGATCCACTGCACCAGTTCCTTGGCCTGCGCCGGCGTGACCTGCGGGTTGGCGGGCATCGGCACCGGACCCCAGGTCCCCGACACGCCGTGCAGCACCGCGTTCACCAGCTTGGCTTCGGCCCCGGGCTTGCCGGCGTACTTGGCGGCCACGTCCTCGTACGAGGGGCCGACCAGCTTCTTGTCGATGGCGTGGCAGGCCAGGCAGTTCTTCGACTTGGCCAGCGCCATCATGTCGGCCGCGTACACCTGCGAAATGGCAGCGGCGGCGAGCGCGACACCAATGACAATCCTTTTCATTCTCGATCTCCAAGGTTGAGCGAAGCGTTGGCGCGGGGCGCTGTGCACAATAACGCAGCCGTGCGCCGGCACGTTGACCGCGAGAAGGTAAAAACCCCCTCGCCGCAACAGCGAAGGATATGCTACCCGAGGCCGCATTGCGAGCGGCAGCCCGGAGCGCTGCCTCGCGGGGCGTTGAAACACCTGCTTGGGTCCTTTACCTTATGCATTCCAAGCCCGTGCCTGGCCAATCCTGGGAGATGCTCGATGTGGATCCTGCTTGTTGCTATCGCGCTACTCGGCCTGAAACTGGGCAAGGTCGGGCCCTTCGCGACCCTGTCGTGGTGGTGGATCCTGGTGCCGCTGGGGCTGGTCTTCCTGTGGTGGGAGATCATCGACCCGATGTTCGGGGTGTCCCAGCGGCGCGAGATGTCCAAGATCGATGAGCGCAAGGCCGAGCGCAACCTGCGCGCGCGCCGCCGCCTGGGGCTGCGCGCGCCGGCTTCGTCGTCCGACAAGCGCGAGCGCTGACACCGGCGCAGGCGGCCGCTGCGACCCACCCGCGCGGGGGATGCCCGCGCTGCGTCGATTGGGCTACACTTCGCGCCGTCAGGAGAGTGCCCGGCGCGCAGCAGTCTCGCCCCGGGCCGCCGAAGGCGTAAGCCGGCGGCGCGGCCTGTAGGGCCGTGCCGGCAGGCGTACCGCGCAGGCGCCAGGACTGACGGGACCCCGGCGTGGGGTTCACCTCACTGGAGAGCGGCGCCGCGCAGGCGCCCACCGAAGGGGCAAGCCCGGCGCAGGTCGGGTCAATCTCTCAGGTACCAAGGACAGCGGGGGCGGGAGCACCGGGCAGTCGCCCGGAGCGAACTGTGTTCCGAGGAGCCTGGCTTGTCCGATCCGACACCCGCCGCCGATGCGGCCGAATTGCAGCGCACCCCGCTGCATGACCTGCACCTGAGCCTCGGCGCCCGCATGGTGCCGTTCGCCGGCTACTCGATGCCCCTGCAGTACGCCAAGGGCATCGTCGCCGAACATCGCCACACCCGCAGCTGCGCCTCGCTGTTCGACGTCTCGCACATGGGCCAGTTGCGCCTGCGCGGCGAGCAGGCGGCGCAGGCGCTGGAGACCCTGTTGCCGATCGACGTGCTCGGGCTGGCGGCGGGGAGGCAACGCTACGGACTGCTGCTCGACGCCGGCGGGGGCATCCTCGACGACCTGATGGTGGCGCACCGTCCGCGCAGCGGCGACGCCGGAGCGGCGCACGAATACTTCGTCGTGGTCAACGCCGCGCGCAAGCAGCATGACCTCGAATGGCTGCGCGGCCACCTGGCTGCGCGCTGCGACATCGAGGCGCTGCCGCGCCACGCGTTGCTCGCGCTGCAGGGGCCGCGCGCGGCGCAGGCGCTGCAAGGCCTGATTCCCGCGGTGCGCGAACTGCGTTTCATGGACGTGGCCTGGGCGCGGCTGCCGGCCAGCGTCGGCCATGCCCATGTGTTCCTCAGCCGCAGCGGCTACACCGGGGAGGACGGCTTCGAGATCTCGGTGCCGGCCGAACATGCGGCCGCGCTGGCGCAGGCGCTGCTGTCGCTGCCCGACGTCGCGCCTGCCGGCCTGGGCGCGCGCGACACCTTGCGCCTGGAAGCCGGGCTGTGCCTGTACGGCCATGACATCGATACCGCCACCACTCCGGTGCAGGCCGGCCTGCAATGGTCGATCCAGAAGGTCCGCCGCAGCGGCGGCGCGCGTGCCGGGGGCTTCCCCGGCGCCGAGGTGGTGCTGGCGCAGCTGGCCGACCCGTCGAGCCTGGGCCGCGTGCGCGTGGGCCTGCGCGGCCTGCAGCGCGCCCCGGTGCGCGAGGGCGCCGAACTGCGCGATGCCGCCGGCGGCACGGTCGGGCGGGTCACCAGCGGCGCGCTGACTCCCAGCGCCGACGCGGCGATCGCGATGGCCTACGTCGACACCGCCTGCGCGGCCACGGGCACCGAACTGCTGGCCGTGGTGCGCGACAAGCTGCTGCCGATGCGGGTGGTCGACATGCCTTTCGTGCCCCACCGCTACGCGCGCTCCTGAGCGCCCGGCCGCCCGCCCGCCGCGACGGCGGGCCGTGCGCCCGCACATCCGATCCCGCTGCCCCCAGAGTTCTTCACCCCAACCTTCCGGAGCCCCTGCCATGACCACCAAGTTCACTCCCGACCACGAATGGGTCCGCCTGGAATCCGACGGCACCCTGACGGTGGGCATCACCACCCACGCGCAGGACGCGCTGGGTGACGTGGTGTTCGTCGAGCTGCCGGCGACCGGGCGCAGCTTCGCCGCCAAGGACGCGGCCGGGGTGGTCGAGTCGGTGAAGGCGGCCGCCGACGTCTACATGCCGCTGGCCGGAGAGATCGTCGCGGTCAACGACGCGCTGGTGGCCGACCCGTCGCTGGCCAACAGCGACCCGCAGGGGGCGGGCTGGTTCTTCCGGCTGCGCCCGGGCAATGCGGCCGACTTCGATACCCTGCTCGACGCCGCCGCCTACGAGCGCCTGCTGGCCGGCGCCTGAGCGCGCGGCCCGCGCCGCCGCCCGCCGGCGGCCCACCCCCCCTTTTCCGGCGACCGCCCGTCGCGGCGGCCGCCGGCCCTGGAGCCCAGAGCATCATGTCCGTAGCGCAATTTCCCGGTCTGGCCGAACTCGAGGATGGCGATGCCTTCAGGCGGCGCCACATCGGCCCCGATTCCCGGCAGCAGGCCCATATGCTGCGTACCCTGGGCGTCGACAGCCTGGACGCGCTGATGCAGTCGGTCATCCCGCAGTCGATCCGGCGCGAGGCAGCGATGGACCTGCCGCCGGCGTGCGGCGAGCAGCAGGCGCTGCAGGAGCTGCGCCGCATCGCTCGCGAGAACCGGGTGCTGCGCAGTTTCATCGGCCAGGGCTACGCCAACGCCCACATGCCCGGGGTGATCCGCCGCAACGTGCTGGAGAACCCGGCCTGGTACACCGCCTACACGCCGTATCAGCCGGAGATCAGCCAGGGCCGGCTCGAGGCCCTGCTGAGCTTCCAGACCATGGTCGCCGATCTCACCGGGCTGGACGTGGCCAATGCCTCGCTGCTCGACGAGGCGACCGCGGCGGCCGAGGCCGTGACCCTGGCGCGACGCGCCGGCGAGCACGCCTCCGACGCCGTGTTCGTCGCCGACGACGTGCTGCCGCAGACCCTCGAGGTGCTGCGCACCCGCGCCGAGCCGATCGGTCTGCGGGTGGTCAGCGGGCCGCTGGAGCAGGCCGCGCGCGGCGAGTACTTCGCGGTGCTGCTGCAGTATCCGGGAGTCGACGGCGGGGTGCACGACCTGCGCGAACTGGTGGCCGAGTTGCACCGCCGCGGCAGCCTGGTGATCCTGGCTGCCGATATCCTGGCGCTGACCGTGCTGCTGTCGCCCGGAGAGATCGGCGCCGACATCGCGGTCGGTTCGACCCAGCGCTTCGGCCTGCCGCTGGGCTGCGGCGGCCCGCACGCCGCCTACATGGCGGTGCGCGACTCCCTCAAGCGCCAGCTTCCCGGGCGCCTGGTCGGCGCCAGCGTGGACTCGCGCGGCAACCCCGGGCTGCGCCTGGCGCTGCAGACCCGCGAGCAGCATATCCGCCGCGAGAAGGCCACCAGCAACATCTGCACCGCGCAGGTGCTGCCGGCTGTGCTGGCGGCCATGTACGCCATCTATCACGGCCCCGAGGGCCTGCTGCGCATCGCCCGCCGGGTGCATGCGATGACCTGCGCGCTCGCCGACGGGCTGCGCGCCCAGGGCTGGCGGCTGCGCCACGACAGCTTTTTCGACACCCTGTGCGTGCTCACCGCCGGCGACACCGAGGCGGTGCATGCCGCCAGCGTGGCCGCCGGAATCAACCTGCGCCGTGCCGGCGCCGACGCGGTCGGCATCACGCTGGACGAGACGGTCGAGCGCGCCGACGTGCTGGCGCTGCTCGGGGTGTTCGCCGCGGTGCGCCGGGCGCCGCAGCAGCAGCCCGGGGTGTTCGACGCCGTCGAGGCGGGCGGCGCGCCGCGCTGGCCGGCGGTGCTGGCGCGCCGCAGCGCGTACCTGGAGCACCCGGTGTTCCACGCCCACCACAGCGAGACCGAGATGCTGCGCTACCTGCGGCGGCTGGCCGACAAGGACATCGCGCTCGATCGCGCGATGATCCCGCTGGGCTCGTGCACCATGAAGCTCAACGCCACCAGCGAGATGGAGCCGATCGGCTGGCCCGAGTTCGCCGACCTGCATCCCTTCGCCCCCGCCGAGCAGTTGCGCGGCTACCGGCGCCTGGCGGCCGAGCTGCAGCAGTGGCTGGCGCAGGCCACCGGCTACGACTCGGTCAGCCTGCAGCCCAACGCCGGCTCGCAGGGCGAATACGCCGGGCTGCTGGCGATCCGCGCCTGGCACCTCAGCCGTGGCGACGCCGGACGCGACGTGTGCCTGATCCCTTCGTCGGCGCACGGCACCAATCCGGCCTCGGCGCACATGGCGGGCATGCAGGTGGTGGTGGTGGCCTGCGACGCCGAGGGCAGCGTCGACCTCGAGGACCTGCGGTCCAAGGCGGCCCAGCACGCGCAGCGGCTGGCCGCCTGCATGATCACCTATCCGTCGACCCATGGCGTGTTCGAGCCGCGGGTGCGCGAGATCTGCGACATCGTGCATCGGCACGGCGGCCAGGTCTACGTCGACGGCGCCAACATGAACGCGATGGTCGGGCTGGTCAGCCCGCCGGAGTTCGGTGCCGACGTGTCGCACCTGAACCTGCACAAGACCTTCTGCATCCCGCACGGCGGCGGCGGCCCCGGTGTCGGGCCTGTGGCGGTGCGCGCCCACCTGGCGCCGTTCCTGCCCGGGCATGCCAGCGCGGGCGGCGCTGCGGCTGCGGTCGGCGCGGTCAGCGCGGCGCCGCTGGGCAACGCGTCGGTGCTGCCGATCGCCTGGATGTACATCCGCATGATGGGCGCCGAGGGACTGCGCCAGGCCAGCGCGGTGGCCATCCTCAGCGCCAATTACCTGGCGCGCCGGCTGGCGCCGCATTTCCCGGTGCTGTACGGCGGGCAGGGCGGCTGGGTGGCCCACGAATGCATCATCGACCTGCGCGGCCTCAAGGAGGGCAGCGGGATCACCAACGAGGACGTCGCCAAGCGGTTGATCGACTACGGCTTCCACGCGCCGACGATGAGCTTCCCCGTTCCCGGCACGCTGATGATCGAGCCCACCGAGAGCGAGCCGCTGGTCGAGCTCGACCGCTTCGTCGAGGCGATGGCCTGCATCCGCGAGGAGATCGCCCGCGTCGAGCGCGGCGAGTGGCCGCGCCAGGACAACCCGCTGAAGGCCGCGCCGTTCACCGCCGAGTCGCTGCTCGACGCAGCCTGGGAGCATCCGTACAGCCGCGAGCAGGCTGCTTTCCCTCTGCCGCAGCTGCGGCAGGCCAAGTACTGGGTGCCTGTCGGCCGTGTCGACAACGTGTGGGGCGACCGCAACCTGCAATGCGCCTGCGGCCCGCTGCAGGCGCCGCGAGCCGCGGCCGACGCGGCGGCCGACACGGCCGGCGCGGGGCGACGGGCGGCCTGAGGGCCTACTCGACCACCAGCCTGCGCGGCGCGGCGCGCATGCTGCCGATCTCCGCCGCGTCGGCGAAGCCGGTGGCCGCGAACACCTCGAGCACCCGCGGCAGCGCCTCGGCGGCGCAGCTGACCAGCAGGCCGCCCGAGGTCTGCGGGTCGGTGAACAGGGTCTGCGCCAGCGGGTCGGCGCAGCGCAGGTCGACCTCGTCGACGTAGCTGTCCCAGTTGCGCCGCGATGCCCCGGTGACGGCGCCGGCGGCGGCCAGTTCGCGCACCCCGGGCAGCAGCGGCACGGCCTGCGCGCGCAGGCAGGCGCCGAGCCCGGCGCCGCGGCACAGTTCCAGCGCATGGCCGAGCAGGCCGAAGCCGGTGACGTCGGTGATCGCGTGCACGCCGTCGATCTCGGCCAGCAGCGGCCCGGGGATGTTCAGGCGGGTGGTCGCGTCGACCATCGCGCGGTAGCCGGACGCGTCGAGGAGGTCCTTTTTCAGCGCCGCCGAGTAGATGCCCACCCCCAGCGGCTTGCCCAGCACCAGGCGATCGCCGTCGCGGGCGTCGCGGTTGCGGCGGATGCGCCGCGGGTCGGCGATGCCGATCACCGCCAGCCCGTAGATCGGCTCCACCGAGTCGATCGAGTGCCCGCCGGCCACCGGGATGCCCGCGCGCGCGCAGGCCTGCTGGCCGCCGCGCAGGATGGCGCCGATGGTCTGCGCGGGCAGCACCCCCACCGGCATGCCGACGATGGCCAGCGCCAGCAGCGGGCGCGCGCCCATCGCATAGATGTCGGAAATCGCATTCGTCGCGGCGATGGCTCCGAAATCCTCCGGGTCGTCGACGATGGGCATGAAGAAGTCGGTGGTCGCCACCAGCGCCTGGCTGTCGCTCAGGCGCCAGACCGCGGCGTCGTCGGCGGTCTCGCTGCCCACCAGCAGTTCGGGCGGGGCGGCCAGCGGCAGGTGCTGCTGCAGGATGTCCCGCAGCAGCGCGGGGGCGATCTTGCAGCCGCAGCCGCCGCCATGCGACAGCGAGGTCAGGCGGGGGGGAGTGGGCGCGGTGGAAGGGGAGATGGTCATCGGTGGGGATTCAGGCGACTGAGGCCCCGGGTCGGCGGGCTGGCCGGGGCGGCCGCCGCCGGACGCGGGGCGGGGGACTCAATGCTGGTGGCTGCAATGTTCGATGAAACGCTGCAACGGCAGCGACAGCACCTTTCGGCGCGGGTGGATGCGAAACAGCATGCGCTGCAGCCGGGGCAGGTGCTGGTCGACGCGCACCAGGCGGCCGCTTTCCAGCCAGTCCTGCACCACCCGCAGCGACAGGCAGCTCACCCCCATGCCCTCGGCCACGGCGCGCTTGATCGCCTCCGAGTTGCCCAGGTGCATCGCCGATCCGAAGGTTCCCAGGTGGGGCAGCAGGATCGACTCGACGGCCTCGCGGGTGCCCGATCCGGGTTCGCGCAGGATCCAGCGCGCCGCGGCCAGCGCGCCGGTGGCCGCCGGCCGCCGCGACAGCGCGTGGCCCGGGGCGGCGACCACGCACAACTCGTCTTCCATCCACGCGTGGACCTCGAGCTCGGGGTGGTGGCAGGGCCCTTCGATGAACCCCAGGTCGACCCGGTACGCGGCGACCGCGTCGATCACCTCGCGGGTGTTGCCCACCTCGAGCTCGACCTGCGCCAGCGGCCAGCGCCGCTGGAACGCGCCGAGCACCGCGGGCATCAGGTAGTTGCCCACGGTGGTGCTGGCGCCCACCCGCAGCGCCCCTGCGCCATCGTCGAACAGATGCTCGATCTCGCGCATCTGGTCGAGCACCGCCAGCGCCCGCGGCAGCAGCAGCCGCCCGCAGTCGTTGAGCACCACGCGCTTGCCGACGCGGTCGAACACCCGGGTGTCGAGCTGGCTTTCGAGCTCGGCCAGCGCCGCGCTGACCGCCGACTGCGACAGCGACAGCTCCTTGCCCGCCTCCGTGGTGCTGCCGGTGCGGGCGATGGCCACCATGACATCGAGTTGTCTGAGGGTCAGTCTCATCGGAATTTCTGGTTGATCGCATTGTATGCCCCGACGATCTCGCTGGATCGGGCGCGCGCGCCCGCTGCGCTGCGTCGACTCGCGCCGCCCTGAGGGGCCTAAAAAACCCTTTATCTGCCAATAACTTGAAAATTCCATCAAGCTTTAGGGGAACCAACAGCGGGCGTGCGACTCTTACCAGTTCGGGCTTGGCGTTTGTGACAACGCGCTGCACGGTGTTGTCGGATGTAAGGCGCCGAGAAGTTGACGAATCCAGTCGGGCTTTCTACAATCCCGACTGAATTCGTCAGGTATTGCGCAGCCCCGCCTGCTGCCTTGGCGACACGATTCCAGGATCCGGCAGGTGGCTGCGCTCGCACACTTGGAGACCACCATGAGACTGACGACCAAAGGGCGATTCGCCGTCACCGCGATGATCGACGTGGCGATGCGCCAGCACCTTGGGCCGGTGACCCTGGCCAGCATCAGCCAGCGCCAGCGCATTTCGCTGTCGTATCTCGAGCAGTTGTTCGGCAAGCTGCGCCGCCATGAGCTGGTCGAGTCGGTGCGCGGGCCGGGCGGCGGCTACAGCCTGGCGCGTCGTCCGGAGGACATTTCGATCGCCGACGTGATCATCGCGGTCGACGAACCGCTGGACGCCACCCAATGCGGCGGCAAGGCCAATTGCCACGGCGACGGCGCCGACGGCCGCTGCATGACCCACGACCTGTGGGCCGCGCTGAACACCCGGATGGTCGAATTCCTCGATTCGGTCAACCTGAAGGCCATGGTCGAGCAGAACCTGGCGCAGGGGGTGTCGATCGAGCAGACCGCGGTGATCCGCAAGCCGGTGTCGCCGATGCCTGCGGCCAAGCCGTCGAAGGTGAGGGCTCCGAACTCGGTGTTCAACCTGGCGCAGAACCTGGCCTGAACCCGCGGCGGGCATGCCCGCGCCGGGGCGCGAAGGCCTCGCGTCCCGGCGCCCACCGCGGCACTGCCTGGCAACCGTCCGCCCGCCCGACCGACCGACCGACCGACGACCATCACCACCACCACCACCACTACCGCGCACGCACGCACGCTACCGATCGCACGCCGATCACCACCACGCCGATCATGCCCACCACCCCTCACTTTCCGATCTACATGGACTACGGCGCGACCACCCCGGTCGATCCGCGCGTCGTCGAGGCCATGATCCCCTGGTTGTACGAGCACTTCGGCAATCCGGCTTCGCGCAGCCATGCCTGGGGCTGGGAAGCCGAGGAGGCGGTGGAGCGGGCGCGCTCGCAGGTCGCCGAACTGGTGCACTGCGACCCGCGCGAACTCGTCTGGACCTCGGGCGCCACCGAGTCGATCAACCTGGCGATCAAGGGCGCGGCGCACTTCTACCAGGGGCGGGGCAAGCACATCATCACGCTGCGCACCGAGCACAAGGCCACCCTCGACACCTGCCGCGAACTCGAGCGCCAGGGCTTCGAGGTCAGCTACCTCGACGTCGAGGCCGACGGGCTGCTCGACCTCGACCGCTTCAAGCACGCGCTGCGCCCCGACACCATCCTCGCGTCGGTGCTGCTGGTCAACAATGAAATCGGGGTGATCCAGGACGTCGGCGCGATCGGCGCGATCTGCCGCGAGCGCGGCGTGCTGCTGCATGTCGACGCGGCGCAGGCCACCGGCAAGGTCGGCATCGACCTGCGCAACAGCCCGATCGACCTGATGAGCCTGGCTTCGCACAAGACCTACGGCCCCAAGGGCATCGGCGCGCTGTACGTGCGGCGCAAGCCGCGGGTGCGCATCGAGGCGCAGATGCACGGCGGAGGCCACGAGCGGGGCATGCGCTCGGGCACGTTGCCGACCCACCAGATCGTCGGCATGGGCGAGGCGTACCGCATCGCGCGGCTGGAAATGGGAACCGAGATCGAGCGCGTGCGCATGCTGCAGGCGAGGCTGCTCGCGGGCCTGCAGGGCATCGAGGAGGTCTACATCAACGGCAACCTCGAACACCGCGTGCCTCATAATGTCAATGCAAGCTTCAATTTCGTCGAAGGCGAATCCCTGATCATGGCGCTCAAGGGCATCGCGGTGTCCAGCGGATCGGCCTGCACCTCGGCCAGCCTCGAGCCGTCGTACGTGTTGCGCGCGCTCGGGCGCAGCGACGAACTGGCGCATTCCTCGCTGCGCATGACGATCGGGCGCTTCACCACCCAGGAGCAGATCGACCAGGCGGTGGCGCTGCTCAAGGAAAAGGTGGCCAAGCTGCGCGAACTCTCCCCCCTGTGGGAAATGCACCAGGAAGGCATCGACCTGAACACCATCCAGTGGGCTGCGCACTGAGCGCGCCACACGACCGCACGAATCAGGAGGACATCATGGCTTACAGCGACAAAGTGGTCGACCACTACGAGAACCCCCGCAACGTCGGGTCCTTCGCGAAGGACGACCCGTCGGTGGGCACCGGCATGGTCGGCGCCCCGGCCTGCGGCGACGTGATGAAACTGCAGATCCGGGTCAACGAGCAGGGCATCATCGAGGACGCCCGCTTCAAGACCTACGGCTGCGGCTCGGCGATCGCGTCGTCGTCGCTGGTCACCGAATGGGTCAAGGGCAAGACCCTGGACGACGCGCTGTCGATCCGCAACACCCAGATCGCCGAGGAGCTGGCGCTCCCCCCGGTCAAGATCCACTGCTCGATCCTGGCCGAGGACGCGATCAAGGCTGCGGTCGCCGACTACCGCCAGCGCCACGACGGCCAGGCCCGGCCCGCTGATGCCGCCGAAAAAGCCGCGGCCTGAGGCGCCCCCGCCTACCACCCCACAGCGGAGTGCATCGCAATGTCCGTCACCCTGACCGAAACCGCAGCCAGGCATGTCTCCAAGTACCTCGGTGACCGAGGCAAGGGCGTGGGCGTGCGCCTGGGAGTCAAGACCAGCGGCTGCTCGGGACTGGCCTACAAGCTCGAGTACGCCGACCAGATCGCGCCTGAAGACCAGGTGTTCGAAAGCCATGGCGTGAAGATCCTGGTCGACCCGCAGAGCCTGAGCTATCTCGACGGCACCGTGCTGGACTTCGTCCGGGAAGGACTCCAGCAGGGCTTCAAGTTCAGCAATCCGAATGAACGCGACCGTTGTGGCTGCGGCGAGTCGTTCCGGGTCTGAATTGCAGGCCTG
This sequence comes from Pseudomonadota bacterium, assembly GCA_021845505.1. Lineage (GTDB taxonomy): Bacteria > Pseudomonadota > Gammaproteobacteria > Burkholderiales > Burkholderiaceae_C > Thiomonas_A. The sequence goes on along the minus strand of JAJZVU010000038.1, from coordinate 15,544 downwards.
CTCCGACTCCCGTCGCGACCATGCGCCACAGCCGGTGAGCGCGGCCACGCCGGATTTCGCCGGCGACCACTTCGCGCTGTTCGGGCTGCCGCAGCGCTTCGACCTCGACGTCGAGGCGCTGGGCCAGGCCTGGCGGCGCCTGCAGGCGCTGGTGCACCCCGACCGCTTCGCCGGCGCCAGCGCGGCGCAAGCCCGGCTGGCGATGCAGTGGTCGACCCTGGTCAACACCGCGTACCGCACGCTGCTCGACCCCCTGACACGCGCCGCCTACCTGTGCCGGTTGCGCGGCGCCGAGGTCGACGCCGAATGCAATACCGCGATGCCGGTCGAGTTCCTCGAGGAACAGATGGAGTGGCGCGAGCGACTCGACGACGCGCGCGCCGAAGGTGACGCCGCCGCGCTGCGCGAGTTGCAGGCGCGGGTCGAGCAGCGTCGCGCGCAGGTGCTGCAACGCATCGCCGGCGCCCTGGACTGCGCGCCGGCCGAGCCGCGGCTGCGCGCCTGCGCGGCCTGCCAGGCCGGTTCCGAGGTGCGGGTGCTGATGTTCATCGACAAGTTCCGCCGCGACCTGGCTGCGCAGCGCTCGCGCAGGCCCGCCGACCCCGGGGCCTGAGCGGGCGACGCCCGCCGGCCCTTCCGTCCCTTTCGTGCCTTCCGTCCCTTCCGTTGCGCGCGGCCACCGCGCGCGTACCCCAGCATGGCCCTGCTCCAGATTTCCGAACCCGGTCAATCGCCCGATCCCCACCAGCTGCGCGTGGCCATCGGCATCGACCTGGGAACCACCCACTCGCTGGTCGCGGCGGTGCGCAGCGGCGTCGCCGAATGCCTGCCCGACGCGCAGGGCAGGGTGCTGCTGCCGTCGGCGGTGCGCTACGCGCGCGACTCCCAGCCCGCGGTCGGCTGGCAGGCGCTGGCCGACAAGACCCTCGACCCGCGCAACACCGTGGTGTCGGTCAAGCGGCTGATGGGACGCGAGCTCGCCGACCTGCAGCCGCAGCAGCGCCAGGCCTACGACTACGAGGACCGCCCGGGCATGGTGGCGCTGCGCACCGCGGCCGGCGTGAAGACCCCGGTCGAGGTGTCGGCCGACATCCTGCGGGTGCTGGCCGAGCGCGCCCGCGAGGCGCTGCAGGTCGAACCGGTGGGCGCGGTGATCACCGTGCCGGCCTATTTCGACGACGCCCAGCGCCAGGCCACCAAGGACGCCGCGCGCCTGGCGGGCCTGCAGGTGCTGCGGCTGATCAACGAACCCACCGCGGCCGCGCTGGCCTACGGGCTGGAACGCTCGGCCTCCGGAGTGTGGGTGGTCTACGACCTCGGAGGCGGCACCTTCGACGTGTCGGTGCTGCGGCTCAGCCGCGGGGTGTTCGAGGTCATGGCCACCGGGGGCGACACCGCGCTGGGCGGCGACGACTACGACCAGCGGCTGGCCTCCGAACTGGCTCGCGGCGCCGGACTCGGCGCGCTCGATGCGCAGGCCCAGGCAGCGCTGCTGCGCGCGGCGCGCCTGGCCAAGGAGCAACTCAGCGCACAGCCGCACAGCGCGGTGCGGCTGGACCTCGGCGAGGCCGGGCGCATCGAGCGCGTGCTCGAACGCGACGACCTGGCCCGCTGCACCGCCGACCTGACCCGTCGCACCGTGGACATCCTGCAGCGGGTGCTCGACGACGCCGGGATCGGTCCCGACGAGGCCTCGGGCGCCATCCTGGTCGGCGGTTCGACCCGCATGCCGGTGGTGCGCGACGCGGTGCGCGAGTTCTTCGGTCGCGAGCCGATGGTCGACCTCGACCCCGACCAGGTCGTCGCGCTGGGCGCGGCGCGCCAGGCGCATGCGCTGAGCGGCCATTCGGAGGACGACACCCTGCTGCTCGACGTCATCGCGCTGTCGCTGGGGCTGGAGACCATGGGCGGCCTGGTCGAGCGCATCATTCCGCGCAACAGCACCATCCCGACCGCCCGCGCGCAGGAGTTCACCACCTTCAAGGACGGCCAGACCGCGATGTCGCTGCACGTCGTGCAGGGCGAGCGCGAACTGGTCGCGGACTGCCGCTCGCTCGCGCGCTTCGAGTTGCGGGGCATACCGCCGATGCCGGCCGGAGCGGCGCGCGTGCTGGTGACCTACCAGGTGGACGCCGACGGACTGCTGCAGGTCAGCGCGCGCGAATCCAGCAGCGGCGTGCAGGCGCAGGTCGAAGTGCGGCCCAGCTACGGCCTGGACGACCGGCAGATCGCCGACATGCTGCGCGCGGCGTTCAGCAGCGCCGACGCCGACGCCGCTGCGCGCGCGCTGCGCGAGCGCCAGGTCGAGGCCGAGCGCCTGCTGCAGGCCACGCGAGGCGCGATGCAGGCCGACTCCGACCTGCTCGATCCGACCACGCGCGATGCCATCCATTCGGCGATGGCCGATCTGGCGCAGGCCATGCGCGGCGACGACGCGGCGGCGATCGCCGACACCACCGAGCGGCTGGCCCGGGTCACCGAGCCCTTCGCCGCGCAACGCATGAACCGCAGCATCCAGCGCGCGCTCGCCGGGCGCAGCGTGGACAGCCTCGGCGCGGCGGGAGACTGAAGCGATGCCGGTGATCACCATCCTTCCGAACCAGGAATACTGCCCCGAGGGTGCGCGCGTGCAAGCCGAGCGCGGCACCTCGATCTGCGAGGCCCTGCTCGAGCATGGCGTGGCCATCGAACATGCCTGCGAGATGTCCTGCGCCTGCACGACCTGCCACGTGGTCGTTCGCAAGGGCTACGATTCCCTGGGCGAGCCCGACGAAGCCGAGGAGGACCTGCTCGACCGCGCCTGGGGGCTGGAGCCCACGTCGCGGCTGTCCTGCCAGGCGATCGTCGACGACGAGGATGTGACCATCGAGATCCCCCGATACTCGATCAACCATGCCAAGGAGAAGTGAAATGGACGTGCCGACCATCGACCAGGCCTACTCCCAGCTGCAGGCGCAGGACCAGACCATCTCCCAGCAGCTGCAGGCGCTGGCCGGCAAGCTGCAGGCCGCTGCGCAGGGCGGCAACACCGACGCCCGCGAATGGCAGCTCGACCTGCGCGAACTCGCGCTGGCGGTGCAGGCGCAGCAGCAGCAGACCAACACCCTGCTGCAGGCCATCCACGGCATGTGGCAGGCCGAGCACGACCGCCTGCAAAGCGCGCCGCAGCAGCAGGTGGTGCAGGCGCAGCAGCCGGCCTACGCGCCCGGCTACCCGCAGCAGGGCGGCGGCTACCCTCAGCAAGGCGGCTATCCCCAGCAAGGCGGCTTCGGCTCGGCGTTGCGCGGCTTCCTCGGCGGCGGCTTCGGCCAGGCCATCGCGATGGGTGCGGGCATCGGCCTGGGCGAGGACCTGATCAACAGCATTTTCTGAGTGGTTGCCCCCCGGGCCGGGCTGCGCCCGGCCGCCGGGCGCAGCGTCACACCAGTCCGTCGAAGGGCAGGAAGTCCACCCAGTCGCCGCTGGCCACGTCGCCCTGCTCGTGGTGCAGCACCAGCAGGCCGTCGGCCTGGCTCATCGAATGCAGCACCCCGGAGCCCTGGTTGCCGGTGGTGTGCGCCTGCCAGCTGCCGTCGGGCAGCCGGCTCAGCACCGCGCGCTGGAACTCGGTGCGCCCGGCCCGCTTGCGCAGAGCCTGCGCGGCGCGCAGCCGCAGCAGCGGTTGCGGCGACGCCTCGGTGCCCATCAGGCGCAGCAGCAGCTCGCGCACCAGCACATAGAAGGCCACCATCACCGCGACCGGATTGCCCGGCAGCCCCACCAGCACCACCTGGCGCCCGGCCGCGCACGACAGCGTGCCGCAGGCCAGCGGGCGGCCAGGGCGCACCGCCAGGTTGCGAAAGTGCACGTCGCCCAGCCGCGCCAGGGTCCGCCCGAGGTGGTCGGCGTCGCCGACTCCCATGCCGCCGGAGCTGATCACCACGTCGGCCTGCTCGCAGCCGCGCAGCAGCGCCGCCTGCAGCCGCTGCGGGTCGTCGGGGAGGAGCCCGAGGTCCAGCGGCTCGCAACCCAGGCGGGTCAGCATCGCCCACAGGGTGTGGCGGTTGCTGTCGTACAGCGTGCCGGGGTCCAGCGGCTGGCCGATGGAGCGCAGCTCGTCGCCGCTGGACAGGAAGGCCACGCGCAGCCGGCGGCGCACCTGCAGGCGTCCGATCCCCAGCGACGCCGCCAGCCCGAGGTCGGCCGCACGCAGCAGGCGGCCGGCGCGCAGCGCCGGCTGGCCGGCAGCCAGGTCCTCGCCGCGCCGGCGCACATGGGCGCCGCGGCGGGTCGCCCCGGGCGGCACCAGCACTTCGCCGTCGACCAGCCGGCACAGCTCCTGCGGCACCACGCAGTCGCAGGCCGCCGGCAGCACGGCCCCGGTGGTGATGCGCAGGCAGGCTCGCGGCGGCAGTTCGCCGCCGAACAGGTGGCCGGCCAGGCCCTGCCCGGCCACCCGCAGCCGCGTCGGCGCATCGGCCAGCAGTTCGTCCGAACGCAGCGCGTAGCCGTCCATCGCGGCGTTGTCGTGAGGCGGCACGTCGAGCGGGGCGACGAGGTCGGCTCCGAGCACCCGCTGCAGCCCTTCGTGCAGCGCGACCTCGGTGTTCTCCAGGGTCGGCGCCGGCAGCCCCGCGAGCAGCTCGCGCGCCTGCTGCAGGCTGAGCGGGTGGTCGGCGGAGGGGGCGGCGGGGGAGGGCATGGCAGGAGCGCGATGGAAGGCGCGACGCAACGCGGAGCGGGGTTCAGGCCGGGTGCTCGGGGCGCGACTGCAGCGCCTGCAGTTGCTGCGGCAGGTTGACGTTGTCGAATCCCCGCGGGTCGTCGAAGCGGGCGCGGACGCAGCCCACCGAGTGCAGCCAGGTCTCGACCTTGCGCCCTCCGCCGGCCAGGTAGTCCAGCAGCGAGTCGAGGAGTTCGCGGCGCAGCAGTGCGAACACCGGCTGGCTGCGCCCGCCGGCCTCGGCGATCGCGGCGGGGCTGCCCGCGGCCAGCGCCGCGGCACCCAGGCGGTGCGCCAGGTCCGGCGGCAGCCCCGGGGCGTCGCAGGGAACGCACAGCAGCCAAGGCGTGCCGCACGCGCGCAGGCCCGCCGCGATGCCTGCCAGCGGGCCCGCGAAGGCCTGCGGGTCGGCGTCGCGCAGCACCGTCGCGCCCAGCGCGGCGTAGTCCTCGACGTGGCGGTTGGCGCTGAGCAGCACCTCGGCGACCTGCGGCCGCAGACGGTCCAGCACATGCTGCGCCAGCGGCCGGCCGTGCAGCGGCAGCAGGCCCTTGTCGGCGCCTCCCATGCGCGAACCGCGCCCGCCGGCCAGCAGCAGGCCGGTGACCTGCTGGCGGGGGATCGGCTCGGCCGGCGAAGGCGGGGGGGGCGGTGGCTCGCGCATGCGCCGGCGCCGGCACTCAGCCGCCGATGTAGGACATTTCCACCCGGCGTGATCCGGGCTGCCCGAGTTCGGGCGCGGCCTGGCCGCGCAGCTCGGAATAGCGGTCGCTGCGCGCGCCCCACACGCGGGCGATGGCGGCGCGCAACTGGTCGTCGTCGACCGCGGCGACGCCGCGCTGGCCGTCGCCGCGCAGCAGCGCGCGCAGGTCATGGCCGTGGCTGGCGAACAGGCACAGGTACAACTTGCCTTCCATCGACAGCCGGGCACGGTTGCAGTCGCGGCAGAAGGCGCGGGTGACGCTGGAGATCAGTCCGATCTCCAGGCTGCCGTCGGCCAGTTGCCAGCGCTCGGCGGTTTCGCCGACCACGTTGGGATCGAGCGCGCGCAGCGCGTAGCGGCCGGCGATGCGCTCGAGCAGTTCGGCCGCCGGCAGCACCTGGTCCATGCGCCAGCCGTTGGTCGAGCCGACATCCATGAACTCGATGAACCGCAGCACCACGCCGCTGCCGCGGAAGTGCTCGATCATCGGCAGCACCTGGTGGTCGTTGACCCCGCGCTGCACCACCATGTTGACCTTCACCGGCTGCAGCCCGGCGCGCTGCGCCGCTTCGATTCCGCCGAGCACGGTCGCGACCGGGAAATCGACATCGTTCATGCGCCGGAACACCGCGTCGTCGATGGCGTCCAGGCTGACCGTCACGCGCTGCAGCCCGGCGTCGCGCAGCGCCTGCGCCTTGCGCGCCAGCGCCGAGGCGTTGGTGGTCATGGTCAGCTCGACCGCCTGGCCGTCGCTGCCGCGCAGCCGGGCCAGCATGCCCACCAGCTGCTCGAGCCCGCGGCGCAGCAGCGGCTCGCCGCCGGTGATGCGCAGCTTGCGCACCCCGAGTTCGACAAAGGCGCGCGCGACGCGCTCGATCTCCTCGAAGCGCAGCAATTCGTCGTGGCGCAGGAATTCGTACTGGGTGTCGAAGATCTCCTTCGGCATGCAGTAGGTGCAGCGGAAATTGCAGCGGTCGGTGACCGAGATCCGCAAGTCGTGCAGCGGCCGCCCGAGCCGGTCGCTCACCAGGCTGCCTGCGGGCACAGCGGTCGCCGGCACTTCGGGAACGCTGGCAGCGTAGCGGTGGTCCACCAGCGGGACGACGGTTCGTTCGGACATGGCTCCATTATCGGTAAATCGCCCACCACTTGCCGCGCGGCCGCCCCGGCCGTCGCATCGCGTCGTTGTTGCTGCGCGCCGCCGCGGGTAGCATCGAGGCGGTGCAGGCAGCCGCTGCGGCCTGGAGGAACCCTCATCATCATGTCCTACACCATCGATCTCTCCGGGCGCGTCGCGCTCGTCACCGGGGCCTCCAGCGGCCTGGGCTGGCAGTTCGGCCGCACGCTGGCACGCGCCGGCGCCGCCGTGGTGCTGTGCAGCCGGCGCGTCGGACGGCTGAAGGAATTGCGCGCCTGCATCGAGGGCGAGGGCGGCGACGCGCATTTCGTCGAACTCGATGTCGACGATCCGGCGAGCATCCGCGGCGCCATCGCCCACGCCGAGACCGAGGTGGGAAACATCGACATCCTGGTCAACAACGCCGGGGTGTCGGTGGCCGGCAAGCTGCTGGACGTGCAGCCGCAGGACTTCGACCACATGTTCGACACCAACGTGCGGGGCGCCTTCTTCGTCGCCCAGGAGGTCGCGCGCCGCATGGTCGCGCGCTCGCGCGGCATGGCGCCCGGCACCTGGGCCGGCGGGAGGGTGATCAACATCGCCTCGATGGCCGGGTTGCGGGTGATCCCGCAGATCGGGGTGTACGCGATGACCAAGGCGGCGGTGGTGCAGATGACCCGCGCGATGGCGCTGGAGTGGGGGCGCTACGGCATCAACGTCAACGCCATCTGCCCGGGCTACATCGACACCGAGATGAACCACGAGCACTGGGACACCGAGGCCGGGCGCAAGCTCGTCGACATGCTGCCGCGCAAGCGCGTCGGGCGGGCGCAGGACCTCGACCCTGTGCTGCTGATGCTGGCCAGCGGCCAGAGCCACTTTGTCAACGGCGCGGTGATCGCCGCCGACGACGGTTTCGGGGTGTGAGGCAGCAGCGATGGCCGACCTGAGCCTTCCCGACGAGCGCAACCTGGTGTACACGACCTCGGTGGCGATGCGCTGGGGCGACATGGACGCCATGGGCCATGTCAACAACACGGTGTATTTCCGCTACATGGAAATCGCCCGCATGGACTGGATGGAGCGCATGCTGGCGCAGGCCGTGCAGCGCGGGCAGGCGCCGCCGCCCGGACAGGGGCCGGTGGTGGTCAACGCCTTCTGCAACTTCCTGCGCGAGTTGCGCTACCCGGGCACCGTGCAGGTGGGGCTGTACACCGGCCGGCCGGGTCGCAGCAGCTTCGACACCTACTACGAACTGCGGCGCGAGGACCAGCCCGACGTGGTGGTGGCCAACGGCGGCGCGCGGGTGGTGTGGATCGACCACGCCCGGCGCGCCAGCGTGGAACTGCCCGAGGCGTTGCGCCGGATGCTGCAGCCGGCCTGAGCGGCCCGGCTCGCGCCGCGGGCGCGATCAGGGGATTCGCGCGGCCGGCGCGCTGAGGAGGCTCGCGCCGCGGGCGCTCGGGGGGCTCGCGCCGCGGGCGCTCAGGAGGCTCGCGCCGCGGGCGCTCGGCGCAGCCAGCGTGCCCGCCAGGCGACCCACAGCAGGCGCAGCGGCGGCAGGCTGATGCGCTGCTGCAGCAGCGTGTCGTCGGCGGCCTCGATTTCCCGCAGCAGCGCGAAACCCATCGCCGACAACGACGCGGTCAGCCGCCCGGCGCGCCCCATCGCGCCCGGCCGCAGCGACTCGGCGGCCTGCAGCCGCTGGTTGCAGACCTGCGCCGCTTGGCGCAGCGCGGCGCGCAGTTGCGGGCTGTCGTGCAGGTCCAGCAACTGCTGTTCGTGCAGGCCGTGGGCGCGCAGCAGCGAGCGCGGCAGGCGCACCTGCTGGCGCCGCGCGTCGCGGCCGACGTCGCGCAGCAGCCGCAGCAGGTCCAGCGCAGCGGCCAGCTCGGCGGCGTGCTCGAGCGCCGCCGGCTGCTCGCAACCGGCCAGGCGCAGCGCCACCCGCGCCACGTTGCCGCTGCCGCCGAGCAATTCCCGGTGCAATTGCGGCCAGTCCTCGCGCAGCGGCGGCGCGCCGGTGGGCACGCTGTCCAGCGCCTGGCGCAGCAGCGCCGTCGCGCCGGCCAGCGGCTGCAGCGCAGGCTGCAGTTCGCGCAGCAGCGGGTGTTCGGCCGCGGCTTCATCGACGGCCCGCAGCTGCGCCTGCCACCATCCCAGCTTGGCCGCTGCGACCAGCGGGTCGGACACCGTGGCCGGCACCGCGCTGACCGCGCGCCACCAGGCCTGCAGCAGCAGCAGCGGCCTGCGCTGCCGGGGCGGCAGGTGCAGGGTGGCGTAGTACCAGGCGCTGCCGCGCGGCGCCAGGAGTTCGTGCAGGGGATCGGTGGCGGGCATCGAAGGCGGTGTCGAGGGCGCGGCCCTGCGGCGTCGGCGGCCGGGCCCGGCGCAAAGGATAGAATGCTTTTTTCGCCGACGCCGGCGCGGTTGCCTGCGCGCTTGCCTGCGCACCCGGGCGCAAGGTCGCGGCAGGGATCGGAGCGAGGGTGGCGAAATTGGTAGACGCACCAGGTTTAGGTCCTGACGCCCTCACGGGCGTGGGGGTTCGAGTCCCCCCCCTCGCACCAACCCGGCGCCGGCCGAACCCTTGATCGACTAACGGATTTTTCCATGACAGCAGTAGAAACCCTGGACAAGCTGCAGCGCCGCATCACCGTGTCGGTGGCGAAGGGCGACTTGCAAAGCGAGGTCGACGCACGCCTGAAGAACATGTCGCGCACCGCGCGGGTGTCGGGATTCCGGCCTGGCAAGGTCCCGCTGTCGGTACTCCACAAGCGGTATGGCGCGTCGGTGCAGGCCGAGGTGCTGCAGGACAAGGTCGGCCAGGTGTTCTTCGAGGCCGTGCGTGCGGCCCACGTGCGCGTGGCCGGCATGCCGCGCTTCACCCCGCACGAGGTCGGCGACGCCGCCGAGGCCTTCACCTTCGACGCCGAATTCGAGGTCTATCCCGACATCGCATTAGGGGATTTGTCGACCGTCGAGGTCGAGCGGGTGCACTGCGAGGTCGACGACGCCGCGGTGGACAAGACCGTCGACGTGCTGCGCCGCCAGCGCCGCACCTTCAGCGAACGCGGCGCCGACGACGGCGCGGCGCGCGAGGGCGACCGCGTCACCGTGGACTTCGTCGGCAAGATCGACGATGTCGCGTTCCCCGGCGGGAGCGCCGAGGGCTTCGCCTTCGTGCTCGGCGAGGGCCGCATGCTGCCGGAGTTCGAGACCGGGGTCGGCGGGCGCAAGGCCGACGAGCAGGCCGAGTTCGACCTGCATTTCCCCGAGGACTACCAGGGCCGCGAGGTGGCCGGCAAGACCGCCCGCTTCGAGGTCAAGGTGCGCAAGGTCGAGGCGCCGCACGTGCCCGAGATGGGGCCCGAGCTGGCCAAGGAACTCGGCGTTCCCGACGGCGACGTCGCCAAGCTGCGCGAGGACATCCGGCGCAACCTGCAGCGCGAGGTCAAGTCCCGGCTGAGCGCGCGCAACCGCAACGCGGCGATGGAAGCGCTGCTCAAGGTCAACCCGGTCGACCTGCCCGCCGGAGTGGTGCAGGAGGAGATCGAGCAGCTGATCCAGGGCGCCCGCCAGGACCTGCAGGCGCGCGGCATGAAGGACGTCGACAAGCTGCCGATCGCCCCCGACATGTTCCGCGACCAGGCCGAGCGGAGGGTCCGGCTGGGGCTGATCGTCGCCGAACTGGTCAAGGAGCACGAACTGCACGCCAAGCCCGAGCAGATCCGCGCCCATGTCGAGGACATGGCGTCGAGCTACGAGGACCCGCAGGAAGTCGTGCGTTGGTACTACGGCGAGCCGCAGCGCCTGTCGCAGGTCGAGTCGATCGTGATCGAGAACAATGTCGCCGAGCATGTGTTCGCCCAGGCGCGCACCACCGACAAGACCCTGGGCTTCGACGAGCTGATGCAGTCGAGCTGACGCAGTCGAGCTGACGCGACTGCCGACGCAGTTCTCCCGTCCCGGCCGCCCGGCCGGCGTCCCGCAGGCGCGGGGTGCCGGCCGGGCGCTTTGTCTGGGGGCGGCCTGCCCCGCGGCGGCGCTGCGGACGATCGGGCGGGCGCATGCTACCCTTGACGCATTCCATCGCAAACCACAGCCATGAGTGCCCTGCAGACCCAGAACCTCGGCATGGTGCCGATTGTCATCGAGCAAAGCGGCCGCGGCGAGCGCGCCTACGACATCTACTCGCGGCTGCTGCGCGAGCGGGTGGTGTTTCTCGTCGGACCGATCAACGACCAGACGGCCAACCTGGTCGTGGCGCAATTGCTGTTTCTCGAGTCCGAGAATCCGGACAAGGATATTTCGCTGTACATCAATTCGCCCGGCGGGTCGGTGTCGTCGGGAATGGCGATTTTCGACACCATGCAGTTCGTCAAGCCCGACGTGTCGACGCTGTGCGTCGGGCTGGCCGCGAGCATGGGGGCGTTCCTGCTGGCCGCCGGCGCCAAGGGCAAGCGCTATTCGCTGCCCAATTCGCGGGTGATGATCCACCAGCCGCTCGGCGGCGCGCAGGGCCAGGCCACCGACATCGAGATCCAGGCGCGCGAGATCCTGTACCTGCGAGAGCGTCTCAACAGCATTCTCGCCGAGCGCACGGGCCAGCCGCTGCAGAAGATCGCCGCCGACACCGAGCGCGACTTCTTCATGTCGGCCGACCAGGCCAAGGAGTACGGCCTGCTCGACGAGGTCATCGCCCAACGCGCGTGACGTCGGCGAAAGCGGCGCAGTGTTTTTCGAGTAGCGAACCATGGCTGACAAAAAGACCCCCACTGGCGAGAAGATCCTGTATTGCTCCTTTTGCGGCAAGAGCCAGCACGAGGTCAAGAAGCTGATCGCCGGCCCGTCGGTGTTCATCTGCGACGAGTGCATCGACCTGTGCAACGAGATCATCCGCGACGAGGCGGTGGCGGCCGACAAGGCCGAGCGCCAGGGGCGCGCCGAGCTGCCGATCCCGCAGGAGATCAAGGACGTGCTCGACCAGTACGTGATCGGCCAGGAGGCGGCCAAGCGCATCCTGTCGGTCGCGGTGTACAACCACTACAAGCGGCTGGGCCATGTCGGCAAGCCGGGCGACGTCGAACTCAGCAAGAGCAACATCCTGCTGATCGGCCCGACCGGCTCGGGCAAGACGCTGCTGGCGCAGACCCTGGCGCGGGTGCTCAACGTGCCCTTCGTGATCGCCGATGCCACCACGCTGACCGAGGCGGGTTATGTCGGCGAGGACGTGGAAAACATCATCCAGAAGCTGCTGCAGAGCTGCAACTACGAAATCGACAAGGCGCAGCGCGGAATCGTCTACATCGACGAGATCGACAAGATCTCGCGCAAGTCGGAGAACCCGTCGATCACGCGCGACGTGTCGGGCGAGGGGGTGCAGCAGGCGCTGCTCAAGCTGATCGAGGGGACGATGGCCTCGGTGCCCCCGCAGGGCGGCCGCAAGCATCCGAACCAGGATTTCATCCAGGTCGACACGACCAATATCCTGTTCATTTGCGGCGGCGCCTTCGACGGCATCGAGAAAATCATCCAGAATCGCTCGGAGAAATCCGGCATCGGGTTTTCCGCGACGGTGCGCAGCAAATCCGACCAGAGCCTGTCGGAGACCTTCGCCCAGATCGAGCCCGAGGACCTGATCAAGTTCGGGCTCATTCCCGAGCTCGTCGGCCGCCTGCCGGTGGCGGCGACGCTGTCCGAACTCGACGAGTCCGCGCTGGTGCGCATCCTCACCGAGCCGCGCAACGCGCTGGTCAAGCAGTACCAGAAGCTGTTCGAAATGGATGGTGTGAAACTCGAGTTCCGCGCCTCGGCGCTGGCCGCGGTGGCGCGCAAGGCGCTGCAGCGGCGCACCGGAGCGCGCGGGCTGCGCTCGATCGTCGAGCAGGCGCTGCTGGAAATCATGTTCGAAATCCCCAACATGAAGGGAGTCACCGGGGTGACGGTGGACGAGAACACCATCAGCAGCGGCGGCAAGCCCCTGCTGACCTTCGAGGACAAGGCGCAGGCGGCAGGCGCCTGAGCCGGCCCGGGCCCGGCACGGCGCGGCGCCGGCGGCGTGGCGCCCGCGGCCCGACCGGGCACCGGGGATTCGTCAAGGGTGGCACGATTCGCGGGCTTGCAATTCGCGGCGGGCGCCCAATCTATGCGCAATGACACTACAGGGGGCCAAGATGGCTGAATCCCAACTCACGACCCAGTCGGAACCCGCCGCCACCACCGGGGTGCCTTTGCTGCCCCTGCGCGATGTCGTCGTGTTCCCGCACATGGTGATCCCGCTGTTCGTCGGCAGGCCCAAGTCCATCCGCGCGCTGGAATCGGCGATGGAAGCCGGCAAGCAGATCATGCTGGTGGCGCAGAAGACCGCCGCGAAGGACGAACCCAAGCCCGAGGACCTGTTCGAGATGGGGTGCATGTCCACCATCCTGCAGATGCTCAAGCTGCCCGACGGCACGGTCAAGGTGCTGGTCGAGGGCGTACAGCGCGCCAAGGCGCTGCGGGTGGAGGACAACGGCGACTACTTCGTCTGCGACATCCAGGTGATCGACAGCGGCGCCGAGGCCTCGGCCGAGTCCGAGGCGCTGCGCCGCGCGGTGGTCACCCAGTTCGACCAGTACGTCAAGCTGAACAAGAAGATCCCGCCGGAGATCCTCACGTCGATCTCGGGAATCGACAACCCCGGCCGGCTGGCCGACACCATCGCCGCCCACCTGCCGCTCAAGCTCGAGCACAAGCAGGCGGTGCTGGAACTCTCCGACGTGCACGCCCGGCTGGAGAACCTGCTGGAGCAGCTCGAGCGCGAGGTCGACATCCTCCAGGTGGAAAAGCGCATCCGCGGGCGCGTCAAGCGCCAGATGGAGAAAAGCCAGCGCGAGTACTACCTCAACGAGCAGGTCAAGGCCATCCAGAAGGAGCTCGGCGAAGGCGAGGAAGGCGCCGACATCGAGGAGCTGGAGAAGAAGATCAAGGCCGCGCACATGCCCAAGGATGCGCGCAAGAAGGCCGACGCCGAGCTCAAGAAGCTCAAGCTGATGTCGCCGATGTCGGCCGAGGCCACCGTGGTGCGCAACTACCTCGACACCCTGGTCGGCCTGCCGTGGGCGAAGAAGTCCAAGGTGCGCCACGACCTCGGCTTCGCCGAGAAGGTGCTCGACGAGGACCACTACGGCCTGGAGAAGGTCAAGGAACGCATCCTCGAATACCTCGCGGTGCAGCAGCGCGTCGACAAGGTCAAGGCGCCGATCCTGTGCCTGGTCGGCGCTCCCGGGGTGGGCAAGACCTCGCTCGGGCAGAGCGTGGCGCGCGCCACCGGGCGCAAGTTCGTGCGCATGGCGCTGGGCGGGGTGCGCGACGAGGCCGAGATCCGCGGCCACCGCCGCACCTACATCGGCTCGATGCCGGGCAAGATCCTGCAGAGCCTGACCAAGGTGGGCGTGCGCAACCCGCTGTTCCTGCTCGACGAGGTCGACAAGCTGGGAATGGACTTCCGCGGCGACCCGGCGTCGGCGCTGCTCGAGGTGCTCGACCCCGAGCAGAACCACACCTTCAGCGACCACTACGTCGAGGTCGACTTCGACCTGTCGGACGTGATGTTCGTGGCCACCAGCAACTCGCTGAACATCCCGCCGGCGCTGCTCGACCGCATGGAGGTCATCCGCCTGTCGGGCTACACCGAGGACGAGAAGGTCAACATCGCCCAGCGCTACCTGCTGCCCAAGCAGATGCGCAACAACGGCGTGAAGGACAACGAGCTCGAGGTCACCGAGGAGGCCATCCGCGGCATCGTGCGCTACTACACGCGTGAAGCCGGGGTGCGCTCGCTGGAGCGCGAGATCTCCAAGATCTGCCGCAAGGCGGTGAAGGGCCAGTTGCTGAAGAAGTATTCGGGCAAGGTTGTCGTGACCATGGACAACCTGAACGACTTCCTTTCGGTGCGCCGCTTCAACTTCGGCCTGGCCGGGCGCGAGAACCAGGTCGGCCAGGTGGTCGGTCTGGCGTGGACCGAGGTCGGCGGCGAGCTGCTGACGGTCGAGGCCACGCGCATGCCGGGCAAGGGCAACATCATCCGCACCGGTTCGCTGGGCGACGTGATGAAGGAGTCGGTGGAAGCCGCCCGCACCGTGGCGCGGGTTCGCTCCAAGCGCCTGGGCATCAAGGACGAGGCCTTCGAGAAGAGCGACCTGCACGTGCACGTGCCCGAGGGCGCGACGCCCAAGGACGGCCCCAGCGCGGGCATCGCGATGACCACCGCGATCGTCTCGGCGCTGACCGGAATTCCGGTGCGTGCCGACGTGGCGATGACCGGCGAGATCACGCTGCGCGGCGAGGTGCTGGAGATCGGCGGCCTGAAGGAAAAGCTGCTGGCCGCGCACCGTGGCGGAATCAAGACCGTGCTGATCCCGGAGGAAAACGTCAAGGACCTGCAGGAGCTGCCCGAGAACATCAAGAACAGCCTCGAGATCATCCCCGTCAAGTGGATCGACAAGGTGCTCGAGGTGGCGCTGGAGCACGCCCCGCAGCCGCTCCCCGAGGAAGCCCCGGCCCCCGCCGCCTCGGCGGCCGCGTCCGGCGGCGAGCCGGCCCCCGCCACGGAGGGCACGACGCGTCATTGACGCGCCCGCGACCCTCGCTTCCCGACCCGCCGGCCGTTGCGCCGGCGGCATGCCCGGACCGCGCGAAGTGCGCGCCGCCCACCCCACGGGGCTTGCACACTTCGCGCCTTATCGGCTACCATGTTGGTCTTTGCTTGCGGGGGTATAGCTCAGCTGGGAGAGCGCTTGCATGGCATGCAAGAGGTCAGCGGTTCGATCCCGCTTACCTCCACCAAACCAGGCAAAGAAGTCGAGAAGCTTGCGAGAAGAAAGCATCACGGCAGTACCAGCAGTACGACCAGCAGTACGTCCTGTCCCCTTCGTCTAGAGGCCTAGGACACCGCCCTTTCACGGCGATAACAGGGGTTCGAATCCCCTAGGGGACGCCATACAAGAAGCCCAAGTCATTGATTTGACTTGGGCTTTTT
>JAJZVU010000072.1 GCA_021845505.1 Pseudomonadota bacterium | reverse complement strand
CGCATCCTCAACGCCTGCACGCGGCCGACGCTGGCCGAGAAGTCGACCTACGAATACAGCCGCGGCGGCAGCGACGTCACCGGGCCGAGCATCCGCCTGGCCGAGACGATCTCGCAGGAGTGGGGCAATTTCGAGAGCGGATTTCGCGAGGTGGGCCGCGGCATCGAGCCGGACGGCGTGGGCTACAGCGACGTGCTGGCCTATGCCATCGACCTGCAGACGCGCGCCACGAAGCGCATCAGCTTCCGCGTGCGGCACTGGCGCGACACCAAGAAGGGCGGCTACGCGCTCAAGGACGAGCGCGACATCTACGAGCTGGTGGCCAACCTGGCCAGCCGGCGCGTGCGCAACTGCATCCTGTCGATCATCCCCGGCGACGTGGTCGAGGCCGCGCTGCAGCAGTGCGGAACCACGCTGAAGACGCGGGTCGACACCAGCCCCGAGGCCACCGCGCGCATGGTCGACGCGTTCGCGCAGCTCGGCGTGAGCAAGGCGCAGATCGAAAAGCGCATCCAGCGCCGCCTCGACACCATCCAGCCCGGCCAGATCGTGCAGCTGCGGCGCATCTACACCAGCCTGTCGGACGACATGAGCCGGCCCGAGGACTGGTTCGAGCCGATCGAGACCGCCGGCGCGCCGCAGCCGAAACACCCGGAGCCGCGCGCCGCTGCCGCGCCCAAGACGGCGCCGAAGCCGCAGCCTGCCGCCGAGCAGCCGCAGGACCCGGCGCAGGATCGCATCGCTCCCGAGGACCGGCCCGACGCCGGCGCCCCGGAGCCCGAGCCGCGCGCTGCCGCGGTCGCCACGGGCCCGGCCACGATCAGCGGCCTGTCCGAGTCGCAGCTGCGCATCCTGACCTCGCGCGCCAAGAACGTGGGCTACGACGAGGCGGCGCTCTTGGACAAGTTCGGCTCCATCACGCTGGCCAACCTCAACGACGTGCTGGCGGCGCTCAAGGCCGAGGGCGATGCTCAAGTCAACTGACCCGGAGCTGCGCTTCGACGCCGAGGCGCACGTCTACACCTTGAGTGGGCGTCGTATGCCCAGCGTCACCCAGGTGCTGGCGCAGCTCGAGGACTGGACCAAGGTCGATCCGGTGGCGCTGGATCTGGCCCGCGTGCGCGGCCAGCACATCCACCGCATGGTCGAGCTCGACGTGCACGGCAACCTCGACGAGGACACCCTGGCGCCCGAATACCACGGCTACCTGCGGCAGTGGCGCAAATTCCTGGCCGAGACGCGCTTCAAGCCGCTGCTGGCGGAGTGCCAGGTCTTCGACGAGCGCTACGGCTACGCCGGCACCTTCGACCTGGCAGGCACCCTCGGGCCCCGCTTCATCCTCGTCGACGTGAAGTCGGGCCTCGTGCCGCGCACCGTGCCGCTGCAGACGGCGGCCTACCTGGGTGCGGCCGTGCAGCGCGGCAAGTTCCCGGCCAGTGCCGAGCGCGCGGCGCTGCGCTTGCACGAGGACACCTACCGCTTCTTCCCGATCGATAGCTCCTACGACTCCGACCTGGGCGACTTCCTGGCCGCGCTGCGGCTGCACCACTGGAGAGAACGCAATGCCTGAAACCCTCGACATCCCCGCCGAGCTGCGCGAGCACGCCCAAGCCCAAGCCGCGCCCGAGCAGGCCCAGCACTGGCTGCAGGTCGCGCAGTCCTACCAGATCGACGACGACGACATGTACGCCGCCGCCGGCGACGAACTGCGCAGCATCGTCACGATGGCGCGCAAGATCGAGGAGCAGCGCAAGGCCATCACCGGCCCGATGGACGAGGCCAAGCGCCGGGTTATGGACTTCTTCCGGGTGCCGCTGGACCGGCTGGGCCAAGCCGAGAGCGTGCTCAAGGCGTCCATGGCCGGCTACCAGCGCCTGCAGCTGCAGCGCGCGGCCGAAGCGCGCGCCAAGGCCGAAGCCGCCGCCGCCGAGCAGCGCCGCGCGCAGGAAGCCGCCGCCGCCGAGCAGCGCGCTCGCGAGGCCGAGGCTCAGGCCGAGCGCGACCGCCTGCAGGCGCAGGCCGAGGCGCAGATGCAGCAGGCGATCGACACCGGCGATGCCACCGTGATGGCGCAGGCCGAGCAGACGATGGCCGCAGCCGCCGCCGTGCAGGCCGCGCCCGTCGAGCAGCCGGCGCAGATCGAGGCGCCCGTCGCCGCGCCCGCGGTGCCGCTGGCGCCGCGCGCTGCCGGTGTGTCGGTGCGCACGGTCTGGAAGGCCCGCGTGACCGACAAGTCGGCGTTCATTCGCGCGTCTGCCGGGCGCCCGGAAATCGAGGCCATTCTGGAAGTCGACGAGGGGCGCCTGAACCAGTTCGCCAAGGCCACGGCCGGCAAAGCGAAGCTGCCGGGCGTCACGTTCTACGACGAGCCCGTCGTCGCCGCGCGCCGGCGCATCGGCAGCTGACCATCCCCCAACCACCACCGGAGATCCGCCACCATGAAGCCCGTCCTGTTCTACGACACCGAGACGAGCGGTCTGCCGCTGTTCAACGAGCCCAGGGAAGACCCGCGCCAGCCGCACATCGTGCAGCTCGCAGCGCTGCTGATCGACCCCGCATCGCGCCAGGTGCTCAGCACCCTGGACGTGATCGTGCGCCCCGACGGCTGGGAAATCCCCGAAGACGTCGCCGCGGTGCACGGTATCACCACCGAGAAGGCCGCAGCGCTCGGCGTGCCCGAACCCCTGGCGCTCGACATGCTGATGGCGCTGCACGAGCAGGCCGAGCTGCGCGTGGCGCACAACGAGCCCTTCGACATGCGCATCGTGCGGATCGCCCTCAAGCGCTACACGCCGACCGACGAGGGACTGCCCGACGCATGGAAGGCCGCGCCCGCCGCGTGCACGCAACGCCTGAGCACGCCCATCCTGCAGCTGCCACCGACCGATCGCATGCGCGCGGCCGGCCGCAACCACTTCAAGTCGGCCAACCTCGGCGAGGCGTACCGCTTCTTCTTCGGCGAGGACTTCGACGGCGCTCACAACGCCCTGGCCGACGTGCAGGCGTGCATGCGGGTGTACTTCGCGATCCAGGACCGCGCCGCGCAGGCGCCGGCAGCCGCATGAACGCCCCCGAGCACCGCAGACTGTGGCGCCCGCCCGCCGGCTCGCTGTCGGCGCGCGTGATCGAGTGGTTCCTGGCGCAGCCCGACGAGGAACTCACAGCGGCCGACATCGCGGTCAAGTTCGGCGTGCCACGCCCGGAAAACGTCCACGGCCAGCTCGCGGCCGCCCTCGCAGGGGGCGTGCTGGAGCGCGAGCGCGAGCGCGACGGCGCGACCTACCTGTACCGCCTGGCACGCCAGGGCCCGCGCAAGCGGCTGTACCTGTCTGGCCCCATGACCGGCCTTCCCGGGCTGAACTTCCCGGCCTTCCACGCCGAGGCCGCGCGGCTGCGCGCACTCGGCTACCTGGTCGTCAACCCGGCCGAGATCACCCCGGACCCGGCGGCCGACTGGCACGCCTGCATGCGAGCGGATCTGCGGGCGCTGCTCGGCTGCGACGCGATCTGCCTGCTTGATGGCTGGGAGACTTCGGCCGGGGCGCACCTGGAGCTGCACGTCGCGCATCGCGTGGGGCTCGAAGTGCTGCAGGCGCGGGAGGTGGTGGCATGACCATCCCCGCCTATCCCCTCGCGTGGCCAGCCGGCTGGAAGCGCACCACGCGTCGCGCGGAGGCGCGCTTCAGCACCAAGGGCGGCCGGTGGAGCACAAGCCGGGCCCGC
Organism: Pseudomonadota bacterium; assembly: GCA_021845505.1. GTDB lineage: Bacteria > Pseudomonadota > Gammaproteobacteria > Burkholderiales > Burkholderiaceae_C > Thiomonas_A. The sequence goes on along the minus strand of JAJZVU010000072.1, from coordinate 3,078 downwards.
AGCCTGACGGTCGCCGACGGCGTGCAGCGCGTGCGCGAGCAGCTGGACCGCATGGGCATGCTGGACGACTGCGTGATCAGCACCAACCTGCAGTTGCGCCTGGACGGCCTGCCGCGCAGCAACCAGAGCGAGCCGGCTGACCCCGGCGTGGCCGTGTACTGGCGCGACGCCGCAGGAACGCGCTGCATGGCGATCGACCGCTACGACCGCGTGGCCGACAACTTGGCGGCGGTGGCTGCGACCCTGGACGCCATGCGCGCGATCGAGCGCCACGGCGGCGCTGAGATCCTGGAGCGGGCCTTCACCGGCTTCACTGCGCTGCCGGCGCCAGGCGCCAGTCGGGAATGGTGGGAGGTGCTGGGCGTGCCCCGCACCGCCACCCGCGAGGACGCGCGGGCCGCGTACCGCCGGCTGGCCGCGCAGCACCACCCCGACAAGGGTGGCGATGCGGCGCGGATGGCCGAGATCAACCGGGCGTGGGACGAGGCCCAGGGAGCGACGGCATGATCGACCAGCAGCTGATCCTCGACGTGCACGACGAGCTGGTGATCGACAACTTCGCCGGCGGCGGCGGCGCAAGCACCGGCATCGAACTGGCGCTGGGCCGGCACGTCGACGTCGCCATCAACCACGACCCGCAGGCCGTGGCGATGCACCGAGCGAACCATCCGCAGACGGAGCACCACTGCGAAAGCGTGTGGGATGTGGACCCGCGCTCGGTGCACCCGAGCCGGCCCATCGGGCTGCTGTGGCTGTCGCCGGACTGCTTCCCCGCCGGAACCATGGTTCTGACCAAGCGCGGCTACCGCGCCATCGAATCCATCCGGGTCGGCGACGAGGTACTGACGCACCGCGGCCGCTGGCGCGCCGTCACCGAAACCAGCAGCACCGTTCGTCCAATCCTATCGATTCGTGGCCACGGCCATCCCGGACTGCGCGTGAGCCCGGAGCATCCTTTCTATACCCGTGCGCACCAGCGCGATGCTGCGGACTGGACGCCAGCTAGCGCGCTCGGCAAGGGGCTGTACTGGGCGACGCCGTGCCAATTCCCGGAGGCTGCAGTGCCGCCGGTCGGCGGCAGGGGTATGGAAGCGACCAAAGGCCTGCTCTGGCTGGCCGGGCGTTATGTCGGGGATGGCTGGACCAGAATCACCACTGACCGCGCCGAGCTCGTCATTACCTGCGGAGCCAAGGAGGCCGAGGCGCTGCGCCAGATCCTCGAATCAGCTTGGCCGCGCACCGGAGCGCGCGCTTCGAGGAACGAGCTCGCCTGGCATGAGCGCACAACTCGAACGGCTGTTCAGTTCTCCACAAACCACCGCGGGCTGGTGGAATGGCTGCGCGAGCATTTCGGCCATCGCGCGGAGGCCAAAGGCATTCCCGCGTGGGCGCTCGGCATGGACGCCGAGCTTCGCCGCGCGCTGCTGTCTGGCTACCTCAGCGCCGACGGAAGCCGGACCCCGACGTTCTTCGAGGCGACGACGGTTTCCAAGGCACTGGCATTCGGCGTCAAGGCGCTGGCCAATAGCCTCGGGCACACCGTTGCGGTCTACACCGGAGCCAACAGCTCCGTCATTGAGGGCCGGAAGGTCAATGCGCGCCCCTACTGGCGCCTTCGTTGGCGCCACGCCATCGATTCCGACCGCCGCCAGACGTTTCGGCACGGAGGCCTGGAGTGGACGCCAATCCGCGACAGGACGGACCAGGGGCCAGCGGAGCGCGTGTTCAATATCGGGGTGCACCAAGATGAGAGCTACATCATCGAAGGAATCGTCGTCCACAACTGCAAGCATTTCTCGAAAGCCAAGGGCGGCAAGCCGGTCGAGAAGCGCATCCGGGCGCTGGCCTGGGTGGCGCTGCGCTGGGTGGCCATCCGGCGCCCGCGCGTGCTGATACTGGAGAACGTCGAGGAGTTTACGACCTGGGGCCCGGTGGTCTGCGGCGAGGACGGAACCTGCAGGCCGTGCCCGAAGCGCAAGGGCCGCGAGTTCAAGGCTTTCGTCAACGCGCTTCGCCGACACGGCTACGCGGTTGAGTGGCGCGAGCTGCGCGCGTGCGACTACGGTGCGCCGACGATTCGCAAGCGCCTGTTCCTGGTCGCGCGCTGCGACGGTCAGCCGATCGTCTGGCCGGCGCCGACGCACGGCGATCCGGCATCCGACGAGGTGAAGCGCGGCCAGCTCAAACCGTGGCGCACCGCCGCCGAGTGCATCGACTGGTCGCTGCCGTGCCCGAGCATCTTCGAGCGCGCCAGACCGCTGGCCGACGCGACGCTGCGGCGCGTGGCCAAGGGGATCATGCGCTACGTGGTCAACGCAGATCACCCGTTTATCGCTCCTTTCCAGAATACCCCTGGGCGTGAGTCGCAACACGTTTTGAAGGCAGAGGCCCCCGGGCCCGACGCTACGGACCGCGACAACAGCGCCAACGTGAGCCCGGTCGGCGGACCTAGGGGCAAAGGGCAAGCCGCCGCCGCGGCCCCCACCGAGGCCGCATCGCTGTTCCTGGTCAACACGCGCAACGGCGAGCGCGCCAGCCAGCAGCCGCGCACACGCGGCGTGCACGAGCCGCTGTGGACGGTCGCCGCGCAGGGGTCGCAGGGCGCGCTGGTGTCGGCGTTCCTGGCGAAGCACTATGGAGGCGTCGTCGGCTCCGACCTGCGCGCGCCGGCGCCGACCGTCACCAGCGTCGACCACAACAGCCTGGTCACCGCGCACGTCACCAAGTTCCGAGGCGAAAGCGCCGGCCACGCCGCAACGGACCCGATGTGCACGGTGACGGCGAACAGTTTCCAGAAGCGCCCGGGCGGGGCAGCGCCGATCGGCGTCGTCACCTCAAGCCTCGTGAAGCTGCGCGGCGGCGGCAACATCGGCCAGCCGACCGACGAACCGCTGAGAACGATCAGCGCCGGCGGCCAGCACTTCGCCGAGGTGCGCGCCTTCCTGACGGCCTACTACGGCACGGACCAGGACCCGGATCTGCGCGACCCTATGCACACCGTCACCACGCGCGACCGCTACGCCCTGGTGACCGTCGCCGGCCAGCAGTACGCGATCGCCGACATCGGGCTGCGCATGC
>JAJZVU010000007.1 GCA_021845505.1 Pseudomonadota bacterium | reverse complement strand
GCCGCCGTACTACGACTCGCTGCTGGGCAAGCTCATCGCGTGGGGCAGCGACCGCGAGGAGGCGATCGCCCGCATGCAGCGCGCGCTGGCCGAGCTGCGCGTGGACGGCGTGCACACCACCGCAGCGTTCCACCACCGGCTGCTCGGCACCGCGGCGTTCCGCGACGCCGAGATCCACACCCGCTTCATCGAGGAGGAGTTCCTCGCGCCGCCGGCCGCGGCGGCCGCCTGAGGCGGCGCCGGCGAGCGAAAAAAAAGGCCCGCGCGATGCGGGCCTTTTTCGGTGCGCGGCGGACTCAGGCGCTTTCGTACAGACGGGTCAGCACGAATTCGCGGTGGCCCAGCGCCTCGGCGGCGGTCAGCCGGCCGTTGGCGGTGCGCAGCAGGCACTCCAGGGTCTTGTCGCCGGCCTGGTCGAGGTTGATCTCGCGCTGCAGCAGGCCGCTGACGTCGACGTCGATGTGCTCGCTCATCAGCCGCACGGTGCGCGGGTTGGCGCACATCTTGATCACCGGCAGGATCGGGTTGCCGATCACGTTGCCCTGCCCGGTCGGGAACAGGTGCAGCACATAGCCCGCCGCCGCGGCCAGCGTGACCATCTCGGCGGCAGCCGACGACGAGTCCATGAACCACAGCCCGGGGTGGGTGGGCGCCTCGGCCTTGTCCAGCACGCCGTCGACACGGCACTCCTTGCCGATCTTCTGGATGTTGCCCAGCGCCTTTTCCTCGATGGTGGTCAGGCCGCCGGCGATGTTGCCCTTGGTCGGCTGGCTGTCCGACAGGTCGCTGGTCTTGTGGCGGTTGATCATCTCCTGGTAGCGGTCGAACATGAACATGAAGCGCTCGCGCACCGCGTCATTGGCGCAGCGCTGCGCGACCAGGCTTTCGCCGCCGGTGATTTCCGAGGTCTCGCCGAACAGCAGCGTGCCGCCGAGTTTGTACAGCTTGTCGAACACATTGCCCACGCTGGGGTTGCTGCCCGCGCCCGAGGTGGTGTCGCTCTCGCCGCACTTGGTCGACACCCAGACCTCGTGGATGGGGCAGGGCACGCGCTGCTTCTCGCTCGCCCACTGCACCAGTTCGCGAGCGGCCTTGCTGGCGCGCATGATGGTGTCGTGGTCGCCGTGGCCCTCGATGCCGAAGCCGAACACCGGCTTGCCGGTGGTCTTGATGCCGTCGACCACCTTCTGCGTCCAGCCTTCCTCGATGCCGATCACCACCACCGCCGCGACGTTGGGGTTGCAGCCGGCGCCGATCAGCGTGCGGAAGTGCAGGTCGAGGTCGGCGCCGAACTGCAGCCGGCCGTAGGGGTGGGGGATCGCCAGCGCACCCTTGATGTTGTTCGCGACGGCTTCGGCCGCGGCGTTGGACAGGTCGTCCAGCGGCAGGATGATCACATGGTTGCGTACCCCGACGCGGCCGTTTTCACGGCGGTAGCCGAGGATGGTGGTGTCTTTGGAAATGACGGACATGAATGGTCTCCGGGACGGATGGTGGTGAGCGGGCAGGACGCTTGCCTGGACGGCTTACCAGCGCTTGGTCTTGATGTTGTGCACGTGGGCATGTTCGCCGGCGCGGATCGGCGCGACGACCTTGCCGATGTCCACCGCGTACTTCCACACCGTGTCGCCCACCGCCATGTCCTTCAACGCCACCTTGTGGCCGATCGGGATGTCCTGCAGCGCCTTCACGCTGGTCATCCGGTCCTCGTCCATGATCCAGCCGCTGAGGTCCATTCCAGCCTTGACGCCCTCGACCACGACCACGGCGACGCAGTCCTTCGCATCGTGTTGCACGTAATGAATCATTGTTGGTGTCCCATGTTTGCAGCATCGCGCCTGCGCGCGGATACGCAGCCAGCCTGGATCACAGGCGCCTGCTACCGGTGTTGCCGTAGGCGTGTTGCGCACGCTCCATGCGCCGACGGCTCTGGGCGAGCAGCGTAATCCCGGGCTTTTACTATGTCAACTACATGACCTACATGAACTGATGGACCTGCTGCCTGGTCAGACGCGGTCGCCGAGCAGGTCCACCGCGTATTCGTGCTGGGCGGTGTTGACGTAGGAGTGTCGCAACTCGACCGGCCGGTCCTGGAAGGAGCGGGCCAGGCGCACCACATGCAACAAAGGGTGTCCCTTGGGAACTTCGAGCAACTGCGCGCGCAGCGCGTCGGCGCAGGCGGCGCGCACGCGGTCGGCGGCCTTGATCACGCTGATGCCGAAGTGTTCCTGGTAGAACTGGTAGACGGTGCTGCGGCGCTCGCGCAGCGCGCGTTCGCTCAGTCCGGGGAACAGCGCCGCGGGCAGCGTGATCTCGTCGAGCAGCACGAAACCGCCGCGCAGGCTGAGCCGGTTGGTGAAGCGCACGGTCTTGTCGCCCACGTCGAGGTCGAGCGCGGCGGCGACCTCGGGATCGGCCGCGCCGCGCGAAAACGCCACCAGGTCCACGCTGGGGTATTCCCGGACGCCGTCCTGGTGGACCACGTGGAAAAACGAAAAGAAATAGCGTCCGCGCCCGTGGGAGGCGACGAAGGTCCCCCGCCCCTGGTGGCGGATCAGCACGTTCTCCGCCGACAATTCGTCGACGGCCTTGCGCACCGTTCCGATGCTCACGGCGAAGCGCTCGCTGAGCTTCTTTTCCGACGGGATCACCGCCCCCGGACGCCATTCCCCGGTGCGCAGCGAGTCGAGGATCTTCTGCTTCACCTCCTTGTAGAGGTGGGTGCCCAGAGACAGGCCCTCAATGGAGACGTTCGTCATGGTCGCGCCCCGGTCCGATTTGGCGCGTAGGGTAGCAGATTGCCACAGACCCATCTATAGGACCTAGTGGACATAGATCATCTATCTCTTTATGCTGCGTGGCATCCGGCAGGCACTCCGCCCCGGGGTATGCTCACTGCCGGCGCAGTGGCGGCCGTCCGGCCCGCATCTTCGCCCGTCCAGCAAGAGGAGACATCACATGAAACGACGCCTTGTTGCGGCCGCGCTGAGCGCCGGCCTTGGCCTGGGAGCGGTGGCCGTCGCGCACGCCGAGGTCAACCACATCTCGGTGGCACGCGAATACGGCATCAGCTACCTGCCGCTGATGGTCATGCAGGACCACCAGCTGATCCAGAAGCAGGCGGCTGCGCGCGGAATCAAGGACCTGAAGATCGACTGGGTCAAGTTCGCCGGCGGCAACGTCATGAACGAGGCGCTGCTGTCGGGCAGCCTGCAGTTCGCCTCCGGCGGCGTGGCGCCGATGGTCATCGCCTGGGCGCGCACCCGCGGCAACTACGACATCAAGGGCGTGGCGGCACTGAACTCCATGCCCCTGCTGCTCAACACCAACGACCCGAAGGTCAAGACCATCAAGGACTTCACCGCCAAGGACAAGATCGGCCTGCCCGCGGTGAAGGTGTCGATCCAGGCGGTCACGCTGGAGATGGCCGCTGAGAAGGCCTTCGGCCCCGGGCAGGAGCACAAGCTCGACCCGCTGACCGTGAGCATGAGCCATCCCGACGCGATGGCCGCGCTGGCCTCGCATGCGATCAGCGCGCATTTCGGCGCGCCGCCCTTCGAGTACCAGGAACTGAGCATGCCGGGGGTGCACACGGTGCTCGACTCCTATGACGTGCTCGGCGGGCCGGCGACCTTCAACGTGGTGTGGACGACCTCGAGCTTCTACAAGCACAACCCGAAGGTCTACGCCGCGTTCGTCGCCGCGCTGCACGAGGCCATCGAGCAGATCAACCACGACAAGAGGGCCGCCGCCGAGGAGTACCTGAAGGACACCCACGACAAGAAGGACTCCGTCGACTTCATCCTGAAGATGATGGACAACCCGCAGCTGGTCTACACGATGACCCCGCAGCACGTGATGAAGTACGTGCGCTTCATGCACAAGGTGGGAACGATCAAGGTCGTTCCGGCGTCGTGGAAGGACATGTTCTTCCCCAACGTGGACAACCTGGCCGGCAGCTGAAGCGCCGCTGTCCCGCCGCGGCGGCAAGCGCCGCGGCCCTTGCGCCGGCAGCCGCCGGCGCTGCTTTCCCCTGCATCCCGACAATGAACGCAGCATCCGCTCCGCCTGGAGCCACGAGCCCGCAGGTCCTGGTGGACGTGCGCGGCGTGACCTTGCAGTACAAGACCTCCAACCACCTGGTCACCGCGACCTATCGCGTGGATTTCCAGGTCTGCCAATCCGACCGCTACATCCTGCTCGGGCCCTCGGGCTGCGGCAAGTCGACCCTGCTCAAGGCCATCGGCGGCTTCCTCACGCCCACCGAGGGTGAGATCCGCCTCAAGGGCAAGGTGGTGACCAAGCCCGGGCAGGACCGCATGATGGTGTTCCAGGAGTTCGACCAGCTGCTGCCGTGGAAGACGGTCAGGCAGAACGTCATGTTCCCGCTGCAGTGCTCGGGCCGGTTCAGCTCGCGCGAGGCCGCCGACAAGGCCATGCATTACCTGGAGAAGGTGGGGCTGACCCAGTTCGCCGACCACCACCCCCACCTGCTGTCCGGCGGCATGAAGCAGCGCGTGGCCATCGCCCGCGGCATGGCGATGGAGCCCGACGTGCTGTTGATGGACGAACCCTACGCCGCGCTCGACGCGCTGACCCGGCGCAAGATGCAGGACGAGCTGCTGCAGCTGTGGGACGACACCCGGTTCACGGTGATCTTCGTGACCCACTCGATCCCCGAGGCGATCAAGCTGGGCAACCGCGTGCTGCTGCTGTCGCCCCATCCGGGCCAGGTGCGCGCCGAGCTGCAGGGCCTGGCGCGGGACAACACCGACCGCGCGGCGGCGGCGGCGCTGGAGGCGCGCATCAACGAGCTGCTGTTCGGCAGCGAAGACCTGCACCAGGAGGGCCAGCATGGCTGACAACCAGGCCCCGGGCGAAGCGCGCCCGGAGATCCACCGCGAGCCGGTCGACGCCAGTCGGTTCGGGGTGGTCGAGAAGCCGCTGTCGCGGCTGGAGACGCTGCTCAACAGCACCGCGGTGCGCAAGACCCTGATCATCATCGTGCTGGCGCTGGCGTGGGAGGTCGGCGCGCGCGCGCTGCACAACGACCTGCTGCTGCCGACCTTCACCTCCACGATGAGCGCGCTGGTGCGCGGCATCCTCAGCGGCGAGCTGCTGCTGAAGATCTGGATCTCGCTGAAGGTGCTGCTGACCGGCTACGCGGCCGGCGTGGCGCTGGCCGCGGTGCTCACCGGCTTCGGCGTGGCCACGCGCGTGGGCTCCGACCTGCTGGAGACGCTGACGGCGATGTTCAACCCGCTGCCGGCCATCGCGCTGCTGCCGATCGCGCTGATCTGGTTCGGACTCGGCAACGGCAGCCTGGTCTTCGTGCTGGTGCACTCTGTGGTGTGGGCGGTGTCGCTGAACACCCAGTCGGGCTTCATGGCGGTCTCCCAGACGCTGCGCATGGTCGGGCGCAACTACGGCCTGCGCGGACTGCCGTACATCGCCAGGGTGCTGATCCCGGCGGCCTTCCCCAGCATCCTGACCGGGCTGAAGGTGGGCTGGGCCTTCGCCTGGCGCACGCTGATCGCCTCCGAGCTGGTGTTCGGGGTCAGCTCGGGGTCGGGCGGCCTGGGCTGGTACATCTACGAGAGCAAGAACCTGCTGGAGATCTCCAAGGTGTTCGCAGGGTTGCTGACCATCATCATCATCGGCCTGATCGTCGAGAACCTGATCTTCCGCACCATCGAGCGCCACACGGTGCGGCGCTGGGGGATGCAGGCATGAACGCGCCGCACGGCCGCTCCGAAGGCGCGTTCACCCCCCTCGGGGGGGCCGGCGCGCAGCGCCGAAGGGGGGCGCACACGAACGCGCCGCACGGCCGCTCCGAAGGCGCGTTCACCCCCCTCGGGGGGGCCGGCGCGCAGCGCCGTGGGGGGCTCACGACATGAACGCGCGGATTGTGATCAGCGAATTCATGGACGAGCAGGCGGTCGACGCGCTGCGCGGCGAATTCGACGTGCTGTACCGGCCGGCGCTGGTCGACGACCTGCCGGCGCTGCGCTCCGCGCTGGCGCAGGCGCAGGCGCTGATCGTGCGCAACCGCACGCGGGTCGACCCGTCGCTGCTGGCCGCGGCGCCGGGCCTGCGGGTGGTCGGGCGGCTGGGCGTGGGCCTGGACAACATCGACGTGCAGGCCTGCCGCGAGCGCGACATCCGGGTGATCCCGGCGCTGGGCGCCAACGCCCAGGCGGTGGCCGAATACGTGATCGCGGCGGCCATGATGCTGCTGCGCGGCGCCTATGCCAGCAGCGCCGAGGTGTCCGCCGGTGGCTGGCCGCGCGCCGCGCTGTCCGACGGGCTGGAGATCGGCGGCAAGGTGCTGGGCCTCGTCGGCTTCGGCGACATCGGGCGCCGCACCGCGCGCCTGGCGCAGGCGGTGGGCATGCGCGTGCTGGCGCATGACCCGGCGCTTCCGGCCGACTCCCCGGCGTGGGCCGGGGCCGGCGTGGGCCGGCGCGACCTCGAGGCCTTGCTCGGCGAGTGCGACGTGCTGAGCCTGCACGTTCCGTTGAATGCGGCGACCCGCGGCCTGATCGACGCCGCGCGGCTGGGCCGCATGCGCCCGCACGCGGTGCTGATCAACACCGCGCGCGGCGGCGTCGTCGACGAGGCCGCGCTCGCGCAGGCGCTGCGCGAGGGCAGGCTGGCCGGCGCGGCGCTGGATGTGTTCGAGCACGAGCCCCTGGGCGCCGGCTCGGCGCTGGCCGGCGTGCCGCGGCTGCTTCTGACCCCGCATATCGCCGGGGTCACCCGCGAGTCCAACGTGCGGGTGAGTTCGATGATCGCCGAGCAGGTCGGCGCCGCGCTGCGCGAGGCCGGCTGAGCGCGCGCGGTCGACGCCGCGTGCGCGTGTCCCTTCCGTCTTCCCTTGTCCGATGAGTTTGCGATGACCGTCCTGACCCTTTCCCAAGCCACCGAACAGGCGGCGGCCGCGCTGGCCGCGGCCGGCGCCAGCGCCGAGATGGCGCTGTCCACCGCGCGCGCGCTGGTCGCCGCCGAGGCGCAGGGCCTGGCCTCGCACGGCCTGTCGCGGGTGCCGCAATACTGCGCCCACCTGCGGCTGGGCCGGGTGAACGGGCAGGCGCAGGCGCGGGTGGTGCACCAGCGCAGCGCGGCGTGCCTGGTCGACGCCGACGAGGGGCTGGCCTTTCCGGCCTGTGAATTGGCGGTGGCCGAGGTGCTGCGGCGTGCCCGCGAATGCGGCGCGGCGTTCGCCGGGGTCACGCGCAGCCACCATTTCGGGGTCGCGGCGCAGCACCTGATGCCCCTCGCGCAAGCCGGACTGGTCGGCCTGGCCTTCGGCAACTCGCCTGCGGCGATGCCGGCCTGGGGCGGGCGGCGCGCGCTGTTCGGCACCAACCCGATCGCCGCGGTGTTCCCGCGCCGCGCCGCGCCGCCGCTGGTCATCGACCTGTCGCTGTCGGAAGTCGCGCGGGGCAAGCTGATGGTGGCCGCGCGCGAGGGACGCAGCATCCCGCTGGGCTGGGCCGTCGATCGCGAGGGCAAGCCCACCACCGATCCCCAGGCCGGGCTCGAAGGCTCGATGCTGCCCGCCGGCGGGGTCAAGGGGGCGATGCTGGCGCTGGTGGTCGAACTGCTGTGCTGTGCGCTGACCGGAGCCGCCTTCGGGTTCGAGGCCGACTCCTTCTTTGTCGACGAGGGCAACCGCCCGCGAATCGGCCAGGCCTTCCTGGCCATCGACCCGGGTGCGCTGGCAGGCGAGGAGGTGTTCCACGAACGCATCGAAACCCTGCTGACGGCGATGTGCGAGGACGAGGGGGTCCGGCTTCCGGGATTGCGGCGATTCGAGCTGGCCGAGCGCGCCGCACGCGACGGCCTGCAGATCGGCGAAGCGCTGGCCCGGCAGCTGCAGCAGCTGGCCGTGGCGGGCGCGCGCTGATGCGGGCCTCGTCGCGGTTTGCGGTTCCTGCGTCGATGGGTGCGCGCGCGCCGCGCGCCCCGCGGCGATGATGCTGGCGTGGCCGGCGGCCAACGCCTCGCTGCTGGGCGCGGCGGCGGTGGTCGTGCTGGCCTACACGGTGTACGGCCTGACCGGCTTCGGCTCCTCGATCACCGCAGTGCCGCTGCTCACCCAGCTGCTGCCGCTGCGCGAAGTGGTGCCGATGATGTTGCTGTTCGACCTGGTCGCCGGCACGCTGGTGGGTTTGCGCAATCGCAGCCAGATCGATCGCGCCGAACTGTTCCGGGTCGTGCCTTTCATGATCGGCGGCATGCTCATCGGCGTGAGCCTGCTGGTCTGGGCCCCGCAGCGGCTGCTGTTGCTGACCCTGGGGGTGTTCATCTTCGCCTATGCGTTGTGGACCCTGGTGCTGCGTCCGCCGGTGCTGCCGATGTCGGCGTTCTGGGGGCCGCCGCTGGCCTTCGTCGGCGGGCTGTTCACCTCGATGTTCGGCACCGGCGGGCCGATCTACGTGATCTACCTGGCGCGCCGGATCACCCAGCCGCAGAAGCTGCGGGCGACGATCAGCACCCTGCTGTTCACCAGCGGACTGGCGCGGCTGGTGCTGTTCTCCTCGGTCGGGCTGTACCACCAGCCGCAGGTGCTGCCGCGCACCCTGCTGCTCTTTCCCGGCATGTTCGTCGGCCTGTGGATGGGCACCCGGCTCAACCACCGACTGCCGGCCAAGCGGGTCGTGCAGGCCGTGTGGGTGGTGCTGCTGGCCGCCGGCTTCGCGCTGCTGTTGCGCAACGCCTGAGCGCGGAACGGCGCGCCGGACGGCGCCGGGCGGGGAGGGGGCCTACGGCGGGATCGCGCGCGGCTGGCGGCACAGCCGGCCCAGCGCGTCGGCCAGCGCGGGGCCGCAGGCCAGCAGTCCGTCGGCCTGCAGCAGCGCGGGCGCCGGGTCGATGGCCTCGACGTGGCCGCCGGCCTCGCGCACCAGCAGTTCGCCCGCCGCGATGTCCCACGGCTGCATGCCCCACTGCCAGAAGCCGTCCAGCCGGGCGCTTGCGACGTAGGCCAGGTCGAGCACCATCGAGCCGCTGCGACGCACTCCCGCGCAATCGTGCAGCGCCTGCAGCAGCGTGGGGGTGAAGCGGTTCAGCCACGGCGAGCCCGGCTTGGGGAACACCGCGGCCAGCAGCGCCTGGTCGAGGCGCTGGCAGGAACTGGCCCGCAGCCGCCGGCTGCCCAGCCAGGCACCGCGTCCCGCGGCCGCGCTGAACATCTCCTCGCGCAGCGGGTCGTAGACCACCGCGCACAGGGTCTGCGAGCGCCAGCTCAGCGCGATGGACACGCAGAAATGGGGCAGGCCATGGGCGAAGTTCATCGTGCCGTCGATGGGGTCGACGATCCAGGTGTAATCGTCCGCGCCGAGCGCCGGCCGCAGCCCGCCCTCCTCGCCCAGGATGGCGTGGGAGGCGAAGTCCTTGCGCAGTTCGGAGGCGATGCAGGCCTCGGCCTCGCGGTCGACGTCGGTGACCAGGTCGCCGGCACCCTTGGATTGCACGCGCCAGCCGTCGCCCGCGACGAAGGCCTGGCGCACCACGGCGCCGGCCGCGCGCGCCGCGCGCAGCGCGGCCGGCAGCGCTGCCGCGGGCAGCGCGCCGGCCGCAGCGCCGTCGCTCAAGCCTGCGCCTCGTCGAGCAGGCTCTGCCCGGGGCGCACGCGGGTGAACTGCACCGGACGGTGCTCGACCACCGGCTCGCCGCCGCGCTCGCTGACCAGGCTGTAGCTCGACGCCAGCAGGTCGCCGGCGTCGGGGAAATCCTCGCGGTAATGCGCGCCGCGGGAATTCTCGCGGCTGTCGGCGGCGGCGGTGATGGCCCGGCTGACCTGGAGCAGGTTGCGCAGGTTCATCCAGTCGTGCCAGCTCAGGTTGAACGCGCGGTCGACGTCGCCGACACCGGTGGCCAGCAGGCGCTGCTGCAGTTCGCGCAGCCTGGCGTCGGCGCGCGCCAGGCCGGCGGCGTCGCGCAGGATGCCCACGTCGTCCCACATGCAGGCGTACAGCTGCTCGCGTATGGACTCCAGGTCGCCGGCCGGCTGGCGCAGCGGCCGCTGGTGTTCTTCGATCGAGCGTTCGACCAGCGACATGTCCGGGTCGCGGCGCCCGGGGTTGCGCGCCAGCCAGGCCGCCATCGACTCGCCGGCGATGCCGCCGAACACCGTCGAGTTGGCCACGCCGTTGCCGCCCAGGCGGTTCGCCCCGTGCACCCCGCCGGTGTCCTCGCCGGCGGCGAACAGCCCGAACATCGCGGTCGTGCAGTCGGTGGCGAACTCCAGCCCGCCCATCATGTAGTGCGCGGTCGGCACCACCTCGACGCGCCCGCCGGCGAGGTCGAAGCCGCAGTCCGCGCAGCGCTCGACCATGCCCTTGAACTGCTTGCGCACCTTGTCCGGCCCCAGATGCGACATCTGGATGTACACCCCGCCGGCGGGCGACGTGCGCCCGGCGCGCATCTCGGCGTAGATCGCGCGCGACACCACGTCGCGGGTGGCGCGCTCGGCGCGCTGGTCGTAGTTCTCCATGAAGCGCTCGCCGGCGCCGTTGAGCAGCCAGCCGCCGGCGCCGCGCAACCCTTCCTCGAGCACCGTGCCGGTCATGCGGGTGTGCTCGCCGGCCAGCAGTCCGGTGGGGTGGAACTGAACCATCTCCATGTCGCGCAGCGACAGCCCGGCGCGCAGCGCCATCGCCAGTCCGTCGCAACTCTTGTCGCCCGACGGGGTGTGGAAGCGGTACATGGTCGGTCCGCCTCCGGTGGCCAGCAGCACCGCGGCGGCGCGCACCAGCACGAATTCGCCGGTGCGCATGTCGATCATCAGCACTCCGGCCAGCCCGCTGCCGTCGGCGGCGGGGACCAGTTCCACCGCCCGGTGTTCCTCCAGGCGGTGGATGCCCCGCGCCCACACCTGCTCGGCCAGGCGGTTGATGATCTCGATCCCGGTCAGGTCGCCCTTGTGCACCGTGCGGTCGAAGGTCTGGCCGGCGAAGGCCTTCTGGTGCACGCTGCCGTCGGGGTTGCGGTCGAAGAAGCAGCCGAGTTCGTTCTCCAGTTCGTGGATGCGCTCCACCGCCTTGGTCACCAGGGTCCACGCCAGGTCCTGGTGGGCCAGCCACTTGCTGCCTTCGATGGTGTCCATGAAGTGGCGTTCCACCGAGTCGCCGGGGGCGAGGGCGACGTTGTAGCCGCCCTGCACCATGCGCGTGCAGCCGCACTTGCCCAGCAGCCCCTTGACGGCCACGGTGATCGACGCCTTCGGCGCCGCCTGGTGGGCGTGCAGCGCGGCGAACAGCCCGGCTCCGCCCGAGCCCAGGATCAGGATGTCGGTGTCGAGCCGGCGCAGGCCCGTCGTGTTGTCGGTCACGTCAGCTCCCCGCTACGCCCAGCTTGGCCAGCACCTGCTCGCGGCGCTGCCGCACCTGCGAGCGCACCTCGTCGTACAGGCTGCCGCCGTGGCTGTCCATGCCGACGAGCAGCGGCCCGAAATCGCGGATGCGGAACTTCCACAGCGACTCGGGGTTCAGGTCGTCGAGATCGACGTCCTCGATCTGCTCGATCCAGGTGCTCTCCAGCGCCGCGGTGCCGCCGACGATCGCCAGGTAGACCCCGCCGAGCTCGCCGAAGGCGCGCAGCGAGTCCTCGCGCAGCCCGCCCTTGCCGACGATCATGCGCACCCCGTACTGCTGCATCAGCGGCCGGGTGAATCGCTCCATGCGGTCGGAGGTGGTGGTGCCGATGCACACCGCCGCGTAGCCGGCCGGGTACTGCGCGCTGACCTCGACCTTGCGCACGTTCGGCGCGGTGTGGATCACCGCGTGGCCGCGCAGGTCGAAGCGGGTGCGGCGGCCGCGGTCGAACATGTGGATCTGCGTGGCGTCGCGTATGCCGAACAGCGTGCGCTGCAGGGTCACGGTGTCGCCCACGCGCAGCGCGCGCATCTGCTCTTCGCTGGCCGGAGTGGAAATGTCGTAGTGGGCCATGCTCAGAACCCCCATTGCACGCCGTCGGCGCTCAGTCGCGCGCTGGCGCGGCGGGCCGAATGGCATTGCATGTTGACCGCCACCGGATTCATCGTGATGTGGGTGGCCGCCAGTTCGATGTGCACCGCGAAGGAGGTGGAGTCGCCCCCCAGCCCCTGCGGCCCGACCCCCAGCGCGTTGACCGCCTGCGACAGTTCCCGTTCCAGCGCCGCGCCGTCGGCGTCGGCGCAGCGGCTGCCCAGCGCGCGCGTGGCGGCGCGCTTGGCCAGCGCCACGCACAGGTCGGAAGTGCCGCCGATGCCCACGCCGACGATGGTGGGCGGGCAGGTCTTGCCTCCGGCGGCGATCACACAGTCGACGACAAAGGTCTTGATGGCGTCGATTCCCTCGGCCGGGATGGCCATCTTCAGGAAGGAGTTGTTCTCCGATCCGCTGCCCTTGGGGATCATCTCGATGTCCAGCACCCCCGGCGAATCGATGAAATCGACGTGGATCACCGGCACCTCGATCCCGCAGGAGGTGTGTTCGTTGCGCCGGGTCAGCGGATGCACGACCGACGAGCGCAGCGGGTGCTCGCGGGTCGCCCGCTCGCAGCCGCGGCGCACCGCCTGCTTGAGCGCGTGGCCGTCGAAGCGCACCCCGCCGCCGATGCGCAGGTTGTAGATCGGCACCCCGGTGTCCTGGCACAGCAGGTTGTCGGTGCGCTCGGCGACCTCGATGTTGGCCACCATGGTGCGCAGCACCGACTGCGCGCGCGGCGAGGTCTCGCTGGCGCCCAGCAGCTGGAAGCCTTGCTTGATATCGGGTGGGAGGATCTTCAATGCGCGGATGTACAGCTCGCGCGCCACGTCCTCGACGGTCTGCAGGTTCACGTCCATGGTGTCACTCATCGCGCGCCGCGCCTCAACCGAGCAGCGCCAGCGCATAAGCCAGGCCGGCGGCCAGCGCCACGCCCAGCGAAATGGCAATCCAGTCCTTGCGCAGCCCGGACCAGTTGCCGAACTCGATCAGCAGCAGCCGCACGCCACCGGTCATGTGCAGCGCCAGCAGGCTGACCAACCCCCATTCGGCCAGGTGCACCAGCGGCTGGTCGGCGAAGTCCAGGAAGCCCTGCAACGCCGCGGGGCCGCGCAGCGCCTCGCCCAGCGCCCAGAAGTGCAGCGGCAGGAACACCGCAAGCGCCAGGCCGGAAACCCGGTGCAGCCAGAACGCCCACCACGCCGGGTGGCGGCGCGCCCGCAGGTCGTTGCGTCGCATCATCGCAGCAGTCCTCCCTTGCCCTTCAGGCCCACACCAGACCCCAGACCGCGCGCAGCCCGCCCAGCAGCAGCGCCAGCGCGAGCAGCGCGCCCAGCAGCAACGCAGGACGCGCGCGCCAGCCCAGCCACTCCTCGGCGATGCGCGCGATGCCCACCGGCACATGCGCCGCGCAGGCCAGCACGAACAGGGTGTAGAAGCCGCCGAGCAGCGCGTTGTCGTGCAGCCGGCCGAGGATCGCCTGGGCGCTCAGCCCCTGGTGCACCGCGTAGATGATCATCAGCAGGTGGCCGAGCACCAGAGGCGCCAGCAGCGCCGCGCTGATGCGTTGCAGCAGCCAAAGCCGCACCTGCAGCGCGGTGTCCGGGTCCGGCTGCGCCTGCACCGCGCCCACTTCCTGCACCGAGTTCATGGTTGCCGCCCTCCACTGCGCGCGCCGTGGGTGCTCAGGCGCTTGAGCCCGGCGATCGCCGCGGTCGGCGCGATTCCCTTCGGGCAGCGCTCGGTGCACGAACCCTGGGTGTGGCAGGAATGGCAGCCGCGGTTGCCCGCGGTGGCCTGCAGCCGGGCCTGGTGCTGCACGTCGCGCTGGTCGTTGACCAGGGTCCACGCGCGGTTCAGCGCGGCCGGGCCGAGGAACTCGGGGCGCCACGACACCACGTCGCAGGAGCCGTAGCACACCGCGCAGCCTATGCACTCGACCCCGGCGTCGGCGGCGCGGCGCTGCGGGCTGGCCGGATCGACGCGGGCGAATTCGTCGTGGCGCGTCAGGCTGCCGTGGAAGCGCCCCATCGCCTGCGCCCATTTGTCGAAGAACTCCCGCATGTCCACTGCCAGGTCCTTGATCACCGGCAGGTTCGACAGCGGGGCGATTTCCAGCGCGCCGTCGGGCGAAGCCACCCGCGACACGTGGGTGCGGCAGGTCCAGCGCGCGACACCGTTGACGGTCATCGCGCAGGAACCGCACATGCCGACGCGGCAGGCGTAGCGGTAGCTCAACTCGGGGTCGATACGGCGCTGGATATGGGTGACCACGTCGAGCACGGTCTGGCTGGGCAGACGCGGCACCTGGTAGCGCACGAACTCCCCGGTCTGCTTGCCGCGCCAGACCGAGACGTTGAGCATCGGGGGCGGGGATTCGGCAGTCATCGTGGGCAGGCTCGGTTCGGACAGGGAGGCCATTGTCGGACGTCCTCGAGCAAAACAAAAGCGAATGTTTTTTTGCGAATGCCCAAGGAAATATTTAGCATGGGGGCCTGGCTGCCGATCCGGTTCGCCACTTTCGCGGCCGCTCGGTCCGCCAGGCCGCGAGCGCCGTTCCGATGTCGTCGATCCGCACCCTTCGCACCTTCCTCGCGGTCGCTCGCCTGGGCACGTTCACCGCGGCCGGCGCCGAGGTCGGACTGACGGCCGCCGCGGTGGGGCTGCGCATGCGCGCGCTCGAGCAGGAACTGGGGCAGACGCTGTTCGACCGCGGACCGCGCGCGGTGGTGCTCAACCCGACCGCGCGGGCGATGCTGCCGCGGGTCGAGCAGCTGGTGCAGGCCTACGAGGCGCTGGCCGACTCCGACAACGACGGCGCGCTGGCGGGCACGGTGGTGGTCGGCGCGCTGGTGTCGGCGCTGATGGGCGCGTTCGCCGACGCGCTGCGCGCGGTCAAGCGCGACAACCCCCGCCTGAACGTGAGGATCTTCGCCGGGCTGTCCAGCGACTTCGTGGCCCGCGTCGAGCGCGGCGAACTCGATGCCGCGGTGGTCACCCGGCCGCCCCACGACCTGCACGCCGGCTTGCGCTGGACCGAGTTGTACACCGAGCCGATGGTGCTGATCGTGCCGCGGCAGCCCCAGTTCGAGCTGCCGGCGCAGCCGCTGCCCGCGCTGCGCCAGGCGCCCTTCATCCGCTTCGACCGCCATACCTGGACCGGCCTGCTGGTCGACGAGGCGCTGCGCGGCTGCGCGGTGCGCGCGCGCGACGAGATGGAGCTCAATTCGGTGGAGGCCATCGTCGAGATCGTGCGCCAGGGCTTCGGGGTGTCGATCGTGCCGCGGCTGGCCAACGTGAACTGGCGCGGCGACCGCGCCCTGCGGGTGCTGGAGCTGCCGGGTGGCCAGGTGCTGCGCCGCGTCGGCCTCATCGAGCGCGCCAGCCATGCGCGCGGCGGCTTCACCGAGGCGATCAAGCGCCACCGCTATGTTGCGGTGGAGGCCGCGCAGCGCCGCCGTTGAGCCCCGCGCTGCGCCGATGCGCGGCGCGCTATGACCACTCTTTTGGAAAGGTTGTTACCCGGGGCCGCGCCGGCGCGGGAGCATACTGGGCCCATGGCTCTCGACCATGCACGTTCCGGCCAGATGGTGGCTCTGCAGCCGCAGGCTGCCGAGCCGGCCTTCGCCGCTGCGGGCGCGCGCAGCCATGCGCTGTTCAAGTCCGCGCAGCTCGAGGTCATGCGTCTGGTGCTGGCCGCCGGCAGCAGCCTGGGCGAGCACAGCGTCCCCGGGGAGCTGACCCTGCAGTGCCTGCAGGGCAGCGCCAGCGTGGTCGCCGACGGCAGCGCGCGGCCACTGCGCGGCGGCGAGCTGCTGTACCTGCGGGGCGGGGTCGCGCACAGCGTGCGCGCGGTCGACGACTGCGTGCTGCTGCTCACGCTGGTGCTGTGCGGCCGGCGCGACGCCGCCTGAGCGCCATCGCCCGGGGCGCTGGCGCCGCCCGCTGACCGTCCCTGCCGCGTCGGCGATGCGTCGCCCGGGCTTTCGATTTTTGACATATCGCAAAATTTGCGCCTAGCATCGGTGCCCATCCCTCGGCTTTGCAACAACAAGGGGAGGAGACGCACCATGAGCCAGTCGAACAAGGGCTTGTCCCGCCGTGCGGCGTTGTCGGGAATCGCCGCGGCGACCGCCGGCGCGGGACTCGGGTGGGGCCGCTCGGCGCGTGCCGCCGCGGCGCCTGCCGCAGTGCAGGACCGGGGCGGCTGGCCGCTCGAGCCGCCGGACCAGGCCGACCTGCCGCCGGCCGTGCCGCGCTGGATGAAGTCGCCCGGGCGGCCGCTGTCGCCCTACGGCAGCCCCTCGCGCTTCGAGTCGGGGGTGGTGCGCAAGCCGACCCGCCTGACGCCCACCGAGCTGTCGTCCTGGAACTTCACCCCGCTGCAGGACCTGCACGGGATCATCACCCCCAGCGGCCTGCATTTCGAGCGGCTGCACGCCGGGGTGCCCGACATCGACCCGAACCAGCACCGCCTTGTCGTCGAAGGCATGGTGAAACGGCCGCTGGTGCTGTCGATGGACGACATCCTGCGCTACCCGAGCGTGTCCCGCATGCACTTCCTCGAGTGCTCGGGGAACACCCTCACCGAGTGGGTCAAGCCGGTGGGCAAGACCGTGCAGTCGACCCATGGCCTGCTGAGCTGCTCGGAGTGGACCGGGGTTCCGGTGGCGGCGATCCTCGACGCCGTCGGCGTCGACCCGAAGGCCGCCTGGGCCTACGCCGAGGGCGCGGACGCGGCGGCGATGGCGCGCAGCATCCCGGTCGGCAAGCTGTGGGAGGACGCGCTGCTGGCCTACGCCCAGAACGGCGAGATGCTGCGGCCGTCCCAGGGCTACCCGCTGCGGCTGCTGCTGCCCGGCTACGAGGGCAACACCCATATCAAGTGGATCCGCAGGCTGAAGTTCGGCCCGGCGCCTTTCGAGACCTACGAGGAAACCGCGTACTACACCGAGCTGATGAAGGACGGACGCGCGCGGCAGTTCAACTTCATCATGGAGGCCAAGTCGGTGATCACCTCCCCTTCCGGGGAGATGAAGCTGGCCGGCCCGGGCTACCACCAGATCTCCGGGCTGGCGTGGTCGGGAAGCGGCCGCGTCGCGCGCGTCGACGTGTCCACCGACGGCGGGCGCAGCTGGCGCCCGGCGCAGTTGCAGCAGCCGGTGCAGTCGCGCTGCCTGACGCGCTTTCGCATGGACTGGAACTGGGACGGGTCTCCCGCGGTGCTGCAAAGCCGCTGTGTCGACGAGACCGGCTACGTGCAGCCGACCATCGCCCAGCTGGTCGCTGCGCGCGGCACGACGTCGGTGTATCACATGAACGGCATCCAGAGCTGGGGAGTAGGCCGCGACGGGGAGGTGCGCAATGTCCACGCATGAATGGTTCAGGGGGGCGCTGGCCGTCGCGGCCTGCGCCTGCGCGGGGTGCCTGCCGCAGCCGGCGTCGGCTGCTGCGCCGTCGCGGCCGCTGGTGTTCGGCACCCCGGCGAGCGCTCGCCAGCTTGCGGGCTGGCAGCTCGACGTGCTGCCCGACGGCCAGGGGCTGCCCGCGGGCCGCGGAGACGCGGTGCAGGGCGCGCGGCTGTTCGCCGCCGATTGCGCTTCCTGCCATGGCGCGCAGGGCCAGGGCATGGCGGTGCAGGGTCGCGGCCCGTTCCCGCGGCTGGTCGGGGGCATCGGCACCATCGCCAGCGGTGCGCCGGTGAAGACCGTCGGCAGCTTCTGGCCCTACGCCACCGGGGTGTTCGACTACATCCGGCGGGCGATGCCGTTGAACGCGCCGGAGTCCCTTTCGGCCGACCAGGTGTATTCGCTGACGGCCTTCATCCTCTACAGGAACCGGATCATCGGTGAACACCAGGTGATCGACCAGCAGACCCTGCCGCAGGTGAAAATGCCCAACCGCCATGGCTTCTACCAGCGACCGCAGCCGGAAACGGCCAATGTCGCCGCCTACCAGTTGCGCTGACACCCTCGCCGCGAGCTTGCCGGCGGGCCGCGCAGGTGGCTAAACTGCCCGCGGCAGCATCCGCCCGGCGTGCCGAGGCGGGGCGTCGTGGCCGCGCGCCTGGAGCTTGGCGTGGCGCGTGGTTGGGCGATACAGACAAAAAAGCATGCATAAAGCAGGGAGAAGCCGCTCCGGCTCGGCCGCGGTGGCGTATTGGCAGTTCATGCGGGAATTCCTTCGCCACCCCCGGCAGATCGGTGCGCTATGCCCGAGTTCGCCGGTGCTGGCGCGGCGCATCGCCAGCCTGGTGCCCCACGGCAAGGGCCTGGTGGTGGAACTCGGACCCGGCGGCGGCGCGGTGACCACCGCGCTGCTGCGCCACGGCGTGGCGGCCAAGGACCTGGTGCTGGTGGAGCGCTCGGAGGCACTGGCGCGCCAGCTGTCCAGGCGCTTCCCCGCGGTGCGCCTGATCCACGGCGATGCCGCGCAGCTGGCTTCCTTCGAATGGCTGCGCTGCCACCGCGTGCGGGCGATCGTCTCCAGCCTTCCGCTGCGCAGCCTGCCCGCGCAGCAGGTGCGCCAGATCCTCGACCAGGTTTCGGCGATCGCTTCGCCGCAGACGGTGTTCATCCAGTTCAGCTACGCGCTGCACGCCAGCTACATCGGCATGGCCCAGGGCTTCGAGCGCGAGTACACCCAGCTGGTGTGGCGCAACCTGCCGCCGGCGCGCGTCGAGTCCTTCCGCTACACCCTGCAAGTCCCGCAGGCGGCTGCCGCCTGAGCCGCCTGCGCCGCGCCGCGTCAAGCCCTGGGCGGCGCCTGGCGGTAGGGTTCGGCCCAGTCCAGGAAGTCGTGCTCGGAGCAGGCCTCGGCGATCCATTGCGCAACCGCCGGCAGTTGGCAGACCCGTTGCACGTAGGCTTGCGCGGTGTCGTCCAGCGGCAGGCCGTAGCTGCGCACCCGCATGCACACCGGGGCGAAGCAGGCATCGGCGTAGCTGAACTCGCCGTACAGCATCGGCCCGCCATGGGCGTGCAGCGCTGCGCTCCACAGCTGGGCGATGCGCTCCAGGTCGGCGCGCACCTGCGGCTGCTCGCGCCAGATGGCCGCGCCGACCTCGTGCAGCGTGGCCTCGATGTTCATCGGGCAGTGCTGGCGCAGGGCCTGGAAGCCCGAGTGCATTTCGGCGCATGCGCTGCGCGCCTGCGCGCGGGCGCGGCGCTCGGCGGGCCAGACCGCGGGGTGGTCTTCGTGCAGGTATTCGGCGATCGCCGCGCTGTCCCACACCGCCAGGTCGCCGTCGAGCAGCAGCGGGACGCGCCCGGCGCCGCCGTAGCGCTGCAGGTCGCGCTTGAAGGCCGAGTCGGCGCCGAAGCCGTCGAAGCGCAGCCGCAGCTCGTCGAAGCCGATTCCCAGCGCGCGCAGCAGCACCCAGGGGCGCATCGACCAGGACGAATAGTTCTTGTTGCCGATCACGAGCTGGTACATCGACGGCGGCGCCTCGCGGGGTGGGTCGGTCGGACAGTGTAGCCAGCGCGGCGCGGCCGGCGCGCGCCTGCCAAGCTGTTCTACGATGCCGGGCGCGAGGCGCCGCACGCCGCGGCCTTCCCCCGACACCCTGGAGGCAGCACGATGAACCAACCTGGAGCACCCCGCCGCATCGGCTTCGTCGGACTGGGGCTCATGGGTCGCAGCATGGCCGGGCATATCCTGGCCGCGGGCCATGAACTGCATGTCTACAACCGCTCGCGAGCCAAGGCCGACGAGCTGCTGGCGCGCGGAGCGCGCTGGTGCGACAGCGCGGGCGACGTGGCGGCGGCCTGCGACATGGTCATCACCATGGTGGGCTTTCCCTCCGACGTCGAGCAGATCTACCTGGGCGAAGGCGGCATCGTGGCGCGCGCCCGCCCCGGTACCCTGCTGGTGGACATGACCACCTCCAGCCCGGCGCTGGCGGTGCGCATCGCCGAGGCGGCCCGCGCCGCCGGATGCGCGTCGCTGGACGCTCCGGTCTCGGGCGGGGACATCGGCGCGCGCGACGCCAAGCTGTCGATCATGGTGGGGGGCGAGCGCGCGCCCTTCGAAGCCGCGCTGCCGGTGCTGCAGCGCATGGGGACGAACATCGTGCTGCAAGGCGCCGCCGGCGCCGGCCAGCACACCAAGATGTGCAACCAGATCGTCATCGCCTCGACCATCGTCGGCGTCGCCGAGGGACTGGCCTATGCGCGCCGCGCCGGACTCGACCCGCAGACGGTCCTGCAATCCATCGGCGGCGGCGCGGCCTCGGGCTTCCAGCTCAACGTGCTGGGGCAGCGCATGATCCAGGGCGATTTCGCGCCGGGCTTTTTCATCGAGCACTTCCTCAAGGACCTGGGGATCGCGCTCGGCGAAGCCCAGCGCATGGGGCTGGAACTGCCGGGGCTGGCGCTGGCCAAGGGCCTGTACGAGCGCATGGCCGCGCGCGGCTGCGGACGCGACGGCACGCAGGCGCTGCTCAAGCTCTACGAGGGCTGAGAGGGTCGCGGCGTCAGTGCAGCCACGACGGCACGACCGGCGCCCACTGCAGCACCGCGTGCAGCGCCAGTCCGGCCAGCGCGCCGACCAGCGTGCCGTTGAGGCGGATGGCCTGCAGATCCTTGCCGATGCTGAGCTCGAGTTCGCGCACCATGGTCGCGTCGTCCCACGCGCGGACGGTGTGCGCGATATGCGCGCCCAGCGCGTCGCGCAACTGCACCGCCAGGCGGGACGCGCCGTCCAGCACATGTTCGTTGATGGCCTGGCGCAGCGCCGGGTCGGCGCCCAGGCTGCCGCCGAAGGCCGCGAGGGCGTCGCGCAGCCGCACGGCAAGCGTCGAGTCCTCGCGCGCCAGGTCGGCAGCGAGCCAGTCGCGCGCCTCTCGCGCCAGCGCGTCGGCGTAGGCCTGCACGGTCGGCTGGTCGAGCAGCCGCGCCTTCAGGTCCTGCAGCTGCTGCTGCAGCGCGGGGTCGCCGAGCAGCCGCTCGATCCATTGCCGCGCCTTGTCGTCGTAGTCGGCGCGCACAGGGTGCTCGGGTTGCTGCAGGATGTCCTGCAGTTCCTGCAGCAGCGCGCGCGCCAGCCTGTCGGCCAGGTAGTCCCCCATCGAGTCGACGGATTTCACACTGTCGACCAGCGCGGTGACCGCCGGCCATTGCTGCCGGGCATGGCGCACCATCAGCGCCGACAGCCGCTGCTTGACCTCGTCGCGCGCCAGGTAATCGCCGACGCGCCCCAGCGCCTCGTCGAGCAGCTGCTGGTGGCGGCCGTCGCGGGTCAGCAGCTCCAGCAGCTGGCCGGCGCTGCGCGCGGCGTCCCAGCGCTGCAGCGCGTCGAGCAGCAGCCGGCGCGAGGCCTCGCGCAGTCGGGTGTCGTCCAGCCAGTCCAGCGCGCGCAGGCCGAGTTGCCGCGCCCGCCGCGCGAACGCGTCGAGCCGCGCCGGCTCGACCAGCCACTGCGCCAGCCGCTCGGCCGGGTCGAACAAGCGCAGCCTGGCCACCAGCGCCTGGGGTTCGAGGAACTGGTCGCGCACGAAGCCGGCCAGGTTGTCGGCGATGCGCGCCTTGTTGGCCGGGATGATCGCGGTATGGGGGATCCAGCGCTGGCCCAGCGGATGGCGGAACAGCGCGACCACCGCGAACCAGTCGGCCAGCCCGCCGACCGTCGCCGCCTCGCCGGCGGCGCGCAGCCACGCGGCCCAGGCGATGCCGCGCGACTCGAGCAGCGCGCCGCCGCCGGCGGCCAGCAGCGCCAGCGCCAGCAGCGCGCCCGCCAGCCGGCGGCGGCTGCGCAGTTCGCCCTCGCGGCTGCGGGCCATGCAGGCGCTGCGCTCAGTGCGCTGTCGCGCTCGCCGTCGCGGGCGCGAACACCAGCGTGGAGGCCAGCGCTGCGGTGATCAGCGCGCACACCGCCAGAGGGGCGATTCCGCTCAGCGGCGAACGCGTCCAGTCCCACAGCTGGCCGCTGGAGATCGACACCAGCATCGCCCAGCCGTAGCTGACGGTGAACATGCCGGCCGAGGTGCGCGGCACGTCGGCGGGGGCGCACAGCAGCGAGGGCAGCGCGAAGGCCAGCACCAGCGTGATGGAGTTGCTGAAGCCCAGCACCGCGCACCAGAACACGATTCCGCCGTCGCTGGAAAGCAGGATGCCCAGCACGCTGAGCAGCGACAGCGCCGCGGTGGCCACGTAGGCCCAGCGGCGGGTGGCCAGCCGCCCGGCCAGCAGCAGCATCAGGAAGGAGGCGGGGATCTGGCTCAGGTTGAGCGCGGTGAGGGCGCTTTCGATCAGCGCGGGGTGACCGGCGGCGGTGGCGAAATCGGGCAGGAAGGCGTTGGCGACAAAGTACAGCGCGTTGACCCCGCCGAGCAGCAGACCGAGGCGCCAGATCAGCGGGTTCTTCCAGTCCGGCAGCCACAGTCTGGACTGGGTCGCCGGGTGCTGGCGGGGAATCAGGTGGCGACCGAAGGCCAGCACCAGCAGCGCGGTCAGCACGACGGGCAGCGCCCACACGGCAAACGTCGCCTGCCAGCTGTGGCCGACCAGCGGCAGCACCAGCGGGGCGGTCAGCGAGGCGGCCAGCAGCTCGCCGACCAGCAGGCCGTTGGTGTACACCGCGGTGGCAAAGCCCACGTGCCGGGGAAAGCGCATGCGCACCAGCGGCGGCAGCGCCGGCTGGCTGATCGACACCCCGGCCGCCATGACCATCGTCGACGCATAGAGCAGGCCCACGCTGGGCACGGCGCCGCGCGCGGCGCAACCCAGCGCATTGAGCGCCAGCCCCGCCAGCAGCGTGCCGCCGATGCCCAGCCGCGCGACCAGGAACGCACCGGGTACCGCTGCCAGCGCGAACATCAGCGCGGGCAGCGAAGACAGCAGCCCGACCTGGCCTTCGCTCAGCGCCAGCGCGGCGTGCAGCTGCGGCAGCAGAGGCGGCACGACCAGGATGCTCAGCCGCAGGCAGGCGCCGACCAGCCACAGCACGGCGTAGCCGAGGAAGTCCTGCAAGCTGCTCGAGGTCGAGGTCGGTGTCAAGACGGGCTCCGGCTGCGGCGGATCACGCGGGACGGTCGCGCCCGGCGCCGCCAGCACATGGTAGCGAGCGGCAGGCGATGCCGCCGGGAGGGCTGCGAGGGTCGACCAGCGCCTGGCTTGGGCCTGCCGAGACCGGCGGCAGCCGTCTCGTCGCTGCGCTGGTCGCGGAACACCGGCACCCAGCCCCCTACAGCCGGGCGCGGGTGCTGGATTCGCCGGATGTGCCGCCGCGTACAGGCAAGTAGCATCGCGCAATCACCAGGGGTAGGCCCGTGCTGGATCGCGTCAGACGCTTGTTTGGATCCCATGCCGCGTTGCGCGTGGGCGATGTGGTGCTGTCGCTCGACGACGACTTGCAGTCGCATCGCGAGAAGCTGGCCCGGGTCGTGCTGGATGGCATGTACCAGTTCGTCGGCCTGCTGAGCGCCGACGGCATGACGCTGGAGATCAACCGGGCCGCCCTGGATGGCGCCGGCGTGGACATGCACAGCATCCGCGGCAAGCCCTTCTGGGAGGCGCGCTGGTTCCAGGTGTCGCGCGAAGTCACCGAGACGCTGCGCGACTTCGTGCAGCGCGCTCGCGGAGGGGAATTCATCCGCTGCGATCTCGAGGTGTACGGCCGCGCGTCGGGCGAGGCCACCATCATCGTCGACTTCTCGCTGCTGCCGGTGCGCGATGCGCGGGGCGACGTGGTCTTCCTTCTCGCCGAGGGGCGCGACATCACCGAGAAGAAACGTGCCGAGGCGGAGGTCGCACGCAAGACGGCGGAACTGCAGGGTCTGCTCGAGCGCATCCGCAAGCTCGACCAGCTGAAAAGCGACCTTTTCGCCAATGTCAGCCACGAGTTGCGCACGCCGCTCACGCTCATCCTCGGGCCGGTCGACGAGATGCTGGAGCACGCTACCGGCCTCGGCGAGGAGCAAAGGCGGCACCTCGAAGTGGTGCGGCGCAACGCGGTCGTGCTGCTCAAGCATGTCAACGACCTGCTCGATCTGTCGAAGATCGACGCGCGCAAGATGGCATTGCGTTGCGAGCGCTGCGACCTGGCGGCGATCGTGCGACTGGTCGGCGAGCAGTTCCATGCGCTGGCTCCGCAGCGCTCGCTCACCTATGTGGTCGAGACTCCCCCGACGATGCCCGCGCAGGTCGACCCGGAAAAGCTCGAGCGAGTGGTCTTGAACCTGCTTTCCAATGCCTTCAAGTTCACTCCCGACGGGGGACGCATCCGGCTGTCGCTGCAGCCGCTGCCAGAGGCCCGCGCGCTGCTGAGCGTGCAGGACTCCGGCCCGGGGATCGACAAGGAGATGCACAGTGCGGTGTTCGAGCGTTTCCGGCAGCTGCAGGCTGGCACGACCCGCAACCACGCTGGAACCGGTCTGGGCCTGGCGATTGCGAAGGAGTTTGTCGAATTGCACTCCGGCACCATCGGCGTGATCGACGCTCCTGGGGGCGGCTCCCTGTTCCAGGTGGAGATCCCGTTACAGGCGTGCGGCGAAGGCACGCTTGCCCTGCCGGGTCCGCAGGAGCTGGCCAGTCCCGCCGACGTGGCGGGCACCCTGGCCGAATTGGCCCTGGCCGTCGGGGCAGAAGGGACGACGGCAGGCCGGCGGGGACACGCCGGATGCGCCGTGCTGGACGGGGTGCCGCAGCGCGATGATGATCGCGCCTTGGTGCTGGTCGTCGAGGACAATGCCGAGATGCGGCGTTTCGTCGCGCACGCGCTGGCGAGCGAGCACCACGTGGCGGAGGTGGCCGATGGCGAACAGGCGGAAGCGACGGCGCTGCGCCTGCAGCCCGACCTGGTGGTGACCGATCTGATGCTTCCGCGGCTTGGCGGCGACAGGCTGATCGAGCGGCTGCGCGGACATCCTCCATTGCGCGATACCCCGGTCCTGGTGCTGTCGGCCAAGCAGGACGAGACACTGCGCGCGCGACTGCTCGCAGGCCTCGCACAGGACTACGTGACCAAGCCCTTCTCGGCGCACGAACTGCGTGCCAGGGTTCGCAATCTCGCCACCATGAAGCGTGCACGTGACGCGTTGCGCCGGGAACTCGCCTCGCAGACCAACGACCTCAGCCTGCTTGCACGTGAGCTCATCGGCAGCCGCAGGGCGCTGCAGGAGTCGGAGCATCGCTGGGCCACGATGTTCCAGCACTCGCCGGTGGGCATCCTGTTGGCCGAGGAGGGCGGGCGCATACGCGCGGCCAACCCGGCGTTCTGCGGCATGCTGCAGTACGACGAGGACGAGCTGTGCGGCCTGACGCTCGAGCGTATCACCCCCGTGGAGGACCGTGCCGCGGCGCGCGCCCGCGTGGGCGCGCTGCTTCAGGGTTCGCTCGGCCAATACCACCTGCAGCGGCGCTTCCAGCGCAAGGACCAAGTGCTGGTGTGGGCCAATACCAGCGTGGCCTACGTGAGCGATCAAGGCGACGGAGAACGCTTCCTCATTGTTGTTGCCGACGATATCAGCGAGCGGCGCCGCGCGGAGGAAGCGCTGCACCGGGTGCAGAGCGAACTGGCCCGAGTGACACGCGCTTCCACGCTTGGCGAGCTGGCGGCATCGATCGCACACGAGGTCAACCAGCCGCTGGCCGCCATCGTCGCCAACGGGCATGCCTGCCTGCGCTGGCTGGACGCGGAACCGGCGGACGATGGCGAGGCCCGTTCGGCGGTCCAACGCATCATCCGTGACGCCAATCGCGCCAGCCAGGTCATCGCCCGCATCCGTAATTTCCTCAAGCCGGGCCAGTTGCAGCGCGAGCCGATGCATCTGGCCGAGGTCATCGCCGAGGTCCTGGGCCTGGTGCGCAAGGAGGCGGAGAGTGCCGCGGCGCTGCTGCGCTTCGAGGCCGGGGCGGGCTTGCCTCAGGTCGTGGGGGATCGGGTGCAGATCCAGCAAGTCGTGCTCAACCTGGTGATCAATGCGATCGAGGCTGTCAGCGCGCAGGGCTCGGGCAGGCGCGTGGTCGATCTGGGCGTGCGGGCGCTACCTGACGGCGCCGTGCGCGTGGACGTGCGGGACAGCGGAGCAGGCATCGATCCGGCGTGCAGCGAGACCATCTTCGAGGCCTTCCATACGACCAAGCCCGGAGGCATGGGCATGGGCCTTGCCATCAGCCGTTCGATCGTCGAATCCCATGGTGGGCGCCTGTGGGTGGCTTGCGGGCAGGGGTCGGGCGCCGAGTTCTCCTTCGTGCTGCCCGGCGAGCCGTTGCGGATGTAGGCAGGCCATGCACGGAGCACGCGACGGCGCCACGGTGTTCGTGGTCGACGACGACCTGTCGGTGCGCGAGGCGCTGAGCAGCCTCATCCGTTCCGTGGGTCTGAACGTCGAGGCCTATGCATCGGCCAGCGAATTCATCGAGCGTTGCCGGTGCCCGATCGAGCGCGAGGCCTGCGTCGTGCTGGACGTGCGCATGCCCGGGCTCAGCGGCCTCGACCTGCAGCGCGAGATGACGGCCTGGCCGCGCAGCCCGCCCATCATCTTCATCACCGGCCACGGGGATATCCCGATGACCGTGCGCGCAATCAAGGCAGGTGCGGTGGAATTCCTGCCCAAGCCGTTTCGCGACCAGGATCTGCTGGACGCCATCGCGCAAGCCCTTCGCATCGACCGCGACGCGCTGCGCGAAGCCGCGGACCGGGCGTTGGTGCGGGCGCGACTCGATACTTTGACGCAGCGCGAGCGCGAGGTGCTGGCATTGATGATCCAGGGTCTGCGCAACAAGCAGGCCGCAGACAGACTGGGCATCTCCGAGGTCACCGTGAAGGTGCACCGCCACAACATCATGGAGAAGATGCGCGCCGGCAGCGTGCCGGCGCTGCTGGCCATGCTGGCGCAGCAAGGCCGCTGAAATGGCCTTGCGCGAGCCTCAGACAAACCGGTCGAAATGAATCTGCGGGTGTGGCACCCCGGCGCGTAGCAGCAGGTAGTCCTGCATCGCGTCGAGCATCGGAGGAGGTCCGGCGAGGTAATGCTCCATGCCCCGCGCCCGCGCACCAAGGTCGCGCTCGACGTGTTCATGCACGAACCCGGTGGCGCCGCTCCAGGTGGGGGATGCCGCGGGCTGGGAGAGCACCACCGTGAGGTCCACCAGCCCGGCGTCTGCGAGTGCCTGCAGGTCGTCAGCGCTCGCCAGTTCATGCTGATTGCGCACGCCGTAGTAGATGTGCAGGCGTCGCCCGGCGGGCCGGGCGACGAAGGCACGCACGATGGACAACATCGGGGCGAGACCGGATCCGCCCGCCACGCAGACGATATCGCGCGGTGTCTCCTGCCGATAGTAGGCATGCCCGTAGGGACCGTCCATGTCGTATTGCGCGCCTGCGATGAGCCCGTCGAACAGGGCACGGCTGCCGGCGCCATGCGGCACTCGACGCACGATGAAGGACCACCGGCCCGAGTGGTTCGGCAGATTGCTCATCGAATACGCCCGCGGCCCGTGTACGCCCGGCCAGTGGAACAACGCGTATTGCCCTGCGAGGAATTGCGCCGGCTCGGTGGACTCGAAGGTGAATTCGGCCATGTCGGCACTCAGCGCGCGTCGCTGCAGCAAGCGCACACTCATGCGGCGCGCCGGGTGCAGCGCGGGGTCGATTGCGTCGAGCCGCGCCTTGATGCGCAGCGCGGTGAGCGGCCGCGACTGGCACGCAAGGCGGCGCCCACGCGCCCTCTCGCGCTGTCCCAGGCCCGGAGCTCCGGGCCACAGATCTTCGACTTCCCCCTCGATCAGATCGAAACGGCAGCTGCCGCAGCCACCCACGCTGCATTCGTAAGGCCACGGCAGGCCCGCGCGCAACGCTGCACGCAGCAAGCTGTCCTCGTGGAGCGGAAAGTCGAATGCCGTGGCGTCCCCAAGCTCGATGCGCAGGCTGGCCGGTGCATCCGCGCTCACAAGCCCAGGCCCTTTCGGTAGTCGCGCGTGGCAGCCAGCGCATGCTCGGCCAGCCGGGTGGCATCGGGCAGTGCCGTCGCGTACGCACCGATCGCCGCGTCGGCCAGCGGCTCCCACCTGGCAACCCAGGCGCGCAGCACGTCGAGATTGCCGGGGTGTTCAAGCATCAGCTTGACCAGCGCCGAGCACCAGCGGCGGTGGCGTTGCGCATCGGTGAGTTGGGCATCGGTGAGCAGGCCCAGCAGGGTGTCGCCGTTGTGGCGGCCGGCTTCGCCCAGGCCACGCAGCACCGCTTCCTCGATCGCCGGGCGGATCACCAGGTTGAACGCCACGAAGCTCTCGCCCCAGTCCCAGGCGACGAGCGCCGTCTCCACCAGCCGGCGCCAACCCTGCCAGGCGCTGTCGTTCTCCCAGTAGCGGCGCTCGTCGGTGGCAAATCCGCGGTCGGCGAAGGTTCTGGACAATTCCCTGGTGCGGTAGGCGGTGTGGGTGAGCCAGCGCAGCGAATCGGCAGCCTGGTAGGTTGCGCAGTTGGAAATGGTCGAGGCGGGTGCCATCTGCGACAGGTACGCCGACGCCATCTGAAGGATGTGGACCAGGTAGCGTAGCGGGGTGTAGGCGCGCACCAGGGTACCGGCCCAGGCCGCATCGAGCATGGTGTCGTGGCCGCGGGCCGAGAACTCCTCGAACAGCCCGAACACATAGTTCTCCTGGCCGTCCTGCAGGATGTTGTACGTGCGATAGACCATCTCGTCCGGGTCGCGAAAGGCATTCCAGTCGGGATGCGCAAGCGGCGAGCCGTTGCGATGGACCTTGAACCATCTCGCCATCGCGAAGTCCGGGTCCAGCTCGAAGGGGGCGTCGGGGTTGTCGGTGTGGAAGTGCAGGTTGGTGGAGACGATTTCATACTCGCTGGGCTTGCGCTTGCGTGCAGCGAGGTGACTCCAGGTCTTCAGCGGCTTGAGGACTTCGGTTGGCGTCATGTCGGGCTCCGGTCAGAATTTGCGCTCGAAGTAAAAGCGCACGTAGTCGTCGGCGGTCTCGATGCGGCCGGCGAACGAGCCGAGGTTGACCTCGAGCTCGGCCATCCTGAATGGCCTGCCGAGTGCGGTTTCCAGTGTGCTGCGGCGGAGGATGAGTTCATCTTCGGCATCGATGCGCACATAGGCCACCTTGTCGTCGACGCGGATCTCCTTGTCTGGGTTGTCTTCCTGCGCGGCTTCGATGACCGCTGCGGTGATGCTGCTGGCGCGCAGAACCGGACCGACGCGATTGTTCCGGTACGCATTGGCTGTCGTGTGGCTTCCCACGGTGTCGTCTCCTTCGTTGCAATCAGCTGTGAGCGAAGAGCGGCGCGACGCCGTCGACTTCGACCAGCACGTCGCCGTTGTGCAGCTGTATCGGGTAGCGCGCAAGACGGCAGTCCCCCGGGTTGATGCCGTCTCCGCTGCGGGCGTCGAAAGTCCATTGGTGGGCGCGGCACATCAACACCCTGCCATCGAAGCGGCCTTCGCACAGCGGGATGTCCTGGTGCGGGCACATGCCTTGGTAGGCGCGCAGCTCGCCGCCCTCGATGCGCATCAGCAGCAGGTGGTGATCGCCGACGTCCACTTCCACCATCTCGCCTTCCCAGAGATCGTCTTCGCTGCAGGCTTTTTGGAATGTCATGCAGTCCCTCACGTGTCGCAAAAAATGAACTCCAGCGATTCCATCGCACGGATGTCGGTGTCGCAGAGCTTGACATGGCGTGGGTAGAACGCCTCACCGCCCTGGCGCCGCACTCGCACCACCTTGCCAGGCTGAGGTGCCACGCGCCGGCCGACCGAGTGGTAGGCGGCTGCCGCCGCGACCTCGTCCATGGTGTTTTCGCTGTCGACTGCGACCAGCTGCAGCACGAAGTCGTACTGGAAATTGGAAATCACCGGGAAAAGGGCCATTTGTGCATCTCCTCGTTCGTTGTGTGGCCGGGTCCGCTGTCAGGCGGCTCTTTTCTGGTAGCGCTTGTCGCGGTAGCTGGCGACCCAGGCGTACTGGTGGGCGTCATCGCCGGTTTCTCCTGGCGCCAGGTTCATGTACTGCAGCGCTCCCATGAGGTTCGGCGGCTGGATGTGGCCGGCCAGGAAGCGGTCGACCAGAGTCAGGTGGTCGCGATAGCGCAGCGGATCCTGCTGGAACACCCAGCGGTCGATCTCGGAATTGAAGTGGTAGGTGCGGCCGCGGTATTCGAGCGGGTAATCCTTCACGTTCCAGCGCTCACCCGGGATGGCGCAAATGGGGATCTGGCTCATGTTGCACACGATCGGTAGCGTTTCCGGAAGGGTCAACTCGGTGCGGCCAGCGAGCAGGTTGTCGATGATCACGTCCCACGCCTTGCCGAAGGTGTCGTTCCAACCGGGATACTTTTCCTCCAGCCAGTCGCGGCAATCGGGCGTGACCCCGGCCGCTACGTTCCACCACACGGTCGGGCGCCAGTACCAGATTCCCATCTGGTAGGCGTGGTGCTGGTAATCGAACTCGTTGATCATCTGGTCCCAGAACCAGGGGAGATCGAGGCCGAGATCGAGCAGCGTGCGTTCGAACTGCCCGACGATCCACTCGCGCATGAATTCCTTGAAGGACTGCTTGCGGTGCTGCAGGGGCGTGGCGTAGTCCATCGCCGTGCCGGTGAGCAGGCAGAACAGCCTCCAGGCACGAGCGATCGCGATGTCGACCAGCTTCTGCGCCTGCTCCTTACGCCCGTTGGCGATGAGAATCTGCAGTGCTGGCCCGCCGATCTGGGCATGACGAGACTCGTCGGTCTGGATGCTGGAGATCAGGCTGCTGAAGGTGTAGTCGCCGGCTTCCGCGGCATCGGCGGCCAGACCCAGGAACTGCATGTTGGTGAAGCCCGTCTCGAAGGCGAAGGTGAGCATGACCGCGATGTCGGTCGCGCTGCGCGACAGGAACAGGTCGTCGAAGGCGTGGCGGGCGGCGATCGCGCCCCATTCATTGGTGTGGTACGCCTTGTGCGCCCAGTCGAACTGGCGGTCCTTTGCGCAGTAGCTGTGGGGGAAATAGAGCTGGAGCTGGGCATGCCGGTTTTCGTCCATCATGCCGAAGGTGGCCATGTTGCGCATGCCAGGTGCGCGACCGAAGCGCGCCATGCGCGCCTCGGCGCTCATCGCGGCGTACTCTCCCAGAGCGATCGCGCCATAGTGGGACTTGAGGATGCCCAGCCAGCCGGGGTCGGACGATTCGAGGATGCGGCTGCGCTCGAGCGCAGCCTTGACCGAATAGGCTCCCGAGTCCTTTTCGCGCTGGTTCTTCACGTACTCCGGGTAGCTGGTCTTGTACGGCTCGTCGTAGTGTTCCCATTGCTCCATCGGCACGCCCATCGCGCCGGTCATCAGATCGGGGAAGATCTCGGACTCGCTTGCATAGGCCGGCGTCCAGTTGGTGTCACGAGCGATGTCGTACCACTCGTGCCGCTCGATCAGTGCCATGATGTATGTCTCCTCAGGGTGTGGGACGTCCCCGGGCGCCGTGCCGCAGCGGTGGCTGCGTGCGGCGCAAGCGGGTGCGGCGCGCCATGTCGTACCCGCACGAGGCCGGGCGCGATCTGCGCGACACGTAACTTAGGCGTGGCGCGAAGTGAGCGCCATTGCACTTTGGTTTAGTTGTCCCCACCCCAAGGTTCAGGCGCGGCGGCGGCAACCGGGATGTCCACGCCGCGCTGCAGCCGGCGCAACCGCCGCAACCGGCGAGGCCCAAGGCCCGCGGCTGGCGCAGCCCGCATCGAGATACCGGCCGGTCGCGGCCGCGGGCTTGATCCGGCGCATGGACGCGCCGCGGCCCGCGCCGATAGCCTGGGAATCCGCAGCGGCCGCGGCACCCGCGCGCCGGCCCCATCCGCCTCGAGGAACCATCATGGAACAGAGCGCAGCTCCCAGCCTTCCCCGCATCAACGAACCGGCGCCGGCGTTCCGCGCGGCCACCACCCAGGGCGAACGCACGCTGGCCGACTACCGCGGCAAGTGGCTGATCCTGTTCTCCCACCCGGCCGACTTCACCCC
This sequence comes from Pseudomonadota bacterium, assembly GCA_021845505.1. Classification (GTDB taxonomy): domain Bacteria; phylum Pseudomonadota; class Gammaproteobacteria; order Burkholderiales; family Burkholderiaceae_C; genus Thiomonas_A. The sequence continues at coordinate 84,464 of JAJZVU010000007.1, read as the reverse complement.
GGTGTGCACCACCGAGTTCATCGGCTTCGCGCGCCACCACCAGGCCTTCCGGGCGCTGAATTGCGAACTCCTCGGGCTGTCGATCGACTCGCTGTTCTCGCACCTGGCGTGGATCCGCTCGATCCGCCAGAACTTCGGGGTCGACATCCCTTTCCCCATCATCGAGGACCTGAAGATGGAGGTCGCCCGTGCCTACGGGATGATCCATCCAGGCGCTGCCGACACGCAGGCGGTGCGGGCGACCTTTTTCATCGATCCTCAAGGCGTGCTGCGGGCGATGGTCTACTACCCGATGAGCAACGGCCGCTCGATCGACGAATTCCTGCGCCTGCTGCAGGCGCTGCAGACCAGCGACAAGCACGCGGTGGCCACCCCCGAGGCCTGGTGCCCGGGCGACAAGGTCATCGTGCCGCCGCCGAAGACCGCAGCCGCGGCCGAGGAGCGGGTCGACAGCGGCGCGCAGCAGGGAATGGAGGTGATCGACTGGTACTTCTCGACGAAGGCGTTGTGAGCCGCGACGTCAGTCGACCGCCAGCGCCAGCGTCGCGGCGGCGGTGTTGGAAATCGGGATGTGGTAGTTCCGGTGCACCAGGCGGACGCGCTCGCCCAGCGTGGCGCGCGCGGCCAGCCACATCAGCAGCTCCACGCCCTGGCTTCCGGTGAGCTCGACCAGGTCGCGGATGGAGTAGCGGGTGGCCCAGGTCGGGTCTTCGACCAGGCTGCGCAGGAAGCGCTGGTCGAAGTCCTTGTTGATGAACCCTGCGCGTTGGCCGTCGAGCTGGTGCGACAGCCCGCCGCTGCCGATCACCACCACGCGCGCGTCGCTGTCCCAGCTGCGGATGGCCCGCCCCAGCGCCTCGCCCAGCGCCCAGACCCGCCTCGCGCCGGGCAGCGGGAACTGCACCGTGTTGATGCACAGCGGGACCGTCGCCGGCGCCTGCCCGTCGGGCCACAGCAGCTTCATCGGCAGCGTGAAGGCGTGGTCGACCAGCATCTCCTGGCAGGTCGTGAGGTCGAATTCGCAGTCGATCAGGCAGTCGATGAGGTGCCAGGACAGCTCGGGCTCGCCGGCGAACGGCGCCAGCGTGGGGATGCCCCAGCCTTCGTCGGCGTTGCGGTACTGCGGCGCTGCGCCGAGCGCGAAGGTCGGCATCTTGTCCAGGAAGAAGTTCAGCCCGTGGTCGTTGTAGACCACCACCGCGACGTCCGGACGCACCTCGTCGAGCCACGCGCGGATCGGCGGAAAGCCGTCGAAAAAGGGTTTCCAGTAGGGCTCCTGCTGCAGCCCGGATGCGATCGCCTTGCCGATCGCCGGGACATGGGAGGTGTTGACGCAACCGACGAGCCTGGCCATGGTCTCAGTCTCCCGCGGCGCGCAACCGGGCCTGGAAGGCTTCCTTGCTCATCCCGGTCTGCTGGGCGCCGAGGTCCTGCACGTCCAGCCCGAGCAGTCCGGCGAGCTTGGCCAGGTAGTACACGTTGCCGCCGGCCGCCAGGAGTTGCAGCACATTGCGGCTGCGCACCGCGGCACGCTGCTCGTCGCTCAGCCCGAAGCGCTCGCAGTAGCCTTGCTCGTCGGCGAGGAAGGCCGCGCGGTTGGCTGCCTCGTTGAAGGAAAAACACATCTTGTTCAACGCGTAGCCTTTGCGCGCCTGCCTGCCGTCGAACAGCGTCGTGCCCTCGATCGGGCGCTGGGGTTGCATCGCGGTCTCCTGCGCGGGCTGTCAGAACGGCAGCCCGACATAGTTCTCCGCCAGCGAGCGCAACGCCGCCTCGGACGAGAACAGGTAGGCCAGGTCGGTGTCCTGGAGCCTTTTGTCGTAGTCGATGCTGTCGGGAAAGGTATGCAGCATCATGGTCATCCACCACGAAAAGCGCTGGGCCTTCCAGACCCGCGCCAGCGCCTTGGCCGAATAGCCGTCCAGCCCGCTGTCGTCGCCGTCCCGGTAGTGGGCCAGCATCGCGTGGTAGAGGTAGTAGATGTCGGAGGCCGCGCTGTTGAGGCCGCGCGCCCCGGTGGGGGGAACGATGTGCGCCGCGTCGCCGGCCAGGAACAGGTTGCCGTAGCGCATCGGTTCGGCGACGTAGGAGCGCAGCGGGGCGATGGACTTTTCGATCGACGGCCCGGTGATCATGCGCTGCGCGACTTCGCCCGGCAGCCGCCGCTGCAGTTCGGCCCAGAAGGCGTCGTCGGACCAGTCCTCGACCTTGTCGCTGAGCGGGACCTGGATGTAGTAGCGGCTGAGCACCTGTGAGCGCAGCGAGCACAGCGCGAATCCCCGCTCGTGCTTGGCATAGATCAGTTCCGGCGACACCGGCCTGGTGCGCGACAGCACCCCCAGCCAGCCGAAGGGGTAGACCTTTTCGTACTCGCGCAGCACTCCCTTGGGGATCGACTTGCGGCTGACGCCGTGGAAGCCGTCGGCTCCGATCACGAAGTCGCAGTCGATGCGCACCACCTCGTCGCCGTCGCGATAGGTGACATGCGGCGTCGCGCTGGTCAGGTCGTGCGGCTTGACATCCTCGGCGTGGTGCACCACCTTGCCTTGCATGCGGTCGCGGGCGTCGTACAGGTCGCGCGTGAGTTCCGTCTGGCCGTACACCACGACCGAGCTGCCGCCGCTGTACCTGTGCAGGTCGACGCGGTCCAGGCGCGAGTCGTGGGCGATGAAAAAGCCCTCGTGGATCTCGCCTTCGCGGTCCATGCGATCGCCGCATCGGGCCTCGCGCATCAGTTCGGCGAAGCCATGCTCGAGCACCCCGGCACGGATGCGGCTCAGCACGTATTCCCGGCTGTGGCGCTCCAGCACCACGTTGTCGATCCCCTGGAGATGCAGCAGTTGCGACAGCAGCAGCCCGGAGGGGCCGCCGCCGATGATGCAGACTTGGGTTTTCATGGATGTCTCCTCGATTCCCGCGGGCCTGCGGCGAAGCCGACCCTTGACGCTCGCAGGGTAGCCCCCGGGGGCCGTCCGGCGGAATCGTCGATTCCTGCAGGAACTTGGATGTTTCGAACATGATTCGGCGACAATACCCTCGCCGAATCCCTCTATCCTCCGATGACCCGCTCCGGCGACACGATTCGTCACTACAGCCTGTACGGCGAGTTCGAGCAGCTGCCCGACGTGATGCACTGCGAGACCATCGCCTCGCGCTCGTCGCTGCATGGCTGGGAGCTGCAGGCCCATCGCCACGACCGGTTGCACCAGTTGCTCCTGCTGCGCAGCGGCGCCGGCGAGGCCGCGCTCGACGAATCGCGGCCGGCGCTGCGCCCGGGGTCGCTGGTCAACGTGCCGCGCGGCACCGTGCATGGCTTCCGCTTCGCCCCCGGCAGCGACGGCCTGGTGGTCACCTGGACCGATGCGATGCTCGACGAACTGCTGCAGCGCGATCCCGAGGTGCAGCGGCTGCTCGGCCGCCCCTGGGCCGCGCCGGCCGATGACGGGGTCGACGCGCTCGCGCTGCAACTGGCGCAGGAATATCGCGGCCCCGCCGCTGCGCGCTCGCTGGTGCTGCGCGGACTGGGTTGCGCGCTGCTGGCGCGCGCCGCGCGCATCGGCGCGCATCTGGACGCGGCGACGCGGCAGCCGACCGCGCCCCAGTTGCTGCAGCGCTTCGAGTCGCTGCTGGAGAGGCGTTTCCGCGAGCACTGGGGCGTGGCCGAATACGCGCGCGCGCTGGCCGTGACCCCGACCCACCTGAGCCGGGTGCTGCGCGAGGCCACCGGCGAGCCGGCGTCTCGGCTGATCGACGCCCGGCTGATCCGCGAGGCGCGCCGCCAGCTGGCCTTCACCAACCTGAGCGTGACCTCGATCGCCTACACGCTGGGCTATGTCGACCCGGCGCTGTTCAGCCGGGTGTTCAGCCGGGTCGAGGGGCGCTCGCCGCGCGCCTTCCGGCAGTTGCTGGAGGCGCACCCCGCGCCCTGATCCGGCACCGGCGCGCGGCGCGCGCCGGCATCAGGCGCCGAGCCTCGACTCGATGGTGCGCACCAGCTCGACCAGTCGCGGGCCGAGGTCGTCGGCCAGCCTGGTGGAATCGGCGGCATAGGTGGGGACCGTCAGATTGAAGGCGGCAGGCAGTCCCTCCAGCCGGATCCGCATCGGCACCGCCACCCCCGCCAGCGTGGGGCGCCAGTCGGCGGTCACCGCGCAAAACCCCAGGCGTTCGATTTCCTCGTAGGCCTGGGGCAGCCGCGCGCCGTAGGCCTGCCATTCCTCGGGCTGCGACTGCTGCAGCCGGCGCTCCAGCGCCGCGCGTTCGGCGGGTGCGCAGGCGTGCAGCAGCGCGCGACCGATGGCGGTGCGCAGCAACGGTCGCGCCGAGCCGATGCCCGGCCGCGTCGCATTGCTCTGCCTGGCCACCGTGGTCTCCACGTACACCACCTGCAGCCGGTCGCGCACTCCCACCGACACCGGCCCGCGGGCGTAGCGCGCCAGCTCGAGCATCTCGGCGGCGGCCGCCTGCCGGATCGCCAGCTGCGCCAGCAGCGGATAGCCCAGCGACAGCACCGCCGGGCCGAGCCGGTACTTGCCGGTGGCAGCGTCGCGCCGCAGGTAGCCCAGCGCGACCAGCGTGAAGCTCAGGCGCGAGATGGTCGGCTTGCTCAGGCCCAGGCGCTGCGCGAAGTCCTTGTTGCCGAGCAGGGGCTCGGTGGCGCTGAAGCACCCCAGTACGGCCAGCCCGTTGGCCAGCGTGGAGGCGAACGACGGGTGATCGAGCAGCGCGTCGGCCGGCAGAGCGGCCGGGTCGCGCGGGTCCTCGGCCTCGTCCGGGGATCCACCGATGCTGCGGCGGCCCCGCGGGGGTCTATCATGGTGTTCCATTATTCAATGCATAATTCCACTATCATGAACGACGACCATCCTATCAGGCCCGCCGCGCTGGCGGAAGGTGGCCAGCGGCCGCTGTTCTCCTTCGTCGTCGTCGCCGACACCCACATCAACGAGCGCGACGACATGTCCAGCTCGCCGTACCGGACCAACCGCCTGGCCAACGACCGCGCGCGCCATGTGTTCCGCGACATCGCCGCGATGCAGCCGCAGCCGCGCTTTGTCGTCCACCTGGGCGACATCGTGCACCCGGTGCCGTCGCTGCCGACCTTCGAGGACGCGGTCGCGCGCTTCCAGGACATGGCCTCGGTGCTGAAGGTGCCGCTGCACGTCGTCCCCGGCAACCACGACGTCGGCGACAAGCGGATCGACTGGATGCCGGCCGACCAGGTCTGCGAGCGCTACCTGCGGATCTACCGCCAGGCCTTCGGCAGCGACTACTACAGCTTCGACGCAGGGCCGCTGCGGCTGGTGGCCATCAACTCCCTGCTGCTCAATTCCGGCCTGCCCGACGAGCCGCGCCAGCGCGAATGGCTGGAGCAGCAGATCGACGGCGCGGGCGGCCGCCGGGTGTTCCTGTTCATGCACTACCCGGCCTATGTGCACGACGCCGGCGAGGCGGGCAGCTACGACAACGTCGACGAGCCGGCGCGCAGCTGGCTGCTCGGGTTGATCGCTCGCCCCGAGGTCGAGGCGGTGTTCGCCGGCCATGTGCACAATTTCTGGTACGACCGGGTCGGCAGCGCGGACTTCTACACCCTGCCTTCGACGGCTTTCCTGCGCCACGACTTCTCCGAGTTCTACCGCATCGCACCTGCCACCGAATTCGGCCGCGGCGATGCCGAGAAATTCGGCTACTTCGTGGTCGACGTCTACGACGACGGGCATGTGGCGTATTCGATGCGCACCCACGGCCAGCAGGCCGTCGCCGGGTCCGCGCCGGCTCGCCCCGAACCGGTGCACCTGGCGCATCCCCGCACCTCCACCTTCGATCGGGTGGGGGTGGAACTGCGCCACCCCTGGGCCGAGAGCACCCAGATCCCGGCTACCGGCGGGGTGCAGGAATTCGGTCGCAAGTGGGCGCGCAACGACTATCCGCTGCTCGCGCTATGGGAGATGGGGGCGCGACTGTCCAAGGTGCCGGAGATGGACCTCGCCGACCCGGCGACCCGCCGCCGCATGGAGCTGATGGCCCGGCTGGGCCATCGCTACCTGGTCACCGTGCTCGGGCGGCCGCGAGTCGCGCTGACGCGCGAGCAGGCGCGCCAGGCCGGGGTGATCGGCTTCGAGGTCAACGCCAAGCTCGACACCCTGGCCGCCCGGCAGCAGGCGCTGCGCGAGTGGCGCGAGACCACCGGCACCGAGGTCCTGTTCTCGATGATCCACGGCTACGACGACTCGCACTACGACGGCCGGCATTTCAACCATTTCGTCAAGGCCGGCCTGCAGTTGTCCGACCTCGACGGCGCGCTCGCCGGAGTGCGACAGGCGCTGCAGTCCGGCGCGATCGACGGCGTGACGGTGCGGGTGGAGCCCGACGAGGACCTGCCGCAGGCCTGCGAGCGCATCGCGTCCTTCGCCGAGGCCGCGCGCTCGCAGGTGCTGGTTTCGCTGAAGACCAGCGGGCCCAACCTGGCCACCGAGCGCGCCGACGACCGCTGGCTGGCGGGCAGGCTGGCGCAGGCCATGGTGCTGTCGAAAACCGGTAGCCGGCTGCGCCTGGTGTTCGACACCTTCATGGACGTCGACCGCGGCTACTACCCGCGCCACGGCTTCATCGACCGTCGCTTCGATCCGCGTCCGGCGGCGCGCGCGTGGGCCACGCTGACCGCGCTGCTGGCGGCGCCGCGGCTGCAGGTGCAACGCGGCTCGAACGCGGAGTTGCGCGTGCTCGCCGACGGCCAGGCCTTCGAACTGTGGTGTTGCACGGCCGAGCAGGCTCGCGCCCGGCTCGCGCTGGCCGGCGGCGGCATGGTGCACGACCTGGTCGCCAGCCGCTCGCTGCCGCCGCGCGAGGCACTGGCGGCGCTGGCCGACGAGCAGGCGCAGCAGGTGCTGCTGCTGCAGCCGGCCTGATGGTCCGACGGCCTGATCCGGCTGCGACCTCGGCGCGGGCTCAGGCCACCTCGCCCAGCGCCTCGCCCAGCGCGTCGATCAGGCGGTCGATCTCGGCGCGCTCGCAGATGAACGGCGGCGCCAGCTGGATGGTGTCGCCGCCATAGCGCACATAGAAGCCCTTGCGCCAGCAGGCCATGGCGATCTCGAAGGGTCGGCGCGCCGGCTCTCCGGGCAGCGACGCGATGGTCAGGCCGGCGGCGAGCCCGTAGTTGCGGATGTCCGCCACATGCGGCCTGCCCCTGAGCGAATGCACCGCCGCCTCGAAATGCGGCGCCAGTTCGCGCACCCGACCGACCATGTTCTCGCGCACCAGCAGATCCAGCGCGGCGTTGCCCGCAGCGCAGGCGACCGGGTGCGCCGAATAGGTGTAGCCGTGCGGGAACTCGACCATGTACTGCGGTCCGCCGGCGTCCATGAAGGTCTGGTAGATCGCGTGGCTCACCAGCACCGCGCCCAGCGGCTGGGTGCCGTTGGTCACCTGCTTGGCGGCGGTCATGATGTCGGGGGTCACGCCGAAGGCCTGCGCGCCGGTCAGCGCGCCGGCGCGTCCGAAGCCGGTGATCACCTCGTCGAAGATCAGCAGGATGCCGTGGTCATCGCAGATCCTGCGCAGCCGCGCCAGGTAGCCCTTGGGCGGCACGATGACTCCGCCCGATCCGGCGAAGGGCTCGACGATCACCGCGGCGATGTTGCTGGCGTCGTGCAGCGCGATGAGATCGAGCAGGCGATCGGCCAGTTCGGCGCCGGCTTCGGGCTCGCCGCGAGAAAAGGCGTTCGACGCCAGCTGGGTGTGCGGCAGGTGGTCGGCCTCGACCGCCTGGCCGAACAGCTTGCGGTTGCCGCCGATACCCCCGACCGAAATGCCCCCGAAGTTGACCCCGTGGTAGCCCTTTTCCCTGCCGATCAGCCGGGTCTTCGTCCCCTGGCCGCGGGCCCGCCAGTAGGCGCGGGCGATCTTCAGCGCGGTTTCGACCGCTTCCGACCCGGAGTTGGTGAAAAACACGTGGTCCAGCCCCTGCGGCGTCAGCTCCTTCAGCCGGTTGGCGAGCTCGAACGATCCCGGGTGGCCGAACTGGAATCCGGGCGAGTAGTCGAGGCTGGCGATCTGCCGGCCCACCGCCTCGGCGATCTCCCGCCGGCCGTGGCCCAGGCCGCAGCACCACAGCCCGGAAAGGCCGTCGAACACCTTGCGCCCGTCGCTGTCGGTGTAGTAGGCACCCTCGCCGCGAACGATCAGCCGCGGGTCGGCCTTGAACTGGCGGTTGCCGGTGAAGGGCATCCAATGGGCATCCAGCCAGGCCGCGTCCTTGCGCAGGGCTGGGTCGGCTGGGGCGAGCTTGTCGGCGGCGTTCATCGCGTGGACCTCCTGCAGCGCTGGGCTGCAACCTGTGTGGCCCATTCTGCAAGCATCGCCGTGCCCGATACATGGCAGAATGGCACGGCTTACTTGCAAAGTCATGAAACCAAAATCCGGGTTCGTCGCGGCGCCGCGGATCGGCCAGCTCGGCGATTCCGACCTGCGGCTGCTCAAGGTGTTCAAGAGCGTCGCCGACTGCGGGGGCATGGCCGCGGCCGAGCTCGAGCTCAACGTCGGGATTTCCACCATCAGCCGCCAGGTCAAGGACCTGGAGACCCGGCTGGGCTTCGCGTTGTGCCGCAGGGGGCGTTCCGGGTTCGCGTTGACCGCCGAGGGCCAGCGGCTGTACCAGCAGGCCGCGCACCTTTTTGGTGCGGTGGACGACTTCCTGTCGGGGGTCGACGACATCCATCGCCGCATCGGCGGCCAGCTGGAAATCGGCATTTTCGACAACACCGCGACCAACCCGGCCTCGCGCATCGGCCAGGCGATCGGCCTGTTCGCCGAGGAGGCGCCCGAGGTCGCGCTGCAGATCCAGGTGGCGACCATCCACACCATCGAGCGCAAGCTGATCGACGGCAGCCTGCACGTCGGGGTGATTCCCGCCCACCGCGACTCCGACAGCCTGCGCTACGACAGGCTGTTCGACGAGACCATGCTGCTGTACTGCGGAGTCGCGCACCCGTTGTTCCAGGCTTCGCATGAGGCGCTGGACTGGCCGGCGCTGGCCGCCTACCGTTTCGCCGGCCTGGGGTACCACTCGCCCAACATGGAGGCCAGCCAGCGCGCCGGACTGCGGCGCGCCGCCACCGGGCTCGACCAGGAGGCGATCGCCACGCTGATCCTGTCGGGGCAGTTCCTGGGATTCCTGCCAGACCACTACGGACAGGGCTTCGAGCGTGCCGGGCGCATGCGCAGCATCCAGCCGCAGCGCTTTCGCTACAGCTGCGACTTCGTCTGCGTGATGCGCAGGTCGCCTGCGCCGGCGCGCGCCGCGCAGGCCTTCCGCGAGTGCCTGGTGCGCGCCCACGCGCGCGCGCGCTGAGGCCGGCTGGAGGGCGCGCCCCCCGGGGCTTGGACCGCGCGCAAAGCCGCGCTACGCTGCAAGTCGTCGACCAGGCCCGGGCGCGCGCCCGCAGCAGCGCTTGCCAGGGCTGGAGGATGCGCGATGAAGTCCACACGAGTTCGCCTGATACGGCTCGCGGCGATGCTGCGCCGGCCGTCGGCGGAGCCGGCCGCCGGCTCCGCCTGGTGGCTGCATGGCTTCGCCGCGGTGCTGACCGCGGCGGCCCTGCTGCTGGGCTACCTGCTGGCCGGCGGCAGCCGGCCGGCCGACCTGACCGAGCTGGTGCTGTTTCCCATCATCGTCAGCGCGATGATCGGCGGCAGCGGGCCCGGCCTGCTGGCCACGCTGGTCGGCACCGCCGGCGCGGCCGCCATCGTGCTGGCCGGCGACCGCGGCCCGACCGCCCTGCCGGTGGACGCCGCGCAACTCGGCGTGCTGGCGGCCAGCGGCGTGCTGGTCAGCCTGCTGAGCGGCCGCCTGCGCGAATCCCTGCGCGCCACCGAGGTCCGCGGCAGCCAGCTGCAGGCGCTGGTGGAGGCGACCACCGACGCCATTTTCGTCAAGGACCTGCGGGGGCGCTACCAGATGGTCAGCCCGGCTGCGGCGAGCTTCCTCGGCAGGCAGGCCGGCGAGGTGCTGGGTCGCGACGACACCGAACTGCTGCCCGACGAGGCCGCGCGCCAACTGCGCGCCAACGACCGGGCCGTGATCGCCGGCGGCAGGACCTGCACGTTGGAGGAGCGCTTCGCCAACCAGGACGGCCGGCTCATGCACTTCCTGGCGACCAAGGGGCCGATCCGCGACGGCACGGGCCGGGTCATCGGGCTGTTCGGCATCTCCCGCGACATCACCCGCCGCAAGCAGGGCGAGGAAAGGCTGCGCGAACAGGAGGCCCTGCTCAGCACCATGAGCGCCATGACCCACACCGGAGGCTGGTCCTTCGACCCGGCCACCGGCCAGGGGACGTGGACCCCGGAATGCGCCAGCATCCACGACCTGCCGCGCGACGCTCCGATCGACGTCGCCAAGGGGCTGGGCTACATCTGCGAGGAGTACCGGGAGGCCATCACGGCGGCGATCCGCGACGCCGTCGAGCACGCCCGGCCCTACGACCTGGAACTGGAGATCCTCAGCGCCTCGGGGCGCCGCAAGTGGGTGCGCACCATCGGCGCGCCGGTGCTCCGGGACGGGGTCGTCGTGCAGGTGCATGGAGCGATGCAGGACATCAGCGAGCGCAAGCGCAGCGAGGGGCTTCTGCAGCTGCAGGCCCGGCGGTCGCAGGCGCTGCTGCAACTGCCGGCGGTCGCCGAGCGGGCCGACGAAGAGGGTCTGCTGCGGCACGGCCTGGCGCTGGCCGAGGACCTGACCGCAAGCGCTGTCAGCTTCCTGCATTTCCTGGCGGCCGACGAGCAGGCCATCGAGCGCAGCGCGTGGTCCGAGCGCACCTTGCAGAGCGCCTGCCGCGACGTGGCGGGCCAGCATGAGCCGGTCGGCCGCGCGGGCATCTGGGCCGAAGCGGTGCGCAGGCGCGAGCCCGTGGTGCTCAACGACTATGCGGCGGTCGAGGGCCGCCATGGGCTGCCGGCGGGCCATGCCGAACTCAGCCGGCTTCTCACGCTGCCGATGCTCGACCACGGGCGGGTGGTCGCCATCGTCGGCGTCGGCAACAAGGCCGCCGACTACGACTCCACCGATATCGAGACGGTGCAGCTGATCCTCAGCGCGCTGTGGCGGCTGGTCTCGCGCAGGCGCGCCGAGCAGCAGCTGCTCAAGCTGTCGCGCGCGGTCGAGCAGAGTCCGGCCAGCGTGGTCATCACCGATCTGCAGGCGAGGATCGAATTCGTCAACGAAGCCTTCGAGCGCAAGACCGGCTATACGCTGGCCGAGGTGCGCGGCAGGAACCCCAGCCTGCTGCGCTCGGGCAAGACCCCGGCGCCGGTCGTCGAGGCGATGTGGCAGGCCTTGCAGAGCGGGCAGGCATGGAGCGGCGAGTTCCGCAACCGGCGCAAGGATGGCAGCGAAACCATCGACCTGGCGCATGTCTCGCCGATCCGCCGAGGCGACGGCACGGTCACCCATTACGTCAGCGTGCAGGAGGACGTGACCGAACGCCGGCGGGTGGAGCGCGAACTGATCGAATCGGAACAGCGCTACCGCTCGCTGTTCGCGAACATGAACACCGGCTTCGTGCTGTTCGAGGTCGTGCGGGACGAGCAAGGCAGCCCGGTCGACCTGCTCATCGTCGCCGCCAATCGGGGTTTCGAGGCGGCCACCGGGCTGCGCGCCAGCGAGGTCGTCGGCCGGCGCCTGAAGGAGGCCGTGCCGGGGATCGAGGGCGACGCGGCCGACTGGGTCGGCACCTACACCCGGGTCGCGCTGGGCGGCGAGGCCCTGCAGTTCGAGCAGGGCTCGGAACTGCTCGGCAGGTACTACGCGGTCAGCGCCTACCAGGCCGCGCCCGGGCAGTGCGCGGTGACCTTCCTCGACATCTCCCAGCGCAGGAAGGCCGAGGCGCGGCTGCAGCTGGCGGCGAGCATTTTCAACCAGGCGCGCGAGGGCATCATGGTGACCGATGTCGAAGGGCGCATCGTCGAGGTCAACGACGCGTTCACCGCGATCACCGGCTACTTCCGCGAGGAGGTGCTGGGCCGCAACCCCCGCATCCTCAACTCCGGGCGCCAGGGGCGGGAGTTCTACACGGCGATGTGGCGCGAACTGCTGGAGCGGGGCCATTGGGCGGGGGAGATCTGGAACCTGCGCAAGGACCGCAGCCCCATCGCGTTGCTGGAGTCGATCGGCGCCTTGCGCGACGAAGGCGGCCGCACCACCCACTACGTGTCGCTGTTCTCCGATGTGACGGCGCTGAAGGAGCGCGAACGCCAGCTCGAGCACCTGGCGCACTACGACCTGCTGACCTCGCTGCCCAACCGGGTGCTGCTCGCCGACCGCCTGCACCAGGCCATGGCGCAGGCGCTGCGGCGCCGCGAGATGCTGGCCGTGGCCTTCCTCGATCTCGACGGCTTCAAGACCGTCAACGACCGCCATGGCCACCAGCTGGGCGACATGTTCCTGGCCGCGCTGGCCGGCCGGCTCAGGCAGGTGCTGCGCGACGGCGACACCCTGGCGCGCATCGGGGGCGACGAGTTCGTCGTCGTGCTGCTCGACCAGCGCGAACCCGCCGAGAGCCTGCCGACCCTGCAGCGGCTGCTGGCCGCGGCCGCCGAGGAGATCGCGCTCCAGGGTGCGCGGCTCCAGCTGTCGGCGAGCATCGGCGTGACCTACTTCCCGCAGGCCGAGGAAGTCGACGCCGACCAGCTGCTGCGCCAGGCCGACCAGGCCATGTACCAGGCCAAGCTGGCGGGCAAGAACCGCTTCCACCTGTTCAACCCCGAGCAGGACCGCAGCCTGCGCGGCCATCACGAGACCGTCGAGCGCCTGCGCCAGGCCTTGGCCGCGGACGAGTTCGTGTTGCACTACCAGCCCAAGGTCAGCCTGCGCAGCGGCCGGCTGGTCGGCGTGGAGGCGCTGATCCGCTGGGCGCACCCGCAGAAGGGGCTGCTCGCCCCGGCGCTGTTCCTGCCCGAGATCGAGGGACACGACCTGTCGCTCGAGCTGGGCGACTGGGTGATCGACAGCGCGCTGGCGCAGGCGCAGGACTGGTGCGCGCGCGGCCTGGACATCGGAGTCAGTGTCAACGTGTCGGCGCGCCAGCTGCAGCAGTCCGACTTCGTCGACCGCGTGCGCGGCCATCTGCGGGCGCATCCCGGCGTGCCGCGCGGAAGGCTGGAACTCGAGGTGCTGGAGACCAGCGCGTTGCAGGACCTGCCCCAGGCCGCGGGAGCGATCCACGGCTGCAGGGAACTGGGAGTGTCCTTTGCCCTCGACGACTTCGGCACCGGCTATTCCTCGCTGAGCTACCTCAAGCTGCTGCCGGCGGCCGTGCTGAAGATCGACCGCAGCTTCGTCAGCGGCATGCTCGACGACCCGCAGGACCTGGCGATCGTCGAGAGCATCATGGGCATGGCGGCGGCCTTCCGGCGCCAGGTGGTCGCCGAGGGCGTGGAGAGCGTCGCCCACGGCACCACGCTGCTGCGCCTGGGCTGCGATGTCGCGCAGGGCTTCGGCATCGGCCGCCCGATGCCGGCGCACGAACTGCCGGAGTGGCTGGCTGACTGGCGTCCGGCGCCGCAGTGGCGGGAACCCGCCGCGCAGGACCCGGCCGAGCGGTCCACCCGCTAGCGGGCGGTTCAGTCCTCGGCGGCCAGCGCCAGCACGACGTCGAGCAGCACGTCGGCACCGCGCTTGAGGTCGGCCGCATCGGTGTGCTCGCGCGGGTTGTGGCTGATGCCGCCGCGGCTGGGCACGAAGATCATCGCCGACGGACAGATCCGGGCCATCATCTGGGCGTCGTGCCCGGCGCCCGATGTCATGCGTCGAACGCTCGCCGAGCGCAGGCCCGCGCAATCCTCGATGACCCGCACGATTCGCGGGTCGAAGCGAACGGGGTCGAAGCGCGCGAGCCGGCGCGACTCGATGCCCACGCGCTGTTCGGCGGCGAGCCGCCGCACGAACTGCTCCAGTTCGCGCTCGGCGCGCTCGAGCGCCGCCGCGTCGGTGTTGCGCAGGTCCACGCTCAGCGCGGCGCGGCCGGCGATGACATTGATGAGGCCGGGCTGCAGCTGCAGCGAACCGACGGTGGCCAGCTGGCCGCCGCCCTGCCGCGTCGCCAGCTCGCGCACGAACACCGCGATCGCCGCCGCGCAGTGGCCGGCATCGCGCCGCAGGTGCATCGGCGTCGTGCCGGCATGGTTGGATTGTCCGGTGACGGTGAATTCCTGCCACGAGATCCCCTGCAGGTCCTCGACCACGCCGATCTCGATGCCTTCGGCCTGCATCACCGGCCCCTGCTCGATGTGCAGCTCGACGTAGGCATGCGGAACGATGCTGCCGCAGCGCATGTCGCCGGCATAGCCGATGCGCAGCAGTTCGTCGCCCAGCCGCGCTCCGTCGGCATCCAGGCTGGCCAGCGCCTGCTCCAGCGGCAGGCCTCCGGCATGCACCAGCGAGCCCATCATGTCGGGCTGGAAGCGGGCCCCCTCCTCGTTGGTGAAGGCCGCGACGACGATCGGCCGCGCGGTCGCGACGTGCAGGGCGTCGAGCCGGCGCACCAGCTCGAGCCCGGCCAGCACGCCGTAGCTGCCGTCGTAGCGCCCGCCGTTGGCCACGCTGTCGATATGCGAGCCGGTCATCACCGCCGCGCCGCCGCGGCGCCCGTCGCGGATGCCGAAGATGTTGCCGATGCGGTCGACCCGCACCGCCAGTCCGAGTTCCTTCATCCAGGCCACCAGCCGGTCGCGTCCCTGGCGGTCGGCGTCGCTGAGCGCGAGGCGGCACACGCCGCCGTCGGCGGTGGCGCCGATGGCCGCCAGCTCGGCGATGCGCCCCATCAGCGCCTCCTGCTCGAGGCCCCGCTGGTCGAGCCAGGCGCGTTGCGCGGCACGGATCGCGGCCGCGTCGCTGCCGACCAGCCCGGCGTACACCCCGGGCGCGGTGGCGCCTTCGGTGTTGACCAGCAGCACCCGCGAGTCACCGTCCAGACCCATCGACCGGCGGGCCTGCGGTGTGTCCGCGAGCGCAAGCAGCGCGGCCAGGCCGGCTGCTCCGGATTCGCCGGCGACGATGGGCACGTCGCCTTCGGCGCCTTGCGCCAGCGCGCGCATCGCATCGGCCGCCCGCTCGTCGCTCACGGTCATGAAGCCGTCCACCGCGTGCTGCAGCCAGCGCCATGCCAGCGGCGAGGCCTCGCCGCAGGCCAGGCCGGCCATCAGCGAATCGACGCTGCCGCCGGCGCGGGCGGCGCGCCCCTGCAGCGCGCTTTGCAGCAGGCAGTCGGCCTGCTCCGGCTCGACCACCAGCACGCGCGGCCTGCGCTCGCGGTAGCGCTCCCACAACAGGCCCGCGATGGCCGCGGCGAAGCCGCCGACTCCGCCCTGCAGCACGACGTGGGTCCACGGGCAGTCGGGGCCTTCGCCGGCCGCGTCCAGCAGCTCGTCGGCGATCACCCCGTATCCCCGCATGACGTCGCGCGGCACCTGGTCGTAGCCCGCGTAGGAGGTGTCGGACACCACCTCCCAGCCGTTGGCGCGGGCCAGCCGTGCGGCCTCGGCGACCGAGTCGTCGTAGTGGCCCGCGACCCGCACGATGCGCGCGCCCAGCTCGGCGATCGCGGCCTCGCGCTCGGCGCCGACCCGGGCGTGCAGCACGATCACGCAACGGCAGCCCAGGCTGCGCGCTGCCGCGGCCAGTGCGCGGCCGTGGTTGCCGTCGGTCGCGCTGATGACCACCAGATCGCGCAAGGCCTCGGCATGGCGGCCGGCGAGCAGGTCCTGCGCGCTCCACGCCTGCTGCGCGTGGCGTCGCCGCACCAGCTCGAGCAAGGCGTTGGGAGCCCCCAGCGCCTTGAAGCTGCCGAGGGGCGATCGCGTCGACTCGTCCTTGATCTGCAGGCCCGCGATGCCCAGCGACCCGGCCAGTCCGGGCAGCGACCACAGCGGCGTGGGCCGGGCGCACAGCAGGTCCCAGCCGGCCAGGCGGCGCCGCGCCGCGCGGGCATCGTCGCGGCACAGCAGTCGGGCCAGTCCGGCGTCGTAGGCGCGACGCTGCGCGTGGGGGTTGGCGAGCAGCATCTCAGGTGGCGGTCGTGCAGGCGTTCGTCGCGGCGGGCAGCCGGGTGCGCGCCAGTTCGGCGAAGTAGCGCGCGCCCACCGGCAGGATGTCATCGTTGAAGTCGTAGCGCGGGTTGTGCAGCGGCACCGAGCCGGGGCCGTCCGCGTCGCCGTTGCCCAGGAACACGAAGGCTCCGGGGACCCGCTGCAGCAAGCGGCCGAAGTCCTCGGAGATCATCATCGGCGGGGTGTCGGCGTCCACCCGCAGCGCGCCGACGACGCGGCGCGCTGCGCGCACAGCGGTCGCGACACAGGATGCATGGTTGACCGTCGGCACGAACTCGTGGCTGTACTCGACCGTGCAGGCGGCTCCATGGGCGCCGCAAATGCCCTGGCACAACTCGCGGATGCGCGCCTCCAGCAGCGCCTGCACCGCGGGCGAATGGCTGCGCGTGTCGCCGCGGATCACCACTTCGCCGGCTATGGCGTTGCGGATGCCGTCGGTTGTGAATTCCGTGCACGACACCACGGCCGGCTGTCGCGGGTCGACGCAGCGTGCGACGATGTGCTGCAGCGCGAGCACGATCTCGGCGCCGATGCGCAGCGGGTCGACGGTGCGATGCGGCGCGGCCGCGTGGCCGCCTTGCCCCGTGATGCGGATCACAAAGTCGTCCTCGCTGGCCATGATGCCGCCGACGCGGGTGGCGATGTGGCCGGCGGCCAGGCCGGGGATGTTGTGCAGCGCGTGGATTTCGTCGATCGGGAAACGCTCGAGCAGCCCGTCGGCCAGCATCGCCGCGGCGCCGCGGCCGTGTTCCTCGGCGGGCTGGAAGATGAACCGCACGGTGCCGTCGAAGTCGCGGCGCCTGCTCAGCAGCTGCGCGGCGCCAAGCAGCATCGCCATGTGCCCGTCGTGGCCGCATGCGTGCATGCAACCCGGGTGCAGCGAGGCATGCTCGCGGCCGGGCGCCGCCTCGGTCAGCGCCAGCGCATCCATGTCGGCGCGCAGGCCGATGACCCCGGTGCCCTGCCCGCAGCGCAGGTTGGCGACGATCCCGGTGCCGCCCACGCCGCGGTGGACCTGCAGGCCCAGCGCGAGCAGGATCGCGCCGACCCGATCGGCGGTGCCGTGCTCGCGGAATCCCGTCTCGGGGAAGCGGTGCAGTTCGTGCCGCCAGCGCTTCCAGGCGACTTCCAGGCTGGGTTCGTCCATCGCGGGCGAGGGGTGGGCTTCGATCGGGCACATTATTCGTCGATCCCATCGGGCCGATACATCGATGCAGCGGGGACCAGCGGTACGATGGCTCGGATAGAGCCAGCCGGACGAAACGTTGACCCGAAACCGCCCCCGAGCCTCCGCGTCGGCCCCCCTCGATGCGCTGGACCGCCGATTGCTCGACCTGTTGCAGCGTGACGCCTCGCTTTCGATGCGCTCGCTCGCCCAGCGGCTCGGCAGTTCGCCGGCCACCTGCCAGCGGCGCATCGCGCAGATGCGCGAATCCGGCGTGCTGCAGCGCCAGGTCGCGTTGGTCGACCGCAAGCTGGTGGGGCGGCCGCTGACCGTGTTCGTGTCGGTCGAGCTCGAGCGGCAGAACGCCGCGCTGCTCAGGCAGTTCGAGCTGCGCATGGCCGCCGAGCCCGACGTGATGGCCTGCTACGAAGTCTCGGGCGAATTCGACTTCCTGCTCATCGTCACCGCCGAGTCGATGGAGCACTACCACGCCTTCACCCGCGAGACCTTCAGCTCGAACCACAACGTGCGCAATTTCAAGAGCATGTTCGCGATGAACTGCTCCAAGTTCGAGACCAGGGTGCCGCTGGGCGGCGATTCCGGCTGAGGCGGCGAGCGAGGCGCCTGCGATACATCAAGCTTCGGCACGGCGCGGCCTGCGCGACCGCCCCGGTTGAGTTAGCTTGGACGGTGAACCTGGATAATCCGATCCGCGCCATGCCTGTCGCCGCTCGACGCCCAGCCTGGTCGCCCGCGCAAGCCGCGCTGGCGACGCTGCCCGCCTGGGCCTTGCTCGCGGCCATCGCCTGGCTGGAGCTCGGCCCCGGCGCGCAGTGGCTGTCGGCGTCCCATGCAGCCGCCGGCGCGCCCTACCCTCGGCAGGAGCTGTTGCGCTGGGGCTTCGAGGCGCTGGCCTTCGCGCTGGCTTTGGCCGCGTCGCTGGCGGCAGGCGCGCTGTGGCGCGAGCGCGAGTCCACGGGCAGGAGGCTGCGCGAACTCGCCGAGCTCAACACCGCGCTGTTCGACACCGTCGGCGCCATCCTGATGGTGCTCGACCGCCACGGGCGCATCGTGCGCTTCAACCGCACGGCGCGCGAGTTCATCGGCTGCGGCTTCGAGGAAATCCGCGATCGCCCGCAGGTGTGGACGCGCTTCGTCCCGGCCGATCGCCAGGACGAGGTGCACGAGGTGTTCACGCGGCTGCTGCGCGGCGAGGCGGTGCCCAGCCACGAGAACCCGTGGATCGATCGCGCTGGGCAGGCGCACATGTTCGAGTGGCACAACTCGACGCTGCGCGACGACTCGGGGCAGGTGCTGTACGTGATCACCTTCGGCGTGGATGTCACCGAGGCGCGGCGGGCGCAGGAGCTGTCGCGCGTCAGCGAAGCGCGTTACCGCAACCTGGTCGAGCACGCTCCCGACGCCATCGTGCTGGTCGACGCCGACGGGCGTTTCGCGCTGGTCAACCAGGCCTGCATGGCGTTGCTGGGCGCCGTCTCGGCGCAGCAGTTGCTGGGGCGGGACGTGCTGGAATTCGTCGCCCCGGCCTGGCGAGGGCGCGTCGGCGAGCGCGTGCGATGGCTGCGCGAACGCGGCGGCGCGGTGCCCGCGCTGAGCCTGCGCATGCTGCGCCTGGACGGCAGCGAGGTCGAGGTGGAAAGCGTGGCCACGGCCTGGCGCGGCGCCGGGCAGGTCTACCTGCATGTCATCCTGCGCGACCTCAGCGAGCGGCGCAGGCTGGAGCGCGAAGTGGTCGAGGCGGCGACCGCCGAGCAGGAGCGCATCGGGCGCGAGATCCACGACGGCATCGGACAGAAGCTGAGCGCGCTGGGCATGCTCAGCGCCTCGCTGCAGCGCAGGCTGGCGCGCGAGCAGCGGCTGGAGGCCGCGCAGGCGGCCGAGCGGCTGGTGCAGGAACTGCAGGCGGCCAGCGCGGAGGCGCGCCTGCTGGCGCACGGACTTTCGCCCATCCGGCTCGACCACGGCTCGCTGCTCACTGCGCTGCACGAACTGGCCGACAGCGTCGGCACGAGCAGCGGAGTGCACTGCGAACTCAGCGTGCGCGGCAGCCTCGCCGGGCTCGGCGAGGCGCGGGCCACCCAGTTGTACCGCATCGCCCAGGAAGCGCTGAACAATGCGGCCAAGCATGCTCGCGCCGGACATGTCGAGGTGGTGCTGCAGGCGCAGCGCGGACAGGTCTGCCTGAGCGTGCGCGACGACGGCATCGGGCTGGCGGCGTCGCGCCAGGAGGGGCTCGGCCTGTCGATCATGCGCCACCGGGCCGCGCTGATGGGCGGCTGGCTGGAGGTCGAATCGGTGCCGGGCGCCGGCACCACCGTGAGGTGCTGCTGCGCCTTCAACGATTGATCGGCGGCTGCGGGCCACCGCCGATCGCTCCCGCGGGCACACGAACGAAATGCCAGTCATCAGCGGGACAGGACACTAGCGCCCGAGGCCGTAGAACTCGTCGTTGGGCCGCATGCTCGTGACGTTGGCCATGCGGTTCGACAGCCCGAAGAACGCGGCGATGGCCGCGATGTCCCACACGTCGTCCATGTCGAAGCCGTGCTGCGCAAGGGCCTCGAAGTCCTGCTCGTCGACCGCGTGCGACTGCGCCGAGACCTTCATCGCGAAGTCGAGCATCGCCCGCTGACGGGGCGTGATGTCGGCCTTGCGATGGTTGATCGCCACCTGGTCGGCCAGCAGCGGGTGCTTGGCGCGGATGCGCAGGATGGCGCCGTGGGCCACGACGCAGTACTGGCAGTGGTTGGCGTTGCTGGTCGCCACGACGATCATTTCGCGTTCGGCCTTGGTCAGGTTTCCCTTCTTTTCCATCAGCGCGTCGTGGTACGCGAAGAAGGCGCGGAACTCGTCGGGCCGGTGAGCCAGCACCAGGAACACGTTCGGCACGAAGCCGGACTTCTCCTGCACGGCCAGGATGCGCGAGCGGATGTCCTCGGGAAGGTCCTGGATCCCGGGGACCGGGAAGCGGCTGATCGGGTGGGGCGTGGTGGCGGTCATGGCGGATCGGTCGGAAGGGCGGACGGGCCGCGGCGGCAGGCTCCGCCGTCGCGGCGGTGCGTCGCGGCGTCGGGCGCACATTACCATGTCCGGCTCCTGGGGCATCGAAGGGGCTTGCCATGGCATTGAAGGCGACCATCTGCAAGGCCGAGGTGCAGCTGGCCGACATGGACCGCCATCGCTACGAGGACCTCGCGCTGACCATCGCCCGCCATCCGTCGGAGACCGACGAGCGGATGATGGTGCGGGTGCTGATGTATGCGCTGCACGCGCAGCAGGGCATCGCGCTGGCCAGGGGCCTGTTCGACGTCGACGAGCCGGAGATCTGGGTGAAGGACCTGACCGGTGCGATCAAGCTGTGGATCGACATCGGCCAGCCCGACGAGGCCCGGCTGCGCAAGGCCTGCGGCCGCGCCGAGCAGGTGATCGCGGTCTGCCACTCCGCCAGCTGCGACATCTGGTGGAAGTCCGTCGAGGGCCGGCTCGCCCGCCTGCGCAACCTCTGCGTGCTGCGGCTGCCGGCGCGCACCGCGCAGGCGCTGGCGGCGCTGGCCGGGCGCAGCATGCGGCTGCAGTGCCTGGTGCAGGACGGCGCGATCACCGTCAGCAGCGAGGCGGCGGCGGTCGAGGTGGCGCTGCAGACCTTGCAGCGCCCCGAGGGCTGAGCGCGGCGCGGCTCAGCCGGCCTCGCGGCCGACGGCGGCCGCCTGCAAGGCCTGCGCGCATTCCAATGCCAGGTCGACGACCGGGTTCGCGCTGCTGGCGTTGCGGTACCACCAGACTTGCGCAAGCAGGCTCGCGCCGGGCAGGTGCAGGACATGCAGGAGCCCGGACTGGCTCGCCTGTTCGGCCAGCGAGCGCGGCAGCAGCCCGAGGAAGGGGTAGCGCAGCAGCAGTTGCTGGTTCAGGCCCAGCACCGTGGACTGCACGCAACCCTCGGGAAAGTCCAGGCCGTGTTCGTCCATCCAGGCGCGCAGCGCGAGAAAGGTCGGCGAGCCCGGCGGCGGCAGCACCCACGCCATGCCGCGCAGGTCCGCCGGCTCCAGCGCGCGGCGCGCGGCCAGCGGGTGGTCGCGCCCGCACACCACCACCACCGGATCGGTGAACAGCGCCTGCCCGACCAGCTCCGAGGTGGGTGTGGCCGGTGGCGGGACGCGGCTGAACACCAGGTCCAGTTCACCGGAGGCCAGCCGGGGGAACAGCGCGTCGCTGGTGCCCTGCTGGAAGCGCAGTTCCACCGAGGGCGCCAGGCGCTTGAGCTCCATCGCGAACTCCGCGCCGATCACCGGCAGCACGGTGTTGCCCCCGCCCACCGTGATGGTCCCGGAAATGCCCCGGCTCAACGCGTGGATGTCATGGCGAGCCTGTTCGAGCTGCAGCAGCACCTCGCGCGCCCGGCGCAGCAGGGCCTGGCCCACGGGAGTGAACTGAAGCCGGTTGCCCACCCGCTGCAGCACCTGCGCGCCCACGCCGGCTTCGAGTTCGGCAAGCTGCCTGGACACCGCGGGCTGGGTCACATGCAGGTGCTGGGCGACCAGCCGGATCTGTCCCAGGCCGGCGAACAGCACCAGCAGGCGCAGGTGGTTGAGCTTGAGTCCGCGCTGGAAGAACCGGTCGTTGGGGTCCATGGTGGGCTCGATCGAAGGCACGTCGCCGGTGTCCATGGTAGGCGCATAAGAAAAATGTGATGTCGAACAAAGAAACCGTCATTTGACGTTTATATGCGCCTTCAGCAACATGAAGCCACCGCACGCCCCCGCCCGAGGGGTGGAAGGCCACGCGACAACCGCCCCACGGTTCGCGACACCCCGCAGGAGACACGACATGCCCGATGCGAGCACCGCCACCGCCACCGCCACCACCGGCATCGCGCCGGCCGCCGTGCCGGCTCGACGCAGTGCCTGGAAGGTGGTCGTGCTGGCCAGCCTGGGTGGCGGGCTGGAGATCTACGACTTCATCATCTACGGCGTGTTCGCGCTGCAGATCGGTACCCAGTTCTTCCCCAAGAGCGATCCCTTTGTCGCGCTGCTGAGCGCCTTCGCGGTGTTCGCGCTGGGGTATGTGTCGCGCCCGCTCGGCGCAGGCGTGCTGGGCAGCCTGGGCGATCGCCTGGGGCGGCGCCCGATGTTCCTGCTGTCGGTGATGGTCATGTCGGGCTGCACCATCGCGGTCGGCCTGCTTCCCACCTACGCCAGCATCGGCATCCTGGCACCGCTGCTGCTGGTCCTGCTGCGCTTGACCCAGGGCTTCTTCCTGGCCGGCGAACTCGCCTGCTCGATCACCTACGTCGTCGAGGAAATCCCCGGCAAGGCCAGCCTGGTGATCGGCATGGTGGTGTTCTGCCTGCATTCCGGCGTGGTCCTCGCCACCCTGGTCAGCCTGGCCGTGCACACCTATCTGCCTGCCAAGGCGGTACTGGCCTACGGCTGGCGCATCGCCTTCGTGCTCGGCGGGCTCACGGGCTTGCTGTCGTACTGGCTGCGCACCTCGCTGGAGGAATCGCAGGAATACGTCGCGCTGAAGGGCCAGGTGTCGCGCCGCCCGCTGCGCCAGGTGCTGGCCGAAATGCCGCTGCCGGTGCTGGCCGGGATCGGGGTCTCCAGTATCCTCAACGTGGGCAACAGCATGCTGTTCGTGCTGCTGCCGGCCTACCTGACCAGGGTCCTGCACGACCCGGTCCACGATGTCGGCCTGGCGCAGGCCGCGGCGCTGGCGGCGATGGCGCCGGCCATCCTGCTGGTCGGCTGGCTGGGCCAGCGCATCGCGCCGCGTCGGCTGCACGCGCTGGGATCGCTGCTGATGCTGCTCGGCGGCTACCCGGTGTACAAGGGACTGGTCTCGCACGCCATCAGCCCGATGCAGGCCTATCTGATGCTGGGCATGACCAACGTGCTGGTCAGCGCGACCTACAGCTATCTGCTGGCCGACCTGTTTCCCACGCGCCTGCGCTTCAGCGGCGTGGCCCTGTCGCTGAACATGGCGACCGTGGTGTTCACCGCGATCACCCCGCTGCTGGTCACCGCGTTGATCCATGCCACCGGCGACCGCGCTGCGCCGGGGCTGTACCTGTCGCTGATCGCGCTGCTCGGACTGGCGTCCGGCCTGCTTGCCAAACCGCTGAGCGGACGCATCGCGAACGCGGCGCAGTCGCCGGCGATCGCCGCCACGCGCTGAGCGCCCGTTCGGCCCATCGTCGTTCCAGGTCCTCCAGCATGGCTTCGCGCAATCTCCTGGTGATCATGTCCGACGAGCACGACCCCCGCTACATGGGTTGCTCCGGCCATGCCTTCGTGCGCACGCCGCGGCTGGACGAGCTGGCGGCCCGCGGCCGGCGCTTTGCCAGCGCCTACACCCCGAGTCCCATCTGCGTGCCGGCGCGCGCGGCCTTCGCCACCGGGTTGCGGGTGCACCAGACGCGCCACTGGGACAACGCCATGCCCTACGCGGGGCGACCGCAGGGCTGGGGGCACGTGCTGCAGAGCCACGCGGTCCGCGTGGAGAGCATCGGCAAGCTGCACTACCGCGATGCCGAGGACCCGGCGGGATTCGACGCCGAGCACATCCCCATGCATGTGGTCGGCGGCCACGGCATGGTCTGGGCGTCGATCCGCGACCCCTATCTCGCGCGCTCCGACGCGGGCAAGCGCATGCTGGGCGAGCGCATCGGTGCCGGCGAGTCGGCCTACACCGCATACGACCGCGAGATCACCGAGCGCGCGGTGCGGTGGCTGCGGCAGGCGGCGAGCCAGCCCGGACGGCCCTTCGTGCTGTACGTCGGCTTGGTCGCGCCGCACTTTCCGCTGATCGCCCCCGAGGAGTTCTATCGCCTGTACGCCGGCCGGCAGGTGCCCGAGCCCAAGCTGCACCCCGCGCAGGGGCACGTGCTGCATCCCTGGGTGCAGGCCTACGCCGACTTCCAGCGCAACGAGCAGAAGTTCCGCAGCGCCGAGGAGCGCCTGGACGCCTTTCGCGCCTATTACGCACTGTGCAGCTTCGTCGACCACAACGTCGGGCGCATGCTCGACGCCTTGCGCGACAGTGGCCTGGAGCAAGACACCACGGTGATCTACACCTCGGACCACGGAGACAACCTGGGAGCCCGCGGACTGTGGGGCAAGTCCACGCTCTACCAGGAAAGCGTGCGCGTGCCCTTGATCGTCGCCGCGCCCGGGCTGACTCCCGGCGTGTGCGAGACCCCGGTCGAACTCACCGACCTGTATCCCACCATCCTCGAAGGCGTGGGCATCGACCCGGCGCCGCACATGGCGCAACGCCCCGGGAGGTCGCTGTTCTCGGTGGCCGCGTCGCCCACCGACCTCGAGCGCGTGGTGTTCAGCGAATACCACGCGGCCGGGAGCAACACGGCGGGCTTCATGGTGCGCAAGGGGCGCTGGAAGCTGCACCATTACGTGCGCTTCGCGCCCGAGCTGTTCGACCTGCAGGCCGACCCCGAGGAACAGGTCGACCTGGCGGCCGACCCGGCCCATCGCCAGGTGCTGCAGGACATGGAGCTCGAGTTGCGGCGGATCTGCGACCCCGAGGCGATCGACGCGCTGGCCAAGCAGGATCAGCGAGCGATGATCCAGCGACTCGGGGGCGTCGAGGTCGCCGCAGGGATGGGCGCCAGCGGCGCGACCCCGGCGCCGGGCTCCGCCTGAGCGCCTCCGGCGCACCGACGCATCACGAGCCGCTGCCAGGCGCACAACCGGACGCCATGACCTCCCCGAACATCGTTCTCATCGTCGCCGACAACCTGGGCTGGGGCGAACCCGGTTGCTACGGCGGCGGCGCGCTGCGCGGAGCGCCCACGCCGCGCATCGACCGGCTGGCTCGCGAAGGCCTGCTGCTGCAGAATTTCAATGTCGAGAGCGACTGCGTGCCCACGCGCTCCGCGCTGATGTCCGGGCGCCACCCGATCCGCACCGGTTGCCTGCAGTCGGTTCCCCCGGGGTTGCCGCAAGGCCTGCCTCGCGACGAAACCACGCTGGCGCAGCTGCTCGCGGAACGGGGCTATGCCAGCGCGCACTACGGCAAATGGCACCTCGGCGACATCCCGGGACGCTACCCCAGCGATCGCGGCTTCGACTCCTGGTACGGCATACCGCGCACCACCGACGAAACCCAGTTCACGTCGTCGGTCGGATTCGACCCCTCGGTCGCCGAAATCCCCTACATCATGGAGGGCCAGGCCGGACAGCCTTCGCGCAACGTGAAGGAGTACGACCTGGCGGCCAGGCGCTGCATCGACGAGGAGCTGGTGGAGCGCGCGGTCGCCTTCATGCGGCGCCAGCACGCGGCCGGCAGGCCGTTCTTCCTCTACCTGCCGCTGGTCCACCTGCATTTCCCCACACTGCCGCACAGGGACTTCGCCGGCCGTACCGGCCACGGCGATTTCGCCGATTCGATGGTCGAACTCGACCATCGCACCGGGCAGGTGGTCGACGAAGTCGATCGCCTGGGGATCGCCGAGGACACCCTGGTGATCTTCTGCAGCGACAACGGTCCCGAATTCCGCGCCCCCTACCGCGGCACCGCGGGGCCGTGGCGCGGCACCTACCACACGGCGATGGAGGGCAGCCTGCGCGTGCCCTTCATCGCCCGCTGGCCGGGCCGCATCGCCGGCGGGCGCGTGAGCAACGAAATGGTGCATGTCACCGACCTGTTCACCACGCTGGCGCGCGTGGCCGGCGCGCGGATCCCGTGCGACCGGCCGATCGACGGCGTCGACCAGACCGACTTTCTCCTCGGGCGGCGCGACCAGTCCGCGCGCGAGGGCTTCCTGTTCCACATCAAGACCGAGCTGCGCGCGGTGAAGTGGCGGGACTGGAAGCTGCACCTGTACTGGGAGCCCGAGGTCAACGAGGGCAAGGGCAAGCTGGAGTCTCCCTACCTGTTCAACGTGACCCGCGACCCCAAGGAGGAAACCGACGTGCTGGTCTTCAACACCTGGGTGCTGGGGCCGATGCTGCGCATGGTGCGCGATTTCAACGAAAGCAGTGCCCGGTACCCCCATCGAGCGCCGGGAGCGCCCGACTGAGCGCTGCGCCGTCTCTTCCCCGAGGTCCGATCGTGCAAACCGCCTTCCCGCAGTTCCCTGTTCCCGAGCGCCAGTCCAAGCCCCGCAGCAGGGGCTTGTCGATGATGATCGACTGGGGCATGGGGCTGGCGCGCCAGCAGGACACCGTCGACAGCGCCGGGGCGTACATCGACGTCGCGAAGGTCGCCGCGGGAATCGCCCGCCTGCTGCCCGAGCCGGTCCTGCGGGACAAGCTGGCGCATTACGAGGCGCATTCCATCTCCACGTCACCCGGCGGGCTGTTCGCCGAACTGGCGCTCAAGCTGGGCAGGTACGAGCGCTATGTCGACGAGGCGATCGCCGCCGGCTTCTCCGGCATCGAGGTGTCGGACAACCTGCTCGACCTCAGTGCGCGCGACAAGGCCGCGGCCATCCGGCATGCGAGCAGCCGCGGGCTCACCGTCTACGGCGAGGTCGGCCGCAAGGAGGGCGCCATGGACGATGCCGCCCTTGTGCGAGACGTGGCGAACTGCCTGGACGCCGGCGCCGACTGGGTGTTCCTCGAGGCCGCGGAACTGTTCTCCGGCAACCGGGTCCGCTCGGCCCTCATCGCCGAGCTCGCGCGCAGCTTTCCCCAGCACAAGCTGATCTATGAACTGCCGGTGGTCGTGCTGCCAGGAGTCACCCGCGACTACAAGCACAAGATCACCGCCTGGCTGGTCAAGGAGCTTGGCACCGACGTGAACCTGGCGAACATCGAGTGGGACGAAATCTACCTCACCGAACTGGTGCGGCGCGGCTTCGCCGGGGACACCTCGCATCCGCAAGGTGCCTATCGCCTGGCCGGCTTCGCCGCCGACGGCGCGCAAGCGGCCTGCGCGGCCGCGCGCTCGACCGACGCCTGATCGTCGCCGGGTCGGCTGCCACGAGCCCGCTGTAGACTCCCCCGCGCAGGCCCGCGCGGCCTGCTCGGGCCGCCGGACCGCGAGCCCGACCCTACGACATCGAGGAGGTGAAGCGGATGAAGGCGCGTGCGCTGGGCAGCGGCGGTCTGCGGGTCGCTGCCATCGGCTATGGTTGCATGGGGCTGAACCACGGCTACGGCCCGGGCCCCGGACGCAAGGAGGCGGTGGCGCTGATCCGCGACGCGGTCGAACTCGGCGTGACGCTGTTCGACACCGCCGAGGTCTACGGGCCCTACACCAACGAGGAGATCGTCGGCGAGGCGCTGCGGCCGGTGCGCCAGCGGGTGGTCATCGCGACCAAGTTCGGCATCCACATCGTCGACGGCAGGAACGCGGGCACCGACAGCCGGCCCGAGCACATCCGGCGTGTCGCCGACGCGTCGTTGCGCCGCCTGGGCGTCGAGGTCATCGACCTGTTCTACCAGCATCGCGTCGACCCGCAGGTGCCCATCGAGGATGTCGCCGGCACCGTGCGCGATCTGATCTCCGCCGGCAAGGTGCGGCACTTCGGCCTGTCGGAGGCCGCGGCCGCCACGCTGCGCCGCGCGCACGCGGTGCAGCCGGTGGCCGCGCTGCAGAGCGAATACTCGCTGTGGACCCGCGATGTCGAGAGCAACGGCGTGCTGGCGGCGTGCGAGGAACTGGGAATCGGCCTGGTCGCCTTCAGCCCGCTGGGCCGCGGCTTCCTGACCGGTGCGATGGGCCGGGACACTGCGATCGGCGAGGGCGATCTGCGCCGCAGGATGCCGCGCTTCACGCTCCAGGCCATGCAGGGCAACCAGGCGCTGGTCGACCTGCTGCGGCGCGTGGCCGGGGAACTCTCGGCGACCCCGGCGCAGGTCGCGCTGGCCTGGCTGCTGGCGCGCAAGCCCTGGGTCGTTCCGATCCCGGGAACGACCCGGCTGTCGCGGCTGCGCGAAAACCTCGGTGCCGCCGATCTGCAACTCGACGCCCGCACGCTGGCGGGGATCGACCGCGCTGCCGCGGCGATCCCGATCGAAGGCGAGCGCTACCCGCAATCGATGCAGGCGGCCACCGGTCGCTGAACCCTGCCGCGACCGGGCCTGGCGCGCCCGGCCGCAGCGCTGCGATGCGTTGGCGGAATCGGCGCGTTTGCGCCAGAATGGCCCTTTCAGGGAGCCAGGGATGCTGTTCAGAACTCACGTGGTGCGCGCCAGCCACTGCCCCGAAGGGTTCGGGGCCAAACGGGCGCCTGCCCCACCTGTCGGCTTGCCTGTGCCACCGGCACAGGCTGCGCCGCGCAGGCAGGCCATGCATCCCGTTTGGACCTCGAACGCGCGCCGCGTGCGTTCTGAACAGCATCCCTAGGCCATGTCCGCAACCGCGACTTCCCCGTCCTCGCCCCTGCCGCTGCGCCGGCTGGGCACCACCGACATGCGGATCACCCGCGTCGGCTTCGGCTCCTGGGCGGTCGGCGGAGGCGATTGGGCGGTGGGCTGGGGCGCCCAGGACGACGCCGAATCGATCGCCGCGATCCGGCATGCCGTCGAGCGCGGAGTGAACTGGATCGACACCGCGGCGGTCTACGGCCTCGGGCACTCGGAGGACATCGTGCGCCGCGCGCTGGCCGGAATTCCCGCCGAGCGCAGGCCCTACGTGTTCACCAAGTGCGGCCTGGTCTGGGATGCGCGGGAGCGCAAGGCCATGCCCCGCCGCGTCGGCGCGCCGGCGAGCCTGCGCCGCGAGGTCGAGGCTTCGCTCCAGCGCCTGGGCGTCGAGCGCATCGACCTGTACCAGATGCACTGGCCGGCGACCGACGGCACCCCGCTGGAGGCGTATTGGCAGACCCTGCTCGACCTCCAGCGCGAGGGCAAGGTGCGCGCGGTGGGGCTTTCCAACCACGACGCGGATCAACTGCAGGCGGCCGAGAGGCTGGGCCATGTCGACACCTTGCAGCCGCCGTTCTCGGCCATCCGGCGCGAGGTCGCGGCGCGCGAGCTGCCATGGTGCGCGGCGCACTCGACCGGGGTCATCGTCTACAGCCCGATGCAGGCGGGCCTGCTCAGCGGCAGCTTCTCCGGTGAGCGCGCCCAGGCGCTCGCGAAGGACGACTGGCGCTCGCGCGACGCCGAGTTCACCGGCGAGCGGCTGGCGCGCAACCTGCGGCTGGCCGCGGCGCTGCAGCCGGTGGCGCAACGCCATCGCACCAGCGTCGCGGCGGTCGCGGTCGCCTGGACGCTGGCCTGGCCGGGGGTCAGCGGGGCCATCGTCGGCGCACGCAGCGCGCGCCAGGTCGACGGCTGGATCGATGCCGCCAGCCTGGAGCTCGACTCCGAGGACATGACCGCGATCGCCGCCGCGATCGACTCCACCGGCGCGGGCGCCGGGCCCGGCCTGCCTGCGTGAGACGCCGCCAGGCCGGGACCACGACCGGCCCCCCGGCCGACCGCGGGACCACCCCACTCGACAATCGACAACCCACAGGACGTTCAGCATGAAAGTCGGATTCATCGGATTGGGCCGCATGGGCATCGGCATGGCGGCCAACCTGCTGGCCGCGGGCCACGAACTCACCGTGTACAACCGCAGCGCCGACAAGGCGCAGCCGCTGCTGGCCCGGGGAGCCCGGGTCGCCGCCAGCGTCGCGCAGGCCTGCAGCGGTGCCCAGGTGGTGATCACCATGCTGGCCGACGACAACGCGCTGCAGGCCGTGGCCTGCGGCGACGGCGGCGTGCTCGCCAGCCTGGGCGGCGGCGCGATCCATGTCTCGATGAGCACCATCAGCGTGGATCTGTCGCGGCGACTCGCGCGATCCCACGCCGAGGCCGGCCAGCGCTACGTGTCGGCGCCGGTGTTCGGGCGACCCGACGCCGCAGCCGCGGCCAGGCTGTTCGTGGTCGCGGCCGGAGCGGCCGATGCGCTGGACGAATGCGCGCCGCTGTTCGAGGCCGTCGGCCAGCGCACCTTCCGCTTCGGCGACCGACCCGATGCGGCGAACGTGGTCAAGCTCGGCGGCAATTTCCTCATCGCCTCGGTGCTCGAGTCGCTGGGCGAGGCGATGGCGCTGGTGGGCAAGGCCGGGGTCGACCGCGCCGCCTACCTGCAGCTGTTGACCTCGACCCTGTTCGACGCGCCGGTCTATCGCAACTACGGCGGGCTGATCGTCGATCGCCGATTCGAGCCGGCGGGCTTCGCGGCCGCGCTGGGGCTGAAGGATATCGGGCTGGCGCTGGACGCTGCCGAGGACCTGCGGGTTCCGATGCCGCTGGCCAGCCTGCTGCGCGACCGCTTCCTCGCGCTGCTGGCCCAGGGCGGCGAGCAGCTCGACTGGTCGGCCATCGGCGGGCTGGCGGCCCGGGACGCCGCGTTGTCCTGAAGACCGGGACGCGCGCTTTGTGTAGTAAGGTGGGCGCCATCGTTCCTCCCAGGCCGTGTTCCGATCCATGTCGAAGGTCCCACCCAGGCTGCTGCTGTCGCTGATCCTGTCCCTCGGGCTGGCGCCGTGCGCCGCGCGCGCGGCCACGCTGGAGCAGGCGTCCGCGCTGATGCGCGCCGGGCACCTGGTGCAGGCCGACCATGCGATGGCCCAGGTGCTGGCCGCCGATCCCGGCTCGGCGCGGGCTCATTACGTGGACGCGCGGCTGCTCGCCGCGGAGGGCAAATGGCCGCTGGCCGAGGACGAACTCGAGCGCGCGCGCCGCCTGGACCCCACGCTGGGTTTCGCGCCCTCCGCCCAGGTGCAGGCGCTTGCCAACCGGGTGCTGCGGCATCAGTGGAAGAATCCGGCCGGGCTCGCGGGCTATGGCCAGGCCGCGCTGGCCGCGCTGTTCGTGCTGGTGTCGGGCTACCTGATCTTCGGCATGCTGCGCGGCCGCCGCCAGCCGCCGAAGACCTGATCCCGGCACGGCGTCTCGGGGTCGCGCCCACCCGGGTCGGCGACCCGCGGCGCCCGCACCGGACTGCCGGGCTGCGGCTCGCCCGGTCGCGACCGCGGAACCGGCAGCGGCCTGCTACGCTGGCTGCTCCAGGCTGAACGACATGCAAAAGAGCCGGCTCGAGGCATTCAGCGATGGCGTGCTGGCCATCGTCATCACGGTCATGCTGCTGGAGATGAAAGTGCCGGCACAGCCCAGCCTGGGCGCGCTGCGCCCGCTGCTGGCGCTGTTCCTCAGCTACGTGCTGAGCTTCCTGTACGTCGGCATCTACTGGAACAACCATCACCACATGCTGCACGCCGCGTCGGTGGTCGACGGCGCCTCGCTGTGGGCCAATCTGCACCTGCTGTTCTGGCTGTCGCTGCTGCCCTTCGCGACCGGGTGGATGGGAGAGAATCACTTCGCGCCGGTGCCGACCGCACTGTACGGCGGGGTGCTGCTGTGCGCCGCGGTGGCGTATGCGATCCTCGCGCGCACCCTGGCGGCAGCCGCCGGGCCGCATTCGCGCCTGGCGCGCGGGCTCGGGCGCGACGTCAAGGGCAAGTTGTCGATCGCGATGTACGTGCTGGGGATCGCGCTGTCGTTCGCGGTCGAGTGGGGGGCGCAGATCGTCTACCTGGCGGTCGCGCTGATCTGGCTGATCCCCGATCGTCGCATGGCACGGGTCCTCGGCGACGAACCCCGCTGACGGAGCGTGGCGCGCAAGCCGATTCCGGACAGGCTGTCGGAAAATGCAGTAAGGACCGTCATTTCATCGGTGATATAAAGCACGTGTAGGGGAAAATTCCCTACAGACTCGGCGTGCGTGCAACGTTACCATCTGTACCCGACGCCAGCCGGAGCGATCGACTCCTCGTTGTGGCCTCATGCCGATGCATCCGAGTCCCGAGCCTGCCAGTTCCAGTTTCGCGCCTGCGAGCGAGCACGCCGACACGCCGGTGGCCGGGTCGTGGATGCGCTCGCGCACGGCTGCGCAACAGCAAAGGCTGCGCCTGCTGCGCTTCGCCGCGGCCGGCGCAACCTATGGCATCGGTCTGCTGATCCTGGCGCTGTGCGCGGCGCTCGGCATGCTCGAGTGGCTGCGCCTGCTGCTGATCGCCGGCGGTTTCCTGCTCATCAACCTGGTGTTCCTGGGCCTGTTCCTCAGCCGCGCCAACCTGCGCTTCGAGGACCCTTCGCTGACCCTGCCGCAGGTGGTGGCCGCGAGCACCATGGTGCCGCTGATCCTGGTGTCGGGCGCGCGCCTGGACCTGGTGGCGGTGCCGTTCTACAGCGTGCTGTTCGTGTTCGCGATGCTTCGCCTCGATCGCGGCGAACTGGCCCGGGTCGGCGCCTACATCCTGGCCAGCTATGCCGGCGCGGTGCTGCTGCGCCTGCACTGGTATGCCGGGTCGATCTCGCCGCGCACCGAGGCCGTCACGGCCTTGCTGGTGGTGGTCTCGACGCTGTGGTTCGGCAGCGCCGCCAGCTACATCAGTCGCTTGCGCTCGCGGCTGAAGGAAACCGCGCTGCGGCTCGAGCAGCTGGCGACCCGCGACAGCCTGACCGGACTGTGGAACCGCCGCCAGATCGAGCTGCTGCTGGCGGGCGAGATCCAGCGCGCACTGCGCTCGGGCGCCCCGCTGGCGGTCCTGCTCGCCGACGTCGACCATTTCAAGCGGGTCAACGATCTCTTCGGGCATGCCGCGGGGGACGAGGTGCTGCGCCAGGTGGCAGCCGTGATCGGCTCGGCGGTGCGCGCCGGAGCGCAAGTCGGCCGCTGGGGTGGCGAGGAGTTCCTCATCGTGCTGCCCGACACGACGCTCGGCGACGCGCTGGCCTGCGCGACCCGGCTGCGCGAGACCCTGGCTTCGACCCCATTCGGCATGCCGCAGGCCTGCACCGTGACCGCGTCGATCGGCCTGGCTGCGTGGTCGGGCAGCGAAGCCTTCCAGGCGCTGCTGTCGCGCGCCGACCGCGCGATGTACCAGGCCAAGTCCGCCGGGCGCAACCGCGTCGCGATGGTCGATCCGAGCTGAAGCCCGGCGCCGGGCCGCAGCTTCAAGCGGAGCCGGGCGCGGCGGCGCGTGCCTCCCAGAGCTCGCCGAACAGACGCTGCTCGAGCAGCTGGGCCAGCGCGTGCACAGGCATTCCCCGGGTGCCGACGCCCTGGCCGCCGAGGGTGCGAACCACCACCTGCAGGTGCCTCGTCCGCCACAGCGACACCTTGCCATCGAGGTCGAGCAGCGCTTCGGCAAGCAGCTGCAGCGGCGCGTCGCCGGCGCAGCCGAAGACCTCGGCGAGGCTCATGCGCTCGGCCTGGCGGCGCGCGGTGAATGCGGCGTGAAGCCGCGGCGCCGCGGCGCGCAGGCCCTGCCAGCCGGGGGACTGGACCCCCGAACCCTGGCCGAGCGCCGGGCGCAGCGCCCGGTAGCCGACCGGGCCCATGCGCGTCAGGATGTCGAGCTGCCGGGTGATGAAGTCGATGCAGTCGCTGGCGCGGGCGAGGATCCGCGCGGCGCCGACCAGTTGAGAGGCCTCGATCAGCGAGGTCGCATGCCCGATCTCGAAGTTCGCCTGCTTGAGCCACAGCTCGGTGGCCTGGTGGACGCACTGGAACAGGCGCTCGTCGCGGTGCAGCAGTTGCGTGTCGCTGCGCTGCAGCGCCAGCAGCTCGTCGGTGCGCATGTAGCTGGCGTATTCCGAGCGTGGCGCGGTGGCCTGCGCGGTGGCCTGCGCGGTGGCCTGCGCGGTGGCCTGCGCGGTGGCCTGCGCGGTGGCCTGCGCGGCGGCCTGCGCGGCGGCCTGCGCGGCGGCCGGCTTGCGGTCGGGGCTTCGGGGTTCGGGCATCGGGTCCGCCGGTGGCGAGGGGACATGGCGCTGACCCAGGGTTTGACCGCTCCCGGCGTCGAAAGTTCCAGCCCTCCCGCGTGGCGGCGCGTCGCGAGCGCGCGAGCGGGCTGCGCGGCGGCTACGGCGCAAGCCCGGCCGAGCCTGCGCCGAGCCAGGCGAACGCGCAGGTGGCGCCGGCGACGGCGAGCCACAGCCACAGATAGCCGCCGCGCAGTCGCTGGCCTTCCGGCAGGGCCTTGAGCGCCAGCACGACCAGGATGCCCAACGCCAACGGCAGCATGAAGGCGTTGAGGACCTGCATGTCGAGGTTCAGCCGGATCAGGTCGGGCACGGCCCAGACCAGCGCCGCGCTGCCGGTCACGCACAGCGCATACAGGCCGGAGAACCACGGCGCCCGCAGCGCACGGTGCTCCAGCGAACGCCGCAAGCCGGCCACCTCGCCGAGTCCCCAGGTCAGCGCCAGCGACGCGACGATCGCCGCGACCAGCGCGGCCCCGAGCACGCCCACGCTGAAAATCAGCCGGCCGGCTCGCTCGCCCAGCGCGGGCGACAGCGCGCTGGCGATTTCGCCGACGCTTTGCAGTCGCTCGGGGACGCCGCGGTCGCCCAGCGTCGATGCGGCGGCCACCAGCACCGCGGCGGTCAACAGCTGGGTCAGCACGGCACCGGTCGCGGTATCCCAACGCGCAGCGCGGTGATCGTCGGGCAGCAGCCCCTTGTCGGCCACCGCCGACTGCTGGTAGAAGATCATCCAGGGATTGAAGGTCGCGCCGATCAACCCTGCTCCCAAGTACAGGAAACCCGGCTGGTCCAGCGGCGGATGCGCGGCCTGGCTCGCCACGCGGGCCAGATCGGGATGCGCGCGCCAGGCGACGACCAGGAAGGCCAATTCGAACAGCCCGATCGCCAGCGCCGCGCGTTCGATCCGACGGTACGACCCGGTGAGCACCACCGCGAGCAGCAGCGTCGCGGCGAGCGGCAGCGACAGGCTGCGCGACAGTCCGTGCATTTCGCCGATTCCGGCCACCGCGGTGAATTCGGTCACCATCGATCCGATGGCGGCGATCGCCAGCATCGCCGCCGCCAGCCAGGCCCAGCGGGCACCGAGCCGCTCCCGGATCAGCTCGCCGTGGCCGCGGCCGGTGTGGATGCCCAGCCGCACGGCCAGTTCCTGGACCATGTAGAGCAGCGGGATCAGCAACACCAGCAGGGGCAGCAGGCGGTAGCTCCAGCGGGCGCCGGCTTGCGCGGCCGCGACCACGTTGCCGGCATCGGTGTCGGCCAGCATGACCAGCAGCCCCGGCCCCCAGGCGGCAAACCATGGCAGGACCCGGGACCGGGCAGGGCGGGAGGTGAGCGGGGTGGCGGGCGGTGGGCTCACGCTGCAGAGGGCTCGCGGTTGGACCAGGCCGTGGACACCCCCGACAGCGCCGCGCGGCAACGGCCGGGGCACCGGGGGAAGGGACTGCATGACCCGGCGCGGCGGCCTGCCTCCACAGGACCCGGCGGCGCCGACCGCCAGGACCCGGCCGAGGCGGGCGGACGGGTTCGATGCCGGAGTGTACCCAGCCGGCGCTGCGCTCCGAAGCGGTCTGGCCGCGCGCATCGGCGCGCTTGCGGGTCGTGGTTTACCCTCGGCACGATCTTCGAAATCAATCTTTTAATTTTCGTATTCGGTCATTATAGTTTCGCATGAGAACGTCGATCGACCGGTCGCCGTCGTCCCGTAGAAGGAACCAGGAGACAACTGATGGATCAGCACGCGCGCCTCGAGGGGGTCGTCTACACGCAGGGGCCGGACTGGCCGGGGTACGCGCGGCGCGTGCTGCTCTGGAACTGGCTGACCTGGCTGCTCAATTTCGTCGACCGCGGACTGATCGGGCCCTTGCTGCCGCTGATCATTGTCGAATTCCACATTTCCTACGCGACCGCCGGCGGCCTGGTCTCGCTGTTCTTCGTCGGCTACCTGTCGACCTTCTTCGGTGGACTGCTGGCCGACCGCTTCGGGCGCAAGCCCATCACCGTGGTGTCGGTCTTCGGCTTCGGCGTGGTGACCTGCCTGACCGGCCTGGTCGCCGGGGTGAAGTCCTTCGCCGTGGTGCGCGTGCTGACCGGCGCCTTCGAGGGGCTGCAGTACCCGGCCGGCGCCGCGTGGGTCAGCGAGACCTTTTCCTACCGGCAGCGCGGTCGCGCGCTGGCGTTCTGGGAGACGGGCTACAGCCTGGGCACGCTGGCGGGCATCGCGTTGGCCACGGTGGTCGCCGCCCATCTGGGGTGGCGTGCCGTGTGGCCGATCAGTGGCGTGCTCACCCTGCTGGTCGGCGTGGCCTTCGCGCGCCGGCTGAAGGAGCGCCCGCGCGACCAGACGCCGGGGCACGACGAGGCGCTGCACCTGCGCATCCAGAAGGGCAGCGTGCGCATACGCGACGTGCTGCGCATCCGCAACGTATGGGTCGTGTTCGTGATGCATGGCCTGTACAACTTCACCTTCTGGATGGCCGCGACCTGGGTGCCTGCCTACGCGATCAAGGTCCACCACATGTCGTTCATGAGCGGCGGGTTGATGTCGGCCACCTTGTTCGGCGGCGTCTCGGTCGGGCTGGGCCTGAGCGGCTTCCTGGCCGACCGCATCGGTCGCAAGCGGGCGATCGCGCTGCTGACCCCGATCGCCGCGCTGTGCCTGTGGGCCTTCACGCGGGCGCAGAGCCCGGCGCTGCTGTTCACCCTGATGGTGCTCGGGGGCGTGTTCGGCGCGTATATCTCCAGCGCGATCGCGCTGGTCATGGATTCGTCCGATCCGCGCCAGGCGGGAACGGCCTTCGGCGTGGCGCTGTTCGGCGGCGAGGTCGGCGCGGTGCTGGGGCCGTTGACCGGGGGCATCCTGGCGCAGCAGTTCGGATTGCAGAGCGCCATCCTGGCGCTTCCGATCTCGCTGATCGCGGCCGCCGTGGTCGTGCTGCTGGCCCGCGAGCCGCAACGCGAAGCCGGTCTCGTCGGCGCCGCCAGCCTGGGTTCCCGGGCCTGATCCTCCACTTCCGCGCGGGGCGCGCGCGTCGCTGCGCCCCGTTCCTGCACCGTACCGCCCAGCGAGGTCCCGATGCCAGCCAAGCCGAACATCCTCCTGATCCTGAACGACGACATGGGCTTTTCGGATATCGGCTGCTACGGCGGCGAGATCGACACGCCGAACCTGGATCGCCTGGCCGCCCATGGGCTGCGCTACTCGCAGTTCTACAACACCGCGCGCTGCAGTCCGTCGCGCGCATCGCTGCTCACCGGGCTGCACCCCCACCAGACGGGCATCGGCGTGCTGACCTACGACTACGGGCCCGAGGGCTATGCCGGCAACCTGAACCAGCGGTGCGTGACCATTCCCGAGGCGCTCAAGGCCAGCGGCTACCGCGCCTACATGAGCGGCAAATGGCACGTGGCGAGCAGTCTGGAGGAACCCACCGACGCCTGGCCGATGCAGCGCGGCTTCGACGCGTTCTTCGGCACCATCATCGGAGCCGGGAGCTTCTACGATCCGAACACCCTGACCCGCGGCAACACGAACATCGAGCACGAGGCGTCGCAGGACGCGGACTTCTACTACACCGACGCGATCAGCGACGAGGCGGTGGCGTTCATCCACCGGCACCGCGCCGAGCATCCCGATGCGCCGTTCTTCCAGTACGTGGCCTACACCGCGCCCCACTGGCCGCTGCATGCCCCCGAGGAGGACATCGCCAAGTACAAGGGGCGCTTCGACGCGGGCTGGGACGACCTGCGCGAGGCGCGCCTGCAGCGCCTGGTCGACAGCGGCATGCTGCGCGACATCTGGCGCCTGAGCGAGCGCGACCCGACGCAACCCGAATGGACCGCAGCCGACCACAAGGCCTGGCGACTGCGCTGCATGGAGGTGTATGCCGCGCAGATCGATCGGATGGACCAGGGCATCGGGCGCATCCTCGCCGCGCTGGAGCAGACCGGCCAACTCGACGACACGCTGATCATCTTCCTGTCGGACAACGGCGCCTGCGCCGAGGACATTCCCGAGGGCGTCACGGTGGACGAACTGGTGCACAACCTGAAGATCGCCAAGTCGCACACCCGCGACGGCGCGCAGGTGCACTTCGGCAACGACCCGAGCCGCATGCCGGGGCCCGAGGACACCTACCAGAGCTACGGCACGGCCTGGGCGAACCTGTCCAATGCCCCGTTCCGGCTTTACAAGCACTGGATCCACGAAGGGGGCATCTCGACGCCGCTGATCCTGCACTGGCCCGCCGGAATCCGCGTCCGGGGCGAGATCCGTCACAGCCCCGGCTACCTTCCCGACGTGATGGCGACCATCCTCGACGTGACCCAGACCGCCTATCCGACCCGTTACGAGGGCCGCCGCGTGGCTCCGCTGGAAGGGCATTCGCTGCGCGAGACCTTCGAGCACGACACCGCCGGGCAGCGCCCGACCATGTTCTGGGAGCACGAAGGCAACGCCGCGGTGCGTGCCGGCAAGTGGAAGCTGGTCAGGCGCTATCCCCATGCCTGGGAGCTCTACGACATGGAGCAGGACCGCACGGAGCTGAACGACCTGGCGAGCCTGCACCCGCAGCGCGTGCAGGACATGGCGCGGCAGTACGACGAATGGGCCCTGCGCTGCGGGGTGATCCCGCGCGACAAGATCCTGGCGCTGATGGCCGAGCAGCAGGAGCCGGCCTTCTGGGAGAAGGAGGAGGGCAAGTGACCGAGGCCCCGGGCGCGCCCGCGCCGCACGCCTGCTGCACCCCCGCGCGCCCAGGCCTGGAAGGCGCCGATGCGGCGGGCGGCCTCGCGCAGCGCGCGCCGGATCCGCGTGCCGGGCTGGGCCGGCTGGTGCCGATCCGCGGCGGCGCCTTCACCATGGGCAATGACGTGGACGAGGGTTTCGCGGTCGACGGCGAGGGCCCCAGCCGGCGGGTGGTGGTCGGCGACTTCGCGATCGGCGAGGCCACCGTCACCAATCGCGCCTTCGCGGAGTTCGTCCGCGCGACCGGCTACGTGACCACCGCGGAGGAGTTGGGCAGCTCCTTCGTGTTCTACCTGCAGGTTCCCGAGGAGCGCCGCGCGCGCATGCGGCGCACCGCGCCCGGGTTGCCCTGGTGGCTCGACGTCGAAGGCGCCTGCTGGCAGCGGCCCGAAGGCCCCGGCTCGCAGGTCCACGATCGTCCGCAGCATCCGGTGGTCCACGTCTCGTGGCTGGACGCCCAGGCCTTCTGCGCGTGGGCCGGCTGCCACCTGCCCACCGAGGCGCAATGGGAGTACGCGGCGCGCGCAGGGCTGGAGGCCAGGCGCTACCCCTGGGGAGACGAACTCGAACCCGAGGGCAAGCCCCGCTGCCACATCTGGCAGGGGGACTTTCCGCGCTCCACGCGCGGGGGCTGGAAGCCTGGCGCGATCCCCGCGAAATCCTTCGCGCCCAACGGCTACGGCCTTTACGACATGTGCGGCAACGTCTGGGAGTGGTGTGCCGACGCCTTTTCCCCTTCCTATCACCTGAGCACATCCGGCGTCGATCCGCTGTGCGACGAAGACACCGGCAGGCGCTCGCTGCGCGGCGGGTCCTTCCTGTGCCACGACTCCTACTGCAATCGGTACCGCGTCGCCGCGCGCAGCTCGAACACGCCGACGACCTCGGCGAGCAACATCGGCATGCGCGTGGCGGCCGGTGGCCGCGGCTGAGGCTGCGCCGGGAACCGGCGGCCCGTCAACCGGCCACGTACACCTGCACCCCGGCGGACTTCACGGCGTCGGCCATCTCGGCGGGCAGCGGAGCATCGGTGAACAGCTTGTCGATCTGCCTCAGGTGCCCCTGGCGCACCAGCGCCGGCCGCCCGAACTTGGTGTGATCGGCGGCCAGGAACACGGTGCGGGCATGCTCGATGATGGCCTCCGCCACCGACACCTCGCGGATGTCGAAATCGAGCAGGGTTCCGTCGGGCTCGATGCCCGAGGTGCCGATGATGGCGAAATCCACCCGGAACTGCCGGATGAACTGGATGGTCATCTCGCCGACGATGCCCTTGTCCCAGGGCCGCACGATGCCCCCGGTGACCAGCACCTCGCACTCCGGGAAGTCGCTCATCAGGCTCGCGACATTGAGATTGTTGGTGATCACCCGCAGCCCACGGCGCCGGCTCAGCGCGCGCGCCACCTCCTCGGTGGTGGTTCCCAGGTTGATGAACAGCGAAGCCTGGTCGGGGATGTGGCTGGCCACCAGGTCGGCGATGCGCCGCTTCTCCTCGTAGCACATGCGCTTGCGCGAGCTGTAGGCGATGTTCTCGGAGGTCGTGGGCAGGCTGGCTCCGCCGTGGTGGCGATGCAGCAGGTTGATTTCGGCGAGGCGATTGACGTCGCGGCGTATCGTCTGCGGAGTCACGCCGAAGTGCCTTGCGAGTTCATCGACGGCGACGAATCCATCCCTTCGAACTCGTTCCAGCAGTTGCTGCTGGCGGGCGTTGAGCCCCGCATGCGGATAGGAATTCATCGTCTCGTTGACAGGAATCACCAGCAGCCGTCGCGATGACCGGAGTCTAGCGCCACGAACGCAGCGAAACGACGAGACTTCGCGTTGCGCGACAGCGTCGACATCTGCCCGCTTCAACTCGCGCGCCGACGATGCTATATTTTCGTATACGAACATTGTATGTTCGTTGATATTCGAATGGGAACATTCCAACTGCCTGGCGGGTGCATGCCGCACAACAGCGAATACGACCTCCTCGTCGTCGGCGGGGGCATCAACGGCACCGGCATCGCGCGCGATGCCGCCGGGCGCGGCCTCGCGGTGCTGCTGGTCGAGCAGCACGACCTCGCGGCGCATACCTCGTCGTCGAGCACCAAGCTCATCCATGGCGGTCTGCGCTACCTCGAATACCGGGAATTCGGCCTGGTGCGCAAGGCGTTGCAGGAGCGCGAGACCCTGCTGCGCGCTGCTCCGCACATCATGTCGCCGCTGCGCTTCGTCATGCCCCACGTGCCGTCGCTGCGCCCCGCGTGGCTGATCCGCGCCGGACTTTTCCTCTACGACCATCTGGCCAGCCGCGAGTTCCTTCGCGGCTCGCGGGGCATCGACCTGCGCAGCCACCCCGCGGGCGCGGCGCTGGTCGGGGGCATGCGGCGCGGCTTCGTGTACTCCGACGGGTGGGTCGACGACGCCCGCCTGGTGGTACTCAATGCGATGGACGCGGCCGAGCGGGGCGCCACCATCCGCACGCGCACCGAGCTGGTCGGCGCGACACGCGCCGGCGGCGAATGGCAGGCCCGGGTGCGGCAGCCGGGCGGCGCGATCGAGACGGTCGGCGCGCGCTGCCTGGTCAACGCCACCGGCCCGTGGGTAGGCCGCATGCTGCAGGGCCCGATCGACAGCGGCAGGCCGCCGCATCACGGCGTGCGACTGGTCAAGGGCAGCCATATCGTGACCCGCAGGCTGTTCGACCACGACCATGCCTACATCTTCCAGAATCCCGACAAGCGCATCATTTTCGCGATTCCCTACGAAGGCGACTTCACGCTGATCGGGACCACCGACGTGCAATACGACGGCGATCCGGCCGCCGTCGCGATCGACGGCGACGAGACGCGCTACCTGTGCGATTCGATCAACCGCTACTTCCGCAGCAAGATCGCACCCGCCGACGCCTGCTGGAGCTACTCGGGCGTGCGCCCGCTGCTCGACGAGGAGGGCACCGCGAATCCCTCCGCGGTGACCCGCGACTACCGTCTCGAGTTCGACGCGCCGCAAGGCCAGGCGCCGCTGCTTTCGGTATTCGGCGGCAAGATCACCACCTACCGCAAGCTCTCCGAGGAGGCCGTCGACCTGCTGGGCCAGGCGCTGGGACGCGGCGCGCCGGCCTGGACCAGCGGCGCGGTGCTGCCGGGAGGCGACTTCCCGCAAGGCGACTTCGAAGCCTTCGCGCGGGGCTTCGCCCGCGGGCATCGCTGGCTGCCGGAGCGCCTGGCGCGGCGCTACGCCCATGCCTACGGCACGCGCGCCGAGCGCATCGTCGCGGCGGCGCGCTCGCTGGACGACCTCGGGCGCCCTTTCACCGCCGACCTCTACGAGGCCGAATTGCGCTACCTTCGCCAGGCCGAGTGGGCCCGGTCGGCCCAGGACGTGCTGTGGCGCCGCTCCAAGCTGGGCTTGCATGTCGCGCCCGGCGAGCGCGACCGCGTGGCCCGCGACATCGACGCGTGGCTGCAGGCCGAAGGAACACCCCCGCCCGTCCGGCCGGGCACCGTGATGAGCGAGGCTTAGCCATGCCCGACCCGTACATCCTTGCGCTCGACCAGGGAACCACCAGTTCACGCGCGCTGCTGTTCGACCGCAGCGGCAGCGTCGTCTCCTCCGCCCAGCACGAGTTCGGCCAGGTCTATCCCCGGCCCGGCTGGGTCGAGCACGATCCCTGGGAGATCTGGTCGAGCCAGGTCGGAGTGGCCGCCGAGGCGCTGACGCGGGCGCGCATCGGTGCCGCGCAGGTGGCCGCGATCGGCATCGCCAACCAGCGCGAGACGACCATCGTCTGGGATCGCGGGACGGGGCAGCCGATCCACAACGCCATCGTCTGGCAGGATCGCCGCACCGCCGACTGGTGCGAGCAGCTCGCGTCCCGCGGCCTCGCGCAGCTGGTACGGCGCAAGACCGGGCTGCCGATCGACTCGTACTTCTCCGCGACCAAGATCCGCTGGATCCTCGATCACGTCGACGGCGCGCGCGCGATGGCGCGGCAGGGGCGGCTGGCCTTCGGAACCGTCGACAGCTGGCTGCTGTGGAACCTGTCGGGGCGCAGGCTGCACGTCACCGACGTGACCAACGCGTCGCGCACCCTGCTGTTCGACATCCACAAGCTGCGGTGGGACGACGAGCTGCTCGAGATCTTCGACGTTCCGCGCAGCATGCTGCCGACGGTCGTGGCCTCGTCGTCGCCGGTCGGCGCGACCGAGCCGCATCTGCTCGCCAAGGCCATCCCGATCGGCGGCATCGCAGGCGACCAGCACGCCGCGCTGTTCGGGCAGATGTGCACCCGCCCGGGCATGGTGAAGAACACCTACGGCACCGGCTGCTTCCTGGTGATGAACACCGGCGAGCAGGCGATCGACTCCAGCCACAACCTGTTGACCACCATCGCCTGGCAGGTCGACGGCCGGGTGCAGTATGCGCTGGAGGGCAGCATTTTCATCGCCGGGGCGGTGGTGCAGTGGCTGCGCGACGGCCTGGGCATCATCCGCAGCGCCTCCGAGATCGAGGCGCTGGCGCGCAGCGTGCCGCATTCCGATGGCGTCTACCTGGTGCCGGCCTTCGCCGGCCTCGGGGCCCCGCACTGGAACGCGCGCGCCCGCGGCACGCTGTTCGGGGTCACGCGAGGCACGACGGCGGCGCACGTGGCGCGCGCCGCGCTGGAGTCCATCGCCTTCCAGTCGGTCGACGTGCTGCAGGCCATGCAGGCCGACTCGGGGATCCGCATCGACGAACTCCGCGTCGACGGCGGCGCCTGCGCGAACGACCTGTTGATGCAATTCCAGTGCGACCTGCTCGGCGTCGACGTCGTGCGCCCGCGCATCAGCGAAACCACCGCGCTCGGTGCAGCCTATCTGGCCGGGCTCGCCGTGGGCTACTGGCCGCGAATCGATGCATTGCGGGGCCAGTGGCAGGTCGACCGGCGCTTCAGCGCGGCGATGGACGCCGGGCAGGTCGCCGGCTCGCTGCGCGGCTGGAGGCGCGCGCTCAGGGCCGCGACCGCGTGGGCGGACGATGGCCAGGCCTGTTGAAATACCGGAGACGATCCCCTTCCGGTAATCCTCCGGTGATTTCCGGTCCGGGCCGCGGGGAGGGGTCGCCGGCCGGCCCCGGAAAGCCGCCGGCAGTGCGGCGAAGATAATCGAGCGGCGGATCGGAAAAAACCGAGTCCACGCGCCGTTCGGGGTATTTCCCGGCGATGGCGAGTCGGCATGCGCCGATCCAAGGAAGCGCGCCGACCCGTGCCCGACTTTATCGCGGAAATGCTGGAAGCAACCGTCGTTCCGTCTGCGATCCGCGATCGCCGGGCATAAACTGCCGCGCAGAAACCAGGGTGCACGGGGATCGCGCCGGATCGATCGCGCCGCATCGCTCGCGACAGGTGGCGAATCCTTTCCACCGCCATCCCTTCGGGTAGAATTCCCTGCAACCCGGGCCAGCGTCGCGATGCCGCGGTTGATGCAACCATGAAACCACCATCGGAATTCCAGCCCATCGCGCCGTCCCGGGCGATCGACGAGGTCGCTTCCCAGATTCGCCAATTGATCGCCCAGGGCCGACTGCGGCCGGGCGACCGGCTGCCGCCGGAGCGCGAACTCGCGGTGCGCCTGCAGGTCAGTCGAAATACCCTGCGCGAAGCCCTGCGCGCACTCGAGCACG
Source organism: Pseudomonadota bacterium (assembly GCA_021845505.1). Classification (GTDB taxonomy): domain Bacteria; phylum Pseudomonadota; class Gammaproteobacteria; order Burkholderiales; family Burkholderiaceae_C; genus Thiomonas_A. Next base: position 40,051 of record JAJZVU010000007.1, on the reverse strand, counting down.
TCGGGATTCTCGTGCTCAAGAAGGGTGCGACCGGCGGTGCTTTCATCCTGCCCGGCAGTTCGGATGCGGTGGTCAATGGTTTTCGCGATCTCTATTTTCTGGGCGCGATCACCCCGCTGGAACTGACGGACGCGCGCGTGTGGATCAGCGAGGTCGTCGTGCGCGTGGCATGCGAACGCGCCACCGAGGAGGATTTCGCGGCGCTCGAGGCGAATATCGAGGCGATGGCCCGCGCGAATTCGGAGGAGCAGTTCGAGACCCGCCAGTTGCTGAATCGCCAATTCCACCTGATTCTCGCGCGCTCCACGCGCAATCCCATCGTGTCGAGCATGATGGAGGCGATCATGGCGGTGATGGGGGAATTCATACGGCGCATCGGCTATCGCGAGAACAGTTTCACGCTGCCCTCGCGTCGGCGTTTCATCGCCCACCTGCGGCGGCGGGATTTCGATGCGGCGTCGCGCGAGATGACGGCCTTCCTCGAGCGCCTGCACAAGATCTACCTGAGCCAGTGGAAGCGCCAGGGGGCGCAGCCTGGCGGCGAAGGCGTGCTGCCCGACGCGGCGCAGGCGCGCTCGGCTCCGGGGGGTCGCGGAAGGCTCTGAGCCCGGCCGGTCCGGCCGGGCCGCGCGCGGCCGGGCTCAAGGCGTATAGCCGAAGCCTTCCCCCAGGCGCGCGCGCACGAAGGGTTCGGCCGCCGAACGCCAGGGTTCGGCGCTCGGTTTGGTGATCGAGACTGCGCGCAGCATGTAGTTCGCCGGCTGCGGGGGCAGCGACGGTGGCGTCTGGCCCCTGGCCATCGCGTTCAGGGCTTGCAGCAGGAAGCGCCGGGTGTGCGCGATTCCGGTGTCGCTGGTTCCCAGGTGTTCGCGGCTGCGATCGTAGATCGGGGCCACGCCCGACTGCGCGGCCGCGTCCTGGATCCACAGCCCCGGCAAGCCGGAGTTGTAGCGTCCCGACCGGCTCTGCGCGGCGTAATCGAAGCCGTAGGCGTTGGCCCGCTGGAAGCGGCTCCAGTAGTTGTGGAAGGGCTCGCAGACGGCGCGCGCTTCGAAGGAGTCGTCGGACGGGTGGCCGGACTGGCGGCCCGCGTGCCCCTGGCGGAAGACCTGGAGCGACTTGTCGTACATGGGCTGCGACGGGTGGTAGGAGAACATCAGGCACAGCGTGTTCTCGTCGTCGATCGGCACCCAGGCATGGCCGCTGAGTTCCGGGTACTGCGATTGCGGGGGCACCAGCGTCCAGAACGGCGCGAGGAACTGGTTCACCCGCACGTAATCGTTCGCATCGTCGGCGCGCCGCAGCGCGGCGATGCTGACTCCCGCGTCATGCACGTGGCACTCGAAGCGCGGCGCCAGATCGGCGGCCTGGCGCCACTGGTTGATCGTGCCCGAGGAGTCGGTCCTGCCGTGCAGGATCGCCGCGTGCGCGGAGTCGATCTCACCTTCCAGGGCCTGCAGCCAGTTGCACTCCTGCACGCGCAGCGACAGCGCCAACTGTGGCTGCGGGACCAGGTTCCACTCCAGTTCCGGCAGTTCCGGCATGTCGGCCGCGGGCCCCATGTAGGTCCACAGCACACCGTTGCGCTCGCGCACCGGATACGCCTTGATGCGGACATGGCGCAGCATCGGCGTGCCTGCCGGCTCGGCGGGCATGTCCAGGCAGCTTCCGTCGGCATGGAACTTCCAGCCGTGGTAGACGCAGCGCAGTCCGTCGTCCTCGTTGCGTCCGAACATCAGCGGGGCGCCTCGATGCGGGCACGCATGGTCGACCAGGCCGATGCTGCCCTGCCCGGTGCGAAACGCCACCAGGTCCTCGCCCAGCAGCCGCACCCGGTAGGGTGGGCCGTCGGGGGCCAGGTCCCGTCCCGGCAGGAAAGGGATCCAGTGGCGACGCATGAACTCGCCCATCGGCGTGCCCGGCCCCACGCGAACCAGCCTTTCGTTGTCCTCTCGTGTCAGCATGGCGATTCCTGCCGATTGTTCAAAGGTCCTACCAATGATGCATTCTCGGATTCTCATGTTAGGATGTCAAGCATCAATGGTTCAACCAAACGATGGTTGCATGGCGCCTCGATGTCCGGACACGCACCCATGACCGACTCCCTGCTCCTGCGTGTGACGCGGATTCGCCGCGAGGCTCCCGAGGTGCTGAGCTTCGAACTGTGCGACGGCCTGGGACGCGAGCTGCCTGGCTACGAGCCGGGGGCGCACCTGGACATCGATCTGCCGAACGGTCTGCGCAGGAGCTATTCGCTGCTGGATGACTCCCGCGGGCAGCGTTGCGGCGTCTATTCGATCGCGGTCAAGCGCGAGGCGCCGAGCCGAGGAGCCAGCGCCTGGTTCCACGACGCGGCACGCGTCGGCGCGACCTTGCGCGCCGGACTCCCGCGCAACGGCTTCGAGCTCGCCGACTCGTCCGGGCATGCGCTGTTCGTCGCCGGCGGAATCGGCATCACGCCCATGCTCTCGATGCTTGCGGCCCGCACCAGGCTGGGACGCTCGTGGGAGTTGCACTACAGCTATCCAACCCGGCGGCAGGCGGCGTTCGTCGGCCGCCTGCGCGAGTTGCAGGCGTGCAGCGGCGCGCTCGGCCGGCTGGCCCTGCATGCCAGCCGGGAGCGCCATTCCCGCCTGGACGTCGGGGCCCTGCTGAAGGACCTTGCGCCGCAGGCGCATGCCTACTGTTGCGGCCCCGCCGGCCTGATCGACGGCTTCGTCGCCGCCGCGGCGGGCCGTGCGGCCGATACCGTGCACGTCGAGCGCTTCCAGGCGGAGCACAGCGCCGCCGCCGGTGGCTTCGAGGTGGAACTGGCGCGAAGCGGCCGCCGCATCCAGGTGGCGCCCGGCTCGAGCCTGCTCGATGCCCTGCTCGACGCCGGGGTGGGGTTGAACTTCTCGTGCACCCAGGGTGTCTGCGGGACTTGCCGGATCGGCGTGCTGGCGGGGATTCCGGAGCACCGCGACAGTTGCCTGACGCAAGACGAACGAGACGCGAACGACGTGGTGATCGCCTGCTGTTCGGGCGCGCGTTCGGACAGCCTGGTGCTCGACCTCTGAGCGTTTCCCGACCTTGTGAACCCAGGCCATCCCGATCCCCCAGGAGACTGCCCGTGATCGACTCCCTGTGCACCGAATTCCCCGAGCAACCCGCGAGGGACCCGGCGCTGCCGCTGGCCCTCCAGGGCGTGCGCATCGTCGACTTCTCGCACTTCCTGGCCGGGCCCCTGGCGACCATGATCCTGGCCGACATGGGCGCGCAAGTGATCAAGATCGAGGCTCCCGGGCGCGGCGACGATCTGCGGCAGTACCCGCCCTTCGACCCCGGCGTCGGGCTCGGCGCGCCGTTCGCCTGGGCCAATCGCAGCAAGTCCAGTGTCGCGCTCGACTTGAAAAGCCAGGCGGGCCGCGACCTGGCGATGCGGCTGGTCGAGCAGGCCGATGTGGTGGTGGAGAACTTCTCCACCGGCGTGATGCAGCGCCTGGGCCTGGGCTACGAGGCCTGTCGCCAGCGCAATGCGCGCCTGATCTACTGCTCGGTGTCGGCCTACGGGCGCGACGGCGAATTCGCGGACCGCCTGGGTTTCGACCCCGTGGCGCAGGCCGAGAGCGGATTCGTGTCCATGAACGGCTACGCCGATCGAGAGGGCGTGCGCGCGGCGTCGCCGGTCATGGACATCAGCACCGCGCTGATGACGGCCAACGCGATCCTGGGCGCGCTGGTCGCCCGCGTTCGGCACGGCTTCGGTCAATCGATCGAGGTGGCCCTGTTCGACACCGCGGTGATGATGACCGGATGGGCGCCGCTGCAGCACCTGTTCTCGGGGCGGGACATCGGGCGCCACGCGAATACCAGCCCCGACACCGCTCCGTCCGGGGTGTTCCGGGCCTCCGACTGCAGCTTCTACCTGAACTGCGGCAACAGCAAGATCTTCCAGCGCCTGGCCTCCGAGGTGATCGAGCGTCCCGACGTCGCGCAGGATCCCCGCTATGCCACGCCGAGGGACCGGGTCGCCCATCGCGACGAACTGTTCGCGCTGTTCGGCGACGCCTTCGCACGCCGACCCTGGCCCTATTGGCAGCAGCGGATGCGCAGCGCCGGAGTGCCGTGCGGATTGGTGCGCACGGTCGCCGAGGCCATCCGTTCACCCGAGGCGCGAGCCCGCGGTCTGGTCAGCCGGGTCAGGGACTCCCGAGGCGAGTGGGTTCCCCAGGTTGCGTCGCCCATCCGCTACGAACGCACGCCGCTGGCGAGGCAGCGTGCCGCGCCGAGCGTGGGCGAGCACACCCGGCAGGTACTGGGCGAGGTGCTAGGCCTCGACGAAGCGGCCCTCGCCGAGCTGCAGGCCGCGGGAGCCTTCGGTGCCGCGGCGCCGGCCGAGGCGGCGCGGTGAGCCGGCACGCTGCGGCGCCCGCGGCGACGCTGCGAGGCCGCACGGCCATCGTCGGCATCGGCGAGAGCGACTTCACGCGCCACGGGCGCGCCGAAGCAGCCGAGTTCAAGTTGCTGCTGCGCGCGGTGCTCGCCGCGTGCGCCGACGCCGGGCTGGATCCGCGGGACATCGATGGCTTCGCTTCCTTCGGCAGCGAGCGCAACGAACCGGCCCGGCTGGCCAGCGCGCTGGGGGTGCGTCGGCTGCGCGCCACGCCTTTGCAATGGGGCGGCGGCGGCGGCGGATGTTGCGCCGCGGTGGCCAACGCGGCCGCCGCGATCGCCAGCGGCATGGCCCGTTGCGTGGTGGTGTACAGGGCGCTGGCGCAGGGCCAATCGGGGCGCTTCGGCCAGGGGCCGCAGGCCGCGACGGCCGATGGCGAACGCGCCTACCTGGACCCCTATGGCGTGACCGCGCCGCCGCAGCGCTTCGCGATGCAGTTCCAGCGCTTCGTGCACGACCATCGGGTCCAGCCGGCCGCGCTGCGGGCCATCGCGCTGGCCAGCTACCGGCATGCCCAGTCGAATCCGCGCGCCCTCATGCACGGGCGCCCGCTGGATGCGCACGCCTACGACACGGCGCGCTGGATCACCGAGCCTTTGCGACTGTTCGATTGCTGCGTCGAGACCGACGGCGCCGCCGCGGTGGTGCTGGTCGCCGCCGAGCGCGTGGAGGAGTTCGCACCGCCGCCCGCCTATGTGCTGGGGGCTGCCTGCGGCGCCTCCTGCCGGGCCGCGGCGACGGCCCACAACGATCCCGGATACGGCCGTGCCGGCCAGCGGGAACTGGCTCGGGATCTGTACGCGATGGCCGGGCTGGGAAGCCGCGATGTCGGGGTGGTGCAGAGCTACGCCAACTTCACGCCGGCCGTCGCCATGTCGCTGCTCGACCACGGCTTCTTCGAGCCTGCGCAGCTCAACGAATTCCTCACGTTGGAGCGACTCAGCGCGCCCGACGGCGATCTGCCGCTGAACACGGCAGGAGGGCATCTGGCGCAGTGCTACCTGCAAGGCCTCGAGCTCGTCGTCGAGGCGGTGCGGCAAGTGCGGGGGCAGTCCTGCAACCAGGCCGCGCGCAGCGACGTCGCGCTGGTCATCGGCGCCCCGGCCGTGGTTCCGAGCAGCAATCTGATGCTGGGATCGAGGAGGACGCTGTGAGCATGCCAGCCGCCGAAACCTATCTTCCCGAGGGGCTGCCTGCGCCGGGCCTGGGCGCGACCGACTGTGCCGCGCCGTTCTGGGCAGGCCTCGCGCAACGACGCCTGCTGGTCCAGCGATGCCCGATCTGCGCGACCTGGCAGGCAGGAGCCGAGTGGATCTGCCACGCGTGCCACGCCTTCGATCCGGTGTGGACCGAGGTCGTTGCGCAGGGCCGGGTCCACAGCTGGGAGCGAGTGTGGCAGGCCTCGCACCCGCTGCTGCGCGAGCGGGTTCCGTACCTGGTCGTGCTGGTCGAGCTGGCCGACGCCAAGCCGGTACGGCTGGTCGGCAACCTGCTCGGCGACGCGCGGCAACCGGTGCGCATCGGAATGGCCGTGCAAGGCGTCTTCGAGCAGCACCTGCGGGGCGACCGCGCGTACGGACTGTTGCAGTGGCGCGCGATGGAGGAATCGGAATGACTGCGATGGCGCAATCGGACGGAGTCGGCGCGGGCCCGCTGCGCGGCCTGCGGGTGCTGGAATTCGCCGGGATCGGGCCGGCTCCCTTTGCCTGCATGGTCCTTTCCGACATGGGAGCCGACGTGGTCAGGATCGAAAGGCCGGATGCCGAAGCGGCGGATCCGCGCACGGCCACCAGCCGCGGCCGCACGACCGCGCGGCTGGACCTCAAGCGCGATGTCGACCGCGACGCGGCTCGCGATCTGGCCGCCTGCGCCGATGTGCTGGTCGAGGGATTCCGCCCCGGTGTCATGGAGCGGCTCGGGCTCGGTCCGCAGGACCTGCAGGCGATCAACCCCGGGTTGATCTTCGCGCGGATGACCGGTTGGGGGCAGCACGGGCCGCTGGCGCAAGCTGCCGGGCACGACATCAACTACATCGCGCTCAGCGGCGCGCTCGACGCCATCGGCCCCGCCGACGCGGCTCCGGTGGTGCCACTGAACCTGGTGGGCGACTACGGAGCGGGGGCCATGTTCCTGGTCAGCGGCGTGCTGGCCGCGCTGTTCGAGCGCCAGCGCTCGGGCAAGGGCCAGGTGCTCGACGTGGCCATCAGCGACGCCACGCTGCTGCTGATGGCCCCCTTCTTCTCCTGGGCCGCGCGGGGCCAGTGGCAGCAGGGTCGAGCCGGCAACCTGCTGGACGGCGGAGCACCCCATTACGCGACCTACCGCACATCCGATGGCGGCTACGTCGCGATCGGGGCGCTGGAGCCCAAGTTCTTCCGTGAATTGTGCCGACGCATCGGCTTGCCCGGCCACCTGCACGAGGCCCAGGCCGACCGGCGGCGCTGGCCGGAACTGCGCGAGGCGATCCAGGCGGCAGTGGCGCAGCGCTCGCGCGCCGAATGGCAGGAACTGCTGGAGTCCACCGATGCCTGCGTCGCCCCCGTGCTGTCGCTCGGCGAGGTCGCTGCCCATCCTCATCACACGGCGCGCGGCAGCTTCGTCGACGTGGCAGGAAGCCCGCAGCCGGCACCGGCGCCGCGCTTCTCGCGAACGCCGTGCGCCGACCCCGTCGCGGCGGGCGCGCAGGCCGAGGATGCGGCGAGCGTGCGCAGGCGCTGGGCGCAGGCCGGGCAGGCTCGATCCGCGAAGGATCGAGCCGCCGATTCCCTACGACAGGAGGAAGACACGCGATAGACCGACAGGACGCAACAGACCGCTGTTTGTGGCAACACCAGGAAGGAACACGGATTCATCACCCGACGAGGAGACAGACATGAAATTCAAGATGTTCGCGTGCGCGGCGCTGTGCGCGCTGGCAACCCAGGCAGCCCATGCCGCGGTCGACGTGGGGGTTCTGCTGTGCCTGACCGGACCGGCCGCATCGATCGGAATCGCCGAGCAACGAGCGATGGAGCTGCTACCCACGACAGTCGCAGGACAGAAGATCCACTACATCTTCATGGATACGGGAGCCGATCCGACCAAGACGGTGACCGATGCCAAGCGCCTGATCGACTCCGACAAGGTGGTGGCGGTCATCGGCCCTTCGCTGACTCCGGACGGGCTGGCGATCATCGACGTGGTCGGTTCCAAGTCGGTACCGAATATTTCGCTGGCTGCCGGAGCCAACATCGCCAGCCCGGTGCAGGGGCCGCGGGAGTGGGTGTTCAGCGTCGCCCAATCGACCGCGCTGATGGCCAGGCGCGTGGTCGATGACATGGCTTCGCGCAAGATCCACAGCGTGGCCTTCATCGGCTTGAACCAGGCCTATGGCGACGAATGGTGGAAAGCGTTCTCGCGGGACGCCAAGGCGGCCGGGATCCATGTCGTCGGTCAGGAACGCTACAGCCCGGCGAGCACCTCGGTGCTCGGGCAGGCCCTGCACATCGTGGCCGCGAAACCGCAGGCCGTGCTGATCGCGGCGGCCGGCACCACCGGGGTTCTGCCCGAGAAGACCCTTCGCCAGGTCGGATTCAAAGGCCAGTTCTATCAGACCCACGGCGTGGCCAACCCGGCGTTCCTGCATCTGTGCGGAAAGACCTGCGACGGCACGCTTCTTCCTGTAGCCCCCGGACTCGTCGCCCGGCAGTTGAGCACCGACAACCCCGCGCGCGCTGAAGGGCTCCGGTGCACGAGGGCCTACGAGGCCAAGTACGGCAAGGGATCGGTGTCGGAGTTCACGGTCGCTGCCTGGGATGCCGGCGTACTGTTCGACCACGCGCTCGCGGCTGCGCTGCAGCATGCGAAGCCTGCGAATCTCGTGGCCTTCCGCGCCGCGCTGCGCGATGCCATCGAGGGCCTGCACGATATCCACGCCGCCGACGGGGTGTACGACATGAGCAGCACCAACCATAACGGCCTCGACGATCGGGCCGTGGTCATGGTGCGAATCGAGGACGAAAACTGGAAGCTGGTGAAGTAGGTCCTCGGCGGGACCGGCGCGTCGGCTGTGCGTGCGGGACGACGCGCGGGTCGATCTACGCGCTGCCGGCGGCCGCGGCCAGCCGCCCGGCGCCGCCGCGGATGCGCAGCACCAGCACGGCGGCCACCAGTCCCAGCACGCCGAAGGCCATGGTGGACACGGTGTAGGTGCCGAAGGTGCTGCGCAGGATCCCGCCGGTCAGCGCGGCGAAGGCCGCGCCGATCTGGTGGCCGGCGACGATCCAGCCGAACACGATGGGTGCCTCCCGGCTGCCGAACACATCGTGGGTGAGGCGAACGGTCGGCGGCACGGTGGCCACCCAATCCAGCCCGTAGAACAGTGCGAACACCGACAGGCCGAGCTGGCCCAGCCCGAAGGAATAGGGCAGGTAGACGAGCGCCAGGCCGCGCAGCGCGTAATAGCAGAACAGCAGCACGCGGCTGTTGACGCGGTCGGACAGCCAGCCCGACAGCGTCGTGCCCACCAGGTCGAGCGCGCCCATGCTGGCGAGCAGGCCGGCGCCCTGCACCGGCGACAGCCCGTGGTCGCCGCACATGGAGATGAAGAAGGTCCCGATGAACCCGTTGGTCGTCGCTCCGCAGATGAAAAAACTGAAGAACAGCAGCCAGAAGTCGCGCACCTTCGCGGCCCGGCCGAGCGCCCCGAACGCCATGGCCACCGGGTTGCTCCTCGCCACCTCGGCCTGCGCGGGTGCGTCGGCGGCTTCGCCGAAGCGTCGCATGCCCAACGCCGCCGGATGCTCGGGCATGAGCCAGTACACCAGCGGGATCACCAGCGCGGCGCCGGCGGCCACGGTCCAGATGACCGGGCGCCAGCCGAGATGCTCGACCACATACGCCAGCAGCGGCAGGAAGACCAGTTGCCCGGTCGCGGAACTCGCGGTGAGCAGGCCCATCGCCAGGCCGCGCCGCGCGACGAACCAGCGGTTGACCACCACCGCGCCCAGGGTCATCGCGGTGACCCCGGTGGTGCTGCCGACCACCAGCCCCCAGACCAGCCACATCTGCCAGCTGTGTCGCATCACCCCGGACCACGCCACCGCGGCGGCCAGTGCGATCAGCGCGCCCAGCACGGTCCTGCGCAGCCCGAAATGCTGCATCGCCGCGGCGGCGAAGGGCCCCATCAGCCCGAACAGCGCCAGGTTGAGCGATAGGGCACCGGAAATGCTGGCCAGGTGCCAGCCGAACGCCTGCTGCAGCGGCACCAGCATCACGCTGGGGGCGGCGCGCGTGCCGGCCGTGATCAGCATCACCAGGAAGGTCACCGCGAGCACCACCCAGGCGTAGTGGACGCGCAGGCGGCCGGGGATGGCGCGGGCACGCATGAGGCGATCAGTCGTGATGGCAGCGCTCGGCGTGCCGCAGCGCGCTGCGCGAGCCCTGCGCGGGCGCAGGCGGAACGGGGGCTGTCGATTCGATGTCGATCGGCTTCATCGTGGCGGGAGCGAGCACAACGCAGGCTGCGGGCATACCGCATGTCCGTACAAGTAGCGTAACAGCAAGCAACCTTCCGGGGCGCGGCCACCATGCGGTGCGCGCGACGGCGCGCTGCACGCGCAGCGAGACCCCGTCGTGCCCCGGGCGCCGGGCGGCCCGTCGCGCGGATCGCGAGCGGGCGTCGCGCGGGATACTGGTACCCCACTCACGCAGGGGGGTGATCCGCGACCGGCAAGGTCTTACGATGAACCGGAACCCGAGGGCCGGCGCGTCGTACTCGCCGGGTCGCGTGGGTGCGGTACCGCCGATGGATGGCTCCCGATGAAGGTCTTGCTCGTCGATGACCATGCCTTGTTCCGCGCCGGGTTGGTGCTGCTGCTCCGGACCAAGCACCCGGGGCTGGAAATCCACGAGGCCGCCGACGTGGCGCAGGCGCTCGACCGGCTGAGCCGGCCCAGGTGCGCCGACCTGTGCCTGCTCGACCTCGACCTGAAGGCGGGGTCGGGCCTGGAGGTGCTGCATCGCGCGCGCGAACTCGCTCCTGCGATGGCCATGGTGATCGTCTCCGCCACCGAGAACCCCACCGCGGTGCTGGCCTGCATCCAGGCCGGCGCGATGGGCTACATCCCCAAGAGCGCGTCGCCCGAGGTGCTGTCGCAGGCGCTGGACCGTGTGCTCGCAGGCGAGGTGTTCCTGCCCGACGAATTCGCCGCAGTGGCCGCGGGGCCGGCGCGCACCGCGCCGGCGTTGACCCGCCGGCAGCGCGAGGTCCTGATCCGCCTGAACCGCGGGTTGCCGAACAAGCTGATCGCGCGCGAACTGGGCATCACCGAGTACACGGTGAAGGACCATATCGCCGACATCCTGCGGATCCTCGGGGTGCAAAACCGCACGCAGGCCGTGATCGAAGCCCGGCACCTGACCCTGCTCGACGGCTCGGCTCCCTGAGCGCGGGCGGGCCGCACCACGCCGAGGCCGCTCGATGCCCACCGGTAGCCACCGATGAACAGCCCGGCAGGCGCAGCCGCAGCGCAGCCAGCGGCGCCGCAGGAATTGACCCGCGAGTTGTTGCGGCTGCATGCCCGCATCCTGTTGCGCATGCCCTTGTTCCAGTTGCTGCTGATCGGCGGATTCGCGTGGGTGCTGCTTGCGCACGTCGACCGCGGCGACTTCGCGGCCTGGGCGGCCTTCGCGCTGTGCGCCGAACTCGTTCGCGCGGGGGCAGCGCGGCTTGCGCTGTCGCGCCTTCCCCGCCAGTCGGCTGCGACGCTGCGGAGCATGCATGCCGCGTTTGTCGCGCTCGACGCATGCGCGGGGCTTTCGATCGGCCTGGTCGCGGTGCTGTTCCTGCGGCACGCGCCGCTGCTCGAGCAGATGCTGCTCGAGACCGTGCTGTTCGCGGTCGCCGCCGCGGGAGCCTCCGTGGCGCTGTCGTCGCGCTATATCGTGGCCGCCTACTCCAGCACCGTGCTGCTGTGCGCCGGATGGAGCTGGGATCGACTGCACCCTTCGCAAGCTGCGGTGGTGACCGCGCTGACCTTCGTGTACTGGTTGTTCCTGCTGGGCGTTGCGCGCGATGCCGAACAGTTGCTGGTGCGGTCGATCGCGATCCGCCGCGAACGCGACGCCGCCTATGCCGACCTGCAGACGAAGAACGAGGAGCTGGAACGTCTGAACGGTCAACTGCGCTTGCTGATGGCCGAGCGCAGCCGCATGCTGGCCGCCACCAGCCACGACCTGCGACAGCCGCTGCAGGCGCTTTCGCTGTACAGCGCGGTGCTGGCGGCGCGACCCGGCCCGCAGGCGCTGGACGAGGTCGGGCGCAACATCGAGTACATCGTGCAAAGCGTCGGAGACCTGCTCGATAACCTGGTCGACCTGGCTCGGCTGTCGACCGGCAGCTATCCGCTGCGGCTGCAGGCCTTCCGTCTGGACGGCCTGGTGCAACGCAGTTGCGAGGCCTTCGCGCAGAGCGCCGCCACCAAGGGACTGAAGTTGCATTGCCGCATCGACGGACCCATGCTGCTGCACGGCGATCCCGCCGCGGTGTCGCGGGTGCTGCGCAACCTGCTCGACAACGCGCTCAAGTACACCCGGCAGGGCAGCATCACCGTGACGCTGGAACAGCAATCTGGGCACGCGCTGATGTCGGTCGAGGACACCGGCGCGGGAATCGATCCGCAACAGCAGGCGCGCATCTTCGAGGAGTTCTACCGCGTCGATTCGGGCGACGGCGCGCAGGCCGCGGGGGCCGGCCTGGGCCTGGCCATCGTCAAGCGGCTTTGCGACGCCCTGCAGGCCGAACTCCAGGTCCGCTCGACTCCGGGCCGGGGTTCGTGCTTTGGCGTGAGATGGCCCAATGCGCAGGCCGTCGGCGACGCGGACGTCGCGCGCGGCGTCGACGCCGCGCTGCCGCGCCGCCGCGGCCATGCGCGGATCTACGCCGTCGACGACGATCCGGCGGTGACCTCGAGTCTGGCGCAGCTGCTGCAGCTCTGGGGCTACGAGGTGTCCTGCGCCAGCGACGCCGAAGGCATCGAGGCGCTGTTCAGCCGATCGGGCCCGCCCCAGTTGCTGATCAGCGACCTGCGGCTGGGCGCAGGGGTCGACGGCCTCGAGCTGGCGCTGCGGCTGCGTGCCGGCCACGGCGAGTTTCCCGTGCTGCTGGTTTGCGGCGACGCGCCGGGCCCGGCCCAGGAGCGAGCCCGCGCGCACGGCGTGCCGCTGTTGCGCAAGCCGGCTTCCACCTTCAGGCTGAGGGAGCGGATCGAAAGCCTGCTCGGGCCGCCGCCGGGTTGAGGCCGCGCGTTGCGGCGACCCCCCTCTTTGGAAGGATTTACCGCTCTCGGCACCGCTGCCGACAATGACCTGGACGCGACGAATCCGGTCGGCGGCCGTTCGCTGTCGACCGACCGGGGATCGTGGCCATCGCCGAGCGACGGGGGTCCGAGCATGGAGAGCTTTCGGTTCATCGCGTGTCGCGGCCGCCCGCGACGCGTCCCGGCTCCCTGGTGTGCCGTGTGCGCCGTGTGCGCGCTGCTGCTGCCGCGATGCGAAGCCGCGAACGTGGCGCGCTATTCGGTGTCGAACACCCCCGCGTACTACTCGGGCGACTTCCACAGCGGGCGCCGATTGTCCATCTTTGACGATGCCACGACGATCACCCTGCGCAAGCATCGCTGGACCGTCGGCCTGACGCTTCCCTACGTCGAGATCCACGACCTGCCCAACGGCGCCACCTACAACCGCGGCGCCGTACTGAACGGCGCGCCCGCGTCGGGCACGAGCGATGTGTCCGGCCTGGGCGACCTGCAACTCTCGCTGCGCGCGAGGGTGTCCGCCGGGCGTGGCTTGCGGCCGACGGTGTCGCCGTATCTGCAGGTCGATATCCCGACGGCGTCGACCTCGAAGGGATTGGGGACCGGGCTGGCCAGCTACACCGCGGGCGTGGAGCTGCGCGAGAACCTCGGCTGGGTCTTTCCGTACGCGCAAGCCGGGTACGCCTTCGTGCAGAGCAACGCGGTGTACCGGCTGCGCGACGCATGGGTCTGGAACATCGGCGTGGCTGCCGCCGTGTTCCAGAGCCGTCGCTACGGCAGCAATTTCCTTTCGCTCGGCTACTCCGGCAACACTTCGGAGGTCCCGGGAGAATCGGGAGTGCAGGTGGTCGAGCTGGCGTGGGAGCATCAGTTCCCCTGGATCGGCTCGAGGGCGTTCAGCCTGCAGCCCTTCCTGCTCAAGGGCTTGACCAGCAGCAGTCCGGACTTCGGCGGCGGCGTGGAGCTGACCGCGTTGTTCAGGTAGGAGGCGCGATGAACCCCAAGGCCCTGCTGGTGTTGGCTGCGGCGACCCTCGCCGGCCTGGCGGCCTGCTCGGCGGTCCCGGATCTGCGGCAGATCGATGCGTTCAACCCGCCGCCCGCCGGCTATGCCTGGACGAAGGATGCAGCAGGCCTGTACACCCTGCAGCGGCGGACCGTCTGTCTCGACACCGAGCGGCTCGCGCCGCAGGCCAGGACCAGCGCCGCCAGCCTGGCGCGGCTGGAACAACTGGCGCGCGCAGGCGATGCGCAGGCGGCGTATCTGGTCGGCCACATCGAAGCCATGCACGCAGGTACGGGCTCCTCCCTCGCCGCGCAGCGGCGTGCCTTGGCCTGGTACCGCCTTGGCGAGGCCGAGGGTGGCGCGCGAGCCACCCTCGCCGCGCTGCTGGCCTACGCGACAGGACAGGGGCATCCGATCGACCCGCGGCGGGCCGGCTTCGCGCTCACCCGCCTGGAATTCCTGGCCCGCCACGACAACGTGCGGGCCGAGAACGACCTCGCTGCGCTCTACCAGAGCGGATCCCTCGGGGCCCCGAAGAGGCCGCGCGAGGCCCTGGCCTGGTGGCGGCGCGCGGCCGGCCAGGGCAGCCAGATGGCGATGCTCAGGCTGCATGCGATCCGACTCGCCGGTGAGCCCGGAGTCGTTGCGGCCGACGCCGGGCGCGCCAGCTATTGGTTGCACAGGGCGCAGCGCGCGCAGCGCATCTGCGAGGCCGCGATGCCCGCCCAGCGGGTCGCGAGCAGCCTGCCTTCGCACTCCCATCGCCCAGGAGCTTCGCCATGAGAAACCGGCTTCGCATCTGGCTGGCGGCGTCGTGGATCGCCGGCGGGTTCATCGCCGGCCCTGCCGCGCTCGCGTCCCCGTCTGCCGCCACGATGTCCTATTTCTACAGTGTCTACGACAAGGTGGTGGGCGTGAAGACCGACGCCCAGGGGGTGCCGGATGAGCTGGACGTCAACTCGGCGCTCAGTGGCATGGAGCAGCAACTGTATGGGTATGACGCGAAGCCGATCGATGGATACAGCGGCACGATCTATGTCGCGGCCCTCGAAGAATTCGACAGGGAACTCCAGACCTACGACGAGCTGGATGCCAAGTCACAGGCCATCGACGAGATCAACCAGGCCGCGGCTTCGGCCTGGGTGGACCAAGTGGGCGGCATGGCCGTGGCGGCCTGCAAGCAGCTTGCGGCCGCCGGCGTCGAGCAGGGCAGCTGGACGATGTCCTTTTCGTGCCTCAACCCGGGGATTCCATCGTCGGCCGCCAGCATCGTGGTGCTGGCCAATGCGGTCTGGCCCGGGAAGTACAGGTTGCCTCCGGGGCCGCGCCTGGTTCCCAATCCCTACAACCCGCAGTACCCATCGTTCGCATTCATCCTCGCGAACTACATGACGTATTTCCACCTGCACCCCGACGATCGTCAGCTGCTCGGCCAGACGCCGCCCTTGTATCCACCCATCGTCGCCGCGCTGCCACTTGCAATTCCCGGCGTGGCAGAAGCGCTGAGCGGCCATGCCGAGTCGTTTCAGGTTCCGTTCCTGGTCTCCCAGAGCGATATGGCCGATTACCAGGCCGAGCAGGACGCGGCATGGGAGCGCGCCGGCTACGGCCACTTCAACTTCAACACCACCGACGCCACCGCCCAGGGCAAGCCCCCGATCTTCATCCCGCGTGTCGTCGGATTGCCGCCAGGCGGCGGCACATCGCCGGGGGGCACTTCCCCCGGAGCGTCGGGCTCCCCGTCCGGAGCCAACGGCGGCGGGCCGCCGTCACAGCTCCCAAGCTAGTCCGCCCGGGCCTGGGCTCGCAGCCCGACCCGGGATCGGGCGACGCCCCCGGCGGGCCGCGGGGCTTGCCGCATCGCGCTTGCACGGGGCGGCGCGCGGCGGCTCATGGGCCGGCACGCGGCGTCCCGCGGGGCCGCCCGTACAGCGCGCGCAACTCCCGCTTCGCAGCCTCCAGCGTGGCGCGCCGCGCCGGCGGCAGCTTGCGGCCGCAGCGATTGATGTAGTAGTTGAGCATCGACATCGCCGACCCGAACGGCGTGCCCTTGCGCCTTGTGCTCGACTCGGCGGAGTCGCGCAGCGAACGGGCGATCGCGCTCGGATCGTCCCAGGTGAACACGCCGGCCTGCAGGTCGAGCGCGAAGCTGGCGCGGGCCACTTCCCGCGACCAGGAGCGAGTCTTCGCGGGCGCGGGTGGGTGCGCGGGCCCGTCAGACACCGCGCGATCTCGAGGCGGAGCCATCGCCGCGTCCGGTGGCCGGCGCCTCGCGCGTACGCCGCGAGCGCGCGTGTCCGTGCGCCGCGGTGAGGCCGAGCCCCCGAACCAGGAACTCGCCGATCTGCTCGACGACCTGCCGCTCGCTGAGCCGCTCGCGCAGCGACCATCCGCGCAGCACGATCATGACCGGCAGGAAGGTGATGATGTTGGCCGAAAGATGGGGGAAGGGAAGGTCGATGTCCAGCTCCCGTGCGGCCTGGCTCACGAGCTGCTCGAACATGCCGATGAACTCCTCCACCCGGGCCAGGATCACGCGAAGCGAGCGCGGTTCGAGCAGATGGCTGTCCTGATAGATCAGAAGGATCTCGCGCCGATGGCGGTACATCACCTCGGAGATGGCGCGAACCGCCGAGCGCACGCGATCGAGCGGGCCGTGCGAGACATCGAGGGCCTTGCGCGCCTGCGCCTGGTACTCGGTGACGATGCGATCGCAGACCATGTAGAGGATGTCATCCTTCGAGCGCACGTAGTTGTAGATCGTGCCCTGGGTCATCCCCGCCGCGCGACCGATGTCGCGCACGGTCGCGTTGTGAAATCCCTTGTCGATGAACACCCGGATCGCCGCCTCGATCAGCGCCTCCCGGCGCTCGCGCACCAGGCGTTCGTTTTTCGTTGCCGTCTTGATGCGGCGCGCCCGCACCGCCGCGGGCCTTGCCAACGCAGGCTGCATCGCTGACCCTCCATGAGCGTGCGCTCAGTATAGGGACGGGCCCGGGCAGCGTCGAATGCAGGTGGAGAGGGGCCGGACCCGGGATGGACTGGGGTTTCCACGCGCTGCGACGGATTGACAGATCCGCCGGCGTTGCACATTATGAGCGCTCAGTCAGGTCGTCATCGCGACGCGCGCAGCCGCCGCGCTCGGCCTTCCGGATGCACCGCCTGGCGACAACCCCATGACCGCGATCGGCGTCCCATGAAGCTCATCGACATGCATTCGCACTGGGGCACGCGGCGCGGCTATGCGCTGCGCAGCCAGGCCGAGCTGGCTCAGCAGAAGGCCACCTGGAATTCCGAGCCGACCTACCACACCGAGCAGGAGATGGTCGCGTACTTCCGGCTCAGCGGCGTGCAGGCCATTCTCGACTTCGGCTATACCAAGTTCATCCCGCTTGCCGAGGCCAGGGAGGTGCATGACTACGGCTTCGCGACCCAGCGCGCGTACCCGCAGCAGATCCTCGGCCACTGGATCCACATCGACCCGCACACCGGCCTGGATGGCGTGCGCGAACTGCGTCGCTGCATCGACCAGGCCCCCGGCTTCATCGGATTCAGCGTCTCCGGATCGGGCAGCGGGCCGGCGACCCACCCGGCGTGGGAGCCGTTCTACGAGCTGTGCATCGACGCCGCGGTCCCGGTGCTGCTCTTCGTTGGCACAACCGGCCTGGGCGCCGGCCTGCCGGGCGGTGGCGGCGTCGTGCTCGACGACTGCCACCCCCGTCATCTCGACGCGGTGGCCGCGAAGTATCCGCAACTGACGATCGTCGCGGCCCGTCCCGGCTGGCCATGGCAGGCGGAGACCATCGCGGTGCTCATGCACAAGCGCAATGTCTGGTACGAGTTGCATGGATGGGCGCCCAAGTACCACCAGCCGGAGCTGCGCCACGACATCGCGCGGCGGCTTCGCGAGCGCGTGATGTTCGGTGCCGACTATCCCATGTTCAGCTACGAACGGCTGGTGCGAGAGTGGCGTGAGTGCGGCTACTCAGAGGAGGTGCTGCAGGGCCTGTTCCATGGCAATGCCGAGCGCTTTCTCGCCGGCGTGAGGCGCCCATGAACCTCGAGCTCCAAGGCAAGGTCGCCATCGTCGGCGGTGGCAGCAAGGGAATCGGATTCGGCATTGCACGGGTTCTCGCCGGCGAGGGCGCGACGGTGGCGATCAGCGCGCGCCGCCAGGCCGAGCTCGAAGCGGCGGCTGCCGACTTGCGCCAGAGGACCGGCGGCACGATCGTGCCGATCACGGCCGACTGCCGGCGGGCCGATGACTGCAGGCGCGTGGTCGCCGAGGTGGCCGCGCGTTGCGGCGGCATCGACATCCTGGTCAACAACGACGGTGCGCCTCCTCTTGGCGAAGCTCTCTCCTTCGATGACACCGCGTGGGAGAGGGCGGTCGAGCAGAACCTCTTGTATGTGACTCGCATGGTGCGCGAGGTCGTGCCCCACATGCGTGCGCGCGGTGGCGGCTCGATCCTCAACATCACCGCGGTGTCGGCGATCCAGCCGATCGCCGGCTTCGCGCTCTCGGCCAGCACCTGGGCCGGGGTGATCGGATACGCCAAGACGCTTTCGCTCGAGATCGGCCGCGACGGCATCAACGTGAACACCATCTGCCCCGGCTACATCGATACCTCGCGACTGCGCAAGGTGTTCGCGGCGAGCGACGAAGGCGCCGAGGCGGTGCAGCAGCGGCTGCGCGCCGAGATTCCGATGAACCGCATCGGCAGCGTCGACGACGTCGCGAACCTGGTCGCGCTGCTGGTGTCGCCCAAGGGCTCCTACATCACCGGAACCGCGATCCAGGTCGACGGCGGGCTGCTGCGCGCGACGCGCTGAAGGACATCCACGATGATCGACATTCCACGCCCGCCGTCGGCCCAGGCCATCGCCCGCTACACCGCGCAGGGCTATTGGGGCAAGGCAACCTTCGCCGACATCATGCAGGCACGCGCCCGGCAGACTCCGGACCGCGAGGCCATGGCCGACGAACGCCGCCGCGTCACCTATGGTCAGCTATGGGCCGAGGTTCGGCGCTTCGCCGAGTTCCTGCGTCGGCAAGGCATCGACCGCGGCGACGTCGTGACCCTGCAGTTGCCCAGTCGGATCGAGTTTCCGGTGGTGTTCTTCGCCCTCGAACTGGTCGGCGCGGTCGCGAACAAGATCAGCGCGGACTTCCGCGCGGTGGAGGTCGAGTACATCCTCAGGTTCTCGAAGAGCAAGGCCTACGTCTGCGCGAAGGAGTCCAAGGGGTTCGACTACCTCGGGATGCTCGACGGCATGCGCGGCGGGCTGCCTGAGCTCGCGCTGGCGATCTGCATCGACGACGTCGAGCACCCGGGCGTCACCAGCTTTGCCAGGGTGGTTGCGCACACGCCCGAAATGGCAGAATCCGATCGCCTGCGCATGAGTTCGCAGGATGTGATGCGGATGTGCTTCACCTCCGGAACGACCGGTAACCCGAAGGGAGTTCTCCACAGCTTCGACACGACGTTGTGGACCGCCGAACTGTTCAACCGGGAGCTGCGTGTAACCGAGGACGACGTGCTGTTGGGCTTCCTGCCGGTCGGGCTCAACTGGGGCTACCTCAACCTGGTGCAGACCGTGATGGCCGGCGCGCGCATCGTGATGCTCGAGCGCTTTTCCGCGGCCGAGGTGCTGCACGTGATCGAGCGCGAGCGTATCACCTACATCCCGACGCCGCCCGCCGCGATCGTGTCGCTGCTCAACGCACCGGAGCTTGCGCATCACGACCTGTCCTCGCTGCGGGTCATGATCACCGGCGGGACTTCGGCTGCGGTCGAGACCGTCAAGGCGTTCCAGGCAGCGGTTCCGCACGCGCGGCTGATCGAGCTGTACGGCATGCTGGAGACCGGCTTTCACGCCATCACCCGGCTCACCGACGACCCGCTGAAGGTCATCGGCACGGTCGGCCGTTGTCTTCCCTCGATGGGGCTGCGCCTCGTCGACGACGCGGGCCGCGACGTGCCATTCGGCGAGATCGGGGAGATCGCGGCCAGCGGACCGTCGGTGCATCTGGGCTACCTGGACAACCCGCAGGCCAACGCCGACAGCTTCACCGCCGACGGCTGGTTCCGCACAGGTGACCTTGGGCAGTTCGTCGACGCCGAAGGCAACCTGCGCATCGCCGGGCGCAAGAAGGAGATCATCAACCGCGCGGGAAAGAAGTACTTCCCGCGCGAGATCGAGGAGTTGCTCTACGAGCATCCGAAGGTCATGCAGGCGGCCGTGGTCGGCGTGCCCGACCCGCGACTCGGCGAGAGCAACTGCCTTTGCGTCGTGCTCAAGCCGGGCCGGCAACTCGAGCTGGAGGAGGTCGTGGCGTTCCTCAAGGGTCGGGTGGCCGACTACAAGTTGCCGGAGCGGATGGTCCGGCTCGACGCACTGCCGATGACCCCGACCGGCAAGGTGCGGAGGTCGGAACTCGTGCGCCAGATCACGGCACGCTGAGGGTCGCCGGCTGCCGCGTGTGTCGGCCGATCCCCGGTCGCGGCGCCGGCAACGGCGGGGGGATCAGATCTCCAGCCGTCCCGGACCGCGCCAATTGGTCGCCTCGCCGGGGTACCCTGGCTGCGCCGACAGCAGGCGGACCCCCCGCAGGTCGAGTTCGAGGCACCAGTGATGATGGCCGAAGATCCAGCCCGCGACGCCGGCGCGCGCCGCGGCGTCGATCAGCTCGTCGCAGTCGCTGTGGAACGCCGGCGAAAGAGGCGTGACGCCGAATCTCGGGTTGCGCGCGGCCGAATGGGGAACATGGTGGGTGACGACCAGCGTCGGCCCGGAGTGCGCCTGGGTCAGGTGCTCGGCGAGCCACGCGCGCGACAGCCGATGCTCGTCCAGCGCGTCCTCCGGCAGGAACGACGCGCCGCGGCGTCCGATCAGACGATGGTCCTCGATACCGTCGTGCGCGCGGCGCATGGCCTCGGAGCGGTCGCCGTTCGCCGCGTAATCGGTCCACAGCGTCGCCCCGAGCACCCGCAATTCGCGTCCGTCGATCGCGAAGCGGGCCTCCCCCCGGTCGAGCACCGTCACGCCCTCCAGGCGCGCGGCGAGCAGCGCCTCGCGCTCCTCGTCGAACGAGCTGCGGTAGTACTCGTGGTTCCCCGGAACGACCAGCGCAGGGCAGCCGACGAACTCGGCTGCCTGGGCAGCGTAGGCCAGAGTGGAGACGTTGCGCCGCGAGCGCATTCTGCCGATGTCGCCGGCGAGCACGAGGAGATCGGCGCGGCCGGCGTGCGCGCGCAAGTCCGGGCCGAGTGCCAGGGGATGCCGCTCCGTCCACCCCGCCGCGCCGTCCTTTTCGCGGATCTCGACGTGGACGTCGCTGAAATACACGATGGTCGCCATGCTGCGCTGCACCTGTACGCCCGATGAGGCATTCGCCGGTCCCTTGTTACCATGATTCGGGCACCCGCGTCCATCGGCAGGCCGGTGTTTCGACCGGGGCTGCCGCAGGCGCTCCTGGCAGCATCGCCCACCGACCCATCGAAGGAATGGTCATGCCCAGCCCATCTGCCCACGCATCGCTGTTGAACCTGCTGGGCATTCGCAAGCCCATCGTGCAGGCACCGATGGCAGGGGTCAGCACTCCCCAGATGGCCGCCGCGGTGAGCAACGCGGGCGCGCTGGGGTCGCTCGGGGTCGGCGCGATGACCGCGCAGCAGGCCCGCGATGCGATCCGCGCGACCCGCGAGCTCACGCGCGCGCCGTTCCAGGTCAACGTGTTCTGCCACGCGCCCGCGCGCAGGGACGAGGCGGCCGAGCGGCGCTGGCTGCAGTGGCTGGCGCCGTGGTTCGCGCGGTTCGGCGCGGATCCCCCGCAAGGCCTGCGGGAGATCTACACCAGCTTCGTCGCCGATGGCGCGATGCAGGAGCTCCTGCTCGACGAGCGTCCGGCGGTGGTCAGTTTCCACTTCGGCCTGCCGCCGCGCGCTGTGATCGACGCACTCCGGGGTGCGGGGATCCGGCTGATGGCCACGGTGACCGATCTGCGCGAGGCCGCGCTGGCCGAGCAGGCCGGCATCGACGTGCTGGTGGCGCAGGGCATCGAGGCCGGAGGCCATCGCGGGGTCTTCGATCCCGATGCGCCGGACGAGGGCCTGGGGGTGTTGGCGCTGACGCGCATGCTGGTGCGCCGCTCGAGCCTGCCGGTGGTCGCCGCCGGCGGCATCATGGACGGCGCCGGGATCGCCGCCGCGCTCGCGCTGGGGGCCCAGGCCGCCCAGTTGGGAACGGCCTTCGTCGCCTGCCCGGAGTCGGCCGCCGACAGCGGCTACCGCGCGGCGCTGCTCGGCGACGCGGCGCGGCACACCGTGCTCACGACCGCGATCTCGGGTCGGCCGGCGCGCAGCCTGGCCAACCGCATGACCCGACTCGGACAGGCCGGCGACCGGCCCGCGCTGCCGGACTATCCGGTGGCCTACGACGCCGCGAAGGCGCTGCATGCGGCGGCCAAGGCGCAGGGGGAGCACGGCTTCGGCGCGCAGTGGGCCGGCCAGGGCGCGCCGCTGGCGCGCTCGCTCGCCGCGGCCGATCTGGTGGCTCGACTCGACCGCGAACTGCGGCAAGCCGCGCCGAGCTAGCCGCAGCGGCGGCGCGCCGACTCGGGAAGACTCCCGGGAAGGGTGGTCTGCCGGACCTCGCCGCGGCACGACGGCCGGGTTCCGACGAGGCCATCGCAGCCTTCGCCGGCGATGCACTACAGTCCCCGGCATGGACCCCGCCCTCCTCAACGCCCCGCTCAGCGACGCCGAGATCGACGAGCTCGACCGGTTCCTGCTGTATGAACCCGAAATCGACGACTGCATGACCCTGGACATGCTCGACGGCTACCTCCACGCGCTGGCCATCGGCCCGACCGCGGTCCCTCCGACGCGCTGGATGCCCCGCGTCTGGGGCGAGGACTTCACCGACACGATGCCGCCGGTGAAGGACGCGGACGCACTGCGCCGCATCGTCAGCCTCATCACCCGCCTGTCCAACAGCATCGTCGCCCGTCTCGAGGACCCGGACGGTTCGATGATCGTGCCGTTGTGGTCCACGTTCAGCGACGGCGACAGCGAGCGCGACGATGCCCGGATCTGGGCCTGCGGTTTCATCGCCGGAATGAACCTGTGCGAGGAGGACTGGGCGCCCTTGCTGGCGACCGGGCAAGGGCGCGCGTGGCTGCGACCCATCCAGCTCCTTGGCGAGGAGGACTTCGAGCCCGGGCAGCACGCGCCGACCAGGACGCCGGCGGACCGCGAGAGGCTTTCCCTGCAGATCCCGGACGCCGTGCTGGCGATCCATCAGTACTGGCTTGCGCACCGGCGAGCCGTCGACGAGCGCCACGTGGCCGGGTCGACCGGCGGCAAGGTCGGGCGCAACGACCTCTGCCGCTGCGGCAGTGGAAGGAAGTTCAACAGGTGTTGCGGGGCTGCCGCGCAAGTGCAGTGACGTGGCGAGCGCCTTGCCTGCGCCCCGATACGGCCCAGCGAAATGACAGTGATTAGCGGGACAGGACACTAGAGTATCGAGACGAACTCGCGAGGCGCCGGCCTTGCGCGCGCCGGCTTGTCCTGACGCACGGTCCCGACCGCGATGAAACACACGGCCAGCTCACCCGCCTCGATGCCGAACAGGTCGCGCAGAGCCCCGGAATGCACGGCCCGACCGCTCACCAGGCCCGCGCCATATCCGAGCGCGTGCGCCACGAGGAGCATGTTTTGCAGAGCGCATCCCAGAGAAACGTAGCGCTCCGCAGCCGGAATTCCCGAATGGGCGTCGTCCAGGCGAGCGATCGCCAACGCGAGAAACGGCGATCGCAGCGCCTTGTCGCGCGCATCCTGCCAATGCGCGGGTGTGGCCAAGGGGTCGCGTTCGCGCAGCGCGGATGCAAAGGCCTCCCCGAGGGCCGGGCGCGCGACCTCGCTGACATGGACAAAGCGCCAGGGGCGAATCCTTCCATGGTCCGGCGCCTGCGCCGCTGCTTCGAACAGGGCGTGGATCTGCTCCGCGGAGGGTCCGGGATCGATCAGGCGTTTGGGCGAAGTCTGGCGCCGCGAGCGCATGAGGTCCAGGCACGCATGCGCGGCGGCCGTCCCCGGGCTCCCCGAGTTCCTCATGGCGAGTGCACGATGGGCAGCCGAGTCGTCGGGTCGTTGTGACAAGCCATCCCGGGCGCCTACTTCAGGCTGAGGATCCACGCGACCAGTTCCTTGGCTTGTGCCGGCGTGACGTCGGTATTGGGAGGCATCGGGATCTTGCCCCAGGTTCCGACATGGCCGTGGAGAACGGCGTTGACCAGCATGTGCTCTGCGCCGGGCTTCCCGGCATATTTGCGCGCGACCGACTTGTAGGCGGGACCGACGACCCTGGAGTCCACGGAATGGCAGGCCAGGCAGTTCTTGGCCTTGGCCAGGTCCAGCATGTCGGGAGAGGCCCAGGCCTGCATGGCCCAGGACGCTGCGAGAGTCAGCACGAGCGCCTTTCTCATGATGGGATTCCTTGAACGTTGGGCCCGTTGCGGTCGCCGGCTTCAAAAAGCCGGCTCCCGGGGGAGCCGAAATGGAGGCCGCCGAGGAGTTGGCGACCCTCCCCCACGGCCGCTCGGCCATGGGGAGACCGAAAACGCTGGATCAACCCGCGTACAGGCGGCTCTTGGTGGACACCGTGCGCTGCCAGTCCGGCATCGAACCGATGCGCCGGATGTTGCCCCAGGAGCCCTTGTAGTAGGGCAGGAAGTGCAGGTCCGTGGCCGTGCTCGTGACCGAGCCCTGCACGCCCTTGGGAGCTCCGAACACCATGAACGTGGCGTGGGGCTTCAGCGACGGCTCGGGATAGGCCATCGCGGTGGCGCTGCCATAGTCGTTGTAGACCTCGACGATGTCCGTGGGCTCGATGCCCATTTCCTTCATGTCGCCGGGGTTCATCTGGATGATGGCGATCGGATAGCGCTCGGTGATGAACGGGTCGAACTGGTTGTTGTACCAGGTCTGCCAGACTTCGTTGAGGCGCCCGTTGTTGATCAGGAACTTGTACTTGGCCTTCAGGTCGGCGGCCGGCTTGAGCATGCCCTGCCACTTGGCTGCGAAGACCTTGATCTTCCCGTTGGGCGTGTCGAACTTGTCGTCCGGGTACAGCGAGGCAGAGCCGATCAGCCGGTCCCCTTCGAGCCTGACGATGGGCAGTTGGACCCCGTTGTTTCCGGCCTTTCTCAACAGTTCGTAGTTGGCCAGGTGGTCGGTCGGATAGCCCTCGGCATCGATCTTGGGTGCGCCAGGCTGGCCGACACGACGCCATCCGTCGTTGAAGGCGTCCTCCTCGGTCTTCCAGTCGAAGCCCGAGAAGCGTTCGGCCATCTTCGAGTTGCCCTCCTTCTCGTACAGGCCGCGGACCGTGTTCGCGATGCGTGCCGCGATCAGGCAATCGGGAAGAGCCTCGCCCGGAGGATCGATGAACTTTTCCGACAGGCGCATGCGGCGCTCGCCGTTCATCGAGGTCAGGTTCATCTCGCCCGGCAGCGCTCCCGGGAACAGCACGTGCGCCGCCTCGGCGAGCATGGTCGGGTAGATGTTCATCGCCGCGACGAAGAGTCCGCCCCTGCCCGTGGCCTCGTAGACCACGTCGGCCATCTGCTCCGCGCTCGCGCCGTGGGCCTTCGCCATGGCCTCGCGCACGATCTGGCTGCGCCGGATCACCGCATCGCGCAAGGCCTGCGCATTGTTCGTGGTCTGGAAGGTGTCGCAGGCCCAGTACGTGACCATCCGGCCCTTTCCGGCGATCAGGTAGTCGTCGACCTCGATCAGCTTGTCGTGCGTCGGGATCGGGACGTCCGACGCCGGATAACGGCTCTTCGGCGAGGGATAGGGCGGCCTGGCGTAGCCTTCCTGGTGCCCGCCCATGCGCACGAACCCGGTCCCGCGCCGGCTTCCCACGTTGTGCGTCGCGGCAACCACCGCGCCGATCGCCTGTTCGGTGACGTAGTTGTTGTTGCCCCAGATGATCCCCTTCTCGAATGCGTGCATGGTGCGGGGCAGCTTTCCCGGAGCTTTCGGCTTGTACGACCACTCGGCCGCTTGACGAATCTGCGCGACCGGGAGTCCGGTGATCCGGCTGCACTCGTCCAGCGACATGGCATTGGCCTTGACCGCCTCGTCGAAGCCCTCGGTATGCTTGGCGATGAAGTCCTTGTCGATCCAGCCCTGGGAGACGATGTAGGTCAGCAGGCCGTTCCACAAGGCTCCGTCCGCCCCCGGTTGGATGGCCAGGTGCAGGACCTGCTCCTTGGCCACGCCTTCGCAGATGGAAACCGAGGGCGTGCGGCGGGGGTCGACGAAGATGAACCTGCCCGCGCCGACCGCTTCGCCGGGGAACATCTGTTTCTTCTTGTCCACGGTCGCGCCTTGGAGATTCGGAAGCCAATGCGCGAGAAAGTAGTTGGTCTGGTTCTCGTAGGGGTTGTTGCCGATCGACCAGATCACGTCCGCGAGCTCGGCGTCTTCATAGCTGTTGTTCAGCTCGAAAATTCCCATGTCGCGATTGCCGAAGCATTCGGAGTTGTAGGCCGGACGGTTGTGGATGCGGCAGGTGGGCGTCTGCACCGCGGTGAAGTAGAGCTTGCCGGTGCCCCAGGTATTCTCGAAGCCCCCGCCCGCTCCGCCGTGGTCGAACATCGTGACCGCGATGTCGTCGGGTCCGTCGTGGTCGAGGATCCTTTTCATCACGCCCGCGTAAAGCCGCGCGGCGTAATCCCAGGAGGTGTCCAGCCATTGCCCGCCCTGGTAGACGCGCGGGTGCAGCAGGCGCTCGCGGGTGATGCCGTCGGCGTTGTAGAAGTAGGAAGCCATCTTGCCTCCCCGCGTGGAGCTCAGCCCCTGGTTGACGACGCAGGTCTTGTCCGGGACGATCATCACGCTATGCCGCTTGCCCTCGCGATCGGTCAGCACGTTGGTCATCGCCGGGGTCATGATGGTGGCGAACGGCGGCAGCTGCTTTCGAAAATCCAGACCCAGCGCGTTCTGGTGCGGTGCCCGGCCACCCTCGCGGTCGGCGTCCCATTTGTAGACGTGGTAGCCGCAGCCGACGATGCAGTAGTGGCAGGTCAGATTGGTCTGGCTCGCGTCGGCGGGCGGCAGTGCGACGCGGTCGTTGAACTTCGACATGGCGGTGTCTCCTCGATGGTCCGTTGCAGTTACAGCACGTTGGCCTGGCGCCCGTAGATCAGCCCGGTGACCGCGACAGCTCGCACGGTGTCGCTTGCGGGGTCGTACTCGAGCTGGATCTGCGGCAGATCCTCGGTTGCCTGTCCGCAGATCATCTGGCCGGACTTCTCGGGATCGAACATGCTGAAGTGGCATGGGCACTTCAGCCGCTTGCTCGCAGGCTCATAGCTCAGCGGGCACCCCATGTGCGTGCACAGGCTGCTGTACGCGACGATGTCGCCGTCCGGGCCGACGCCTCCGGCCACCCGGGCTCCGGTCTTGATCGCCATGCACGGCGAATCGGCGTCGGGATAGTGAAACGACACCGGCGAGTCGACCCGCATGCCGGCCGCCTTGCCGACCACGTGGCGCGGATACGGAAGGACCGCCGCTCCGATGCCTTGCGGCGGGTGCGTGCCCTTGTCGCCGCCGAAGGCCGACGCCGCCGGCGCCAGTGCGGCTCCGGCGCCGGCGACACTCGATCCGGCCACCTTCAGGAAAATGCGCCGCGAAACGTTCTCTGCCATGATCTCTCCTCCATGTCTTGTTGGTGCTGCGACCGATGCGCGTGTCGCGCAATCGGGCTAGAGTTAGCAAGCCCTGGGCCAGCGCATCCGGGCCTCGAAGGACCCCTGCAAATCAACGTGTTCGGGGTCTTCGTCGACCGCCGCGAAGGATCAGGGAGCCCTGCGCGTTACGGTTGCGAAACGCCCCGCGTTTCGAATCGGTAACGACAACGTCCGACCATGAAACGACGACAGTCCCTGGCGCTGCTCGCAGGCGCGTGCTCGATGCCCGCGTGGGCAGGGGTGCGCGCGGCGCGGCCCCGAACGGTGTTCCGCTTCGGCGTCACCGATGTGTTCATCCACGATGCGATCCCGCTGCTGCGCAGCTACATCGAAGCGCGGCTTGGAATTCCCGTGCGCATCGTCCAAAAGGCGAGCTACCAGGAAGCCCTGGAGGCGCTGCGTTCCGACGAAATGGAGGCTGCCTGGATCTGCGGTTATCCGTACGTGGTCGCACGTCATTTCGTGCGGCTTTGCGCGCAGCCCGGCTGGCACGGACAGCCCTGGTACCGCAGTTACCTGATCACTTCCGCGGATCGAACCGAGGTGCACGACCTGGCCGCGCTTCGCGGGGATGTGTTCGCCTTCGATGATCCGCTGTCGAACTCGGGCTACCTGGTCCCGGTCGTCGCGCTGCGCGCGATGGGGCAGACGCCGCAGAGCTTCTTTCGCGGAAGCTTCTACACCTACGCACTCGACAAGGTTGTCGAGGCGGTCGGTGCCGGCCTCGCCGATTCAGGCACGGTCGACGGGTACATCTGGGAGGTCCTGCACCGCCAGTCCGATCCCGCGGCACGCAAGACCCGGGTGGTGGTCAAGTCGAGGCACTTCGGTTTTCCGCCCATCGTGACACGGCACAGCCTCGACCTCCAATTGCACGCGCGCCTGCAGGACATCCTGGTCGACGCCCATTCGAACGACCAAGGCCGACAACTGCTGAACAAGCTCGACCTGCACAGCTTTCTGCGGCCGCGCAAGGAGTGGTTCGACGGGATCCGAGCGCTGGTCGAAGTCCTCGACGGCACGCGCGCGCCCATCCCCGTCTCGCAGATCTACGAGCCAGGGTGATGCAGCGGATGAAGGATTCCTTGCTGATCCGGGTTCCGCTGCTGGCAACCAGTCTGGTGATCCTGACCGCGTTGCTGGTGGCCGCGGGACTGGGGGCGCTCACCCGGAGGTACCTGATCGAGGATGTCGACGCCGGCGCGTCGCAGGCTGTGGCAGCTTGGGGCAAGAGTCTCCCGCCGATGATCCAGCAGGACAACGTGTGGGGAGTGTTCGAGGCTCTCAAGGCTGTCACCGCGGCGGGGCCGGCGAATGACAGGAGCATTGCGGTCGTGCTGGATCGCGGC
Source organism: Pseudomonadota bacterium (assembly GCA_021845505.1). GTDB lineage: Bacteria > Pseudomonadota > Gammaproteobacteria > Burkholderiales > Burkholderiaceae_C > Thiomonas_A. The sequence goes on along the minus strand of JAJZVU010000007.1, from coordinate 11,200 downwards.
AGCCATGTCTTTGCCAGTTCGGATCCACGGCGCTTTCCCACGGCCAGGCCCCCGCAATGGTCGCGCTTGTGGAAGCCCGGCATGCTCACGCTGGCCCAACCGGCGCACAGCGGCGTGGCCAGGCCGGGACGGCCACCACCGATCAGCAGCGGACACTGGCGCATCTACATCGCTGCCTTGCGGGACGATTCGGGTGCCACGGTGGGAACGCTCGTGTATGCCGTGGGTGACCAGTTGTACCAGGCGCGCCTGCGTTCCATGGTTCTGTGGATCGCAGGCATCACGACGATCGCCGCACTCCTGTTCGTCCCCGTGGTCTGGAGGATGAGCCGACGCATGCTCGATCCGCTGGCGCGACTCGGAGGCTCCATGGCGACGGACAGCGCGCAGGCGCGACGCGTGGGCGAGGTGCTCGCAACCCGGCGCGACGAGGTTGGCGCCCTGTCGCGCGCCTTCCTTCGCCTGCTGGCCGGTCTGGAGCACTCGCGCCAGACCGAGAAATTCGCAGCCGTCGGCACCCTGGCGGCGGCCACCGCCCATGAGATCAACAATCCTCTGGGTGGAATGATCAATGCAGTGCAGACGGCACGGCGCTTTGGGCGTTATGACGAAACGACTGGCCGCACCCTGGATCTGCTGGCGCGCGGGCTGGAGCAACTGAGGGTGATCGCGCAGGCGCTGCTTGCGCAGACCCGCCCGAGTGAGCGCAACCTGAACCTGCAGGATCTTCGCGATCTGGCGGCTCTGATCACACCGCGCCGGCAGGAACGGGGTGTCTTGATGGACGAACATCTGGCGCTGCCCGATGCCATCCCGCTCGCGGCCGGCCCCGTACGGCAGGCCACGCTCAACATCCTGCTCAATGCCTGTCATGCGGCGGAGCGCGATTCCACGCTGCAGTTCTCGGCGGAGATCACCCGGGCCGCGGTGCTGCGCATCACGGTGCGCAACCAGGGCAGCGCCCCACCGGCCAGCGTGATGGATCCACCCGGGCATCTCGGTGCGCCCGATCAGCCGGGATTCGGTCTGTGGGAAAGCCGGCGCCTGCTGTCGGATATCGGAGGCACGCTCACCCTGACGCACGAGCGTGGCTGGACGACCGCGCTGATCGAAATCCCGCTGCGCTCCCTGCAGAAATCGTGATACGTTGAAGGCAGTCGGCCACCAGAGCAGACGCCCGGAGATTCCCGAGGAGACGAGCCTTGAACGAGCTGCCGATCCTGCTGGTCGAGGATGACCCCATCATGGGCGAGTCCATGAGCCATCGACTGCAACTTGAGCAATATGGCGTCGAATGGGTGCGCAACCTCGGCGCTGCCCGCACTTCGCTGCAGCAGCGGCTGTATCCGCTGGTGCTCAGCGACATCCGGCTTCCCGACGGCGATGGCGAGCAACTGCTCACGACGATGACCGAGCGCTACGGCGGATGTTGTCCGCCGGTGGTGTTCATGACAGGCTTCGGCTCGGTCGACCAGGCCGTGAGGCTGGTGCGCGCAGGAGCGTGGGACTACATCCAGAAGCCCTTCGACCTGGATACCTTGATGCAGCGCATCCGCGAGTGGATTGCGCCGGGTACGCAGCGGTGCGATGCCTGGTTCGGGATCTCGGAAGCGGCGCAGGCTCTGGAACAACTCATCACGCGCGTGGCGCAGCTCGAGCTTCCCGTCCTGATCCAGGGCGAATCGGGAACCGGAAAGGAGATGGTGGCCCGGCGCATCCACGCCGACATGCGCAAGGCGCGCGAGCGGATTCCCTACGTGGCCATCAATTGCGCCGCACTCAGCGAGACCTTGCTGGAATCCGAGTTGTTCGGTCACGAAGCCGGTGCCTTCACCGGCGCCAGCCGGCGGCACGCCGGAGTCTTCGAGCAGGCGCACGGGGGCGTGCTGCTGCTCGACGAGATCGGCGACATGCCGTTGGGCGCGCAGGCCAAGTTGCTGCGCGTTCTGCAGGATGGCCAGGTGCGGCGGGTCGGCGGCGAGAAGGCGCTGCAGGTCCATGTGCGATTGATCTGCGCCACCCACAAGCCTCTGGACCGACTGGTGGAATCGGGGGCGTTTCGCGAAGACCTGTACTACCGCATCAGCGGCTTGCCGATCCACCTTCCGCCATTGCGCGATCGCCCGGACGACACGGTCTGGCTGGCTCATCGCCGCGTCGACGAACTCAACGCGCGCACCGGCTCGTGCCGGCGCCTGGATCCGCGGTTCGCAGCGTGGGCCAGGCTCCAGCCATGGAACGGCAATGTGCGCGAGCTGTACGCCACGGTCGACCGGGCCTACCACCTCTCCGCCGATTGCTGGGTGCGCCGGGAGCGCTCGAGCCTGCCGGGCACGGATTCTTCGCGCTGCTGCGCCGAGCCCGTTGCCACGGGTCCGGAACCCCTCGACCGCTACCTGGCACGAGTCGAACACGACTATCTCGAGAAGTGCGTGTCGGACAACGACGGCGGGATCACGAAGACGGCCACGGCGCTGGGCATCAGCCGCAAGACCTTGTGGGAGAAGCTCCGCCGCTACCGTGGCGAGCCGCAGCGGCGCTGAGGCGTCCGAGAGTCTCCAGGGCCAGCGCAAGGCCCTGGGCGCCCCCTATGCACAGCGTCACCGCGCCGCGGCGCACGCCGTCGCGGCGCAGGGTTCCAGGGGTGCGCGTCGCGTCGAGTCCGGTCGCGGCGCGTCCTTCGCGCGCATCAGCAGGCGAGGGTTGCTGGCGCGTCACGGGGCCGCCAGCGCAGCCAGTCCGAAGGCTTCGGTCAGCGTCGGGTGGGGATGGATGGCCGCGGCCAGATCGTCGACGCGAAGCCCATGGCGCACGGCCAGTGCCGCCTCACCCATCAGATCGGCCGCACCGTCGACCAGCGCGTGAATGCCGACGATGCGCCGGTTCGTCCGCTCGTAGACCACCCGCAATCGCCCGAACGCGTCGGCCCCGATCTGCGCGCGGGCGTCGACCTGGTAGTCGTATTCGGCCACCGCCACATCCAGCCCCGCGCCGCGCGCGGCCTCTTCGGTGAGGCCGGCCATGCCGATTTCCGGAAACGAGAAGATCACGGCCGAGTTGTGCTCCGGCCGCGGATACGGCGCATCGTGGCCTAGCAGGTGCCGCGCCACCGCCAGCGCCTGGGCCGTGGCCCAGTGCGCGAACATCGGCTGTCCGACGAGGTCGCCGGTGGCGTAGATGCCCGGCTCGCCGGTCTGCAGTGTGGCATCGACCTGCACGCCGTGGCGGCCGACGCGCACGGAGGTGCCTTGCAGTCCCAGCCCTTCGACGTTGGGCTGGCGGCCGGCGACCACGGCCACGATCTCCGACTGCGCCTGCTCGGCGCGCCCGTCCCGGGTGTAGCGCACCCGAAGCTCGCCGCCTTGTGCCTGCGCGTCGATCGACTCCACGCGTACGCCCGTGCGCACGGTGATGCCGTCGCCTTCGATGCGCCGTTCCAGCAGGCCGGCCAGCACCGGATCGACGGGCTCGAGAATGCGCGCCGCACCCTGCAGCAGCGTGACCCGGCTTCCCAGCCGCGCGAAGATCTGCGCCATTTCCACGCCGACCGGTCCGGCGCCGATGAGGGTCAGCGACCCGGGAATCGCGGGGATCTCGATCAGCCCCTGGGAATCCAGCACACCGGGAAGATCGACGCCGGGGATCGGCGGGCGCACCGGCACCGATCCCGTGGCCAGGATCGCGCGGCCGAAGCGCACGGCATGGGACTGCCCGCCGGCGTCGACGGTCGCGCTGCGCGGGCCCGTCAGACGGGCGCGTCCGAACACGACCCGCAGGCCCGGCAGCGCGTGCGCCTTGGCCAGAGCGCCCTGCGCGCGTTGCGCGAGGATGCGCTGGCGCCGGGCCTGTACCGCGTTCCAGTCCACGGCCGCCGGCGAGCCCGACGCCGCCGCGCGCAGGCCGAATTGCGCCGCATCGGAGATCTCCCCGCGTCTTGCAGCGACCTCCCGATAGATCTTCGACGGGATGCAGCCCTCGAACAGACAGGTTCCCCCGAGCCCCTGGCCGGCTTCGACCAGCGCCACCCTGCGGCCGGCCTGGGCCAGCGCCAGGGCCGCGGGCGTGCCGCCGGGGCCTCCACCGATCACCAGCACATCCACTTCATCGGGCAGGTTCATGATGGCCCCTCTCTGGTTGTCGCACGGATTCCGACCGGGTCGGCGATCCAGTCCGGCGCGCTTGGGCAGTGTGCCGCGCCCGATCCGACCTTCGATCGCGGTCGCGGCTGCAAGGTTGTTGTAAACCGTTCCGGACTGCTGCACATTGCGATGCAGCAAGGCGAGCCGCTGCTCGCTCTCGTCGGGATCGACGACGACGAGGTAGGCGATTCGCGGCATCCCGGGCGGGCCATCCCGACGCTCGCCATGCAGCGCGATGCGCACGGGGCGCCGCAGCTGTTCGGGCGCCGGTACGGGCGGGCCGCGCGGCCGACGTCAGCGCTCGGCCGGCCCCGCGTGGCAGCACACGCTGCCGTCGGACTCGAAGCGCACGCCGCAGCGCTCGACCAGCGCATCGCGCAGGCGCTTGCGCGCGCGCAGCAGCCGCGCCTTGGCCGCCGGCAGGCTCAATCCGGCGGCCTCGGCGTAGCCGCGCACCGTCAGCCCGTCGAGGTCGCAGCGCTGCAGGATGTCGCGGTCCTGCTCGCCGAGAAACGGCAGGTTGCGGGAGATGCAGGCGTCGAGGTCTTCCACCGGCGCACGCTCCTCGGCCTGCGGCGCGGTCAGATCGTCGGAGAGTTCCGCGCTGGGCCGCCGCAGCCGCCCGGCGTCCACCAGCGCGTTGCGCGCGACCTGGTACAGCCAGGCGCGCGGGTTGTCCAGGGTGCAGAAGCCCCGGCCCTGGCGCAAGGCCTTGACGAACACTTCCTGCAGCAGGTCCTGCGCGGAGTCGCTGTCCGCAGCGTGATGCGCCAGGTACCCCAGCAGCTCGGCTTCATGCGCCTGCCAGGCGCGCAGCACGCAGTCGAAGCCCGTAGCGCCGGAATCGGACATGGCCTTCAGCAGCAGCGCCCCGGTTTCTCGGCTTGCGCCGGGGTGCAACACACGCCGGCCTGCGCAGCCGCGGCCGGGGTGCAGCAGGCAGCGTCGGCGGCGCCGGGCTCGCCCTCGCGGAACACCGGGATGCTGCCCAGCGTGCGGTAGTGCTCCCACGCGATGCCCTGCGGGTCGGTGACCCAGTGCTTGTCGCTGCGCGCGTAGCAGCAGGTGGTCGCGCCCTCGTCCAGCATCGTGGAATCGGCGGTGGCGGCGCGCTGCTTGAGCTCGGCCAGCTCCTGCTCGGTGTCGGCCTGGATGCCGAGGTGATCGATGCCGGCGCTGGCGCCGCGCGTGGAGATCGCGAAATTCAGCCGCGGATCCTCGATCATCCACTTCGCGTAGTCGGACTCGACGCGCGTCGGCTCGGCACCGAACAGCCGGGTGTAGAAGGCGATGCTCGCCGCCAGGTCGTCGACGTGCGCGTGCACGTGAAAGCGCTTCATGCTGGGTGTACTCCTCGTTCGTACCAGCCGCGGGTGGCCCCCACCAGGCGGACCACCAGCAGCATCACCGGAACCTCGATCAGCACGCCGACCACGGTGGCCAGCGCCGCTCCCGACTGGAAGCCGAACAGGCTGATCGCGGCGGCCACCGCCAGCTCGAAGAAATTGCTGGCGCCGATCAGCGCCGAAGGGCAGGCGATCGCATGCTGCTCGCCCAGGGTGCGGTTGAGCAGGTAGGCCAGCCCCGAATTGAACAGCACCTGGATCAGGATCGGCACCGCCAGCAGCGCGATGACCAGCGGCTGCGCCTCGATGGCCGGCCCCTGGAAGGCGAACAGCAGCACCAGCGTGGCCAGCAGCGCCGCCATCGACCACGGGCCGATGCGCGCCAGCGCCGCGTCGAAGCTCGCCTGCCCGCGCCGCAGCAGCAGCACGCGCCAGCCCTGCGCCAGCGCCAGCGGGAGCACGATGTACATCAGCACCGAGAACAGCAACGTGGCCCACGGCACGTGGATCGCCGAGATGCCCAGCAGCAGCGCGACGATGGGCGCGAAGGCGAACACCATGATGGTGTCGTTCAGCGCCACCTGCGACAGCGTGAACAGCGGGTCGCCCCCGGACAGCCGGCTCCACACGAACACCATCGCGGTGCACGGAGCCGCGGCCAGCAGGATCAGCCCGGCGATGTAGCTGTCGAGCTGCGCGGCGGGCAGCCACGGCGCGAACAGGTGGCGGATGAACACCCAGCCCAGCAGCGCCATCGAGAAGGGCTTGACCAGCCAGTTGACGAACAGCGTGACGCCGATTCCTCGCACATGCCGGCGCACCTCGTGCAGCGCGCCGAAGTCCACCTTCATCAGCATGGGGATGATCATCACCCAGATCAGCAGCCCCACCGGCAGGTTGACCTGCGCCAGCTCGAGCCGGCCCAGCCACTGGAACGGGCCGGGCAGCAGTTGCCCCAGCACGATTCCGGCGACGATGCACAGCAGCACCCACAGCGTGAGCCAGCGCTCGAAGGCGCTCATCGGCGCGCCGCCGGCCGCGCGCGCCACCACTTCGCATTGCGCGCTCATGGGTGCTCCACCCGCGCAAGCGACAAGCCCAGGGCCTCGCGCACCGCCGGCACCAGGCGGGCGCGGATGTCGTCCCGCACCCGCAGGAAACTCTCCAGCGGCTCGCCGTGCGGGTCGTGGAACGGCAGGTGCAGGCTCGCCACCGGGCGCGGGAACACCGGGCAGGCCTCGCGCGCGTTGTCGCACACGGTGACCACCAGGTCGAAGGGCTGGTCGATCACGGTGTCCAGATCCTTCGGGTACAGCCGCGTGGTGGGCAGGCCTGCCAGGCGCAGCGCCTCGATGGCGCCGTCGGCGACCCTGGGCTGCGGGCTGATTCCGGCCGAGCTCGCGCGCACCAGCCCGGCCAGGTCGTGGTTGAGCAGGGCCTCGGCCATCTGCGAGCGGCAGGAGTTGCCGGTGCACAGCACCAGCACGGATTTCACAGGGGTCATGACAGTCGTGGGGTCAGGAAAGAGGCGCAGCGGTCGATGCGGCGCCACCGTCGTCCAGCGCTCCGATGGCGCGGATCTCCCGCTTGAGGGTCATGGCGTCGAGCTTGTCGAGGGGAAGGCTGACGAACAGGGAGATGCGACGGCTGAGCTGGCGAAGCGCATCGCCCATCGCCTGTCGGGCTTCGCGTTCACCGCCCTGTGCCGCGGCGGGATCGGGGATTCCCCAGTGCGCGGTCATCGGCTGCCCCGGCCACACCGGACAGAGCTCGCCCGCGGCCTTGTCGCAGACGGTGAACACGAAATCCATCGGCGGCGAACCCGGCGCGCCGAATTCATCCCAGCTCTTGCTGCGCAATCCGTCGACCGGGAAGTTCTGCCGTGCCAGCCATTCGAGCGCCAACGGATGGACCCGGCCGGCGGGGTGGCTCCCGGCACTGAACGCCCGGAAACGCCCCTTTCCGAGATGGTTCAGGATCGATTCCGCCAGGACGCTGCGTGCGGAGTTGCCAGTGCAGAGAAACAACACGTTGTAAGGAGTGCCGTTCATGCGTCTTCGCCTTCAGCCGGGACAGCGCAGGCCCGGGGGATTCGTGCCTCGCCGATCGTCGGCGTCCCCGCACCGGGCATGCAAGGGTTGCCGCCACAGCAGTTGGCCGTCAGGAATCCGAGCAGATCGCTCATTACCGGGAAATCCGCCGCGTAGATCACGAAGCGGCCTTCCTGGCGCCTGCGCGCCAGCCCCACTCGGCTCAGGTGCGCGAGGTGGAAGGAAAGGGTGGGAGCCGGCAGACCCAGGCGCTCGCCGATCGCCCCCGCGTGCAGTCCTCGCGGCCCCGCCTCGACCAGCGCGCGGTAGATCGACAGGCGCGATTCGTGTCCGAGGGCGGCCAGAAGTTCGGCTGCGGTCAACGTTTCCATGTTTCTATAATACAAGAAATCTGGAAATTTCCAACGCGGCGGCTCGGCTGTCGCCGTTCCGGCCGACTCCTTGCGCTTCGCCAGGGCCTGCACGGTCGACGCAGCGAGCAGTACCCCATCGCCGGCCTGGAAGCCAGGCGCCACCGCCGCACCGCAGCGACGCCCACGAGGGGAGCGGACCGCATGGCGCCATCCTCCACGGCAACGACCCGGTCGCCCGGCGTCAGGCCGGGCCGGCCTCGGGCATCGCGGGCCGGGTCGTGTCCACCGAGACGAGCCGGCCGTCGCGCAAGCGGAAGATCCGGTCGAAGCGGTTGAAAATGCTCTCGTCGTGGGTGACCACGACGATGGCGGCGCGGTGGTCCAGCGCGATGCGGCGCAGCAGGTCCATGACGATTCCGGCGCGCTCGGAGTCCAGCGGCGCGGTCGGTTCGTCAGCCAGGATGATCTTCGGGTTGTTGGCCAGCGCACGGGCGATGGCTACGCGCTGTGCCTCGCCGCCGGAGAGCTGCGACGGCATCGCCGCGGCGCGGTGATCGACCTGCAGGTAATGCAGCAGCTCGAGCGTGCGCTCGCGCGCGGCTTTCCTGGTGCCGCCGGCCAACTCGATCACTTCCATCACGTTCTCGGTTGCGGTCAGGAAGGGCAGCAGGTTGTGGGTCTGGAAGATGAAGCCGATCTTCTCCAGGCGCAGCCGGCGCAGGTCGCGACTCTGCCAGCGGCCGTCGAACACCGCATCGCCGTTGAGCCGGATCCGGCCCTCGTCCGGCTCGGTGATGCAGCCGACGACATTGAGCAGGGTCGTCTTGCCCGAGCCGCTGGGGCCAACGAGCCCGGCCACTTCTCCCTCGGCCACCGACATCGAGACGTCGACCAGCGCGTTGACGCGTGTCTCACCGTCCCCGAAGTGCTTGGAGACATGGTGCAGTTCCACCAGCGCTTGCGGCAGGTCCGCCATGGCGCTATCCGGACAGTGCCTTGGCCGGGTCGACCTTCACCGCCGTGCGCACGCTCAAGGCCGAGCCGAGCAGGCACACGACGACGACGATGAGCAGCAGGACCGCCAGGTCGCGAGGCAGCATCTCCACGCGGCGCGGGAAGCGATTCCTGAACGCGGCGACGAGGACGATGCCCAGCGCATATCCGCCGATGCCCAGCACCAGCGCTTCCTGCACCACCAGGCCGACGATGGTCCGATCCGGTGCCCCTACGAGCTTGAGGGTCGCGATGGATCGCATCTTGTCCATGGTCAACGTGTAGATGATGAGGGCGATGATCACGGCCGCGACCACGATCAGGATTCCCATGAACATGCCCAACTGCTTCTGCATCCTCGAAATCACGAACACAGTGAGATAGTCCTCCTGCTGCTTCTCGGTCACCGCGGACAGGTGTTTCCAACGGTCGATCTCGGCGGCCACCGCCGAGGTGGACGCACCGGGCTCGAGCTGCACCATGACGGCGTTCACGTCGTTCGTCTGCTGGGGGCTGCGCCCCAGCGCCTTCTCGCGCCGTTGCAGCGGCGGCGCCACCGCGAACTGGATCGCCTGGGCGTCGAGCAGGGTGACCCAGGCAGCGGGATCGCCCCCCGAATTGACCATGCCGCGCGTGATGCCTACCACCGTGTAGGGATCGTGGTACGGGCCGATGAGTACCCGCTCGCCCAGCCGCAGTCCCGACGAAGCATCGACCACGATCTGGTAGTGGCTCTCGGTGATGCCGTGGCCCGCGACGAGGTTGCCGGGACCGCCCGGACGGCCGGGCTCGTAGCCTTGGACGTAAAGACGCACCGGCCGGCCGTTCGCGGTGGCCTGCACCGTCTCGAAGGTCACGGCGCCGGCCTCTGCCACTCCCGGCAACCGGCGCACCAGCTCGCGGGTATCACGCGGCAGACGCGACGGCTCGGCGAACGGTCCCTTGGTCAAGGGTTCGACCACCCACAGCGCCGGGTGGGAGGCCCGCGGCAGACGGACGGCATCGGCCAGCGCACCTTCGTAGATGCCCATCATCGTCACCACGATGCCCAGCAGTCCGCCCAGCCCCAGGCCGGTCAGCACGAAGCGCAGCCAGTTGTGGCGGATGTCGCGCAGCGCCAGGTTCATGACCGTGCCCGTCCCGCGATGCGCGCGGCGCGCCCCGCGCGCAGGCCGGCCACCGGCTGCGCCACCACGGCCGCACCGGCGGGCAGACCGCCGACGACCGGCATCGCACCGTCCAGGAGCTGCGGGCCGAAGTCCAGGGTGCGGCGGGCGAGCCGCCCGTGTTCGACGGTCCACACCGTGCCGCGCCCGGCCTGCAGCCCGGAGATCGCGGTCTGCGGCACCAGCACCGCCCGTCGCAGCGTCCCGGTGGTGATCTCCACCTGCGCCTGTTCGGCGAGGTGGATGTCCGGCGGCACGTGGTCGAAGGCCACGTCGACGATGCGCTCCTCGTTGACCGAGTCGCTCTGGATCTCGATGCGGGCCACGTGCCCGGCAAGCGGCCGGCCCGGGTCGGAGCGCAGGACGATCCGCGCCGGCTGACCCACCCGCAACCTGCCGGCCAGGCGTTCGTCCACGTAGCCCACGGCCCAGACCGAGCCCGCTTGCACCAGCGTGAACACCGGCTGGCCGGGATTGGGCATGCTGCCCAGTTCCAGGTTGCGTGCGACCACCCACCCGTCGTAGGGTGCGCGCAGGGTGTACTGCGCCAGCGTGGCCTCCTCGAAGGTCTGCTGGGCCTCGGCCGAGCGCAGCGCCGCCCGCGCCACGGCCACCTCGCTTTGCGCGACCGCTCGGTTGGCGGACGCGACGCGCACCGCGGCCTCGTCGGTCTGCGCCTGCTCCTTCGACACCACGCCGGTGTCGAGCAGGCCGGCGTCGCGCCGCGCGATGCGCCGCACGTTGGCCAGGCTGGCCGAGGTGCTGAGCACGTCGGCCTGCGCCTTGACGATGTTCTCGCGCGCCTGCAGCACCGCGGCCTGAGCCACGGCGACCTGGGCCTGCACATCGCGCGATTGCAGCCGCGCGAGCACCTGCCCGGCACGGATGCGATGGCCCTCGTCGGCGTCGAGCTCGGCCAGCACCCCCGCCACCTTGAAACCCACCGCGGACTGCACCCGCGCCGCGGTCACCCCCAGGCCGAAGACCTGCTCGCGCACCTCGTTGCGCAGCGGCGCGGCCTCGAGCGTCAACGGCCGCAGCAAGGCGCGCCAGGCCAGGAAGGTGCCCGCCGCGACGATGACGACGGCCGCTCCGGCCAGCAGGTAGGTGCGCCTGCGCGCCTTCGGCCCCGGTTTCGTGGACGTGTTCATG
>JAJZVU010000071.1 GCA_021845505.1 Pseudomonadota bacterium | reverse complement strand
GTGCATCGACATGCTGCGAAACTTATAGATCACAAATTCGCGACCCGACCACCCGATGCGCCTTTGCTTGAACAACACAGGACCGGGAGAAGTGAGCTTGATGCCGAGTGCCACGATGCACATGACCGGACTGGCCAGCACCAGGAACAAGGAGCCCAGCAACAGGTCCTCAATGCGCTTAACCAGCCGGTTCACACCCTCCATCGGCGAGACCGACATGTCCATCATCGTCACCCCTCCGATCTCGGTCACAGCGTGGTTGAGCAGTTCATAGCCATACAGATCGGGGGCGTACCGGATGTTCGCCGTGCTGTGATGCAAGACGCGGAAGGTATTGCGCAGAATCGCCTCCTCGCGCAGCGGAACGGCCACCCACACCTCGTCGACCTGCGCCGATTCGGCATAGTCCTTCAGTTCCGACAACACGCCCACGCGCTCGGCTCGCCCGGCATCGGGCTGCTCGTGCACGCCGAACCACGCCACCACGCGAAAACCCAGGCTCGCCCGCGAACCCGCGAGTTCGCGCAGGCGTGCCGCGGTTTCGCCGTCGCCGACCAGGCAGACGGTGCGCACGTTGTAGCCACGGTTGCGCAGCCAGCGCAACGCAAGACGCAGCAACACGTGGCCCAAGGCCAGCAGCGCCGCAGCCAGCGTGAACCAGGTGCCGATCCACAGGCGCGAGTACTGGGCGCCCACCTTCAGGGCGAACAACATCCCGGTCAACACCAGAAAGGTGCCGCCCCAGCCTACCCAAAGCACTCCGATCTCGCGTGCAATGCTGCCGGCGCGCCATGATCGGTACAGTCCGAGTTCGGCGAAGGCGAAATACGCCAGCAGCAACGCGATGACCACGCCGGTGGCCTCGGTCGATGTCAGCTCCAGGCGGCCGAAGCGGATCCACGCGGCGAGCACCGCGGCGACAACGATGACCAGCAAATCGGTCAGGCGCTGCAGCACGGAGAATTCGCTGGAGTATTCCTTCAGTCGGCCGCGTTGAAAGGGCATCGGGCAGGGGCATGGGAGCGCTGCGCATGGCAGCGGCGGGCAATGCAGGCTCGCCGACGACGCTACGCCGGAAAGTTGCAACCTGCAAGCATAACCCGTGCCCCGGGAAAACCCCATTCCAGGGGCGGGCTCAGACCGCCGGCATCCCCGGCCCGAGCCCGGCCGCCGGCGGCGGGCTGACCCCGAACAACAGGTCCGGAGCGCGCCACGGCAGCGGGCGCCGCCCCAGGCTGAGCGAGCCGGATTGCCCCAGCAGGCACACGCCGCGCCGCAGCAGCACTGGGCGCGGGGTCGCCTGCTGGCGCACCCAGGTTCCGTTGCGGCTCATGTCGGCGAGCATGTAACGGCCGTTTCGCCAGACGATCACGGCGTGCTGACGCGAGATCGCCGGATTGTCGACCACGATGTCCGACTGCGCGTCGCGCCCGATGCGGATCGGCCGGTCGGGGGTGAAACTCAGGTGCACGTGGCCGTCGGGGCTGCGCAGGTTCACCCACAGCGGCGGCGCCGGCCGCGGCAGCGAGGATTCGTCGCAGACGAAGCTCCAGGCCCCGCCCGCCTGCCCGAAGCCCGGCGTCGCGGTGTTGCGCCGCGCGCGCGCGGCCAGCTCGGGCGGCAGCGCGGCCAGCACGCCGTGGTCGAGCAGGATCTCGCCGGCCTGCGCGGCCGCCGCCAGGGTCGACGCGCGCATCAGGGTCTCGCCTTCGTAGCTCGGCGGGCGGCACAGCACGGCGCCGCTGCTCAGCCCCATGTCCATCGGCAGGTCGAAGTCGGGGGCGACGTCCAGGCACCAGGCGCGCAGTTCCGCGCGCAGCAGGCAGGCGCTGCGCAGCGCCTGCTCGCCCTGCTCGAACAGCACCAGCATGGACGTGGTGTCGCTGCGCACCACCAGCCCGCCTGCGGCGGCGGCACGGTGCGCCAGCCGGTTCATGGTGTGGTCGAGGAACTGCCGGGCGCGCAGTTCGCCGAGTTCGACGAACAGCCCGTGGGTGCTCGACAGCACCGCGTGCAGCGCCGCCAGATGGGTGGCGGGGCGCAGTCCGAGCCAGCGGCGGAACACGGCCTCAGGCCCCGGGGGCCGCGCCGCCCGCGGGCGGCTGCGGGCGCAGCGTGCTGACCCAGCAGGGCTGGGACCCGTCCTCCGGCCGGTTGCCGCAGCGGCACTCGGCCAGCAGGTAGCGCCCCATGGGTGGCGCGGCGGCGCCCGCCTGCGGCGGCGCCTCCTGTGCGGCCTGCACGAGGTAGGCCTGCCCGGCCGCGAGCGGCTCGGCGGTGACCACGCTGAGGCTGCCGTCGTCGTGCTCGCCGACCTGCATCACCAGCAACTCATCCTCCGGCCTGGCCCCCGGCGCCTGCAACGCCAGCGTGCGCGGCCGGAAATGCCCGCGGGGGTCGAGCAGCAGCGCCTCGATCTGGATGCGCAGGCTCAGCGGGTCGCGGCCGGACACGCCGCGACTGCGCGCCGGCGTGCGCGCACCCGGTGGTGGCTTTGATGGCTTGTCCATGTCCCCGAACCGCGCCCGCTGCAAGTTTTATAGGGTATGCCGGCCGGCCGCGCGCCACTACGGCGAGACGCGGTTGCGGCCGGTGCGCTTGGCCTCGTAGAGCGCGCGGTCCGCCCGCTCGAGCAGGTCGCTGGGGCGCCGGTCCTCGGCGCGCGCATGCGCGCATCCTATGCTGACCGTCAGGCGCACGCCAGCCTGCTCGGGAACTCCGAACACCGTGCACTCCACCGAGGCGCGGATGCGCTCGGCCAGCTGGCGCGCGCCGGGCTCGTCGGCGCCCTTGAGCACGAGCAGGAATTCCTCGCCGCCGAGGCGCCCGAACAGGTCGTGGCCGCGCCGCGATTCGTGCACGGTGGCGACGAACTGGCGCAGCACCTCGTCGCCGGCGGCGTGGCCGAAGGTATCGTTGACCTGCTTGAAATGGTCGAGGTCCAGCAGCAGCACGGCCAGCGGCGCCTGCAGCCGGCGGTCGCGCCGGCGCTCGAGCTCCTCGTCCAGCAGTTCGAGGATGCGGCGCCGACCGAACAGGCCGGTGAGGTGGTCGCGCGTGGCCAGGCGTTCGAGCTCACGCTCCATCGCCTTGCGTTCGGAGATGTCGCGCCAGATTCCCTCGACCCCGGCGTAGCCCCCGCGTTCGTCGCGCAGCGCCTGGGTACTGATGGAAATGTCGATGATGACGCCGTCCTTGCGGCGCATGCGGCCGGGGAAATCGCGCACGAAGCCGTGGGCGCGGATCGCGGCGACCAGCGCGTCGCGCTCGGCGGGGTCGGGGTAGAAGGCCGCGGCGGGCAGGCCGATGATCTCCTCGGCGCTGTAGCCGAGCACGTTTTTCACGGCGGGGCAGACGTAGCGGGTGACGCCCTGCGCGTCGGTGCGGTAGAAGACGTCCTGCATCGTGTCCATGATGCGTCGGAAGTCCTCGTCGGTACGGCGCAGGCGCTGTTCCATGGCGACGCGCTCGGTCATGTCCATGCAGGAGGCCAGCACGCCGGGCTGGCCGTCGCAGACGATCGGCGAGCTGGCGATGACCAGCGTCAGCTCGTTGCCCTGGCAGTCGAAGGCACGCATGCTGCTGGGCGGGTTGTCGCCCTCGCCGGACGCGGCGCGGTGGATTCGCGCCAGGATGCGGTGCGCGTCCAGCGGGTGGATGAACTCCTGCACGCTGCGCCCCAGCAATTGCGCGGCGTCGCCGGCGCGCAGCAGCGCCACCGCGGCGGCGTTGACGTAGCGCAGGCGCTCGCCGACCACCACCAGCACGGGCGCCGGCATGGCGTCGACCCATTCGGCCTGGGCCGGCACCGCGGTCTGCTTGGGCTCGGGTCGGGTCATCGCACGGGGCTGGGGTCGGGGGCGGAGGGCGACGCAGCGGGGTCGCGCGTCGTGGTCCGGGGCGGCCCGCATGGCGTCGCGGCAAGCCTGCGTGAGTGCGACGTTTGAATGGGGGACGGCCCTGCTGGTTGCAGTGTATCCAAGGGTCCCGCGGCCTCGTCGTGACGGAATTCACGGTTCGCTTCGAATTATCTCGGCGCTTGCTCGCGGAGCATGCCGGCACGATCGCGTAAATTACGCCTGCACCCGACCATGAATTCCGCCGACACCCCGCTGCTGATCGACGACCTGCGCGTGCGACGCCGCAGCGTCGGCCTGTTCGCCACGGTGCTGGCGGCGCTGCTGGGGATCACCGCCTGGTTCCTGGCCCAGGCCTGGAGCCAGCAGCTGCGCGACCAGCGCGCGCAGCTTGCGCAGACCGCGCAGGTGGTGCAGGTGGCGGTCGAGAACCATCTGGACATCTACGCGCACGGGCTGGGTTTCCTGGCGGCGCAGATCGCCTCGCAGCAGGGAGTCGACGGCGGCGGCCCTGCGCTGGCGAAGGCGCTGCGGGATTTCCGGGGCAGCGAGCCGGGATTCGCACAGCTCGAGGTGTTGCCGTGGGGCGGCGGCGCTGCCGCCGCGAGCTCGGGCGGCGACACGCCCGCGCCGGGGCTGGCGCTGCTGCAGGCGCAGGCGCGCGCGCATCCGGGCACGCTGCAGCTCGGGCACCTGGTGCAGCAGGCGCCGCGCCGCCTGGTGCTGCCGCTGGCGTGGGCGCAGGCGCCCCGGGACGGGAGGCCGGGTTTCGTGCTGGCGGGGGCGCTGGACCAGGCGCGCGAAGACGCGCTGTACCGCTCGCTGCTGCATGGCGCGGGCAGCGCGCCGATGAGCTTCGGCGTGATCGATCGCCAGGATTACCTGCTCGGGCGCTGGCCGCTGCCCGCTGGCGGCGACGCCGCGGCGTATCTCACGCAGCCGCATGACGGGCTGGTGGCTCGCGCGCTGCACGCGTCGCCGCGGCTGCGCAGCGGCTTCGCCGAGGGCACTGCGGCAGCCGCCCCCGGCGCCGGCGTGTTCATCGGCGCCATGCACGCGCTCGGCGGCTTCCCGCTGACGGCCTTTGTCGTGACCCCGCGCAGCCAGGTGCTGCAGGCGTGGTGGCGCGGCGTGCGCCTGCCGCTGGCGGCCGCGCTGGGGCTGGCGGCGATCCTGGTGGTGCTGCTGCGCCGCGACCTCGCGATGCAGCGCGAATGGCTGGCTCGCGCGCGCGATCTGCTGCAACGCAGCGAAGACGCGCGCGAGGCGCAGCGCAAGGATTCGGGGCTGTTCGTGCAGGTGCTCGACAACCTTCCCGGCGGGCTGCTGGTGTTCGACGCGCAAGGCACGCTGCGCTATTGCAGCCAGGGTTTCGTGCGCATGCTGGGGCTGGGCGTGACCCCGCGCGACCTCGTGGGCAAGCGCTGGCGCACGCTGTGGGAGGTGATCGCGCCGCTGCACGCCGGCGGGCTCGACGCGCTGAACCAGGTGAAGATCCTGTTCCACGAGCACCAGCCGGCCGTCGACGAGGTGTGGCTGAAGGACGGGCGCATCCTGCTGCGCCACTACACGCCGCTGCGCGACGCGGCGCGCGAGTCGGCCGGGGCCTTGTGGAGCGTGCAGGACGTGACCGAACGCAAGCTGCAGGAACAGCAGATCCGCGAACTCGCCGAGCGCGATTCGCTGACCGGGCTGAGCAACCGCGGCGCCTTCGAGAAGCAGCTCGCCGAGACCCTGCAGCATCGCGACGAGGTGGCGCTGGGTATCGCCGACCTGGACGACTTCAAGACCATCAACGACCGCTTCGGGCATGCCGCCGGCGATGCGCTGCTGGTCGAGGTGGCGGCGCGCCTGCGCGGCGCGTTGCGCGTGTCGCAGCAGTCGCGCCAGGGTCGCGGCGCGGACGTGCTGGCGCGCATCGGCGGCGACGAGTTCGCGCTGCTGCTGCCGGTGGGCAAGGACCCGCAGCGCCTGCAGCGCATCGCCGAGCGGGTGATGGCGGCGCTGCGCGCGCCCATCGAGATCGAGGGCCAGACGCTGACCGCCCGCCTGTCGCTGGGCCTGGCCATGCGCACCGGCGGCGAGGACGCGCAGACCCTGATGCGCCAGGCCGACATCGCGCTGTACGCGGCGAAGGCGCGCGGTCGCAGCCAGGCCTGCCTGTTCGACCACACCATGCAGGCCGAGGTGGAGGCCCGCCAGGGCTGGCTGAGCGCGCTGGAGCAGGCGCTGGAGCAGGACCGGCTCGTGCTGCACGTGCAACCGATCCTCAGCATGCCGCGCCAGCGCGACGACCGGCCCACGGTGGGGCATGTCGAAGGCCTGCTGCGGCTGCGCGACGAGCAGGGGCGGCTGCACAACGCCGGGGACTTCGAGCACGTGCTGGACGAGCCCCGGCTGGCGGTTCCGCTGGGGCGCTGGGTGCTGGAAGGCGCCGCGCAATGCCTGCAGACCTGGCGCAACGCCGGACTCGACCTGGCGATGAGCGTCAACATCAGCCCGCGGCATTTCCTGGGGCCGCAGTTCGTCGACGACCTGCGCGAGCTGCTCGGGCGCCACCCTCGCATGCGCCCGTCCAGCCTGGCCCTGGAGCTGACCGAGCACGGCACGCTGCTCGACAGCGACGCCACGCGCAAGCGCATCGAGGAATGCCATGCGCTGGGGGTGCAGGTCAGCCTGGACGACTTCGGCACCGGCAGCGCATCGCTCACCCACCTGCAGGCGCTGGCGGTGTCGACGCTGAAGATCGAGCGCCGCTTCGTGAAGGACCTGCTGCACGACGCCCGCGACCTGAGCATCGCCTACGGCATCTTGCGCACCGCGCAGCTGATGGGCGTGCGCGTGGTTGCCGAGGGCGTGGAGACCCCCGAACTGGCGCGCGTGCTGGTGGCGATGGGCTGCCAGCACCTGCAGGGCTACGCCATCGCGCGCCCGATGCCCGCCGAGCGGCTGCTGGAATGGCTGGCCGAGTGGCCGCGGCGCCTGGGCTGGAGTGCCGAGCTGGGCAAGGGCAACGCGCTCGGCCCCGACGGCATCGAGGCCATCGTCTCGGTCGGTACGATGCTGCGCCAGTTGCTGCAGGGTTCGCTGGACCCCGACACCGAGGCGCAGCTTCGCGAAG
>JAJZVU010000037.1 GCA_021845505.1 Pseudomonadota bacterium | reverse complement strand
CGGCGATAATGTCAGCCTGACCGTCAAGCTCATCGCCCCCATCGCGATGGAAGAAGGCCTGCGCTTTGCCATCCGCGAAGGCGGCCGCACCGTCGGCGCCGGCGTCGTGGCCAAGATCATCGAGTAATCCCTCGCTGCCCGGCCGGGCGCCACCCGGCCTTTCACGCTCTTTGGAACCATCATGCAAAGCCAGAAAATCCGTATCCGCCTCAAGGCATTCGACTATCGGCTGATCGACCAGTCGGCGCTGGAAATCGTCGACACCGCCAAGCGCACCGGCGCGATCGTCAAGGGCCCGGTGCCGCTGCCGACCCGGCTGCAGCGTTTCGACATCCTGCGCTCGCCGCACGTCAACAAGACCTCGCGCGACCAGTTCGAGATCCGCACCCACCAGCGGCTGATGGACATCGTCGACCCGACCGACAAGACGGTCGACGCGCTGATGAAGCTCGACCTGCCGGCCGGGGTCGACGTGGAGATCAAGCTGCAGTGAGCCCTGCTGCGGCGGGCGCCGCTGGCGCTGCCGCTGCCGCGTAGGCTATACTGAAGGACTTTCCCGTGCGCCATGGCGTGCGGGCTGGAACACATCGGGCCGGCCAATCGAAGCCGGCATGGAGCGAACAATGAGTACGCAAGCACTCGGCCTTGTCGCGCGCAAGGTCGGCATGATGCGGGTGTTCACCGATGACGGCGTGTCGATTCCCGTCACCGTGCTGGACGTTTCCCGCAACGCCGTGGCGCAGGTGCGCCAGGCCGACAAGGACGGCTACAGCGCCATCCAGGTCGCTTTCGGATCGGTCAAGCCCTCGCGCATCACCAAGCCCGACGCGGGCCACCTGGCCAAGGCCGGTGTCGAGCCCGCCCGCGTGCTGTGCGAATTCCGCGTCAGCGCCGATGTCGCCGCCTCCTACCAGCCGGGCGCCAAGCTGCCCGCCAGCCTGTTCGCGGTCGGCCAGCATGTCGACGTGCGCGGGGTGAGCATCGGCAAGGGCTACGCCGGGGCGATCAAGCGCCACAACTTCTCCTCCAACCGCGCCTCCCACGGCAACTCGGTGACCACCCGCGCTCCCGGCTCGATCGGCATGGCGCAGGACCCGGGCCGGGTGTTCCCGGGCAAGCGCATGTCCGGGCGCCTGGGCGGGGTCAACGTGACCGTGCAGAACCTCGAGGTGGTGCGCGTCGACGAGGCCCGTGAACTGATCATGGTCAAGGGCGCGGTGCCCGGGTGCGACTCGGGCTGCGTGACCCTGCGCCCGGCGGTCAAGAAGGCGGGAGTGCAGGCATGACCCAATTGCAGACCATCGCCGCCGACGGCGCGCGCGGGGCCGACTTCGACGCCCCCGACACCATTTTCGGCCGCGAGTACAACGAGGCGCTGATCCACCAGATCGTCGTCGCCTACCAGGCCAACGCGCGCATGGGCACGCGGGCGCAGAAGGACCGCGCCGAGGTGCGCCACTCCACCCGCAAGCCCTGGCGGCAAAAGGGTACCGGGCGGGCGCGCGCCGGCATGACCAGCTCGCCGCTGTGGCGAGGCGGCGGCCGCATCTTCCCGAACGCGCCCGACGAGAACTTCACCCAGAAGATCAACAAGAAGATGTACCGCGCCGGAATGCGCTCGATCCTCTCGCAGCTGGCCCGCGAGGGCCGGGTGCGCGTGGTCGAGGAACTCGCGGTCGACGCGCCGAAGACCAAGCTGCTGGCGGCCAAGCTCAAGGCGATGGGGCTGGAGTCGGTGCTGTACATCGCCGACGCCATCGACGAGAAGCTGATGCTGGCCGCGCGCAACCTGCCGAACGTGCTGCTGGTGGAGCCGCGCTACATGGATCCGCTGTCGCTGATCTACTACAAGAACGTGCTGATTTCCAAGGGTGCTGTCAGCAAGCTGCAGGAGATGCTGTCATGAGCCGGCAACAGACCCCACAACAGCGACTGATGCAGGTGCTGGTCGCGCCGATCATCTCCGAGAAGGCGACGCTGCTCGCCGACAAGTCCAACCAGGTCGCGTTCCGCGTGCTGCCCGACGCCACCAAGGAAGAGGTCAAGGCCGCGGTCGAGTCCTTCTTCAAGGTGCAGGTCACCGGCGTGCGGGTGCTGAACCAGGCGGGCAAGGCCAAGCGCAATGCCCGCGGCAGCGGCCGGCGCGCCAACGTGCGCAAGGCCTATGTCAGCCTGGCTGCCGGTCAGGAGCTCAATTTCGCCCAGGAGGGTGTCTGAGATGGCAGTCGTCAAAGTCAAACCGACCTCGGCCGGCCGCCGCGCCGTGGTCAAGGTGGTGCACAAGCACCTGCACAAGGGCGCGCCCGAGAAGAGTCTGCTCGAGCCGCAGAAGCAGAATGCCGGGCGCAACAACAACGGCCACATCACGGTGCGCCACCGCGGAGGCGGCGCCAAGCACCACTACCGGGTGGTCGATTTCCGTCGTGACAAGGACGGCGTGCCGGCCCGCGTCGAGCGCATCGAATACGACCCCAACCGCACCGCGCACATCGCGCTGCTGTGCTACGCCGACGGCGAGCGCCGCTACATCATCGCTCCGCGCGGGGTCGAGGTCGGAACCCAGCTGCTGAGCGGCCAGGACGCGCCGATCCGCCCGGGCAACTGCCTGCCGATCCGCAGCATCCCGGTCGGCTCGACCATCCACTGCGTCGAGCTGATCGCCGGCAAGGGCGCGCAGATGATCCGCTCGGCCGGGTCGTCGGCGGTGCTGATGGCGCGCGAAGGCGTGTACGCCCAGGTGCGGCTGCGCTCGGGCGAGGTGCGCAAGGTGCACGTGGAGTGCCGGGCCACCATCGGCGAGGTCGGCAACGAGGAAAACAGCCTGCGGCAGTACGGCAAGGCCGGCGCCAAGCGCTGGAAGGGCATCCGCCCGACGGTGCGCGGCGTCGCGATGAACCCGATCGACCACCCGCACGGCGGCGGCGAGGGCCGCACCGGCGAGGGGCGCACCCCGGTCAGCCCGTGGGGCACGCCGACCAAGGGTTATCGCACCCGGTCGAACAAGCGCACCCAGGCGATGATCGTTTCGCGCCGCAAAAAGTAAGCCCGAGGCACAGCTATGACACGTTCTCTCAAGAAGGGCCCGTTCTGCGACGCGCACCTGCTGCGCAAGGTCGAACACGCGCTGGCCTCCAAGGACAAGAAGCCGATCAAGACCTGGTCGCGCCGCTCCACCGTGCTGCCCGAGTTCATCGGCGCCACCATCGCGGTGCACAACGGCCGCCAGCACGTCCCGGTGTACGTGACCGAGCAGATGGTCGGCCACAAGCTCGGCGAGTTCGCGCTGACCCGTACGTTCAAGGGTCACCCCGCTGACAAGAAGGCGAAGAAGTAATGACCATGGAAACACGAGCCACACTACGCGGCGTGCGCCTGTCGGAGCAGAAGGGCCGGCTGGTCGCCGACCTCATCCGCGGCAAGAAGGTCGACCACGCGCTGAACATCCTGGCCTACACCCCGAAGAAGGCGGCGGGAATCATCCGCAAGGTGCTCGAATCGGCCATCGCCAATGCCGAGCACAACGACGGCGCCGACATCGACGAGTTGCGGGTGAAGTCGATCATGGTCGAGCAGGGCGCGACGCTCAAGCGCTTCTCGGCGCGGGCGAAGGGCCGCGGCAACCGCATCAGCAAGCCGACCTGCCATATCTACATCACCGTCGGCAACTGAGGAATCGAGATGGGACAGAAAATCAACCCGACGGGTTTCCGGCTGGCGGTTTCCCACGACTGGGCGTCGCGCTGGTACGCCGGCGGCGCGCGTTTCGCCAAGATGCTCAACGAGGACATCGAGGTGCGCGAGTACCTGGCGAAGAAGCTCAAGGCGGCTTCGGTCTCGCGCATCGTCATCGAGCGCCCGGCGAAGAACGCCCGCATCACCATCTACAGCGCGCGCCCCGGCGTGGTGATCGGCAAGAAGGGCGAGGACATCGAGGCGCTGAAGGCCGAGCTGACGCGACGCCTGGGCGTGCCGGTGGCGGTGGACATCGAGGAGGTGCGCAAGCCCGAGATCGATGCCAAGCTGATCGCCGACTCGATCACCCAGCAACTCGAGAAGCGCATCATGTTCCGCCGCGCGATGAAGCGCGCGATGCAGAACGCGATGCGCCTGGGAGCGCAGGGCATCAAGATCATGTCCTCCGGTCGACTGAACGGGATCGAGATCGCGCGCACCGAGTGGTATCGCGAGGGCCGCGTGCCGCTGCAGACCCTGCGCGCCGACATCGACTACGGTTTTTCCGAGGCCAAGACCACCTACGGGGTGATCGGGGTCAAGGTGTGGGTCTACAAGGGCGACACCCTGGGGCGTGGCGCGCTGGCGCAGAAGGCCGCCGAGGCTGCCGAGCCGGAGCGCCGTCCGCGGCGTGACGAGCGTCCGGGCGCCAGGCGCGGTCCGCGTCGCGGCGAAGGTGCCGCGACTCCCGACCGTCGGGTGCGCAAGGTGAGCAAGCCGGAAGGCGCCGGCGTGCCGGCCAAGCAAGGAGAAGGGTCATGATGCAGCCCGCGCGGCGCAAGTACCGCAAGGAGCAGAAGGGGCGCAACACCGGAGTGGCCACGCGCGGCGCGACGGTGGCCTTCGGGGAGTATGGCCTGAAGGCCACCACCCGCGGGCGCCTGACCGCGCGCCAGATCGAGGCGGCGCGGCGCGCCATCTCGCGCCACGTCAAGCGCGGCGGCCGGATCTGGATCCGGGTGTTCCCCGACAAGCCGATCTCGACCAAGCCGGCCGAGGTCCGCATGGGCAACGGCAAGGGCAACCCCGAGTATTACGTGTCGGAAATCACCCCCGGCAAGGTGCTGTACGAAATCGACGGCGTCCCCGAGCAGCTGGCCCGCGAGGCCTTCGAGCTGGCCGCGGCCAAGCTGCCGTTCCGCACCGTGTTCGTCGGCCGCCGTTTCGGTATCTGAGGTCAACGCGATGAACCTGGAAGAACTGCGCAAGCTCGACTCCGCGGGCCTGCAAAAGGAACTCGACGCCCTGCTCAAGGCCCACATGGGCCTGCGCATGCAGAAGGCGACGCAGCAGCTGAACAACACTTCGCAACTGGGAAAGGTCCGCCGCGAGATCGCGCGCGTGCGCACCCTGTTGCAGCAGAAGACCACGCAGGAGTGAGCATGTCGGAAAGCCAAGGATTGACCCGTACGCTGGCCGGGCGCGTGGTCAGCGACAAGCGCACCAAGACGGTCACCGTGCTGGTCGAGCGCAGGGTGCAGCACGAGCTGTACGGCAAGTACATCGTGCGCTCCAAGAAGTACAGCGCGCACGACGAGAAGGGCGAGTACCACGTCGGCGACCTGGTCGAGATCGCGGAGACGCGTCCGCTGTCGAAGACCAAGAGCTGGATCGTCACCCGCCTGCTGGAGAAGTCCCGCCTGGTCTGAGCCGGCGGCGGCAGGCCGGGCGGCCTTGACAGGCCGCCTTCCTGCCAGCAAAATCAACAATTCGGCCGTTTGCGCCATCGCCTTCGGGCGGGGAAGTCGGGCGCAAAGGGCAACAACCCGCTCCACGGGTCCAAGACTGCCGGTACGAGCGGACAGCCGCGGGCAACAGCCCGGCGACCGTCCCGCATCGGCAAGTTGGAACATCATTCCGGGATTTGACATGATTCAGATGCAATCAAGGCTGGACGTGGCCGACAACACGGGCGCCAAAACCGTCATGTGCATCAAGGTGCTGGGCGGGTCCAAGCGTCGCTACGCCGGCATCGGCGACGTCATCAAGGTCAGCGTCAAGGAGGCCGCGCCGCGCGGCCGGGTGAAGAAGGGCGAGGTGTTCAACGCCGTCGTGGTGCGCACCGCCAAGGGCGTGCGCCGGCCCGACGGCTCGCTGATCAAGTTCGACGGCAACGCCGCCGTGCTGCTCAACGCCAAGCTCGAGCCGATCGGCACCCGCATCTTCGGGCCGGTCACCCGGGAGCTGCGCAGCGAGCGCTTCATGAAGATTGTTTCCCTGGCACCCGAAGTGCTGTAAGAGGTCGACGATGAACAAGATCCGCAAGGGTGACGAGGTCATCGTCATCGCCGGCGCCGACAAGGGGCGCCGCGCCAAGGTGCTGGCCCGTCACGGCAGCGAACACCTGGTCGTCGAGGGCGTCAACCTGGTCAAGCGCCACACCCGGCCGAACCCGATGCGCAACGAGACCGGCGGCATCGTGTCCAAGGAAATGCCCATCCACCAGAGCAATGTCGCGATCCTCAACCCGGCCACCGGCAAGGCCGACCGGGTCGGGATGCGCATCGCCGCGGACGGCACCAAGACGCGGGTTTTCCGCTCCAGCGGCGAAGAGATCAAGGTCTAACGGGGGCGTTATGTCGCGCTTGCAAGAGGTATACAAGACCCGGGTCGTTCCCGAGTTGCTCAAGGGCTTCGGCTACCAGTCGGTGATGCAGGTTCCGCGCATCACCAAGATCACCCTGAACATGGGGGTCAGCGAGGCGGTCGCCGACAAGAAGGTCATCGAGCACGCCGTCGACGACCTGAGCAAGATTTCCGGCCAGAAGCCGGTCGTGACCAAGGCCCGCAAGGCCATCGCGGCGTTCAAGGTGCGCGAGGGCATGCCCATCGGCTGCTCGGTCACGCTGCGCGGGCGCCGCATGTACGAATTCCTGGATCGCCTGATCACCGTGGCGCTGCCGCGGGTGCGCGATTTCCGGGGTGTGTCGTCGCGCGCCTTCGACGGCCGCGGCAACTACAACATCGGGGTGAAGGAACAGATCATCTTCCCGGAAGTCGAGTACGACAAGGTCGACGCGTTGCGCGGGCTGAACATCAGCATCACGACCACCGCGAAGACCGACGACGAGTGCAAGGCCCTGCTTGCCGCGTTCCGCTTTCCCTTCAAGAACTGAGGTTGCCATGGCCAAGCTTTCCCTGATCAACCGCCAAGAAAAGCGCGAGAAGCTGGTGCAGAAATACGCCGGCAAGCGCGCCGAGCTGCAGGCGGTGATCGCCGACTCGGGCAAGACCCACGACGAGCGGATGCAGGCTCGCCTGCAGCTGCAGCAGCTGCCGCGCAACGCCAACCCGACCCGCCTGCGCAACCGCTGCGCGATCACCGGCCGCCCCCGCGGAACCTTCCGCAAGTTCGGCCTGGCGCGCAACAAGATTCGCGAGCTGGCTTTCCGCGGGGAAATCCCGGGCGTGACCAAGTCGAGCTGGTAAGGCGTTCGTCGCAGCGCAGCGGAGAATATTTCCATGAGCATGAGTGATCCCATCGCGGACATGTTGACCCGCATCCGCAACGCCCAGATGGTCGAGAAGGCCTCGGTGCGCATGCCGGCGTCCAAGCTGAAGGCGGCCATCGCCCAGGTGCTGGCCGACGAAGGCTATATCGAGGGCTTCGAGTTGTTGCGCGACGGTGCCAGGGCCGACCTGCAGATCGCGCTGAAGTACTACGCCGGGCGCCCGGTGATCGAGCACATCGAGCGTGTCAGCCGGCCGGGGCTGCGCATCTACCGCGGCCGCAACGCGATCCCGCAGGTGATGAACGGCCTGGGCGTGGCCATCGTGTCGACCCCCAAGGGGGTGATGACCGACCGCAAGGCGCGCCAGGTGGGCGTCGGCGGCGAAGTGCTTTGCTACGTTGCCTGATCGAGGACCGACCATGTCACGAGTCGCCAAGAATCCCGTCCAGGTGCCCAAGGGCGTCGAAGTCACGCTGGGCGCCCAGAGCATCGCGGTCAAGGGCGCGCTGGGCGCGCTGCAGCGCGGGCTCGATCCCCGGGTGAAGATCGAACACAAGGATGGCCGCATCACCTTCGCTCCGGCCGACGAGACCCGCGAGTCGCATGCGCTGTCGGGCACCTACCGCGCGCTGGTCGCCGGCATGGTCGCCGGAGTCGAAAAGGGCTTCGAGAGGAAGCTCAACCTGGTCGGGGTCGGCTATCGCGCCCAGGTGCAGGGCAGCAAGCTGAACCTGACGCTGGGCTTTTCCCACCCGGTGGTGCGCGAGCTGCCCCAGGGTGTCAAGGCCGAGACGCCGACGCCGACCGAGATCGTGCTCAAGAGCTGCGACAAGCAGCTGGTGGGCCAGGTCGCCGCCGACATCCGGGCCATCCGTCCTCCCGAGCCCTACAAGGGCAAGGGTGTTCGCTACGCCGACGAGGTCGTGGTGATCAAGGAAACCAAGAAGAAGTAAGGGGCCGCGAAATGCTGAACAAGAAACAAGCACGTCTGCGTCGCGCCCGCGCCACCCGTGCGCGCATCGCACGGCTGGATGCGACCCGCCTGGCGGTGCATCGCTCCAACACCCACATCTACGCCAGCATCCTGAGCGGAGACGGCTCGCGGGTGCTGGCCACCGCGTCGACGCTGGAGCGCGAGGTGCGCGAGCAGCTCAGCGCCGGAGGCGGCAATGTCGCCGCGGCGCAGGTCGTGGGTCGCCGCATCGCCGAGAAGGCGCGTGCCGCCGGAATCGAGCAGGTGGCCTTCGATCGCGCGGGCTTCCAGTACCACGGTCGCGTCAAGGCCCTGGCCGAAGCGGCCCGCGAGGCCGGTCTGAAATTCTGAGGGTGCAATGGCCAAGATCCAAGCGAAGATGAGTCCCGAGGGCCGCGACGACGGCCTGAAGGAGAAGATGATCGCGGTGAACCGCGTGACCAAGGTGGTCAAGGGCGGCCGCATCCTGGGCTTTGCCGCGCTGGCCGTGGTCGGCGACGGCGACGGGCGCGTCGGCATGGGCAAGGGCAAGGCGCGCGAGGTGCCGGTGGCCGTGCAGAAGGCCATGGACCAGGCGCGACGCAACATGATCGCGATCAAGCTGAAGAACGGCACGCTGCACCACGAGGTGCAGGGCAGCCACGCGTCGTCGGATGTCTGGATGTCGCCCGCGCCGGCCGGTACCGGGATCATCGCCGGCGGCCCGATGCGCGCGATCTTCGAGGTCGTGGGCATCACCGACGTGGTCGCCAAGAGCCACGGTTCGACCAATCCCTACAACATGGTCCGCGCCACCCTCGACGGCCTGGCGCAGGTCCGCACCCCGGCCGAGATCGCGATGAAGCGCGGCAAGAGCGTCGAGGAAATCGTCGGCTGAGGAGGTCGCAGGTCATGGAACCAAGCAAGCAAGTCAAGGTCAAGCTGGTGCGCAGTGTGATCGGCACCCGCGAGGACCATCGCGCGACGGTGCGCGGCCTCGGGCTGCGTCGCCTCAACGACGTGCGCGTGCTCGAGGACACGCCGGCCGTGCGGGGAATGATCCGCAAGGTCGACTATCTGGTGCAGGTGATCGCCTGAGCGACGGCCCAGCGAACAGCCATCCAGGGATACTCAAATGGAACTCAACAACCTTTCGCCGGCAGCCGGCTCCAAGCACCGCAGCAAGCGCGTCGGCCGGGGCATCGGCAGCGGCCTGGGCAAGACCGCGGGGCGTGGCCACAAGGGCCAGAAGTCGCGTTCGGGCGGCTACCACAAGGTCGGCTTCGAAGGCGGCCAGATGCCGTTGCAGCGGCGTCTGCCCAAGCGCGGATTCAAGTCGCCTACCGCCGACCTGAAGGCGCAGGTGCGCCTGTCGGAACTGGCGCGGGTGCAGGGCGAGCAGGTCGACCTGCTGAGCCTGAAGGCCGCCGGCCTGGTGTCGCAGCAGGCGCGCCAGGTGAAGATCTTCGCCTCGGGCAAGGTCGAGCGCGCCTACACCGTCGAGGGAGTGGCCCTCACCCGCGGCGCGCGCGCCGCGATCGAGGCGGCGGGCGGCCGCGTGGTCGAAGCCCAGGCGCAGGCCTGAGCGGCGCGACGGCCGGGCACAGAGGCGGGGCATGGCACAGGCAGCGAAAACCCTCGGCGGCGGCAAGTACGGCGATCTGGGCAAGCGCCTGCTCTTCCTGCTGGGCGCGCTGGTCGTCTATCGGGTCGGCGCGCACATTCCGGTGCCGGGGATCAATCCGCAGGAATTGCAGAAGCTGTTCCAGAGCAACTCCGGCGGCATCCTCGGGCTGTTCAACATGTTCTCCGGCGGCGCGCTGTCGCGCTTCACGGTGTTCGCGCTGGGCATCATGCCCTACATCTCGTCGTCGATCATCATGCAGTTGATGACCTACGTGCTGCCGTCGATGGAGGCGCTGAAGAAGGAAGGTCAGTCGGGGCAGCGCAAGATCACCCAGTACACCCGCTACCTGACGCTGTTCCTCGGGGTGTTCCAGTCGCTGGGAATCGCCGTGGCGCTGGGTTCCAGCCGCGGCCTGGTGCTCGATCCGGGAATCGGCTTCAACCTGACCGCGGTGGTCAGCCTGACCGCCGGCACGATGTTCCTGATGTGGCTGGGTGAACAGATCACCGAGCGCGGACTGGGCAACGGCATTTCGATCATCATTTTCGCCGGCATCGCCAGCGGCCTGCCCGGCGCGCTCGGCGGACTGCTCGAGCTGGTGCGCACCGGAGCGATGAGCGTGCTGGTGGCGCTGTTCGTGCTGGCGATCGTCGTCGCGGTGACCTACTTCGTGGTGTTCGTCGAGCGTGGGCAGCGCAAGATCCTGGTGAACTACGCGCGTCGCCAGGTCGGCAACAAGGTCTACGGCGGCCAGTCGTCGCACCTGCCGCTGAAGCTCAACATGTCGGGGGTGATCCCGCCGATCTTCGCGTCGTCGATCATCCTGCTGCCTGCGACCGTGGTCAACTGGTTCGGCGCCGGAGGCGGAATCGGCTGGCTCAAGAGCCTGGCGGCGCTGCTGTCGCCGGGACAGCCGATCTATGTCGCGCTGTACGCCGGCGCCATCATCTTCTTCACCTTCTTCTACACGGCGCTGGTCTTCAACAGTCGCGAGACCGCCGACAACCTGAAGAAGAGCGGTGCCTTCATCCCGGGGATCCGCCCCGGCGAGCAGACCTCGCGGTATATCGACAAGATCCTGATGCGCCTGACGCTGATCGGGGCCTTGTACATCACGCTGGTCTGCCTGCTGCCGGAATTCCTGGTGCTCAAATACAATGTGCCCTTCAATTTCGGCGGCACCTCGCTGCTGATCATCGTTGTCGTGACCATGGATTTCATGGCCCAGGTCCAGGCCTACGCGATGTCGCACCAGTATGACGCCCTGCTGAAGCGGGCGAACTTCAAGGGTGGCATCAGCATGCGCTGAAAAAACCAGTGCAAGCGCCGAGACATCGATGTCCAAGGACGACGCCATACAGATGCAGGGGGAGGTCGTGGAGAACCTGCCCAATGCCACGTTCCGGGTCAAGCTGGAAAATGGCCATGTGGTGCTCGGACATATCTCGGGAAAGATGCGCATGCATTACATCCGCATCCTGCCGGGCGACAAGGTGACGGTCGAACTCACGCCCTACGATTTGACGCGTGCGCGGATTGTGTTCCGCGCCAAATAGAAGAGGTATCCGATGAAAGTCAGTGCGTCCATCAAGAAAATGTGCAGGAACTGCAAGATCATCCGCCGCAAGGGGGTGGTCCGGGTGATCTGCACCGACCCGCGCCACAAGCAGCGCCAGGGTTGAGCGGCCCCTATTGCATCGAGGAATCCCATGGCCCGTATCGCTGGTATCAACATCCCGCCGCATCAGCATGCCGAAATCGGCCTGACTGCGATCTATGGCATCGGCCGCGCCACCGCGCGCAAGATCTGCGAGTCGGCAGGCGTGCCCTTCACGACCAAGGTGAAGGACATCTCCGACGCCGAGCTCGAGCGCATCCGCGAGCAGGTGGGGCAGTACGTGATCGAGGGCGATCTGCGCCGCGAGGTGTCGATCAACATCAAGCGCCTGATGGACCTGGGCTGCTATCGGGGCATGCGCCATCGGCGCGGCTTGCCGGTGCGCGGCCAGCGTACCCGCACCAACGCGCGCACCCGCAAGGGGCCGCGCAAGGGCGCCGCGGCACTGAAGAAATAAGCTTCCAAGGATCACGTCATGGCCAAGAGTCCCACCACCGGTTCGGCGCAGCGCGCACGCAAGAAGGTCCGCAAGAATGTCGCGGACGGCATCGCGCACGTGCACGCGTCGTTCAACAACACCATCATCACCATCACCGATCGTCAGGGCAACGCGCTGTCGTGGGCGTCGTCGGGCGGGCAGGGTTTCAAGGGTTCGCGCAAGTCGACCCCCTTCGCCGCCCAGGTGGCCGCGGAGAACGCCGGCCGCCAGGCCATCGAGTGCGGCATCAAGCAACTCGAGGTGCGCATCAAGGGCCCGGGCCCGGGCCGCGAGTCTGCGGTGCGCGCGCTCAACGGCCTGGGTATCAAGGTGGTGCAGATTTCCGACGTCACGCCGGTTCCGCACAACGGCTGCCGGCCTCCCAAGCGTCGTCGCATCTGACGACGCCCGGCGCGCGGCGCGGCGGCCTTCGCGGCGCCGCGTCGACGCCTTCCCGCCGCGCAAGCGGCGACAAGCCCACTGCCTGCGCCCATCGGACGCAGGCTCCCGCGGCAGCCGCCGCGGCAGACACTTCGAAGGATCGATCAAGTGGCACGCTATCTCGGCCCGAAGGCCAAACTCTCGCGGCGCGAAGGCGCCGACCTGTTCCTCAAGAGCGCGCGGCGCGGCATTGAGTCCAAGGCCAAGTTCGACACCAAGCCCGGCCAGCACGGCCGCACCTCGGGTGCGCGGCAGTCGGACTACGCGACCCAGCTGCGGGAGAAGCAGAAGGTCAAGCGCATGTACGGGGTGCTCGAGAAGCAGTTCCGGCGCACCTATGAGCGCGCGCAGGGGCTGCGCGGCAACACCGGGGTGCATCTGCTGACCCTGCTCGAGCAGCGGCTGGACAACGTGGTCTACCGTGCCGGCTTCGCCAGCACCCGCGCCGAGGCGCGGCAACTGGTCGGCCACCGCGCGATCGAGGTCGACGGCCAGGTCTGCGACATCCCGTCGGCGCGCGTCAGCCCGGGGCAGAAGGTCGCGGTGCGCGAGAAGTCGAAGAAGCAGCTGCGCATCGCCGATGCCCTCAAGCTGGCCGAAGGCAATGGTTTCCCGGCCTGGATGCAGGTCGACGCCTCGAAGATGGAGGCGGTGTTCAAGAAGACGCCCGACCGCGACGAATTCGGCAGCGACATCAACGAGTCGCTGATCGTCGAGTTGTATTCGCGTTGATTGCGCGCGGCGCGGCCGGGCCGCGCCGCTTCACCCGGCGGGCCTGCGCCCGCAGTTCAGCCTTATCCGTGTAACGAGCGGAGGGTATGAAAGGAATCGTCATGCAAACCGCATTGCTGCGTCCCAAATCCATCCAGGTCGAGAGCCTCGGCCCGTTGCGCGCCAAGGTCACGCTCGAGCCCTTCGAGCGCGGCTACGGCCATACGCTGGGCAATGCGCTGCGTCGCGTGCTGCTGTCGTCGCTGGTCGGCTATGCGCCGACCGAGGTCAGCATCAACGGCGTGCTGCACGAGTATTCGGTGGTCGACGGCCTGCAGGAGGACGTGATCGCCGTGCTGCTGAACCTCAAGGGCGTGGTGTTCAAGCTCCACAACCGCGACGAGGTCACGCTGTCGCTGCGCAAGGAGGGCGAGGGCGTGGTCACCGCCGCCGACATCCAGACGCCGCACGACGTGGAGATCGTCAATCCCGAGCATGTGATCGCCCACCTGTCGCAGCAGGGCAAGCTCGACATGCAGATCAAGGTCGAGAAGGGGCGCGGCTACGTGCCGGGCAACCTGCGCCGCTACGCCGACGAGGGCGGCAAGACCATCGGGCGCATCGTGCTCGACGCCTCGTTCTCGCCGGTGCGCCGGGTCAGCTACGCGGTGGAGAACGCCCGCGTCGAGCAGCGCACCGACCTGGACAAGCTGGTGATGGAGATCGAGACCAACGGATCGATCAGCGCGGAGGAGGCGATCCGTACCTCGGCGCGCATCCTGGTCGAGCAGCTGTCGGTGTTCGCCAGCCTGGAAGGCGCCGAGAAGGCCATGGAGGCGGCCGGCGCCGCCAGCGCGCAGCAGTTCGACCCGATCCTGCTGCGCCCGGTGGACGACCTGGAGCTGACCGTGCGCTCGGCGAACTGCCTGAAGGCGGAGAACATCTATTACATAGGCGACCTGATCCAGCGCAGCGAGACGGAGTTGCTGAAGACCCCCAACCTGGGCCGCAAGTCGCTTAACGAAATCAAGGAAGTGCTCGCCGCACGCGGGCTCACGCTGGGGATGAAGCTGGAGAGCTGGCCGCCCGCCGAGCTCGACACCCGCAACGCCTGAGTGCCGGCGCGGGGCAGCGCCCCGCCGCCACGCCTGGGCCTTCGCGAAGCCGCGCGCAGCCCGCGCGCGAGCTTCGCAGAACGGGGCCGGTACCTGACACGGCCGGCCCGACAAACCTGGAAAAGGACTTCATCATGCGTCACGGACACGGTCTGCGCAAACTCAACCGCACCTCGAGCCATCGGCTGGCGATGTTGCGCAACATGGCCAATTCCCTCATCGATCACGAGGTGATCAAGACCACCCTGCCCAAGGCCAAGGAATTGCGCCGGGTGGTCGAACCCCTGATCACCCTGGGCAAGAAGCCCAGCCTGGCCAACCGCCGCCTGGCCTTCGACCGGCTGCGCGACCGCGAGTCGGTGGTCAAGCTGTTCGGCGAACTCGGCGAGCGCTACCGCAACCGCCCGGGTGGCTACACCCGCATCCTGAAGTTCGGTTCGCGCGTCGGCGACAACGCGCCGATGGCCCTGGTCGAACTGGTCGACCGTCCCGAGCCGACCCCGGCGGCCGACGACAAGTCCGCCGAGTAAGCTCGGGCGGGCGAGCGGCGATGCCGCAAGCGGCTGCGCGCGCCGGTGCCGCCCAGGCACGGGCGACGCCGCTGCTGCAGGTGCGCGGACTGAGCAAGCGCTACGCCGGAGTCGAGGTCGTGCGGCAGCTCGACCTGTCGATCGGCGTCGGGCAGTGCTACGGCATCATCGGGCCGAACGGCGCCGGCAAGACCACCACCATCCGCATGTGCCTGGGGCTGGCCGAGCCGGCTGCCGGGGACATCCGGCTGCTCGGCCTGCCGGTGCCCGCGCAGGCGGCGAGGGCGCGCATGCGGGTGGGCGTGGTCACCCAGTTCGACAGCCTCGACCCCGATTTCACGGTCAGCGAGAACCTGCTGGTCTACGGGCGCTATTTCGGCATGACCGACGCGGCGATCCGCGAGCGCATCCCCGGGCTGCTGGAATTCGCGGCGCTGCGGCACAAGGCCGACGCGCCCATCCAGGAGCTGTCGGGCGGCATGAAGCGCCGGCTGAGCCTGGCGCGCGCGCTGATCCACGACCCGCAGCTGGTGTTCCTCGACGAGCCGACCACCGGCCTGGATCCGCAGGCGCGGCACCTGATCTGGGATCGCCTCAAGGGGCTGCTGGCGCAAGGCAAGTCGATCCTGCTGACGACCCATTTCATGGACGAGGCCGAGCGGCTGTGCGACCGCGTGCTGGTGCTCGACCAGGGCCGCAGGCTCGACGAGGACACTCCGCTGGCGCTGCTCGGCCGGCATGTGGAAGCGCAGGTGCTCGAGGTCTACGGCCAGCGTGTCGACGAGGCGCCGGCGTTGCTGGCCCCGCTGGCGCATCGCCTGGAGAGGAGCGGCGACACCCTGTTCGCCTACGCCGGGCATGCGGCGCCGCTGCTGGACGCGCTGGCTCCGCTGGGCGACGGGGTGCGGGCGCTGCAGCGCTCGGCGAACCTGGAAGACGTGTTCCTCAAGCTCACCGGTCGCCAGTTGCGCGACTGAGCGCCCCCGGACCGCACAGCCCCATGACCCCCGCCGCCGCCGAGTCGCTGCCCGCGCTGCCGCGCTGGCGCTTTGTCGCGGTCTGGAGGCGCAACGCGCTGGTGTGGCGCAAGCTGGCGCTGGCCAGCCTGATCGGCAACATCGCCGAACCGCTGCTGACCCTGGCGGCCTTCGGCTGGGGCGTGGGCTCGCTGGTCGGCAGCGTGCACGGCGTGCCTTACATCGCCTTTCTGGCGTCGGGCAGCGTGTGCATGGGGGTGATGAACGCGGCGAGTTTCGAGGCCCTGTACTCGAGCTTCTCGCGGATGCATGTCCAGCGCACCTGGGACGCGATCCTGCTGACCCCCGCGTCGCTGGACGACGTGCTGCTCGGCGAGTTGCTGTGGGCCGCCAGCAAGGGCCTGCTCAGCGGCTGCGCGCTGCTGCTGGTCGTGGCGCTGCTGGACATCTGCCGCCAGCCCACCATGCTGCTGGCGCTGCCGCTGCTCGCGCTGAATGCCGCGGTGTTCTCCGCGCTCGGACTGGTGGTCAACGCGCTGGCGCGGGGCTACGACTTCTTCACCTACTACATCACGCTGGTGCTGACACCCATGGCCTTCCTGTCGGGGATCTTCTTCCCGCTGTCGGCCATGCCCGTCTGGCTGCAGCGCGCCGCCGCGCTGCTGCCGCTGCACTGCGCGGTGGCGTTGGTGCGCCCGCTGTTCTTCGGCGAGGTCGATGCGCGCTGGCTGCCCCACCTGGCGATGCTCGGGCTGTACCTGGCGGCCGGATGGTGGGTGGCGCGCAGCCTGACCCACCGGCGCTTTCGCGCCTGACACGGGCCGCCATGGCGTCGCGGGCAGCCCGGCCGGCAAGGCCATGACCGCCGGATCCCGCGCGTGGCAAGGCGCGACCATTGGTGACACAATATCAACTCCTGCTGATATAGGGCCGCCCGCGATGCATCGCTTCCGACTCTCCGATTCCCTGCCCGCCCGGCGCCGGCTTCGCGGCGGGGTCGCGAACTGCCTGCGGCTGCTGCTGGGGGCCGCGCTGCTGCTGGCCGGCGGCCTGGCGCTGGCGCAGCAGGGCAAGTTCCTGCAGCCCGACCAGGCGTTCCGGCTGCACGCCGCGGCGTCGGGCCCGAAGACCGTGCAATTGCGCCTGGACATCGCCCAGGGCTACTACCTGTACCAGGAGCGCTTCCATTTCTCGGCGGCGAGCGCGGGAGTGGAGCTCGGGCAGCCGGCTTTCCCGCCGGCCCACCGCAAGTTCGACCCCAACCTCGGCCACATCGTCGCGCACTACCGCAACCAGGTGGTGATCCCGCTGCCGGTCCTCGCGGCTCCCGCGCACTTCGCGCTGAAGGTGGTCTACCAGGGTTGCTCGGACCAGGGGCTGTGCTACCCCCCGATCGACAAGGTGCTCGACGTCAGCCTGAAGGGCTTCGGCGGCAGCGGCAGCGTCGCGCTGCAGGGCCAGCCGGAGCAGCCCTCGTCGGCGCTGGGCCGCCTGTTCGGCGGCGCGGCCACCGGCGCACGCGCCTCGGCTCCCGCGACCGCTGCCGCTTCGGCTCCCGCGGCGGCCCCGGCGCCGCAGGCCGCGTCGCCGGCCGCTTCCAGCGACCAGGGGTCGCGGATCGGAGCGGTGCTGGCGCAGGCCCGGCTGGCGCGCATCGTGCCGATGTTCGTGCTGTTCGGCCTGCTGCTGGCCTTCACCCCCTGCGTGTTGCCGATGGTGCCGATCCTCTCCAGCATCGTCGTCGGCCAGTCCGGCGGCCAGGGGGTGGTGTCGCGCTGGCGCGGCCTCGGGCTGGCGGCCGCGTATTCGCTGGGAATGGCGCTGGTCTACACGGCCTTCGGCGTCGCCGCCGGGCTGCTCGGCCACGGGCTGGCCGCTGCGCTGCAAAACCCCTGGGTGCTTTCGGCCTTCGCGCTGCTGCTGGTGCTGCTTTCGCTGTCGATGTTCGGCTTCTATGAATTGCAGATGCCCAGCGCGATCCAGAGCCACCTCAGCCGCGGCTCGAGCGCGCTGCCCGGCGGACGGCTGCTGGGAGTGTTCGCGATGGGGGGCATCTCGGCGCTGATCGTCGGTCCCTGCGTGGCCGCGCCGCTGGCCGGAGCGCTGCTGTACATCAGCCAGACCGGCAATGCGGTGATCGGGGGCGTCGCGTTGTTCTCGCTGGCCGTGGGGATGAGCCTGCCGCTGCTGGCGGTGGGGTTCGGCGCCGCCGCGCTGCTGCCGCGCGCCGGGCGCTGGATGGACGCGGTGAAGGCCTTCTTCGGCGTGCTGCTGCTGGCCACCGCGCTGTACATGCTGGCACCGGTGCTCCCGGCCTGGCTGCAGATGCTCGCCTGGGCCGCGTTGTTCCTGGTCAGCGCCACTTTCCTGCGGGTGTTCGACCGCCTGCCCGACGATGCCTCGGGCTGGCTCAAGCTGTGGAAGGGCCTCGGCGTGCTGCTGGCGCTGGCCGGCACCGCGCTGGTCGTCGGCGTGGCCGCCGGCAGCCGCAATGTGCTGCAACCGCTGCAGGGACTGGGGGGGACGGTGGCCACGGCAGGCGCCGAACAGCCGCTACGCTTCGCTCCCGTGGCCTCGGCGGCCGAACTCGACACCCGGCTGGCGGGCGCGCACGGCACGGTGATGCTGGACTTCTGGGCCGACTGGTGCGTGTCGTGCAAGGAAATGGACCGCTTCACCTTCACCGACCCCCGGGTGCGCGCGCGCCTGCAGCACCTGACGCTGCTGCGCGCCGATGTCACCGCCGACAACCCGGCGCAGCAGGCGCTGCTCAAGCGCTTCGAGCTGTTCGGCCCGCCGGGCATCATTTTCTTCCGCGACGGCCGCGAGATCGGGCGCGTGGTCGGCGAGGAGAACGCCCAGGCGTTCCTGCGCTCGCTGCAGCGCATCGGCGCCTGAGCCGCGCAGCGTGCCGCCGGCGTCAGCTCGCCGGCTCGACCTGCACCAGGCAGTCGTGGAAGCAGGGCCCGGCGCCGAGGTCGGTCAGGCGCTGGTGGGTGAGGTCGTTGACCCCGCGCCCGTCGGGCGCCAGCTTGCGCCACCACAGCCCCAGGCTCACCACCTGGCCCTCGCGGGTGTCGTCGGTGACCTCGCAGCGCGCCAGCATCTCGCCGCGGTCGTTGAACAGCCTCACCCGCTGGCCCTGGACGAGGGCGCGCGCCGCGGCGTCGCGCGGGTGCAGCAGCAGCCGCGGCTCGGCGTCGTGCCGGCGCAGCGACTCGACGTTGACAAAGCTCGAATTG
The DNA here is from genome assembly GCA_021845505.1 of Pseudomonadota bacterium. Lineage (GTDB taxonomy): Bacteria > Pseudomonadota > Gammaproteobacteria > Burkholderiales > Burkholderiaceae_C > Thiomonas_A. The sequence continues at coordinate 14,883 of JAJZVU010000037.1, read as the reverse complement.
AGGAAATGCCGCGCCGGCGGCGACAGCAGCGCCAGCGGGTAGCGAGCCGCCAGCTCGGGCTGGGTGTGCGCGCATTCGTACGGAAGGATCACCTGCGGAAGCGGGTCGCGACCGGCCTGCGCGTCGGGGGGGTAGACGAACTGGCAGCGCCCGCTGGGAGTCGGAAACGCGCCGTGGGCGAACGGTGCGTCGGGCACCGCCAGCTTGCCCCAGCCCTGCCTGCGCAGCGTGGCGAAATCCAGTCCGGCGTTGCGCGGATCGTCGGCCAGTGCCTGCGCGGCCAGCTCCTCGTCGGTGTCGCCGAAGCAGGCGTCGGCATAGCCCAGGCGGGCGGCCAGGTCGCGGAAGATCTGCGAATTCGGGCGTGCCTGGCCGAGCGGCGCGATGGCCGGCTCGTTGGCCACCCAGTAGCGGTGGCCGTAGGCCTTCAGCAGGTCCAGGTGCTCGAGCTGGGTCGTCGCCGGCAGGATGTAATCGGCCAGGTCGGCGGTGTCGGTGCGGAAATGCTCCAGCACCACGGTGAACAGGTCGTCGCGACGCAGCCCGCGCAACACCTTGCCGGACTCCGGCGCCACCACCGCGGGGTTGCTGTTGTAGACCACCAGCGCGTCGATGCGCGGGCCGAAGTCGCCGCCGCCGGGGTGCAGCAAGGCGTCGCCGATGGTCGACATGTTGATGATCCGCGGACTGCGCCCGGCGAGCAGGTCGGGGCGCTCCAGCGCGTCGCGCGCCACGGCGAAATGTCCGGAACTCGACAGCAGCAGGCCGCCGGCCGGCTCGCGCCAGGCCCCGGTGAGCGCCGGCAGGCAGGCGATCGCGCGTACCGCGTTGCCGCCGCCGCGCACCCTCTGCAGGCCGTAGTTGACCCGGATCGCGGCGGCCCGCGTGCGCCCGAACAGCGCGGCCAGCTCGCGCACCTGCTGCGCCTGCAGTCCGCAGACCTGCGCGGCGCGCTCGGGGGTCCACTGCAGCGCGCGCTCGCGCAGTGTCTCGAAGCCCAGCGTGTGGTCGCGGATGTAGTCGTGGTCCAGCCAGTCGTTGCGCACCAGCTCGCCCATCAGGCCCCAGGCCAGTGCCGCATCGGTGCCGGGGCGCAGTTGCAGGTGCAGGTGGCATCGCCTGGCGGTGTCGTTGCGCCAGGGGTCGATGCACACCAGGGTCGCGCCGGCGCGCCTGGCCTTCTGCGCCAGCGACCAGAAGTGCAGGTTGCTGGTGATGCTGTTGCTGCCCCAGATGACGATCAGGCGGCTGTGGGCGAACTGCTCGACGTCCATGCCGACCAGGCCGCCGAGCACCTGGCGCAGCCCCTCGGCCCCCGCGCTGGCGCAGATCGTGCGGTCCAGCCGGCTCGCCCCCAGCCGGTGGAACAGCCGCGCGGCCATCGCCTCGCCCTGCACCAGTCCCATGGTGCCGGCGTAGCTGTAGGGCACGATCGCCTGCGGGTCGACTTGCGCCAGCGCGCGCAGCCGCGACGCGATGTCGTCCAGCGCGGCGTCCCACGAAACCGCCTCGTAGGCTCCGCTGCCCTTCGGCCCGCTGCGGCGCAGCGGCTGCAGCACCCGCTGCGGGTGGTAGGTGCGCTCCAGGTAGCGCGACACCTTGGTGCACAGCACGCCGGCGGTGGTCGGATGCGCGGGGTCGCCGCGCACCTGCACGGCCACCCCGTCGCGCACGCTGACCAGCATCGCGCAGGTGTCGGGACAGTCATGCGGGCAGGCCGCGCGCACCAGGCGGGTGCCGCCGGCGTCGACGCGCGGCTGGGCGGGTGCGGCAGGGTTCATGGCTCGCGCAGTCTACAGCGGCGCCACGGTCCGGCGCCGCTTGGGAGACAATCCAGAGGTCAGAAGTCCTGCGAGGAGACCAGGCACCATGCAGATCATCGACTCGATTGTCGCTGAAGCGGCGCTTTTTCGACATATACGGCGAGACCTCCACGCCCACCCGGAACTGTGCTTCGAGGAGACCCGCACCTCGGACAAGATCGCCGAGCAACTCCAGCGCTGGGGGATCGAGGTGCATCGCGGCCTCGGTCGCACCGGGGTCGTCGCGGTGATCGAGGGGCGCCGCCCGGGGGCGCGCTCCATCGGGTTGCGCGCCGACATCGACGCGCTGCCGGTGACCGAGAAGAACAGCTTCGACCATGCCAGCCGCAACCCCGGGAAGATGCACGCCTGCGGCCATGACGGCCACACCGCGATGCTGCTCGCGGCGGCGCGCCAGCTCGGCCGCGAGCGCGACTTCGGCGGCAGGGTGGTGTGCATCTTCCAGCCGGCCGAGGAAGGCGGCGGCGGGGCGCGGGAAATGCTGCGCGACGGGTTGTTCGAGCGCTTCCCGGTGGACGCCGTGTTCGCGATGCACAACTGGCCGGGCATCCCGGCCGGCAGGTTCGCGCTGAGCAGCGGACCGGTGATGGCGTCGAGCAACGAATTCCGGCTGGTCGTGCGGGGCAAGGGTTCGCACGCCGCGATGCCCCACCTGGGGCTCGACCCGGTGCCGGTGGCCTGCCAGATCGTGCTGGCGCTGCAAAGCGTGGTCAGCCGCAACAAGAACCCGCTGGAGGCCGGGGTGGTCTCGGTGACCATGGTGCATGGCGGAGAGGCCACCAACGTGATTCCCGACGCAGTCGAACTGCAGGGCACGGTGCGGACCTTCGGCACCCCGCTGCTCGACCTCATCGAGGCCAACATGCGGCGCATCGCCACCCACACCGCGCAGGCCTTCGGGCTGAGCTGCGACTTCGAGTTCCGTCGCAACTACCCGCCGACGGTGAACCACGCGGCGCAGACCGAATTCGCCCGGCGCGTGCTGGTCGACCTGGTCGGCGCCGACGGCGTGCTGCCTTTCGAGCCCTCGATGGGCGCCGAGGATTTCTCGTACATGCTGCAGCAGCGCCCGGGGGCCTACGTGATCATCGGCAACGGCGGCGGGGAGCACCGCGACAGCGGCCATGGCGCGGGCCCCTGCACGCTGCACAACGCCAGCTACGACTTCAACGACGACATCCTGCCGCTGGGAGCCAGCTTCTTCGTGCATCTGGCGCAGCGCTGGCTGGAGCAACCCTGAGGGCCCGCTCACGCCTGCCGGCGCAGGCGCGGCTCAACCCGGGCAGGGCAGCGCGTGGCGGTCCGCGGCCTGCAGCGCCGGCAACGAGCGCAGGCGCTGCGCCTGCAGCGGATCGAGCGACGGCAGCACCCAGTAGGAGCCCTGGACCCCCAGGTTGCGCTGCACGACATGGGCGGTCTGCACGCCGCGCTTCTGCAGGTGGGCGAGCTGCTGGCGCGCCTGTTCGGGCTGGTCGAAGACCCCGAGTGAAATCCCGGGCATGTAGCGCGGTCGCTGGCCGACCGGGATGAAACTGCCCGCTGGCAGCGCGAGCTGGCGCAGCTGCGCGAGCTTGCGCTGCATCGCCGCCAGGTCGGGGTAGGGCCCCATCAGCACCATCCACTGCGGCGGCAGCGGGTAGCTCCTGGCCAGCGGCTGCAGCCCGGCGGCGCGCAGCGCGGCGCCGAGCTTGGGGTCGGGAGCCGAGTCGTAGGGCCCGATGCGCAGGCACAGCCGAGCCTGGTGCGCCTGGGCCGCGGCCGCCGAAGCCGGCGACGACGCGGGCGACGACGCGGGCGACGAAGCGGGCGACGAAGCGGGCGACGAGGTCGGCGCGGAGGCGTGCGAAGAGCTGGGTGGCGAGGCGTGTGAGGACGCCGGTGCCGAGGCAGGCGAAGATGCCGCTGGCGAGGCGGGGGCGCTCGCACCGCGCGCCGGCGACGCCGCAGCCGCCGGGTCCGTGGCGCCGCCAGCGCCTGGCGCGGTGCGCGAGGGCGAGCGCGGCGCTGCGGCGGCCGGCGGCAACGGGCTGCCGTCGGGGCCCTGGAGGACCAGGCGATCGGCATGCAGGTCCTCGCGCAGGCGCCAGGGTTCGCCGACACGGGCCGGAGCCCAGCCGAAGGGCCGCAGCGCGTCGTGCGACCAGGCCCACAGCAGCACGTTGGCCAGCAGCAAGGCCAGCAACAGGGTGCGCAGCATCGCCGGGGGGCCTCCTCAGTCGGGCTCGCTGCGCAGCGACACGTCGCCGCTGGACACCCGCTGCCGGCCTTGCTCGGTCTGCAGCCACAGGTAACCCTGGGCGTCGACCCCGAGCGCGCGTCCCTCCAGCAGCGGCGCCGCCTCGCCGAGCACCCGCACCCTGCGCTGGCTCCAGGCGTGCAACTGGTTCCATCGCTCCATCCATGGCGCGAACCCGTCGCGGGCGAATTCCTGCAGGCCGCTCAAAAGCCGCGGCAGCACCTCGCCCAGAACCTGCCAGCGGTCGGCGACGATGCCGTGTTCGGCCAGCCCGCCGGCCTGGGCGAGCCCGGCCGGCGCGCGCAGGTTCAGGCCGATTCCCACCACCACCCAGCGCGCCTGCGCCAGGTCGGCGACCTCGATCAGCACCCCGGCCAGCTTGCGCTCGTCGAGCAGCAGGTCGTTGGGCCACTTCAGGGTCGCGCCGGTCAGGCCCAGCGCCTGCAGGCCCTGCACCAGCCAGACCCCGACGGCCAGGCTCAGTCCCGACAGGTCGCAGCCGCGGGGCAGCGGCCAGGCCAGCGAGCACAGCAGCGCCGCGGCGTCGTCGGCCGCGCCTTCGTCCAGCCAGGCGCGCGCGCGGCGCCCGCGCCCGGCGCTTTGATGCCCGGCCACCAGGCATTGCGGCGCTGCCGCCTCGGTGCGCAATTGCGCCAGCAGGTCGGAATTGGTCGAGCCCGTGCGCTCCAGCCAGCGCACCGCGCAGCCATGGCCCCCGGCCTCGAGTCGGCGTTGCAGCGCCAGCGCCTGCGCCGGGTCCTCGTCGACTGGGGCTCGGGCCATGCTTCAGCGCCTGGGTGCGAGCATCGTGCCGCGGCATTGCGCGGCGCCGCAGCGACAGGCGTAGTCCCGCTTGAGCTTCGCGGTGTGGCGCTGCTCGAGGCTGAGGTGGTAGTCGTAGAACAACTCCTCGCCCGCACGCAGCGCCCGCAGCGCGTGGATGTAGACCCGCCCGTCGTGCTCGCGCGCCTCGCAGTTGGGCGCGCAGGAGTGGTTGATCCAGCGCGCGCTGTTGCCCCCGACGTTGGCGTCGATCACCTGGCCCGCTTCCAGCGAGAAATAGAAGGTGTGGTGGGGCTGTGCCGGGTCGTGCGGGTGGCGGCGCAAGGCCTCCTTCCAGGAGATCGTCTGTCCGCGGTATTCGAGGATGCGGGCGCCGGCCGGAATCGGCCGGCGCGCGAACACCCCCTTGCCGTGCACTGGCGATTCACGCACTTCGGTGCGCGCGCCGCGCGGCGCGCCGTCGTCGCGCGGGGTGCCGGGGACGCCGGGGCGTCGATTGCGGGTGTGCAACGCTGTCACGAAACTGGTTAAAGTAGAAAAAGGAACATCGGGCGCCGAGGTCGCCGCGCGGCGGCGGACTCGGGGCGCCCGCGGGGCCGGACTGCACCGATGCCGCGGTCCCGCGGGGGGAGCGCAGACCCGGGGCGACCCGGAGTTTTCTCGAGAGCCTGGCGCGGCTGCCGGCATGGGCCGGGTGCAGCGCGCGCCATTGTAAGGAGACGCGGGCCAGCCGTCGCGGTGGCCGCGCCGCGCAGCCGATTGTCGGACCGATTGTCGAAAGCCACCATGAGCAAAACCCTGGTCATCGCCGAAAAGCCCAGCGTCGCACAGGACATCGTGCGAGCGCTGACACCGGCTGTCGGCAAGTTTGACAAGCACGACGAGTATTTCGAGAACGAGTCCTACCTCGTGACCTCGGCCGTCGGTCATCTGGTGGAAATCGGCGCTCCCGAGGCCTTCGAGGTCAAGCGGGGCAAGTGGAGTTTCGCCAACCTGCCGGTCGTGCCGCCGCACTTCGACCTCAAGCCCATCGACAAGACGCGCTCGCGGCTGCAGGCGATCGTCAAGCTGCTCAAGCGCAAGGACGTGACCATGCTGGTCAACGCCTGCGATGCAGGGCGCGAGGGCGAACTGATCTTTCGCCTGATCCAGCAATATGCGTCGGCGCGCCAGCCGGTGCGCAGGCTGTGGCTGCAATCGATGACCCCGCAGGCGATCCGCGACGGCTTCGAGCACCTGCGCAGCGACGCCGAGATGCTGCCGCTGGCCGATGCCGCGCGTTGCCGCAGCGAGGCCGACTGGCTGGTGGGCATCAACGGCACGCGCGCGATGACCGCCTTCAACTCGCGCGACGGCGGCTTCTTCCTGACGCCGGTCGGCCGCGTGCAGACGCCCACGCTGTCGGTGGTCGTCGCCCGCGAGGAGCAGATCCGTCGCCACGTCGCCCGCACCTACTACGAGGTGCACGCCAGTTTCGGCCTGGCCGCCGGGGTCTACCAGGGCAAGTGGTTCGACCCGGCGTTTCGCAAGGACCACGACGCCGATCGACGTGCCGACCGCCTGTGGGACCGCGCGCAGGCGCAGGCCGTGGTCGACGCCTGCGCCGGCGCGGCGGCGCAGGTGCACGACGAGTCCAAGCCGACGACCCAGGTGTCGCCGGCGCTGTACGACCTGACCACCCTGCAGCGCGAGGCCAACTCGCGCTTCGGTTTTTCCGCCAAGATGACCCTGGCGCTCGCGCAGTCGCTGTACGAAAAGCACAAGGCGCTGACCTATCCACGCACCGACTCGCGCCATCTGCCGGAGGATTACCTGGGCGTTGCGCGCGACACCCTGCGCGCGATGGCCGATGACGGGGGCGCGCTGGCCGCGTTCGCCGAGCGCGCGCTGCAGCAGGGCTATGTCAAGCCCAGCCGCCGGGTGTTCGACAACTCGAAGGTGTCGGACCACTTCGCGATCATCCCGACCAACCAGCAGCCGCGTTCGCTGTCGGAGGCCGAGGCCAAGCTGTACGACATGGTGGCGAGGCGCTTCCTGTCGGTGTTCTACCCCGCCGCCGAATTCCTGGTCACCACCCGCACCAGCCGGATCGGCGACCATGCCTTCCGCACCGAGGGACGCATCCTGGTCGTTCCGGGCTGGCTGGAAATCCACGGCCGCACCCAGCAGGGCGAGGAGGCCGACCTGCCTGCGCTGGCGCAGGGCGAGAGCGCTCGCGCGCTCGAGCTGCAGCTGCAGGAGCTCAAGACCCGGCCGCCCGCGCGCTACACCGAGGCGACCCTGCTGAGCGCGATGGAGAACGCCGGCAAGATGGTCGACGACGAGGACTACGCCGAGGCCATGGCGGGCAAGGGGCTGGGCACGCCGGCCACGCGCTCGTCGATCATCGAGGGCCTGCTGGCCGAGCAGTACATGTTGCGCGAGGGGCGCGAGCTGGTTCCCACGGCCAAGGCCTTCCAGCTGATGACCCTGCTGCACGGACTGGGAGTGGAGGACCTGACCAAGCCCGAGCTGACCGGGGAGTGGGAGCACAAGCTGGCGCAGATGGAACGCGGACAGATCGGGCGCGACGCCTTCATGCAGGAGATCGCCCGCATGACCGAGACCATCGTGCGCCGCGCCAAGGAATACGACCGCGACAGCGTGCCGGGGGACTATGCGACCCTGCGCACGCCGTGCCCGAACTGCGGCGGCGTGGTGCGGGAGAACTACCACCGCTACGCGTGCACCTCCTGCGACTTTTCCATCGGCAAGCACCCGGGTGGGCGCAGCTTCGAGCTGCAGGAAGTCGAGTCGCTGCTGCAGCACAGGCACCTGGGTCCGCTGAGCGGTTTTCGCAGCAAGATGGGGCGGCCCTTCAGCGCCGAGCTGCGGCTGGCGCGCGACGCCGACGGCGGCCCGTACAAGCTGGAATTCGACTTCGGCCAGGCGCGCGCCGCGGACAGCGCGCAGGCCGCCGATTTCAGCGAGCAGCAGCCGCTGGGCAACTGCCCGAAGTGCGGCGGTTCCGTGTACGACGCCGGCAACGCCTACGTCTGCGAACGCAGCGTCGGCGAGGCGCCGTCCTGCGACTTCCGCAGCGGCAAGATCATCCTGCAGCAACCGGTCGACGCGGCGCAGATGCGCAAGCTGCTGGCCGAGGGGCGCACCGACCTGCTCGACGGCTTCGTGTCCGCTCGCACCCGGCGCAAGTTCAAGGCCTACCTGGTTCGCCAGGCCGACGGCAAGGTGGGTTTCGAATTCGCCCCGCGCCCCGGCGCGCCGGCGCGCAAGGCGGCTGCCTCCAGGCCGGCAGCGGCGAAGGCGGCAGCGGCGAAGACCGCGGGTGCCAAGACCGCAGCGGCGAAGACCCCAGCGGCCAAGGCCGCCGCCGGCGCGAACGCCGCGTCCCCGCGCGGCGCTGCGGCTGCCAAGCGCCGCGGCTGAGGCCGCGGCGGCCGCGCCTCACGCGGCGAGCGGTGGCGGGGCGGCCGCGATCTGCACGCTGACCACCAGCCCGGGGTTGCGGGCGTCGCGGCACGTCGGGTTGTCGTCCAGGCTGAGCGCGGCGCCGTGCTGGCGGGCGATCTCCTGCACGATGCACAGCCCCAGCCCGCTGCCGTCGTGGCCCGTGCCGAGCACGCGGTAGAAGGGCCGGAACACCATTTCGCGCTCGGCCGCGGCGATTCCAAGCCCGGTGTCCTCGACGCTGAGCACGACCTGGTCGTCGAACTGGCGCAGACGCACCGCCACGCGTCCGCGCGGCGGGGTGTAGGCGATCGCGTTGTCCAGCAGGTTTTTCACCAGTTCCTGCAGGAGCATCGCGTTGCCGCGCACCCACAGCGGCTGCTCCGGGCAATCGAACTCCACCTCGAGCGACCTGGCCAGCGCCAGCGGCGCGAGTTCCTGCAGCGCTTCGCGCACCGGCTTGCGCAGGTCCAGGCGCGCCGCCGCGCGCTGCGCCAGCGCGGCATGGTTCTCGGCGCGCGCCAATGCGAGCAGCTGGTTGACCATGCGGGTGGTGCGCACCACCGACACCTCGATCTGGCGCAGGCTGGTGCGCAGTTCCTCGGGGTTGGTCTGGCGCTGCGCCAGCTCGGCCTGCATGCGCAGCCCGGCCAGCGGGGTCTTGAGCTGGTGCGCCGCGTCGGCGATGAAGCGCTTGCGGGTGTGGATCGACTCCTCCAGCCGCTCGAGCAGGCTGTTGATCGAGTCGACCAGCGGGGCGATTTCCTCCGGAGCGTCGCGCTGGTCGATCGGGCTGAGGTCGTCCGGGCGGCGCCGCCGGATGCGCGCCTGCAGTTCGTCGAGCGGGATGATCCCCTGTCCCAGCCCGAACCAGACCAGCAGGATGGAAATCGGCACGATGACGAACTGCGGCAGGATCACCCCCCGCACGATGTCGCGCGCCAGTTCGGCGCGCTGCCGCAGTCCTTCGGCGACCTGGATCAGCAGCCGCGGGCCCCGCGCAGGTCGCACCCAGCGCCACGCGATGCGCATGCGTTGCCCGGCGATGTCGGCGTCGCGCAGGTGCACGCTGGCATTGCGCGGCCAGCCGCCGGCGGAGACCGTCGGAAGCCGCGGGTCGCCGACCAGCACGCGGCCGTCGGCGGCGCGCACCTGCACCAGCAGCCCGGGGGTCGACGGCGGCGCCCAGGCCGCGCCCGCCGGCCGCGCGCCGGTCACGCCGGAACTGCCGACCCAGGAGGCGATCACCTCCAGGCGGCGCTGCAGTCCCTGGTCGAAGGGTTTGTTGGCGATCGCCTGCGCGACCAGGAAGGTGATGCCGATGGCGACCGGCCAGACCAGCAGCAGCGGGACCAGCATCCAGTCCAGGATCTCCCCGAACAGCGAGCGCTGCCGCCTTGCCGCGCGCTGGCCGTCGGCGGCTGCCGCGGTCGGCGCGGCCGACGCGTCGGGCACGGGCGCCGCGCCGGCGGACATGGACTCACACCGCCTGCACCGGCGACGCGGTGCCGCCGGCGGGATCGGCGGCCGGCTCGGCGGCGGCCGGGCTGCCCGCGATGCGCTGCAGGCAGTAGCCCAGCCCGCGCACCGTGGCGATGCGCACCGGGCCGACCTCGATCTTCTTGCGCAGCCGATGGATGTACACCTCGATCGCGTTGGTGCTGACCTCCTCGCCCCAGACGCACAGGTGGTCGACCAGCTGGTCCTTGCTGACCAGCCGCCCGGCGCGCTGCAGCAGCACTTCCAGCAGGGCCAGTTCGCGCGCCGACAGGTCGACCACCCGCTGGTCGATCATCACCACCCGGCCGGAAAGGTCGACGCTCAGCGGGCCGTGGCGGATCACCGAGCTGGTCGCGCCCATTCCGCGACGGGTCAGCGCGCGCACCCGCGCCTCGAGTTCGGCCAGCTCGAAGGGCTTGGCCATGTAGTCGTCGGCGCCGAGGTCGAGGCCGCGCACCTTGTCCTCCAGGTTGTCGGCGGCGGTCAGGATGAGCACCGGCAGCGCGTCGCCCCGGCTGCGCAGCCGCTTGAGCACCTCGAAGCCCGACAGTCGCGGCAGCCCCAGGTCGAGGATCAGCAGGTCGAAGCTGCCGGCGTGCAGCGCGTGGTCGGCGCTCAGCCCGTCGGCGACCTGATCCACCGCGTAATGGCTCGCGCGCAGCGAACGGGTCAGTCCGTCGGCGAGCACCTGGTCATCCTCGGCGATCAGGATGCGCATCGGTCTCCTCCTTGCTGGGGCCGCATCCGGTGCGGCTTTGGGCGCCGATTTTAGTGTGCGGTGGAAGCTGCGCCCGGCGTGCGCGGTTGTCGCGGCCGCAAGCGCGGGCGCCGGCGCCGTGCCCCAGCACCAGCTGGCGCAGCGGCTGCGCCAGCCGCAGGCCGCGGCGGCGCAGTGCGCGCAGCAGCCCGAGGTGGATGGCCTGCTGCACATCCATGTGCAGCGTGTAGTCGGGGTCGGTGACCCAGTAGATCATCTCGAAGCGCAGCCCGTCGCCGGCGATGTCGCACAGGTGGGCGCGCTCGAAGCGCGCCCGCGGTTGCGCGCGCACCAGGCGCCGCAGCAGCGCCGGCAGCTGGCGCAGCGAAGCTTCGTCGGTGTCGGCCTGCAGCGTGAACTGGTACTCGATGCGCCGCTCGGTCATCAGCTGGAAGTTGCGCAGCCGCGCCATCGTCAGGTCGGCGTTCGAGAACACCAGCAGCTCGCCGCTGAGGGCGCGCACCCGGGTCGTCTTCAGGCCGATGTTCTCGACCGTTCCGGCAACCTGGTCGACGACGATGAAATGCCCGATCTGGAAAGGCTTGTCCAGCACGATCGACAGGCTGGCGAACAGATCCTTCAGGATGCTCTGCAGGCCCAGGCCGACCGCCACGCCGCCGACGCCCAGTCCGGCGAGCAGCGCGGTGACGTTGACCCCCAGGTTGTCGAGCAGCACCAGCAGCAGCACGGCCCAGGTCGCCAGCCGCAGCAGGAAGGCCGCCGCGACCAGCGCGGTCGCCGCTTGCGGGTCGGACTGCAGCGCGCGCTGTCGCGACGCGTCGACCCAGCGGCCGACCAGCGCGCCGCTCCACAGCCCGAGTTGCAGCAACAGCGCGCCCAGCGCCGCTGCGTCGAGCAGCGCCAGCCAGCGCGCCGGCGGCGCCAGCCAGCGCAGCGCCAGCGCCGCCGCGGCCAGCCCGAGCAGGCCGACGCGGGTGGCCGCCAGCAGGTCGAGCAGGTACTGGCCGCGCTGCCGCGTGGCCGCCGGCGCGGCGGCGAGCAGGCGTCGGGTCAGCCAGGACTTGAGGGCGCGCGCGCCCAGCGGCACGCCCGCCGCCCAGGCGGCGGCACAAAGCCAGTCGAGCAGCGCAGGGTCCATGGGCGTCGTCGCGGCCGGCGAGCCGGTCGTGCCACGGTAGCAGCAGCCGCGCGGCCGTGGTGCCGGCAGGGCCATGGCCCTGCCGGCCGGGTCAGCCGCGGCCCGACGCGTACTCCAGCAACGCCTGCAGCGCCGGCCAGCCCTGCTCGGCGCGTGGGTCGTCGATCAGCGCCACCAGGCTGCGCCGGCGGCCATCCTCGCCCTGCAGGTAGCCCGCCAGCGCCAGCACGCCGTCGAGGGTGCCGGTCTTGGCGTGCAGCATGCCGCGCAGCCCGGGAGCGCGAAAGCGGTGGCGCAGCGTGCCGTCCTCGCCGGACAGCGGCAGCGTCTGCACGAACTCCGGCATCAGCGGGCTGCGCCAGGCCGCGCGCAGCAGGCGATCCAGCCCGCCGGCGCTGAGGCGGGCGCGGCGCGACAGCCCGCAGCCGTTGTCCAGCACCAGTCCGGGCATGGCCAGCGACTGCTGCTGCAGCCATTGCCGGACCACCGCGGCGGCGGCCGGGAAATCGGCGGGCCTGTGCCCGGCGTGCAGGGCCAGGGTCAGGAAGACCTGCTGCGCCATCACGTTGTTGCTGTACTTGTCGATGTCGCGCATCAACACCGCCAGCGGCTGGCTTTCCCAGGTGCTCAGCAGCGTGGCCTGCCGCGGCAGGCGCCCGGCCACCACCTGGCCGTTCCAGTCGATCCCGGCCTGCCGCAGCACGGCGCCCAGCACGGCCTGCACGAAGGCGTCGGCGGGCATCAGCGCGGCGATGTCCCAGTGCTGCTCGCCGCACGCCGCGGAGTAGCTGCCGGCGAAGCGCGGTGCCAGCGGCATGCTGAAGTCGGGCCGCAGGCGCTGGCGCCAGTCCGCGCAGGGCCCGGCGGCCAGCCGCGGCGGCTGCGCCGCGAAGCCGCGCAGCGCGGGTTCGCTCCAGACCCGAACCTGGTCGCCGCGGGCCTGGAACTGCAGTTGCAGGCTGCCGAAATCGAGCAGGAAGGCGTCCGGGCCGACGTTGTAGGGGGCCAGCGGGTGGCCGTCGAACAGGCCCGGGTCGTGCGGCGGCAGCGCGTAGGCGCTGCGGTCGACCAGCACGTTGCCGGCGATGCGCCGCAGCCCCAGGCCGCGCAGCCGCAGCGCCAGCCGCAACAGGTCGTGGGCCATCAGGTGCGGGTCGCCGCTGCCGACGAAGCCCAGGTCTCCCGCCAGCACCCCCGACTCGATGGGCCCGATGGCGTACACCGGGGTGCGCCAGCGGTAGTCGGGGCCGAGCAGGTTGAGCGCCGCGTACAGGGTCACCAGCTTGAGCACCGAGGCCGGGCTGCGCGGCTGCTGCGGCAGCCAGTTCACCAGCGGTGTGCCCAGTTGCAGGTCGCGCACGACCAGGCTGCAGTTGGCCGGCTCGATTCCGGCGGCGCGCAGTTGCAGCCAAACGCCGCGCGGCAGCGCCAGCGCGGCCGGCAACGCCGAGGCCGTGCGGCCCAAGCCCACGGCGCCTGCCAGGCCGAGGGCCCGGCGGGCGCCGTGCAGCAGCGCGCGGCGCCGGGCGGAAGGACGGGCAGGGGCGGGCGGGGTCATGGTGCGGGAACTGCGGGCTGGCTCCGCGAAGCATGCTAGCGCCGCCACGCCGGCGCGGCCTTCCCCGCCGGCGCGGCGGCCGGTGGCGGCCGCGCCTGCCGCACCACGCACCACTACACTTCGGGGCTGGCCCGGCGCATCGGCGTGCGCCGTGCGGCCTGCCCTTGGGCCCGCGCTGCGGGCGTCGCCTGTCTTGCGAGGTCTGTTTGTCCACTCCATCGCTCGTCCTCGGCCTGGACTCGAGCACCGAATGGCTTTCGGTGGCGCTGTGGCTGGGCGATGGCTCGGTGCTGCAGCGCACCGAGGAGGGCGGTGCGCGCGCCTCGCAGCGCATGCTTCCGCTGCTGGCCGAATTGCTCGCCCAGGCCGGGCTCCGGCTCGAGCAGGTCGGCCTGATCGGCTTCGGCGCCGGCCCGGGCGCCTTCACGGGGGTGCGCGCCGCCTGCGCCGCGGCGCAGGGCCTGGGCCACGGCCTGGCCTGCCCGGTGGTGCCGGTGTCCACGCTGCTCGCGGTCGCCGCGGGCTGCGAACAGCCGCCGGACGTCGAACGCTGGCTGGTGGTCAACGATGCCCGCATGGGCGAGGTCTATTGGGCGCTGGCCGAACGCGAACCGGCGCCCGCGCCGCTCGGCGAGCCGGGCTGGCGCCTGGTCGAGCCGCCGCGCGTGCAGTCGCCGCGCCAGGCCGCCCAGCACTGGCTGCGGTGTTTCGGGGTCGACGCTCCGGCGTGGGTGCTGTGCGGCAACGCCTGGGCCGAGCATGGCGCGGCGCTGGCCGAGGAGCTCGGCGCCGGCTGGCACGCCGCGCTGCAAGGCGCGCGCGTTGCGGCGCCGCAGGCGGCGGCGGTCGCGCGGCTGGCGCGGCTGGCGCACGCCGCGGGCGCCAGCATGCCGGCGTCGCAGGCGCGCCCGCTGTACGTGCGCGACAAGGTCGCGCTGACCACCGCGGAACGCGCCCGGCAGGCGGGCTCGCCGGCAGGCGGCCCGCTGCGATGAGGGGCGCCCGATGAGCCAGGCATTGCGCGCCGGGTTGCGGGAAATGGGCCCGGGCGACCTGGATGCCGTGATGGACATCGAGGTGCGGGCCTACGAGTTCGCCTGGAGCCGGGGCAATTTCGCCGATTCGCTGGCCGCCGGCTACGTCGCCCAGGTGCTGTGCGACGACCAGGGCCGGGTGGTGGGCTACTTTGTCGCGCTGGCCGGCGTGGAGGAAATGCACCTGCTCAACGTCTGCGTCGAGCCGCGGCTGCAGGGCCAGGGCCTGGGGCTCCAACTGCTCGACGGCGTGCTGCTCAGCGCCAGCCTGCACGGCGCCAGCCTGCTGTGGCTGGAAGTGCGGCCGAGCAACTCGCGCGCCCTTCACCTGTACCAGCGCTACGGCCTGCACGCGGTGGCGCGGCGCCGCGGCTACTACCCGGCCAGTGTCGACGGCAAGCCGGCGCGCGAGGATGCGATCGTCATGTCCTGCCCGGTCGACGACCTGCTGCGCCGCCGCGGGCTGGACTAGCCGGGCGGCGCCGACACGGGATCCGCGATGAGCCATCCGCTGCTCGATCCACGCCGCCTCGCACTGCTGCACGCCCTCGGGCTGCAGCACGCCTGGGTACCCCGCGAGGCGTTGTCGGACGCCGAGCTGGCGCGGCTGCTGCCGCGGCTGCCGGGTGCCCCGAGACGCGCCGAG
>JAJZVU010000036.1 GCA_021845505.1 Pseudomonadota bacterium | reverse complement strand
CGCGCCGGCGCCGGCGCCGGCGCCGCGCGACGCCCAGGCCGGCGACGAACCGGCCCAGCTGTTCCGGCGCGCGGTGGCGGGGGCGCAGGCGCTGCCGGCCAGCGACCGCGTGCTGCTGCGCCCGGCGCCGCCTCCCGCGCTGCCGCTGCAGCGCCAGCGCGACGAGCGCGAGGCGCTGCGCGAGTCGCTGTCCGACAGCGTCGACCTCGACAGCCTGCTGGAAACCGACGAATGGCTGTCCTACCGCGCGCCGGGAATCGGCCCCGACGTGCTGCGCAAGCTGCGTCGCGGGCAGTGGGTGATCCAGGCCGAGCTCGACCTGCACGGCCTGCGGCGCGACGAAGCGCGCCAGGCGCTGCTCGAGTTCGTGCACGACGCGCAGCAGCGCGGCGCGCGCTGCCTGCGGGTGATCCACGGCAAGGGGCTGGGCTCGCCGGGGCGCGAAGGCGTGCTCAAGCACAAGGTGCGCAACTGGCTGCTGCAGATGCGCGAGGTGCTGGCCTTCTGCCAGGCCGGGCCGCACGACGGCGGCGCCGGGGCCTTGCTGGTGTTGCTGCGCAACCCGCAAGCGCCGGCCTGAACCCGGCCTGGGCACGGCCCGAGCCCGGCCCGCGGCCGCGAGCTCAGCCCGCGGGCTGGCCCGGCTCGGCGCGGTTGCGCATCCAGTCGGCGGTGCCTTCGAAGGCCTGCTGCAGGCGATCGCGCAAGCGCGGCTCGACCTCGAGTTCCAGCATCGCCTGGCGCATGCACTCCAGCCAGGCGTCGCGCTCGGCGATTCCGATCGAATACGGAAAGTGCCGCATGCGCAGCCGCGGATGGCCGTGGCGCTGCTGGTACAGGTCGGGGCCGCCCAGCCAGCCGCTGAGGAACCAGTACAGCTTGTCGCGCGAGCCTTCGAGCGACGACGGGTGGATGGCGCGCAGCGCGGCAAAGCGCGGCTCCAGGTCCATCAGGTCGTAGAAGCGGTCGACCAGTGCGCGCACTCCGCGCTCGCCGCCGAGCAAGTCGTAGGGGGTCGGCGCCTGTTCGGGGGAAGACTGGGAGTTCATGGCTTCGGAGATTCGGGGCGTCGCGCATCGTGGATGCGCCGACGCGGGAATGCGGGAATGCGGGATGCCGGCGATCCGGCGCAGGCCCCGCGGCAACGCGGCGTCGAGGCATGCGGCCGGGACATTGTCGCCGCGGCAGGCGCCGGGGTGTTGCGCCGGCTCAATGCGCCGGCTGCATGCGCCGCCTTCAATCCGCCCGCCGCAGCAGCCGCAGCGCCGGGGTCCGCAGCACCCGGCGCAGACTCAGCCAGCCGGCGGCCAGCGCCAACAGCGCGCCGGCCGCGCCGCCCAATGCCAGCCACCACGGAGCGGGCAGCCAGTGGAAGTCGAACACCCGGCGCGCCAGCAGCCAGGCCGCCGACCCCGCGGCGGCCGAGCCGAGCAGCCCGGCGAGCAGGCCCGACAGCAGCAACTCGGCCGCCATGACCCGGCGCAGCATGCGGTCCGACGCGCCGAGCACCCGCCAGACGGCGGTCTCGTGCTCGCGCTCGCGCCGTCCGATCAGCAGGCTGGCGGCGAGCACCGCCAGCCCGGCGCCGAGCGCGAAGCCGAACAACACCTGCACCGCCGCGCCGACCTGCCCCAGCAGTTCGCGCAACTGCCGCAGCAGTTCGCCGAAGTCGATGATGGTGATGTCGGGAAAGCGCCGCCCGAGCTCGGCATCGAAGCCGGGCCGCGTCGCGGCCGGTTGGCGGAAGGCGGCCAGCCAGGTGTAGGGCTGGCGCTGCAGCATCGCCGGCGGCGCGAGCACGAAGAAGTTGGCGTGCATGGAGTTCCAGTCGACCTTGCGCAGGCTGGTCACCCTGGCGCTCAGCGTGTCCCCGGCGATGTCGAAGCGCAGGGTGTCGCCCAGGTGGATCCCCAGGCTGCGGGCGATTCCCTCTTCCACCGACAAGCCCTGTGCTCCGGCTGCCGCGGTCGCCTGCCAGGATCCGGCGACGATGCGGTTGCCCGGCGGCAGCCGCGGGCTGCTCGACAGGTTGATCTCGCGCTCGATGAGCCTGCGTGCGCGCTGGTCGTGGTAGTCGCGGGCGAACACCGCGCGACCGTCGATTCCCACCAGCCGCGCGCGCACCATCGGATACCAGTCGAAGCGCTCGATCCCCGCCTGCTGCAGCGCCTGCCGGAACGCCTGGCCCTGCTGCGGCTGCACGTTGATCACAAAACGGTCCGGGGCGTCGGCGGGAAGGGACTCCTGCCAGCCGGCCAGCAACCCCTGACGCAGCATGCCCACGAGCAGCAGCGCCATCAGCGCCAACCCGAGGGCGGTGACCTGCGCGACCACCGCCGGCCCGCGCGTGCCCAGCTGGCGCGCCGCCAGCGCCAGCGCGCCGCGCCCGCGCTCGCCCACGCGGCGCAGCAGCGGCAGCGCGGCCGCCGCGGCGCCCGCCAGCAGCAGCCCGGCCAGCGCGAAGCTGCCCAGCGCGAGCCAGCCCAGCCGGCCGCGTCCGCCCAGCCCGAGCAACAGCAGCGCGAACACCGCCAGGCCGAAGAGTTGCAGGCCGCGCTCCCCGCCCGCGGCGGCCACCGCCTCGCGCCGCAGCACGCGCAGCGGCGGCACCGCCGACAGCCGCGCCAGCGGCGGCAGCGCGAAGGCCAGCAACAGCGCGGCCATGCTGCCCAGCGACAGCGCCACCGGCTGCCAGCCCGGGGCGGCGAGCTGCGAGGAACTGACCAGCTGGCGCAACTGCGCCAGCAGCAGCGCCTGCAGGCCCAGGCCGGCCAGGCTGCCCAGCAGCGCGGCGCTGCCCCCCAGCACCGCCAGCTCGGCCAGCAGCAGCGCCAGCACGCCGCGCCGCGGCAGGCCCAGCGCCCTGAGCAGGGCCACCAGCAACTGGCGACGGCGCGCGAAATCGCGCGCCGCCACCGCGACGGCCACGCCCGCCAGCACCGCGGCCAGCAGCGCCACCAGCCGCAGGTAGTCGGCGCCGCGCCGCAGGTTGCGGTCGAAGCCGTTGCCGCCGGCGTCGGGGGCGAGCAGCCGCACTCCGCGCAACGACGCGTCGCGGATGCGCTGCTGCGCCCACGCCCGGTAGGCGGCGATGTCCGGCGCGCGGCCGAGCAAGGCCAGGGTGTAGGTGACCCGGCTCGCCGGCTGGATCAACCCGGTCGACGGCAGGTCGGCCGAGTTCATCATCACCCGCGGCGCCAGGCCGGGGATGCCCGGCCCGCGGTCGGGCTCGGCGACGTCCAGCGCGGCGATGCGCAGGCTGCGCTGGCCCAGCACGATCGGCCCCTGCGGCGGCGCGTCCAGGCGCTGCGCCAGCTGCGGCGACACCCAGACGGTGCCGGGCAGCGGGATCGGGGTGGTCGGCAGCGGCGCGCCCGGCGCGACCGGGCGCAGCCGGACGTGGCCGAGCAGCGGATAGTGCGGCGCCACCGCCTTGACCACGACCAGCTGGCTGCGACCCTGTTCGCCCGGGCCCAGCGCCATGCTGGCGAACAGCGCGCCGGGCGCCGCGCGCAGGCCCAGCGCGCGCGCCTTGGCGGCGAAAGCCGCGGGCAGCGCATGGTCGCCCTGCACCAGCAGTTGGCCGCCGAGCAACTGCGCGGCGTCGCGCTGCAGCCCGTACTGCAGGCGCTGGGCGACGAAGCCGACTCCCGAAAGCGCGGTGGCGGCCAGCAGCAGGGCCAGCCAGATCAGCCCCAGTTGGGCCGAGCGCAGCTCGGCCAGCAGCAGGGAGCCGAAGCCGCGTGCGCGCATCGGGGCTTGTTCCGCGGCTCAGGCCGCGAGGTCGCTGCGGAACACCCGGCCCGCGTGTTCGCGCAGCGCATGGAAGGCCACCTGCGGCCAGCGCTCCTGCAGCACCCGCAGCTCGGCCGCGTGCGCCAGCAGCACCGCCGGCGCGTCGACCACGTCGTAGGCGATGCGGTGGGCGTTCTCCTCGAGGAAGCGCTTGAGGTCGCGCTCGTCGTCGCAGTGCACCCAGCGCGCGACCCGGTAGGAGGTCGGCGCCAGGCGCGCGGCGACGTTGTACTCGCCGCTCAGCCGGTGCAGCACGACATCGAACTGCAGCGCGCCGACCGCGCCCAGCAGCAGGCTGCCGCCTTGCAGCGGGCGGAACACCTGGATCGCGCCCTCCTCGCCGAGCTGCATCAACCCGGTGCGAAGCTGCTTGCTGCGCAGCGGATCGGCGATTTCCACGGCCTGGAACAGCTCGGGAGCGAAAAACGGCAGCCCGGTGAACTGCAGGTCCTCGCCCTCGGTCAGCGTGTCGCCCAGGCGCAGCGTGCCGTGATTGGGGATGCCGATGATGTCGCCGGCCCACGCCTGCTCGAGCAGTTCGCGGCGCTGCGACATGAAGGCCACGACGGTGTTGGGCCGGATGTCCTTGCCGCTGCGCACCACCCGCAGCCGCATGCCGCGGCTGAACTGCCCCGAGCACACCCGCACGAAGGCGATGCGGTCGCGGTGCGCCGGGTCCATGTTGGCCTGGATCTTGAACACCACGCCGCTGAACCGGCTCTCCTGCGGACGCACCTGGCGCTGCAGCGCCGGCCGCGGCTGCGGCGCAGGCGCCAGGTCGACCAGCGCGTCGAGCACCTCGCGCACGCCGAAGTTGTTGATCGCCGAGCCGAAGAACAGCGGCGACTGGCGGCCGGCGCGAAACGCCTCGAGGTCGAGTTCGGCGGTGGCCTCGCGCAGCAGTTCGAGTTCCTGCTGCGCCTGCTCGTTGTCGGCGCCGAAGCGCTGGGCCAGCAGCGGGTTGTCCAGGCCGTCGACGATTTCGTCGGCCGAGTCGTCGAGCCGGTCCTCGCCGGGGCGGAACACCCGCATGCGGCCACGCCGCAGGTCGAGCACGCCGCGGAAGTTCTTGCCCATTCCCACCGGCCAGCTCAGAGGCACCGCGTCCATGCCGAGGTGACGCTCGATCTCGTCCATCAGGTCGAGCGGCGCACGCACCTCGCGGTCCATCTTGTTGACAAAGGTGATGATCGGGGTGTTGCGCGCGCGGCAGACCTCGAGCAGGCGCAGCGTCTGCGCCTCCACGCCGTTGGCAGCGTCGATGACCATCAGCGCCGCGTCGACCGCGGTCAGCACGCGGTAGGTGTCCTCGGAGAAGTCCTGGTGGCCGGGGGTGTCGAGCAGGTTGATCACGCAGTCGCGCCACTCCATCTGCATCACCGACGAGGCGACCGAGATGCCCCGCTGCTTCTCGATTTCCATCCAGTCCGAGGTCGCGTGGCGGCTGGCCTTGCGCGCCTTGACCGAGCCGGCGATCTGGATCGCCCCGGAGAACAGCAGGAGCTTTTCGGTCAGCGTGGTCTTGCCCGCGTCCGGGTGGGAGATGATCGCGAAGGTGCGCCTGCGGCCGATCGCATCGGCGGCGGCGCCGCGTTCGCTGGCATCGCTGCGATCGCTCGGATCGCTCGGATCACTCGGACCGCTCGGACCGCTCGGATCACTCGGACCACTCGGACCACTCGGACCACTCGGACCACTGGTACCACGGGTGCTGCTGGACATCGAAGGTTCCACCCACGCGAGGCGCGCCGGCCCGCCGACGCGCAGAACCCCCCAGTATAGGGCCGGCCGGGCCGAGGCACCGCAAGACGCGGCCGCCGCGCCGCCGCGGCGGGCGGGAGCTTGCGCATGGTTTGTCGGAATGACCCCTGAACACGGACATTCCGTGGGGCCGCTGTGGCGCTGGCGTGGCAGCGCGTCGACCCCGGCCTATAGTCTGCGGCGTTCGCGGCGGGCTGTATCGACATGTATCCGAACCGCCGGCCGACACGCCTGCCACCGCGCCAGACCGCCCCCTCCGCCCAAGGCTTCAGCCCCGCCATGCCGCCCACCCTGCCCGCCGCCACGCCCCCCGCTGCCGCTCGCACCCTTCGCCCCCGCTCTCGTCCGAGCCGCCTCGGGCGCGCCGCGCTGCTCTGCGCGACGCTGGCCTGGGCGGGCGGCGCACCCGCGGCCGCCACGCCGCCGCGCACCCTGGTCTACTGTTCCGAGGGCAATCCGGTCGGGCTGCAACCGGCGCTGCAGTCCGACGGCGCCAGCTTCGACGCCAGTTCGCGCACCCTGTACTCCCGGCTGATCGAACAGCAACCCGGCACCGCCGCGCTGATCCCCGGACTGGCCACCTCCTGGGAGGCCTCCGCCGACGGCCTGAGCTACCTGGTCCACCTGCGCAGCGGAGTGCGCTTCCACAGCGGCTTCGGCTTCCGGCCGACGCGCGAGTTCAACGCCGACGACGTGGTGTTCACCTTCCGCCGCATGCTCGACCCGCGGCACCCCTACCACCGGGTGTCCAACGGCAGTTATGTCTACTTCGTCAGTATGGGGCTGGACAAGCTGCTGGCGTCGGTCGACAAGGTCGACGACCACACGGTGCGCTTTGTGCTGCGGCACGCCAACGCCGCGTTCCCCGACGACCTGTCGATGGACTTCGCGTCGATCGACTCGGCCGAGTACGCGGCCTGGCTGGCGGCGCGCGGCCGCAAGCAGGACCTGGATCTCAAGCCCATCGGCACCGGGCCCTTCGAACTGGTCGCCTACCAGCCGGACTCGATGATCCGCTACCGCGCCTTCGAGCAGTACTGGCGCGGCAGGCCGCCGCTGGACAACCTGGTGTTCGCGATCGTTCCCGACGCGTCGGTGCGCTGGGCCAAGCTGCGCGCCGGCGAATGCCAGCTGATGGCCTCGCCGAATCCGGCCGACCTGGCGGCGATGCGGGCCGACCCGGCGATCCGCGTCGCCGACAGCGGTCCGGCACTCAACGTCAGCTACGTCGCGTTCAACACCCTCAAGCCCCCGCTGAACGACCTGCGGGTGCGCAAGGCGCTGTACCTGGCGATCCGCAAGAAGGCCATCGTCGACGCGGTGTTCGGCGGCCGGGCGGTTCCGGCCGTCAACCCGCTGGCACCGGCGATCTGGTCCTACGACCGCGGCATCGCCGAGCTGCCGTACGACCCGGCGCAGGCACGCCGCCTGCTGGCCGAGGCCGGCTATCCGAAGGGGCTGGAACTGGAGCTGTCGGCGATGACCATCGCCCGCCCGTACCTGCCCGACGCCAGGCGCATGGCGGTGATGATCCAGTCCGACTGGGAACGCATCGGCGTGCGCACCCGGGTGGTCACCTTCGAATGGGGCGAATACCTCAGGCGGCTGGAGGCGGGCAGCCACCAGGCGGCGATCATGGGCTGGAGCGCCGACAACGGCGACCCCGACAACTTCCTCGGCACCCTGCTGAGCTGCGAGGGCGTGCACACCCAGCAGAACCCGGCGAACTTCTGCTTCGCGCCGTACCAGAAGCTGATCGTCGACGCGCTGCGCACCAGCGACCGCCGGCAGCGCATCGCGATGTACCAGCAGGCGCAGCGGATCTTCCACCAGCAGCTGCCCTGGGTGCCGATGGCCCACGCCAGCATCCTGGTGCCGATGTCGGTACGGGTCCAGGGCTACGTCGCGTCGCCGGCCGGAATCCACGACTTCTCGACCACCCGCCTCGACTGAGCCATGGCCGCCCTGCTGTGCAAGCGCGCGCTTTGGCTGCTTCCGGCGCTGCTCGGGCTCAGCGCGTTGAGCTTCGCGTTGATCCACCTGATCCCCGGCGATCCGGTGCAGGCGATGGCCGGCGCGCGCGGCCTCGATGCGGCCGAGCACGCGCGGCTGCTGCACCAGCTCGGGCTCGACCTGCCGCTGCCGCTGCAGTACCTGCGCTACCTGCACGGCGCGCTCCAAGGAAGCTTCGGCGTTTCGTTTTTCACCCACAACCGGGTGCTCGACGAATTCCTGCAACGCCTGCCTGCGACCCTGGAGCTGTCGGCCGCCGCGATGCTGCTGGCCGTGCTGCTCGGCCTGCCGGCCGGGATCGTCGCCGCGCTGCAGCGCGGGCGCTGGCCCGACCAGCTGCTGATGGGAGCGTGCATCGCCGGCTATTCGCTGCCGGTGTTCTGGTGGGGACTGCTGCTGATGCTGGGCCTGTCGGTGCACCTGGGCTGGACGCCGGTCTCGGGCCGGCTGTCGCCGCTGTTGTGGGTCGAGCCGGGCAGCGGCTTCCTGCTGTGGGACGCCTGGCGCAGCGGCGATGCGCAGGCGCTGCGCGACGCGCTGTGGCACCTGGTGCTGCCGGCGGTGGTGCTGGCCACGGTCCCGCTGGCGGTGATCGCCCGCATGTCGCGCTCGGCGATGCTCGAGGTGCTCGGCGCCGACTACGTGCGCGCGGCGCGCGCCAAGGGGGTCTCGCCGCGCCGCGTGGTCTGGGTGCACGCGCTGCGCAACGCGATGCTGCCGGTGGTCACGGTCACCGGGCTGCAGGTCGGCACGCTGCTGGGAGGCGCGATCCTCACCGAAACCCTGTTCTCCTGGCCGGGCATCGGCCAGTGGATGGTGCAGGCCATCCACCTGCGCGACTACCCGGTGCTGCAGGGATCGGTGTTGCTGGTCGGCCTGCTGGTGCTGCTGGTGCACATGCTGGTCGACCTCAGCTATGCGCTGCTGTGCCCGCGCATCCTGCACGCCGCCTGAGTCGCGTCGTGCGCCGCCCCGCGAGCCCCCGAAGAGCCACCCGAAGAGCCACCCGATGAGCCCCCGATGAGCCGCCCGATGAACCACCCGCTGCCCAGCCGGCCGCCGCGGCTGGGCAAGCGCCGCCTGGACCTCGCCGGCAGCGTGCTGTCCGGGCTGCTCGGGCATCGCGCCGCGCGCGGCGGCCTGGCGGTCGCGCTGCTGCTGCTGGGCTGCGCGGCCTTCGCACCGTGGCTGGCTCCGCATTCGCCACTGGCCCAGCAGTCCTCCGGCGTGCTGCTGCCGCCGGCATGGCTGGCCGGCGGCAACTGGAGCTTCCCGCTGGGCACCGACAGCGTCGGCCGCGACCTGCTGTCGCGGCTGCTCGCGGGCTGCAGGCTGTCGCTGCTGACCGGCGCGCTGGTCGTCGGCTGCTCGATGCCCGCCGGGGTCGCGCTGGGCCTGCTCGCCGGCTACCTGCGCGGCTGGGTCGACGCGCTGATCATGCGGGTGGTCGACGTGCTGCTGGCGCTGCCGGGACTGCTGCTGGCCATCGCGCTGGTCGCCGTGCTCGGGCCCAGCCTGCGCAACGCGGTGATCGCCACCGCGCTGGTGGCGCTTCCGGGCTACGTGCGGCTGACCCGCGCGGCGGTGCTGGCCGAGACCGGCAAGGACTACGTGGCCGCCGCGCGCATGGCAGGCGCAGGCCCGCTGCACCTGATGCTGCGTACCTTGCTGCCCAGCGCGATGGCGCCGGTGATCGTGCAGTCGACCCTCGGATTCTCCAGCGCGGTGATCGAGGTCGCCGCGCTGGGCTTCCTCGGCCTGGGGGCCCAGCCGCCCAGCCCGGAGTGGGGAACCATGCTGGCCGATGCGATGGCCTTCATGCAAAGCGCCTGGTGGGTCGTGGCCTTCCCCGGGCTGGCGATTTTCGTCACGGTGCTCGGATTCAACCTGCTGGGCGACGGGCTGCGCGACGCCCTCGATCCGCGGCTGCGCGGCTGAGCGCGCGCCCGCGCTCGATGCGCCGCGACGACCGCGATCGACCTTGCCCTTGCCCTTGCCCTTGCCCTTGCCCTTGCCCTTGCCCTTGCCCTTGCCCTTGCCCTTGCCCTTGCCCTTGCCCTTGCCCTTGCCCTTGCCCTTGCCCTTGCCCTTGCCCTTGCCTCCGCCCTCCGCCTTCCGCCTTCCGCCTTCCGCCCGCGCCCCCTCCCGCTGCCGCCACCTTCCACGTGGCCCTGCCCGCGATGCCCGACCCCCTGCTCTGGATCGATAGACTGCGCCTCGAACTCCCCGGACGTTCCGGAACGCCGCCAGCGCCGCTGCTGCGCGACGTCAGCCTGCGACTGGCCGGCGGCGAGGTGCTGGGCCTCGTCGGCGAATCGGGCAGCGGCAAGAGCCTGACCGCGCTGGCGCTGATGGGACTGCTCGATGCCGGCGCCCGGCTGCGCGCCGAGCGCCTGGACTTCGACGGGCAGGACCTGCTGCGCATGCCCGAACGCCGGCGCGCGGCGCTGCGCGGACGCGCGATGGCCATGGTGTTCCAGGACCCGATGAGCAGCCTGAACCCGGCGTTCAGCATCGGCTGGCAACTCGACGAGGCGCTGCGGCTGCAGCGTGGAGGCACGCGGCGCGAGCGCCGCGCGCAGGCGGAGGACCTGCTGCGCCAGGTGGGAATCGCCGACCCCCGCCAACGCCTGCGCGCCTGGCCGCACCATCTCTCGGGAGGCATGTGCCAGCGGGTGATGATCGCGATGGCGCTGGCCGGCCGGCCGCGGCTGCTGATCGCCGACGAGCCGACGACCGCCCTCGACGTGACCATCCAGGCGCAGATCGTCGACCTGCTGCTCGAACTGCAAGGTCGCACCGGCATGGGGCTGCTGTTCATCAGCCACGATCTCGCGCTGGTCGGGCAGTGCGCGGCGACGGTGGTGGTGCTGTACGCCGGCGAAGTGGTGGAAAGCGGACCCACCGGGCAGGTGCTGCAGCGGCCGCGCCACCCCTACACCGCGGCGCTGCTGGCCGCGCTGCCGGAGCGCTGCGATGGCGCCAGGCGGCTGCGCGCGCTGCCCGGGATGGTGCCGGCGGCCGGCATCGATCTCCCCGGCTGTCGCTTCGCGGCGCGCTGCCCGCGCGCCCGCGAGGTGTGCGCCCATGTGCCGCCGCTGCTCGGCGGCGACCCGGGCCAGCCTGCGCGCTGCCACTTCCCGCTGCACGGTTCGGCGCCCGATGCGGCCGGCGCTGCGGCCGTCCCGGTTGTCACGGGAGCGCCGACCGGCGCGGCGCGGCGATGAGCACCACCCCCGTCCCCCCCGTCCCCCCCGGCAGCCCCGTTCCCCCCGGCAGCCCCGGGCCCGCCGACCCGCGCGGCGGCCCGGGCGCGGCGCATGCGGGCCCGGGCGCGGCGCATGCGCCGCCGGTCCTGCAGGCGCGCGCGCTGTGCAGGCACTTCGCGTCGCGGGCGCATCCGCTGGCGGCGCGCCGCGTGCTGCGCGCGGTGCAGCACGTCGACCTCGACCTGGCCGGCGGGCGCACGCTGGCGGTGGTCGGCGAGTCGGGTTGCGGCAAGTCCACGCTGGCGCGCATGCTGGCGCTGCTGGATTCGCCGTCCAGCGGCACGCTGCGCATCGACGGTCGGCAGGTGAGCCTGCACGACCGCCAGGCGCTGCGCAGCGTGCGCACCCGGGTGCAGATGGTGTTCCAGGATCCGCTGGGGTCGTTGCATCCGCGGCAGACCATCGGCCAGAGCCTCGACGAGGCGCTGCGCCTGGCCACCGGCCTGGCGCGAGGCGAGCGCGCCGAACGGGTCGACTGGATGCTGCACAAGGTCGGCCTGCGCTCCGAACAGGCGCAGCACTGGCCGCACATGCTGTCGGGAGGGCAACGCCAGCGGGTGGCGATCGCCCGCGCGTTGCTGTTGCAGCCGAAGGTGGTGGTCGCCGACGAGCCGGTGTCGGCGCTCGACGTGTCGGTGCGCGCCCAGGTGTTGAACCTGCTGATGGACCTGGGCGAGGAGTTCCAGGTGGCGTATCTGTTCATTTCCCACGACCTGTCGGTCGTGGCCCATATCGCCGACGAAGTGATGGTGATGTACCTGGGGCGCTGCGTCGAATTCGGCACCCGCGAGCAGGTGCTGCGGCACCCGGCCCACCCCTACACCCGCGGGCTGATCGCGGCGACGCCCCGGCTGCAGCCGCAAGCGCAGCAGCCCGAGGGCGTCGCGCGGACCCTGCGGGCCGAGCCGCCTTCGCCGTGGAACCCGCCACCGGGCTGCGCCTTCCACGCCCGCTGTCCCCACGCCAGCGCGATCTGCCGCGAGCACTCGCCGCGCCTGCGCGAGGTCGACTGCCGGCTCGTGGCCTGCCACCACGCCGAAGGGCTGCCGCGCTGAGCCGCGCGAGGCCGCTGCGAGCGGCCGCGCGCAGCGGGGATCAAGCGGTGGCGGCGTCGGCCCGCGCCCCCAGCGCCTCGGCGGCATTGCGCAGCGAGGCGCTGGCCCGCTCCACCAGCCATTCGCTCAGAGCCTGCGCGCCGGCGCCGCGACCACCCGCGACCCGGCGCGCCAGGCCGTCGAGGTCGTGCCAGTCGCCCAGGTGGGTCTGCAGCGCGGTGGCGCCGCGCCTGCCGGCCAACGCGGCGTGGCAGCGCCTGCCGTCGAGCAACGCGCCGAAACGCTCGGCCGAAAGCCGCAGGCGCTTGGAGGCGATGCGCAAGGCATGCAGCTGCGCGGTCTGCCGCGCGTCGATGCGCCCGGCGTCGATCTCCGGGCGCAGCAGCGGCGCGCAGTCCCGCAGAGCGGCGCGCCATTGCCGTGCGTCGCCCAGCAGTGCCCGCCGCGCCAGGCGCCGCAGCTGCGCCGGCCCCGCGTCCGCCGGCATGTCGGGCTGTGCGCAACGCGCCAGCGCCAGCAGCAGCCTGCCGAAGCGCGGGCTGCCCAGGTAGCCGACCAGCGCCTGCCGGGCCACCACGCCCGATTGCCGCAGCCGCCGCTGCCAGCGCAGCGCCTCGCGTCGCGCGGCCTCGGGCTGCACCTGTTCCAGCCACTGCAGCGACACGTCGTGGTCGCGCGCCAGCCCGGCCAGCTGGTGTGCCCAGCGCAGCTCGCCGCGCAGCCACGCGGCAGCGCCCGGCGGAAGTTGCGGCGCCAGCCAGCGCAGCGCGGTCCGCAGCCGGCGCAGCACGACCCGCAGCTGGTGGACGTCCCGCGCCTGCCCGCTGCGCACCACCCGTTCGCCCCACACGGCCAGCTGGGCGCAGCCGGTCTGCAGCCATTGCGCCTGCGCCTGTTGCGCGCTGGCGCCGCGCTGCAGCGCTCCGGGCTCGGGAAGCGCCTCGGGCAGGCCGCCGGCGAGCAGCGCCGCGGCGCGCTGCGCCTTCGTGACCGGACTGAGCAGCAGCGGCAGGTCCTGCGCGAGCGCCCAGGCAGCGTCCCGGGCATCGGCCAGATCGCCCTGCAGCACCTCGATCTCCAGTTCGGCCAGCGGCGCGCGCAGCGCCTGGCCTTCGCGCAGCGCCAGGCATGCGCCCTGGTCGAAGGCGATTTCCAGCCGGCTGTCGCGCCACGCCAGATGCCAGGCGCTGCGCCTGAAGTCGGTGCCCAGGCTGGGCGCGAGCCGGCCGAGCAGGTCGCGCGGGTCGGCCGCCAGCCTGCGACCCAGCGGCGTGCGTCGCAGCGCCAGCCGCAGGTCGCGCGGACCCAGCCGGTCGCAGGCCGGGCTGTCCAACGCGACCCACTCCCATTCGCCACGCTCGCTGCCCAGCGCATCGGTGGGCGCGGTCTTCACGGTCACCACCCGGCGCTGCCCGTCGTCGCGCAGCCTCAGCACCACCGCGACGCCCGCCAGCGCTCGCTCGGGAGTGTCGAAATACCAGCTCTGCAACCTTCGCGGCGGAAGGCGCTCGGCCAGGCGCAGCAGCGCATGGCCGGGCAGCGCGGCAGCGGCGCCCGCTGCCAGGTTGAACTTGAGCTCGCGCTCGATCCCCATGACCCTTTCCTCCCCCTGCGGCATGCTGCCGCGGCGGCGCCCGCGCGACCTTGCGCGGGCGCAAGCCGGGTGCGCGCGGGCAGCCTGTCGGGCCGCTACATGCCGACGTAGTTCGGGCCGCCCCCGCCCTCGGGGGCCACCCAGACGATGTTCTGGGTCGGGTCCTTGATGTCGCAGGTCTTGCAGTGCACGCAGTTCTGGGCGTTGATCTGCAGGCGCTGCCCGCCGCTGCCGTCGTCGACGAATTCGTAGACCCCGGCCGGGCAGTAGCGCTGCTCGGGGCCGGCGTAGCGCGCCAGGTTGACCGCCACCGGAACCTGGGGGTCGCGCAGGGTCAGGTGCGCCGGCTGGTTCTCCTCGTGATTGGTGTTGCTGAGGAACACCGACGACAGCCGGTCGAAGCTGAGCTTGCCGTCGGGCTTCGGATAGTCGATCCGCGGCATGCTGTCGGCAGGCCGCAGCGCCTGGTAGTCGGGACGGCTGGAGTGCAGGGTCCACGGGATGCGCCCGCGCAGCAGCCACTGCTCGACCCCGGTCATCACGGTGCCGATGGTGCGCCCCTTCTTGAACCAGTGCTTGAAATTGCGCGCCCGGTGCAACTCCTCGTGCAGCCACGAGGACTCGAAGGCGCGCGGATAGGCCTCGAGCAGGTCGCCGCGCCGGCCCTCGGCCACCGCGGCTGCGATCGCCTCGGCGGCCAGCATCCCCGACTTGATCGCCGCGTGGCTGCCCTTGATGCGCGACGCGTTGAGGAAACCCGCCTCGCAGCCGACCAGGCAGCCACCGGGGAACACCAGCTCGGGCAGCGCGAGCAGGCCTCCGGCGGTCAGGGCGCGCGCGCCGTAGCCCAGCCGCCTGCCGCCTTCGAACATCGGCCGCAGCGAAGGATGGGTCTTGAGCCGCTGGAATTCCTCGAAAGGGCTGAGCCAGGGGTTGGCGTAGTCCAGCCCGACCACCAGGCCCACCGCGACCTTGTTGTCGTCCAGGTGGTAGAGGAAGCCCCCGCCGTAGGTTCCGGCGTCCAGCGGCCAGCCGGCGGTGTGCAGCACCCTCCCGGGACGCGCCTGCTGCGGCGAGACCTCCCACAGCTCCTTGATGCCGATGCCGTAGCTCTGGGCGTCGCGCCCGCCGTCGAGCCGGAAGCGCCCGATCAGCTCGCGCCCGAGCTGGCCGCGCGCGCCCTCGGCGAACACCGTGTAGCGCGCCTGCAGTTCCATGCCGAGCTGGAAACTGTCCAGCGGCTGGCCGTCCTTGCCCACTCCCTGGTTGCCGGTGGCCACCCCGCGCACCGCGCCGGCCTGGTCGTACAGCACCTCGGCGGCGGCGAAGCCGGAGAAGATCTCCACTCCCAGCGCCTCGGCCTGCTGCGCCAGCCAGCGCACCACCTCGCCGAGGCTGACGATGTAGTTGCCATGGTTGCGAAAGCACGGCGGCTGCAGCGCCTGCGGCACCGCGCGGTGGCCGCCGGCGCCGAGGAACCAGAACAGGTCCTCGGTGACCGGCTGGCGCAGCGGCGCGCCCTGCTCCCGCCAGTCGGGCAGCAGTTCGCCCAGCGCGCGCGGGTCCATCACCGCGCCCGAGAGGATGTGCGCGCCCGGCTCCGAGCCCTTTTCCAGCACGCACACCGCGATCTCGGTTCCGGCTTGCGCCGCCAGCTGCTTGAGGCGGATCGCGGTGGCCAGCCCGGCCGGTCCGCCGCCGGCGATCACCACGTCGTATTCCATGGCCTCGCGTGGGCCGTACTGCTGCAGCCACTGCTCCGGGGTGGGCATCGCTCCGTCTCCGCTGTGTCGGGGGTGTTGCCGGGGCATTGTAGTGAGCGACACAACGCAAAACCGAACGATCGTTCGGTTTCCTTGCGCCGACCATGGGTTGGTGCACCGCAGCAGGTTGTCGCCCCGGGGCGAACGGCGGACAATGCCGGAGGTTGCCAACGGAGACATGACCGATGACCGACCTTCGCGAGCAGGCGCAGGCCCTGGCCGACTATCGACCCCACCACAAGGTTCGCCTGGTGACCGCGGCGGCGCTGTTCGACGGCCACGACGCGGCGATCAACATCATGCGCAGGCTGCTGCAGAGCCGCGGCGCCGAAGTCATCCACCTCGGACACAACCGATCGGTCGACGAGGTGGTCGACTGCGCGCTGCAGGAGGACGTGCAGGGCATCGCGATCAGTTCCTACCAGGGCGGGCACACCGAGTACTTCCGCTACATGATCGACCGCCTGCGCGAATGCGGGGGCTCGCAGGTGCAGGTGTTCGGCGGCGGCGGCGGGGTGATCCGCCCCGCCGAGATCCAGCAGCTGCAGGACTACGGGGTGGCGCGCATCTACAGCCCCGAGGACGGCCAGCGCATGGGGCTGCAGGGCATGATCGGCGACATGCTGATGCGCTGCGACGTCGACCTCGGCCGCCAGCCGGCGCCTCAGCCGGCGGCCGGCACCGCGGGCGACGGCACGAGCTGGCGCGCGCTGGCGCGGCTGCTGACCCGGCTGGAGAACGGCAGCGCCGACGCCGCCGAGGTCGCCGCGTTGCACCGCCGGGCGGCCGCGCTGGCGGCGCCGGTGCCGGTGCTGGGAATCACCGGGACCGGCGGCGCCGGCAAGTCCAGCCTGACCGACGAGTTGATCCGCAGGCTGCGCCTGGACCACGACGACGCGCTGCGCATCGCGCTGGTCAGCATCGACCCGTCGCGCAGGCGCAGCGGCGGCGCGCTGCTCGGCGACCGCATCCGCATGAACGCCATCCAGCCCTGGCGCGCGGGGCCGCGGGTGTACATGCGCAGCCTGGCCACGCGCGCCTCGGGCGGCGAGATCAGCGCGGCGCTGCCCGAGGTGCTGGCGGCGCTGAAGGTGGCGGGATTCGACCTCATCCTGGTCGAGACCTCGGGAATCGGCCAGGGCGACGCGGCCATCGCGCCGCTGGTCGACGTCGCGCTGTATGTGATGACCCCGGAGTTCGGCGCGGCCAGCCAGCTGGAGAAGATCGACATGCTCGATTTCGCGTCGCTGGTGGCGATCAACAAGTTCGACCGCAGGGGCGCGCTGGACGCGCTGCGCGAGGTGTCGCGCCAGGTGCAGCGCAACCGCGAGGCCTTCGGCCAGCCGCTGGATTCGATGCCGGTGTTCGGAACCATCGCCAGCCGCTTCAACGACGACGGAGTCAGCGCGCTGTACCAGGCGCTGCGCGAGCAGCTGCAGCAAGCCGGCCTGCCCGCGCGGCCGCCGCGCCTGCCGCGGGTCGCCACCCGCCACAGCACCGGCCAGGATCCGCTGGTGCCGCCGCAGCGGGTGCGCTACCTGGCCGACATCGCCGACAGCGTGCGCGGCTACAAGACGACGGCAGCTCGCCAGGCGGCGCTGGCGCGCGAGGCGCAGCAGCTCGAGGCCTCGGCGCGGATGCTGAAGGAGGCCGACGGCGACGCCGCCGCGCCGGCGCAGCGGCTGCGCGAACTGTCGGCCCGGCGCAGCGCAGCGCTGGCGCCGCGCTCGCGCGGCCTGCTCGAGGACTGGCCGCGGCTGCGCGAGCAGTACCAGGGCGACGAACTGGTGCAGCAGGTACGCGGCCGCGAACTGCGCACCCGGCTGAGCCACACCACGCTGAGCGGAACGCGCATCCCCAAGGTCGCGGTTCCGCGCTACGAGGACCATGGCGAGCTGCTGCGCTGGCTGCTGCTGGAAAACCTGCCGGGACATTTCCCGTACACCGCCGGCTGCTTTGCCTTCAAGCGGGAGGACGAAGACGCGACCCGCATGTTCGCCGGAGAGGGCGATCCGCAGGCGACCAACCGGCGCTTCCACCTGCTCAGCCAGGGCATGCCGGCACGCCGGCTGTCGACCGCCTTCGACTCGGTGACCCTGTACGGCTGCGACCCCGACCTGCGCCCCGACATCTACGGCAAGATCGGCAACTCCGGGGTCAGCGTCGCGACACTGGACGACATGCGCCAGCTCTACCAGGGCTTCGACCTGTGCGATCCGTCCACCTCGGTGTCGATGACCATCAACGGCCCGGCGCCGACGGTGCTGGCGATGTTCCTCAACACCGCGATCGACCAGCGGATGCAGGACTTCGAGCAGCGCCACGGGCACGCGCCCGACGCCGCGCAGGCCGCGCACCTCCGCGCGCAGGCGCTGGCGCAGGTGCGCGGCACCGTGCAGGCCGACATCCTGAAGGAGGACCAGGGGCAGAACACCTGTATCTTCTCCACCGAGTTCTCGTTGCGCCTGATGGGGGACATCCAGGACTATTTCATCCGCCACCGGGTGCGCAACTTCTATTCGGTGAGCATCTCCGGCTACCACATCGCCGAGGCCGGAGCCAACCCCATCTCGCAGCTGGCCTTCACGCTGGCCAACGGCTTCACCTACGTCGAGGCCTACCTGGCGCGGGGAATGGCCATCGACGACTTCGCGCCCAACCTGAGCTTTTTCTTCAGCAACGGAATGGACCCCGAGTACTCGGTGCTGGGCCGGGTGGCGCGGCGCATCTGGGCGGTGGCGATGCGCGAGCGCTACGGCGCCGACGAGCGCAGCCAGAAGCTCAAGTACCACGTGCAGACCAGCGGGCGCAGCCTGCACGCCCAGGAAATCGCCTTCAACGACATCCGCACGACCCTGCAGGCGTTGATTGCGATCTACGACAACTGCAACAGCCTGCACACCAACGCCTACGACGAGGCGATCACCACGCCGACCGCCGAATCGGTGCGGCGCGCGCTGGCGATCCAGCTGATCATCAACCGCGAGTGGGGACTGGCGAAGAACCACAACCCCAACCAGGGCTCGTTCATCCTCGACGAACTCACCGAACTGGTCGAGGAAGCGGTGCTGGCCGAATTCGAGAGACTGGCCGAGCGCGGCGGGGTGCTGGGGGCGATGGAAACCGGCTACCAGCGCAGCCGCATCCAGGAGCAGAGCCTGCACTACGAAACCCTGAAGCACACCGGGGAATTGCCGATCGTCGGGGTCAACACCTTCGTCGACCCCGAGTCGCGGCAGGCGCCGGCGCTGCAACTGGCCCGCTCCGACGAAACCCAGAAGCGCTCGCAGCTGCAGCGGCTGCAGGACTTCCAGGCGCGCCACGCCGGCGAGGCGCCGGCGATGCTGCAGCGGCTGCGCGACACCGCGCTGGCCGGCGGCAATGTGTTCGACGTGCTGATGGATGCGGTGCGGGTGTGCTCGCTGGGGCAGATCACCGGCGCGCTGTTCGAGGTCGGCGGCCAGTACCGGCGCAACATGTAGCGCCCCGCGGCGCCGGCCGCTGCGGCGCCGCGGCTCAGCCCGACGCGGCCGTCCACCCCCATTCGGCCAGCAGCGCGGAGTCGGCGTCGCCGGGCGGGCGCGGCGCGGCCGCCGGGGTGGCCGCGAACCGCGGAGCCGGCGCGGCCTGGCTGACCCCGCCGAGTTCGACAAAGCTGCCGCGCGCCCGGTGGTGGGGATGGCGCGGCGCCTCGGCGAGGTCCAGCACCGGGGTGACGCAGGCGTCGACCCCGGCGAAGGCCTCGCACCAGGCATCGCGGCTGCGCAGCGCGAAGACCCGGGCCAGCCGCTGGCGGCGCTGCGGCCACAGGCTGCGGTCCATCGGATCGGCGAATTCGGCCGGGTCGAGCCCGAGCCCGAGCAGCAGCCGCTGGTGGAACGCCGGCTCGATCGCCCCCACCGCCACGTGGCGAGCGTCGGCGCAGGCGTAGGTGGTGTAGAAGTAGGCCGAGCCGTCGAGCAGGTTGTCGCCGCGCCGGTCGCTCCACCGGCCCATCGCGCGCAGGGTGTGGATCATCGACCCCAGCAATGCGCAGCCTTCGCTCATCGCGGCGTCGACCACCTGGCCCGCGCCGGTCGCGCGGGCGTGGGTCAGCGCCGCCAGCACGCCGAAGGCCAGCATCATGCCTCCGGCGCCGCCGTCGGCGACCAGGTTCAGCGGCACCACCGGATCGCCGCCGGCGCGGCCGATGGGGTGCAGCATGCCCGACAGGCCGAGGTAGTTGATGTCATGCCCGGCCCGCTGCGCCAGCGGGCCGTGCTGCCCCCAGCCGGTCATGCGGCCGTAGACCAGCCGGGGGTTGTCGCGCAGGCAGGGCTCGGGGCCCAGCCCCAGTCGTTCCATCACCCCCGGGCGAAAGCCCTCGATCAGCACCTCGGCGTGGCGCGCCAGCGTCCGTGCGACCCGCAGCCCGTCGGGTTGCCGCAGGTCCAGCCGCAGCACCCTGCGGTTGCGCCGCAGCACGTCGAGCGCCGGATCGAACAGCGGCGCCGCGTCTGCCGCGGGTTGCGCCGGCCGCTCGATGCTCAGCACCTGCGCCCCCAGGTCGGCCAGCAGCATGGCCGCCAGCGGGGCCGGCCCGAGGGCCGCGAACTCCAGCACCCGCACGCCCTGCAGCGGTCCCATCGGCGGCCTCAGCTGGCGGCGAGCTCGCGCCCGATGAGCATGCGCTGGATGTCGTTGGCGCCTTCGTAGATCTGGCACACCCTGACGTCGCGATAGATGCGCTCCACCGGGAAGTCGGCGACGTAGCCGTAGCCGCCGTGGATCTGGATGGCGTCGGAACACACCGCCTCGGCGATCTCCGAGGCGTACATCTTGGCCATCGAGGCCTCCTTCAGGCACGGCTGCCCGGCGTCCTTGAGCAGCGCCGCGCGCCAGGTCAGCAGCCGGGCCGCATCCAGCCGGGTGGCCATGTCGGCCAGCCGGAAGCTCACCGCCTGGTGCTCGACCAGCGGCAAGCCGAAGGACTTGCGCTGGCGCGCGTAGTCCAGCGCCGCCTCGAACGCGGCGCGCGCCATGCCCACCGACTGCGCGGCGATGCCGATGCGCCCGGTCTCCAGGTTGCCGAGCGCGATGCGGTAGCCCTCGCCGGCGCTGCCGAGCAGCGCATCGGCGCCGACGCGGCAGCCGTCGAACACGATCTGCGCGGTGTCGGATGCGCGTTGCCCGAGCTTGTGCTCCAGGCGCGCGACCACGTAGCCGGGGGTCGAGGTCGGCACGAGGAAGGCCGACAGGCCCTTCTTGCCCGCCTGCCTGTCGGTGACGGCGATCACGATGGCCACGTCGGCGTGCTTGCCGGTGGTGATGAACTGCTTGACCCCGTGCAGCACCCAGCCGTCGCCGCTGCGCTCCGCGCGGGTGGTCAGCGCCGAGGCGTCGGACCCGGCCTGCGGCTCGGTCAGGCAGAAGCACCCCAGCGCCTCGCCGCGCGCCAGCGGCCGCAGCCAGCGCTGCTTCTGCTCCTCGCTGCCGAAGCGCAGGGTGATGCCGCAGGCCAGCGAATTCTGCACGCTGACGATGGTCGAGGTGGCGCCGTCGCCGGCTGCGATTTCCTCCAGCATCAGCACCAGGCTGAGGGTGTCCAGGCCGGCGCCGCCCCACTCCTCGGGCACCGTCGCGCCCAGCGCGCCCAGCCCGCCCAGCTCGCGCAGCGCCTCGCGCGGGAAGGTCTGCTCGCGGTCCCACGCGGCGGCGAAGGGGGCCAGTCGTTCGCGGGCGAAATCCCGCATGGAATCGCGGATCATCCGGTGTTCGGCATCCAGCAGCATGGTCGAGTCCTCGGCAGTCGGCCTGGCAGCCACGGCACGGCCCCCGGTCGGGGCCGCCCGCCATGCCGCGGCGCCCGGCCGCGGCATGGCCAGGGTAACAGCGCGGCGCGCCCTCAGCCGATGGCGCTGCGGGAGCCGGCTCGATCGCGCAGAACGAACTTCTGGATCTTGCCGGTCGAGGTCTTGGGTACCTCGCCGAACACCACCCGCCTGGGCACCTTGAAGTGCGCCAGCATGCCGCGGCAGAAATCGATCAGCTCGGCCTCGCTGGCCTGCGCGCCGGGCTTGAGCTCGACGAAGGCGCAAGGCACCTCGCCCCATTTGGCGTCGGGCTGCGCGACCACCGCGGCGGCCAGCACCGCCGGGTGGCGGTGCAGCGCGTCCTCGACCTCGATGGAGCTGATGTTCTCGCCGCCGGAAATGATGATGTCCTTGCTGCGGTCGGTGATCTTGACATAACCGTCGGGATGCACCACCGCCAGGTCCCCGGTGTGGAACCAGCCGCCCGCGAAGGCCTCGGCGGTGGCCCCGGGGTTCTTCAGGTAGCCCTTCATCACCACGTTGCCGCGAAAGCACACCTCGCCGATGCTGCGGCCGTCGGGCGCCACCGGCTGCCCGGTCGCGGGGTCGAGCACCGCGACCGCCTCCTGCAGCGGGTAGGCGACTCCCTGGCGGCCGTTGAGCTGCGCGCGCTCGCCGAGCGACAGCCGGTCCCACTGCGGCTGCTTGGCGCACACCGCGGCCGGGCCGTAGACCTCGGTCAGGCCGTAGACATGGGTCAGCTCGATTCCCGCCGCCTCGCAGCCCTCGATGACCGCCAGCGGCGGCGCGGCCCCGGCGATCAGCCCGGCCACCTTGTGGGTGATGCCGGAGCGCAGCTCCGACGGAGCATTGATCAGCAGGTTGTAGACGATCGGCGCTCCGCACATGTGGCTGACCCGGTGTTCGCGGATCAGCGGGTAGATCAGCGCCGGATCGACGCGGCGCAGGCACACGCTGGCACCCGCCACCAGCGCCATGGTCCAGGGGAAGCACCAGCCGTTGCAATGGAACATCGGCAGGGTCCACAGGTACACCGGGTGGTGCGGCAGGGTCCAGGCGATGACATTGTTGGCCGCGTTCAGGTAGGCGCCGCGGTGGTGGGTCACCACGCCCTTGGGGTTGCCGG
This sequence comes from Pseudomonadota bacterium, assembly GCA_021845505.1. Classification (GTDB taxonomy): domain Bacteria; phylum Pseudomonadota; class Gammaproteobacteria; order Burkholderiales; family Burkholderiaceae_C; genus Thiomonas_A. The sequence continues at coordinate 12,505 of JAJZVU010000036.1, read as the reverse complement.
TGGTCCCCGAGGTGTAGTTCAGCGCGATGGCGTCCCACTCGTCGTGCGGCAGCTGCCAGGCGTAGTCGGCATCGCCTTCGGCCAGCAGTTGCTCGTAGTCCAGCTCGCCCAGCGGCGACGCCGCGGGCGCGACCGCCTCGTCGTCGACCTCCACCACCAGCGGGCGCCGCGCGCCGAGCATCGCCAGCGCCTTGTGCAGCACGGGGGCGAACTCGCGGTCGGCGATCAGCACCTTGGCCTGGCCGTGCTCGAGCATGAAGGCGATGGCCTCGGCGTCGAGCCGGGTGTTCAGGGTGTTGAGCACCGCCCCGCTCATCGGCACCCCGAAATGCGCCTCGAACATCGCCGGCACGTTGGGCAGCATCACCGCCACCGTGTCGCCGCGACCGACCCCGCGCCTGGCCAACGCGCTGCCCAGGCGGCGGCAGCGCGCATAGGTCTGGCTCCAGTCCTGGCGCCGCGCGCCGTAGATCAACGCCGTCGCATGGGGATAGACCTGGGCGCTGCGGGCCAGGAAGCTCAGCGGCGACAGCGCAACGTGGTTGGCCGGATTCTGGTCCAGCCCGAGTTCGTAGGGGTTGCCCGGATGCACGGCTTGGTCTCCTGGCGCCGCATCACCGTCGGCAGCGCGAACCCGATACTAAGCCAGTGAACCGTTCTGTCTGCTTACAGAGTGCCGGCCCATCGAGGGAGGATCCGCAGATCGTCCCGCGCGCTCAGACGCTCCAGGTCCACGCGAAGAACACGTGCAGCACCTGCGGCCCGTAGGTGGCGCCCAGCGCGCACGACAGCACCAGCACGCCCAGCACCACGCCCAGCGCCTGCGCATCGCTGAGGCTCGCCGGCGACACCTGCGGAGCGGCTTCGGGCAACGGCGCCAGCAGCCTGGCCAGGCGCCGCTGCAGCGCCACCCCCTGGCCGAGCAGCGCCGCATCGAGCGCAGCGCGACGCTGCCCGACGCGCGCGGGAGCCGCGGCACCGCGGCGGGCCGTGGCCAGGATCGCCGAAGCCAGGTCGACCCCCGGGGTCCCGAGTCGGCGCGCCTCGTCGTCGCGAGCGTATTCCAGCACCTCGAGCCAGCGCTGGAAGCGCCGGCTCGCCGACGGCCACGGCCACTGCAGGTCGGTGGCCAGCTGCGCCAGCCAGATGCGCAGCGGATCGCGGTGGCGCACATGCGCCTGCTCGTGCGCCCAGGCCGCCGCGATCTGCGCGTCCTCCAGCGTGCGCGCGAAAAAAGGCGAGAACAGCACACGCGGGCGCCACAGGCCGGCGGTGCACACGGGCAGTTCGGCCGGCTCGTGCAGCAGCGCCCACGCTGCGCGCAGCGCGGCGCGCAACGCGATCCACGCGAAGGGCAGGCAGGCCACGACCAGCACCCCGTGGTCGAAGCGGGTGTGCACCGGATCGGGCTCGCGCAGCGCCCAGCCGCCGAGCCAGGCCGCGACGACCAGGATCGGCAGCACCGGCAGCCACAGACGGATCCACAGCTGGCGCTCGGCGCGCTGCGGCGGCGCGGCGCTGTCCATCGGGTGCAGCGGCCACAGCACCAGCGGCTGCGCGGCCAGCCCGCCGAACAGCAGCAGCAGCAAGCTCAGCAGGGTTTCACGACCCATGGCCCGACCTCCTCCTGTCGCGGATCGCCTGCTCGAATTCGTCCAGCAGCGCCGGGTCGAGGTCGCCGGCGGCCTCGACCAGCGCGGCCGCCGCGGCGTGCGGCCCGGGCCCCAGGAAGCGGTGCAGCAGGTGCCTGGCGCGCGCGCGCTCGACCGTCGCCGGCTCGATCGCCGGCGTGTAGACGTAGCCGGTGGCTTCGCGGCGGCGCTCGATCAGCGCCTTGCTGCGCAGCCGGTCGAGCACCTTGGCCGTGGTGGTGTAGACCAGCCCTTGCGGCACGCCCACGCGCTGGTGCAGCTCGCGCACCGAGGCCTTGCCCAGCTGCCACAGCTCGGCCAGCACGGTGTATTCGAGTTCGTCGGCGGGTAGGCGGAAATCGGCCATGCGCGTATTTTACGACTCCCGTCGTATGGCATCCGCTCAGCCCGCCTCGGTCTGCTGCTGCAGCCGCGCCGCGATCCAGTTCAGCAGTCCGCTCGACGCGTCGGCCATCTCGCTCGCGTAGGCGGCGTGGTGCAACTGCTCGTGCCAGCGCAGCGCCTGCGGGTCGTCGACGCCGCGCTCGCGCAGGAAGCGGTCCAGCGGGCATGCGGCCAGCGCACCGGGGTGTCGCGCATGCTGCAGGTCGTGCATGGCCGCCCAGTGGAAGGCCAGCGCGCCCGCCCAGCTGTGCAGCTCGGCGCCGCCGGCGGGAACGGTGCGGCTGCCGCGCAGCCACTCGACGAAGGCGCCGGCAGGCATCGGGCGCGCCAGCGCGTAGCCCTGCCCCAGCCGCGCCCCGAGCAGGCGCGCGGCCTCGCAGAAACCCGGATCCTCCAGCCCTTCGACCACGGTCGACTGGGCGAATTGCCGGCCGATGCGCACCAGCGCAGCGAGCAGGCGAATGGTCTTCACCGGGGCCCTGGGCAATTCGCGCACCAGGCTCTGGTCGATCTTCACCGTGTCGATGGGCAGCGCCGCCAGGCGCTGCAGGCTGCCGTAGCCGGCCCCCAGGTCGTCCAGCGCCAGCCGCACCCCCAGCGCGTCGAGGGCGGCCAGCGCGGCACCGGCGCGCGCCGGGTCGAGGTCCTCGCTCTCCAGCAGTTCCAGCGTCAGGCTGCCCGGATCCACCTGCGCGCGCCGCAGCGCCTGCTCGATCCACGATGCGCAGTCGGCATGGCACAGCGTGGACGCCGCCAGGTTGACCGTGATGCCGACATCGATGCCCGCGTCGCGCCAGCCGCGCAGGTGCTCCAGCGCCTGTTCCAGACCCTGCACGAACAGCGCGTCCAGATCCTGCTCGCCGAAGGCGGGAAGGAATTGCGCGGGACTCAGCACCCCGGCCTCGGCGTCGTACAGCCGCGCCAGCGCCTCCACCTTCACCGTCTCTCCGGTCTGCAGGTCGACCACCGGCTGCACCCACATCTGCAGCGCGCCGGAGTACAGCAACTCGCGAAACGCCTGCACCTGCGCCGAATCGACCGTCGCGTGGGCGCCGGCGGCAGGCGCCAGTTGCGCGACGAGTTGGCCGCGCAACAGCTCCAGCCAGGAGCGCGCCCAGTTGGACGCGAACTGGTGGGGATAGGCACCGAACAGCACCAATACGCCGTCGGTGTGGCCGCCGCTGGACACCGGGATGGCCGCGGCGCTGCGCCAACCGTGCTGCCGCGCCAGATCGCGCCAGCCCGCCAGCCGCGCATCGAGCGCGCAGGCGTCGACCACCTGCACCTGGCGGGTGAACCAGGCCAGGGGAATCGGGCCGCGTTGCGGGCCCGCCGCCGCCAGGCTGGGGTACAGCCCGGCCTGCTCCAGGCGTCGCGACAGCCCGGCGCAATCGGGGCCGGCACCGGCCTCGTCGCGCAGCACGCCGCGGGCGTCGGGCCGGAACAGCATGGCGTGGCGAATTCCGGGCAGGTCGCTCAGGCGCTGCAGCACCGCGCGCAGCGCCTCGCCGCGACACGCAGACGGGTCGGGGCGGGTCTCGAGCAGCCCGAAATACCCGCCCATGAGCTGGTCGATGGCGGCCAGCTGGGTCTGCACGTCCAGCCGCAGCCGGCCGGACGCGACACGCAGGATGCGATAGCGCTGGCGCGAGGAAATCAGCGCCCCTTCCAGCGCCGAGCGCAGCAGGTCCTCGTACAACGCGAAGCTCTCCTCCATCGCCGCCGCGGAGACGCCCACCAGCGCATGGCTGCGGCCGATGCGCCGCGCCACCTGGTCCAGCGCCTCGCGCGTGGTCGAGGGCTGCAGCAGGAAGCCCAGGTGTTCGACCTGCATGCGCTTGAGGGCATCGAACTCCTCGGCGCTCAGGCAGCGCAGGATCGCGGCGTGCTCGCGCCGGCTCGCCAGCGCATCGTAGAAGGCGGCCGCGAATTGCCCCGCGACCTGCTGCAGCATCCCGCGGTCCAGCGAGCTCAGCAGCGCCGAGGCCTCGGCGCCGAACAGGTCGAAGGCGATCTCGCGCGCGCCCTCGTCGGCAGGCGGCTGCGCTTGCGCGCCGATGCGCCACCAGCGGGCACGATCGGCCTTGTGCAGCTTGTTGGCGTACATCGCGGCGTCGGCCAGCCGCAGCAGGGTGTCGGGCTCCTTCGCATCCTGCGGGTACATCGCCAGCCCCATGGTCAGCCCCACCTGGGCGCTGCGTCCATGGCCGAGGTCGAACGGCGCCTGCACCGCGCCGTGCAGTCGCTCCAGCGCACGCGTCAGCTGCTCGGCGTGGCGGTCGACGTCGAGGTCCTCGAACACCACCACCAGCTCGTCGCCTCCCAGTCGCGCCAGGAAATCGCCGCGGCGCAACCGCAGTCGCAGCGCCTGCCCGAGTCTTTGCAGCAGCACGTCGCCGACCGCGTGGCCCAGGCGGTCGTTGACCGGCTTGAAGTCATCGAGGTCGAGCACGCCGACGGCGACCACCGAGTCGCGGCGATCGGCACGCGCCAGCGCCCCCGGCAGGTATTCGTCGAGGGCCAGGCGGTTGGGCAATCCGGTCAGCGCGTCGCTGCGGGCGCGGCGGCTTTCGGCGTTCTGCAGGTCCTGCAGCGCCGACTTGCGGTCGAATTCGTCGAGTCCGTGTCCAAGCAGGCTGGCGATGCGGCTGCACAACGCCACCGTCGCGTCGTCGAACACCCCGCGGCGCGCCGACACGAAGGCCAGCACGGCCCACGGACGCTGTGCGCGCTCGACCGGCACGGCCAGGATGCTGGCCCAGCCGTGCAGGCCGAAGCCGGCATGCCAGGGGTGCAATCCAGGGTCGGCCTGGGTGTCGTTGCAGACCACGACCTCGCTGCGCTTCCAGGCCCTGGCGACGATCGATTCGGCATCGGCGTGGCCCAACGACGCAGCGGACTCGCGCACCTGCTGCCCGCCGTCGCCGGCCGACGCCAGCACCTCGAACACCTGCGACTCCGCCGGTCGGCCGACCCAGGCCGTGTGGAACGGCGTTTCGCGGGCCAGGGTGCTGCACAGCCCTCCCAGCATGTCCTGCTCGCTGCGGCTATGGATCAGCACGTCGGCCGAGCGCAGCAGCGCGCGGTACAGGTCCTGCAGGTCGAACAGCTGGCGACGCTGGTCGAGCAGGTCGAAGGTGCGCTGCCCCAGCACCGCGGTGAGTTGCCCCATGACGTCGATCAGGTACTGGTGGCGCAGCGCGTCGGGTTCGGATCGCCCGGCGGGCTGCGGGACCTGCGTCTGCAACGCATGGATCTGCTCGGCCATGCGGGCGTCCAGGCCCATGATGTGGTGCAGCAGCCACTGGGCCAGGAAGGCCAGCAGTTCGACCGTCAGCTCGGCCGGGTGACGCTCGGCCATCTCCTCGACCTTGGACAGGAAGGCGATGAAGCCTTCGTGGGACTTCAGGTGCAGGCTGCGATGCGCCGGGTCGATCGGCCACTGCAGCATCAGCCGCGCCTCTTCGCGGAAGTGGTAGCGGGTGTAGTCGAACAGCGCCTCGAGCAGCGCCGAGGCCTGGTCGCGGGTCGCGCCGTCGGCTTGCGCGCGCGCCGCCTCGTTGAAAATGTCGAGCAGCCGCTGGTGCTGGGAATCGACCGAATCGATCCCGGTGGCCAGCGCGGCGCTCCACTGGAGCTCCTGAGCGGCGGGCCTCATGCCGCGGCTGCGCCTCCAGCGCAACAAAGAGAATATGTCATTTGGTTTGCCCCATTCCGACATTCAGGCCTTGCGGCTTGATGCATAGATTAACCACGCGGGCCGCATGTCGGTGTGCGATAACGCACGCCCGGGTCGACTGTTGCATCTCGTTTCTGTCCAGTCGAGATTTGGCGCATCGATCGCCCGCGGTATGCGGCGAGCGGCCGAAGCGCGCCTTCGTGCGATTGCGCACCGCGCGGCGAGCCCGGGCGGCCAGGCCGCAAGGGCCCCGGACAGATGCCCCTTGCGCGATGCCTGGCATTGCGTCAGGATGGGCTCAAGCCGCCTGCCGTTGTGCCGTCTAACCCGAACAGGCCGCAGGAAGACTCGCCGCGCCCCGGCGAAGCGGCGGTCGCGTGGCGCGGCAAGCACGTCGTGTCCCGCTGGACAGGGAGAATGCAGATGGATCACGCAGGTCAGGGAATGGAAAGCTCCTGGATCGTTAATTCCCTTGCCAGCAGCATGGCAATGATTCAATTCGATACCGATGCCCGGGTGATCTGGGTCAACGCGCGATTCGCCCATGCGCTGGGTTACGAACCGGAGGACCTGGTCGGCAAGCATCACCGCGTGTTCTGCACTCCCGAGTTCGCCCATTCGACGGCCTACAAGGAATTCTGGGATCGGCTTCGCGACGGCCGCCCCTTCGCCGACAAGATCCAGCGCGTCGGACGCGACGGCAGTCTGATCACCCTGGAAGCCACCTATTCCCCGGTGCTCGACGCGGCAGGCAAGGTGGTGGGGGTGGTGAAGATCGCCGCCGACATCAACGCCCGCGAAGAAGCCGCGCGCGCGCTGGCGCAGGCACTGCGAGCCGCGGCCACCGGGATGACCCGCACCGTCGAGGAAGGCAACGACGCGGTCGGGTCGCTGATGGACGTCATGCAGCAGAACGCCGAATCGGCCCGGCGCGAAGCCGGGGAAATCGAGCGCCTGAACGAACACCAGGCCGAGGTCGGCAAGAGCATCGAAAAGATCCGCAGCATTTCCTACCAGACCAACCTGCTGGCGCTGAACGCCGCGATCGAGGCGGCGCGCGCCGGCGAGGCGGGCCGCGGCTTCGCGGTGGTCGCCGACGAGGTGCGCAGCCTGTCGATGAACGTGCAGGCGGCGACCTCGGAAATCCAGGCGCAGATCGAGCACAGCTTCAAGACCCTGGGCGGCATCACCGCGGCGCAGAAGTCGGCGTTGGACAACGTCGAGCAAGGCCAGGCGCAGGGCCGGCACATCGTCGAGATGTTCCAGAGGATCTCCGGCAGCGCGGCGGCGCTGGAGGCGCAGGCCGCCAAGGTCGGGAACTGAGCCATGTCCAGTCTCCTTGCCGAGGTGCAGGCGCGCTCGACGCTGGCCGGCACCAACAAGTTCGAGATCCTGCTGTTCCGGCTGGGCGAGGACGCCAGGGGCAGGCGCGAGATCTTCGGCATCAATGTGTTCAAGGTGCGCGAGGCGCTGGTGATGCCTGCGGTGACCGCGCTGCCGGGCACGCCGCCGCATGTGATGGGCGTGGCCGACATCCGCGGCCAGGTGATGCCGGTGATCGACCTGCCGGCGGTGGTCGGCTGCAAGCCGAGCGCCCACAACATCCTGGTGGTCACCGAGTTCGAACGCTCGGTGCAGGGCTTCGCGGTCGAGGACGTCGAGCAGATCACCCGCCTGGAATGGAGCCACGTGCTGTCGGCCGAGGCGCACGCCGTCGGCGGCGCGGTCAGCAGCATCGCACGCCTGGACGGCCAGTCGGAGAAATCGCGCCTGGCGCTGGTGCTCGACGTCGAGAAGATCCTCAGCGACGTGCTGCCCGGGCGACAGGCCGCGGTGGCCACCGACCTCGGACCGCGGCTGGCGATGCCCGCCGGCAGCGTGGTGCTGGCGGTCGACGATTCCTTTGTCGCGCGCAGCCAGATCGAGAAGGTGCTGCAGGGGCTGCACGCACCGTTCGTGATGGCCAAGACCGGCCGCGAAGCCTGGGATCGCCTGCAGGAGTTGCAGCAGGCTGCGCGCACCGAGGGCAAGGCCCTGGGCGAGAAGGTGGCGCTGGTGCTCACCGACCTGGAGATGCCCGAGATGGACGGCTTCACGCTGACGCGCAAGGTCAAGGAGAACGAATCCCTGCGCGCACTGCCGGTGGTCATCCACTCCTCGCTGACCGGCCAGGCCAACGAGGAGCATGCGCGCAGCGTGGGCGCCGACGGCTACGTCTCCAAGTTCGCCCCCGACGAACTCGCCGCGGCCATCCGCAGCGCGCTGACCAGGGCGGCCTGAGCCGCCCGCGCGCCGGCGCTCAGGCGGCCAGCGGCTGCTGCGCAGCCTGCACCGGCAGGCGGATCAGGTGGTCGAAGGCGCCGAGCGCCGCCTTCGCGCCCTCGCCCATCGCGATGACGATCTGCTTGTAGGGCGTCGTGGTCACGTCGCCGGCGGCGAACACCCCCGGCAGCGAAGTCGCGCCGCGGGCATCGACCTCGACCTCGCCGCGCGCCGACAAGGCCAGCGCGCCGCGCAGCCACTCGGCGTTGGGAAGCAGGCCGATCTGCACGAACACCCCTTCGAGGTCCAGGCGCTGCGCGGCGCCGCTGGCCAGGTCGGTGTAGAGCAGGCCCCGCACCCGGGAGCCGTCGCCGACCACTTCGGTGGTGCGCGCCTGGGTGATCACCCGCACGTTGGGCAGGCTGCGCAGCTTGCGCTGCAGCACCTCGTCGGCACGCAACTGGCGGTCGAACTCCAGCAGGGTCACGTGCGCCACCACGCCGGCCAGGTCGATCGCCGCCTCCACCCCCGAATTGCCGCCGCCGATCACCGCCACCCGCTTGCCCTTGAACAACGGGCCGTCGCAATGCGGGCAGTAGGTGACACCCCGGTTGCGGTATTCCTGTTCGCCGGGGACATCCATGTTGCGCCAGCGCGCGCCGGTGGCCAGCACCACGCTGCGCGCCTTCAGCGTCGCCCCGCTCTGCAGCCTGACGCCGATCGGCTCGCCTGCCGCCGCCGGCAGCAAGGCCTGCGCGCGCTGGCCGCGCAGGATGTCGACCTCGTAGGCCAGCACATGCTGCTCCAGCGCAGCGGTCAGCCGCGGCCCCTCGGTGTAGGGCACCGAGATCAGGTTCTCGATCGACAGGGTGTCGGCGACCTGGCCGCCCAGCCGCTCGGCGACCAGCGCGGTGCGGATTCCCTTGCGCGCGGCATAGATCGCGGCCGCCGCGCCGGCCGGCCCGCCGCCGACCACCAGCACGTCGAACACCCCTTTGGCATCGATGGCCGCCGCCTCGCGTTGCGCCGCTCCGCGATCCAGCCTGGCGACGATCTGCTCCACGCTCATGCGACCCTGGTCGAAGGGCTGGCCATCGAGAAACACGCTGGGAACGGCCAGCACCTGGCGCTGCTCGACCTCCGACTGGAACAGCGCGCCGTCGATCGCGACGTGGCGGATCCGCGGGTTGAGCACGCTCAGCGCGTTGAGCGCCTGCACGGTGTCGGGGCAGCTATGGCAGGACAAGGACATGAAGGTCTCGAAGCTCCACTCGCCCTGCAGCGCGCGCACCTGCTCGGCCAGTTCGGGCGCGACCTTCGGCGCGACCCCGCCGACCTGCAGCAGCGCCAGCACCAGCGAGGTGAACTCGTGCCCCAGCGGGATGCCCGCGAAGGCCACCTCGACGTCGGTGCCGCTGCGCACGATGCGGAACGACGGCCGGCGCGCATCGTCGCCGTCCTCGCGCAGGCTCAGCCGCGGGCTCAGCGCGACGATTTCGCGCAGCAGTTCGCGCAATTCCGCCGACTTGGCGCCGTCGTCCAGCGAGGCCACCAACTCGACCGGCAACTCGAGTCTTTCCAGGTAGGAACGCAAGGCGTCCCTGAGTTCGGTTTCCAGCATGCTCAGCTCCGGTTTGCCGGGGGCGCGCGCCCATCGCGCGCCCCCCGGCTCCACGCCGCTACGGACCGTCGGTCCTCAGATCTTGCCCACCAGGTCCAGCGAGGGCTTGAGGGTCTTGTCGCCCTCCTTCCACTTGGCCGGGCAGACCTCGCCGGGATGGCTGGCCACATACTGCGCGGCCTTGACCTTGCGCAGCAGTTCCGAGGCATCGCGCCCGATCCCGTTGTCATGGATTTCGCACAGCTTGATCTGGCCCTCGGGGTTGATCAGGAAGGTGCCGCGCAGCGCCAGGCCCTGCTCTTCGATCATCACGTCGAAATTGCGGGTGATGCGGCCGGTCGGGTCGCCGACCATCACGTACTGCACCTTGCCGATGGCGTCCGAGGTGTCGTGCCAGGCCTTGTGAGCGAAGTGGGTATCGGTCGACACGCTGTAGACCTCGACGCCCAGCTTCCTGAACTCCGCATAGTGCTCGGCCAGGTCCTCGAGTTCGGTCGGGCACACAAAGGTGAAGTCGGCCGGGTAGAACACGACCACCGACCAATGACCCATCAGGGTCTGCTCGGTGACCTCGACGAACTGGCCATTGTGGTAAGCCATCGCCTGGAACGGCTTGACTTCGGTGTTGATCAACGACATAGGTGTAATCCCTTAGTGAGTGGAGTGAGACCGGATGCTAGCCCGCGGCCTGCGATCGATCCAATTGATTTTTGGGATCACGGCCATTGCCCCGGGCTATGCCGCGGCCGGTACGCCGCGGCGCGTCGGCCGGCCCGCGGGTGTGGAACAATTTCCCCGCCAGCCGGCGCGCCCGACGCGCCGGCGCCGCCTGCCCGCCGCCGGTCCGCCGCGGGCGCTCCCCGAGCCGACGATGCGACGCTTGCACCCGCTTCCCCGCCTTCGCCCGCGCCCGCTGCTCATCGGCGTGCTGCTGGCGGCGCTGCCGCTGGCGGCCGGCGCCGCGCTCGTGCCATCGGCCGGCGGCGACCCCTACGGCCTGCTGCCGATGTGGCGACAGGGCGATGCGGTGGCCCGCGGGGTCTTGGTGCTGCTGCTGCTGATGAGCCTGGCCAGCTGGTACGTGATGCTGTCCAAATGGCTCGAGCAGTCGGCCATCGCCGCCCAGGGGCGCAAGCTGGGCGACGGATTCTGGCAGGCGGCCGACCTGGCGAGCGCGGCCTCCGCGCTGCCCCCGGCGAGTCCGTTCCGGCACATGGTCGACGCGGCGCTGCAGGCCAGCCAGCGGCACCGCGGCCTGCATGCACGGGTGGACCTGGCGGACTGGATGGACCTGTGCCTGCTGCGCGCCACCGACCAGGTGCAAAGGCGCCTGTCGGCGGGCCTCAGCCTGCTCGCCACGGTGGGCTCGACCAGCCCCTTCGTCGGATTGTTCGGAACCGTCTGGGGCATCTACCACGCGCTGACGACCATCGGGGCCACCGGCCAGGTGGGAATCGACCGCGTCGCCGGGCCGGTCGGCGAGGCGCTGATCATGACCGCGATGGGGCTGGCCGCAGCGGTTCCGGCCGTGCTGGGCTACAACTGGCTGCTGCGCCGTCATACCGTGCTGGTCGGAGACATCCGCGACTTCTCCAGCGAGCTGCAAGCGGTGGTGCTGGCCCAGTTGCCCCAGGCTCCCCATGCCGAGGCGGCGCGCCAGGCCCCGCGATGAAGCCTTCCCTGCGCCGCCCCGTCGACGAGCCGCAGCAGCAGCCTCTGTCGAGCATCAACACCACGCCGCTGGTCGACGTGATGCTGGTGCTGCTGATCGTGTTCCTGATCACCGTTCCGCTGATCCGCCCGGCCGGGCGGGTCGACCTGCCGAGCGCGGCGGCGCCGCCTGCGGCGCGCGGAGCCGCTGCGCAATGGATCACGGTGCGGCGCGACGGCAGCATCGCGTGGGGAGGCGATGCGCTCGGCGGGCCGCGGCAGCTGGACCGGCGCCTGCGCAACCTGGCCAGGCTGCAGCGGCAGCCGCGGGTGCTGATCGCCGCCGACCGCAGCGTGCCCTACGCCGCGGTGGCGCGGGTGGTGCAGGCCTGCGACCGGGCGGGAATCACCCGCGTGGGCTTCCTGACGCGGCCGCCCGGGCGATGAGCACCCGCTGGCGGCACAGGCGGGCCGCGGCACCGCAGCTGCCCTGCCCGCAGATCAACACCACGCCGCTGGTCGACGTGCTGCTGGTGCTGCTGGTCATGCTCATCGTCACTCTGCCGTTGCGGCTGGACGCGCTGCCCGCCAGCCTGCGCGCCGCCCCGGCTGCGCCGGCCCGCGCGCAGCGGATCCGGGTCATCGACGTGGAGATCGGCGCCGACGGCCGAGTGCGCTGGAACGCGCGGCCCGTGGCCTCGCAGGCCGCGCTGCTGGGCCTGCTGCACGACGCGGCGGCGCAGCGCCCGCAACCCAGGCTGCGGCTGCACCCCAGCCCCCGGGCACCCTACGCCGCCTTCGTGCGCGTGCTGGCAGCAGCGCAGCACGAAGGCCTCGGGCACCTGGGCGTGGTGCAGCGCGCGCCGCCACGGCCATGACCGGAGTGGCGGGCCTTGGCATCGACCGCCAGGCCCTGGCGCGCCGACTGCTGGCGCTGGCGCTGGCCGTGCTGCTGCACCTGGGGCTGTTGTGGGCCCTGCTGCAGGGCCTGCGGGTGGCCGCGCCGCCGACCCCGCCGACGGTGGTGCTGCGCATCCTGCACGAGCGCGCAGCCCGGTTGCCGGTCGCAACGCCTCGGCCCGGCGCGGCCCCCTCGGCCAGCGCCGGCCCGGGTGCGACGCCCGGCGTCGAGCCCGCGCCGCGCGCCCGGCGGCACCGCGTGACCCGCCCCCTCGCGCACCGCGCGGCGCAGGCCCGGGAGTCCACCGGGCCGCAAGCCCGTACGGCGACGCGGGCACCAGCGCGTGCCCGGCGGTC
>JAJZVU010000006.1 GCA_021845505.1 Pseudomonadota bacterium | reverse complement strand
CGGCGCCTGCGCCCGCGCGGCGGACCGGCGCCGCGGCCGCGCCGCCGGTGCCCAGCGGGGCCGGCATGGACTCCCAGGCGGTGCGCCAGGGCATGGTCGATCGCCTGCGCGCGCTCGGCGGCCTGCAGCCGCAGGTGCTGGCCGCGATGGAGCGCGTTCCCCGGCACCTGTTCCTCGACCCCGGGCTGGCGGCGCAGGCCTACCTGGACAACGCACTGCCCATCGGCCACGGCCAGACGATCTCCAAGCCTTCGGTGGTCGCTCGCTGCACCTCGGTGCTGCTGGAAGCCCTCGGCAGCCGCCCAGCCAAGGTGCTGGAGATCGGCACCGGTTGCGGCTACCAGGCCGCGGTGCTGGCCGGCGTCGCCGACGAGGTCTACAGCATCGAGCGCATCCGCGCCCTGCACGAACTGGCGCGGCGCAACCTGCGCGCGCTGCGGCTGCCCAACCTGCGGCTGTTGCTGGGAGACGGCATGGCAGGCGCCGCGCTGGGCGCGCCCTTCGACGGCGTGGTCAGCGCGGCCGCCGCCGACGCGCCGCCGGCGGCCTGGCTGGAGCAGTTGCGCCCGGGAGGAGTGCTGGTGGCCCCGCTGGGCCAGCCGCAGCGCCTGACGGCCATGCGCAAGCTGCGCACGGGCAGGGTCGAGTGCTGGTGCATCGAGGATGCGCGCTTCGTCCCCCTAAAATCCGGCGTGCTGTGACTTGAGGAACCCTGAAACGGCACCCTGCACCATGCGCCTGCTGCTTGCTGCGACCTTGTTTTGCGCCGCCCTGGCCGGTTGTTCCAACGTGCCGCTGAGCCCGGCCCCGGTGGTCAACCAGACCGCCACCCCGATCGCCTCGGCCAGCCTGCCGGCGGCGGCCACGCCGGCCGCCTCGGCCGCCACCGCGGCGATCCCCGCAGGCTACTACCGGGTGCAGCGCGGCGATACCTTGCGCTCGATCGCCCGCAGCGTCGGCCACGGCTGGCGGCAACTCGCGGCCTGGAACAACCTGAGCGACCCGAACCGCATCGAAGTCGGTCAATTGCTGCGGGTGGCCCCGCCCGGCGCTCCCGCTGCGCAAGCGCCGGTGGCGCAGCCGTCGGCCAGCGCGCCAGCGCAGCCCGGCGGGGTGCAGGTGTTCCCGCTGGCGCCGGCCGGCGCGGCCAGCGGCGGCGCGGCGCCAGCGCGGCGCGCCAGCGCGGCGCCCGCGCCGGTGCCGCGACCGAAACCCGCGGGCGCAGCGGCCTCGGCGCCGCCGCAACCGCAGCAGCAACCCAAGCCGCAGCCGCAGCCGCAACCGCAACCGCAACCGCAGCCGCAGCCGCAGCCGCCGGCCGGCGCGTTCCCGCCGCCGCCCAGCCTGCACTCGCAGGTCGGTGGCCTCGAATGGTCGTGGCCGGCGCAGGGCCCGATCCTGCGCGGCTTCAACGACAGCACCCGCAAGGGCATCGACATCGGCGGCCGCGCCGGCGAGCCGGTGCGCGCGGCAGCGGCCGGCAAGGTGGTGTATGCCGGCAACGAGCTGCGCGGCTTCGGCAACCTGCTGATCGTCAAGCACAACGACGAGTACATTTCGGTCTATGCCCACAACCAGCAGCTGCTGGTCAGGGATGGGCAGGACGTGCGGCGCGGCCAGGTGATCGCGCTGATGGGGTCGACCGATGCGCCGCGCGTGGAACTGCACTTCGAGATCCGGGTGCGCGGCAAACCGGTCGATCCGCTGCAGATCCTGCCGCATCGCTGACCCGCGGTCCGCCCCAGCGCCGATGCCAGCCAAACCGCGCCGTCCCGATGCCGCCGCCGCACCGCGCCGCGGCTTTGCCTCGCGACGCGGCGGGAGCGGGTCGCGCGCGCAGCCTGGCCGGGTTCCCGAGCCCGAGGAGCTGGCTGCCGGCGATGCCGGCAGCCCGGGCGAGGCATCCGGCGCCGGCGAGGGGCCGGCGGTGGCCGGTTTCGAGGTCGATGGCGACACGGCCAGCCAGAGCGTCCTGCAGGCGTACCTCAACCGCATCCGCGGCAAGCCGCTGCTCAGCCCGCAGCAGGAGTTCGACACCGCGGTGCGCGCCCGCCAGGGCGATTTCGACGCGCGCCAGGCGATGGTCGAGCACAACCTGCGGCTGGTGGTTTCCATCGCCAAGGGCTACGGCGGACGCGGCGTGGCGCTGGCCGACCTCATCGAGGAAGGCAACCTGGGCCTGATGCACGCCATCGAGAAATTCGAGCCCGAGCGGGGTTTTCGCTTTTCCACCTACGCCAGCTGGTGGATACGCCAGAACGTGGAACGGGCGATCATGCAGCAGGCGCGGACCATCCGCTTGCCGGTTCATGTGATCCGCGAACTCAACCAGGTGCTGCGAGCGCGCCGCCACCTGGAGGATTCCAGCCCCGACGGAACCGCCTCGGCGGAGGATATCGCCAGCCTGACCGGGCGCAGCGCCGAGGAGGTGAGCGACCTGCTCAGCCTGGGCGAACTCCCGGTGTCGCTCGACCTGATGCGCGAAAACGCCGGCGGCGACAGCGTGGGCGAGCCATTCGCCGACCAGCAGGCACCGTCGCCCGACGACACCGCGCAGGCGCACGAACTCGAGCAATTGCTCGACGGCTGGCTGGCGACTCTGGCCGAGCGCGAGCGCGAGGTCATCGAGGCGCGCTTCGGCTTGCACGGGCGCGACCTGGAGACCCTGGAAACCCTGGCGCGGCGCATGCACCTGACGCGCGAGCGGGTGCGCCAGATCCAGCAGGAGGCGCTGGCCAAGCTCAAGCGCCGGCTGGCCGGTGGCGGAGTCGACCGGGCCGCGCTGCTATGAACGGCTCCTCCCGCTCGGCGCCGCCGGTGGTGGTGTTCGACATCGAGACCATCCCCGATGCGCAGGCCGTGCGGGCTGCCGGGCTGGCCGATGCCGGGCTGGACGACGAAGCCACCATCGCGCAGGCGCGCCAGCGCAGGCTGGACGCCGGCGCGAGCGATTTCCTGCCGCTGGTGTGCCAGCGCGTGCTCGTGGTGTCGTGCATCTTCCGCGAGGCCAGCAAGGGCCTGAAGGTGCACTCCTTCGTCGACCGCGGCGGCCAGGAGGCCGCGGTGGTGCAGGGATTCTTCCGGCTGGTCGAGCGCCACGAGCCGCAGCTGGTGTCGTGGAACGGCGGGGGCTTCGACCTGCCGGTGCTGCACTACCGCGGGATGGTGCATGGGGTGCAGGCCGCCAAGTACTGGGACATGGGCGAGGACGATCGCGAGTACAAGTGGAACAACTACATTTCGCGCTATCACTCGCGTCACCTGGACCTGATGGACCTGCTGGCGCTGTACCAGCCGCGAGCCAATGCGTCGATGGACACCCTGGCGCAACTGTGCGGACTGCCGGGCAAGCTCGGCATGGACGGCTCGCAGGTCTACGACGCCTGGCGGCGCGGCGAGCTGGAGGCCATTCGCCGCTACTGCGAAACCGACGTGCTCAACACCTATCTGCTGTACTGCCGGTTCCAGCTGATGCGCGGCGGGCTGGCGCCGCAGGAGCACGCCGAGGAGGTCGAGCTGGTGCGCAGCACGCTGGGCGAGTGGGCGGCCGCCGAGCCGCACTGGGCGCAGTACCTGCAGGCCTGGCCGCAGGCGCGCGAGCCATCCTGCTGAGCCTGCCGGCCGCGCCGGACGCGGCCGGCGCAGCCGCCGAGCGAGACAGCCGACGATGAACCGACGCCGCAGTCCCCCGAGCGCGCCGCGCCGCGTCGACGACGCCGCGCTGCTGGCCGAGCAGCAGTGGCTGAGCGTGGAATCGCTGGACCTGCAGGCGCGCGGCGTGGCCCATCGCGAGCAGGGCAAGGTGGTGTTCATCGACGATGCGCTGCCCGGCGAGCGGGTGCAGGTGCGGGTGGTGCGCAGCAAGCCGAGCTGGGAGCAGGCCCGGGTGCTGCAGCGCTCGCGCAGCGCCAGCACCCGCGTGGAGCCGCGCTGCCCGCATTTCGGGGTGTGCGGCGGCTGCAGCATGCAGCACATCGACCTGCGCGCGCAGATCGCCTTCAAGCAACGCACGCTGGAGGACGACCTGCAGCACCTGGCCGGCGTGCGCGCCCAGCAGATGCTGCGCCCGCTGGCCGGGCCCGACTGGGGCTACCGCCAGCGCGCCCGCCTGACGGTGCGACGGGTGCCCAGCAAGGGCGGAGTGCTGGTGGGTTTCCACGAGCGCGCGTCCAGCTTCGTCGCCGACATGCGCGTCTGCCCGGTGCTGCCGCCGCGGGTCTCGGCGTTGCTGGTACCGCTGCGCGAACTCGTCGCCGGGATGTCCTGCCCCGATCGCATTCCGCAGATCGAACTGGCCGCCGGCGACGGCGACCCCGTGCTGGTGCTGCGCCACCTGGAGCCGCTGGACGCGCAGGACCTGGACAGGCTGCGCGACTTCGCCGCGCGGCATGGCGTGCAGTGGTGGCTGCAGCCCGGAGGGCCCGCGACCGCCGCCGCGCTCGATGCGGGGTCGCCGCTGCCGGCCTACAGCCTGCCCGAATTCGGCCTGCGCATGCCCTTCAGGCCGACCGACTTCACCCAGGTCAACCAGCAGGTCAACCGGGCGCTGGTGTCGCGCGCGCTGCGCCTGTTGCAGCCGCGACGCGCCGAACGGGTGGCCGACTGGTTCTGCGGGCTGGGCAATTTCACCCTGCCGCTGGCGACCCTGGCCGGCTCGGTGCTGGGAGTCGAAGGCAGCGAGTCGCTGCTGGAGCGCGCGCGCGACAACGCGACGGCTTGCGGCCTGGCGCAGCGGGTGCGCTTCGAGGCGGCGAACCTGTTCGAAATCGACGCGCCCGCGCTGCGCGCTCGCGGCGCCTTCGACAAATGGCTGGTCGACCCGCCGCGCGAGGGAGCGCTGGCGCTTTGCAAGGCGCTGGTGCAGGCGATGGCCGGCACCGATGCGCTGGCTGCGCCGCGGCGCATCGTCTACGTGTCGTGCAACCCGGCGACCCTGGCGCGCGATGCCGGCGTGCTGGTGCACCAGGGTGGCTATGTGTTGCGCGCCGCCGGCGTGGTCAACATGTTCCCCCATACCTCGCACATCGAGTCGATGGCGGTGTTCGAACTCCCTGCCTGAGCCTGGTCGCTCGGCCGATCGACAGCCTCGCGCAGGGGCATGGTTCAGCCGATGACCAGGACCGCGGCAGTTTGCCCAGATTTCGAGCACCACCGGGTCGATGTGCCGGCTACGCGTGGATATCCGAGACATCACGGCGGTCACGCAGCGCCATGATGTCTCGGATGCATTTGGGCCATCTGCTTGTTAACACCCTCGCGCAGCAAAAAGCCCGGCGTCGAGCCGGGCTTCCTGTCGGGCGGGGCGCCTGGGCCCCGTGCGCGCGGGACTCAGCGCCGGCTGCCGCCGCCGCCGCTGAAAATGCTCAGCAGCATCAGCAGGTTGGTGAACACGTTGTACAGGTCGAGGTAGATCGCCAGCGTGGCCGAGATGTAGTTGGTCTCTCCGCCGTCGAGGATGCGCCGCACGTCGATCATCATGAACACCGAGAAGATCCCCAGCGCGACGACCGAGAACATGATCATCAGTGCGGGCATCTGCAGCCAGAAGTTGGCGACGCCGGCGATCAGCAGCATGATCACCCCGACGAACAGGAACTTGCTCAGGCCGGTGAGGTCGCGCTTGACCACCGTCGCCAGCGAGGCCATCGCAGCGAAGATCAGCGCCGTGCCGCCGAAGGCCAGCGTGATCAGTTGCACGCCGTTGGCCAGGCCCAGCACCATGCTGAGCAGCTGCGACAGCATCAGGCCCATGAAGAACGTGAAGCCGAGCAGCAGCCCGACCCCCAGCCCGGAGCGGTTGTTGCGCTGCACCAGGAACATCAGCCCGAAGGCGCCGCCGAAGAACAGCAACAAGCCCATTCCGGGGTTGAGGAACATCCACTGGGCAAGCCCGCTGCGCAGCCCCGCCCAGGCGCCGGCCACCGTCGGCACCAGCGAAAGCGCCAGCAGCGAGTAGGTGTTGCGCAACACGCGGTTGCGCTCGGCGCTGTAGGCCCCCGCGGCATACGTGGGGTATTGCGGTTGGAAGCGGTCGTTCATCTGTGGTTCTCCCGTGACGAAATCTGGCGGCGCCGGTCCGGTTCACGCCGCTGCCATCGGGCAGCGGCCCTCGGTGCCTCGAGGGATTGGATCCGTCGACCTGCCGAAAGTTCCCCTACGTATGCAGGGGGATTTCGGGCGGTCGCACCTGGCGTTCCGCTCTGTTGCCCGACAGTGTAGACCCAGTCGCTGAAGCGGTTCTGAAAGCCGCGCCCAGCCACGCCCGCACGCCGGACGCAGCCGCCGCGGTGCCGTCCGGGCGCGCGGCGCCCCGTATATAATGCCACTGATTTGCATATGCGCGCGGCCTTCGCGCAAGCCAGGCAACCGGGCCGCCCCGGCCTTGCTGACGCACCGGCGACGGTTGCGGCCAGAGGGCCAGCAGGGGGCGCGCACGGCCGCTGGTCTGCGCGGTCGGCCGGCGTCCGACCCTTTACGCCGCCCCCGAGGCGCTGTTTCGCCGCACCGTTCCCCGCCAAGCCGGCCAGGCTCGCGCAAGCAGCCTGCGGCCGACGCGCGCCCGCGGTGGGTCAGGCAGCCGCGGGCTGCGGCGCTCCAGTGGAGAGAGCATCCATGCTGCCCTTGCAAGCGAAGGCGATCCTGGCCCTGGCCGACGGATCGATCTTCGAAGGCGTGTCGATCGGCGCGAGCGGCCGGAGCACCGGCGAGGTGGTGTTCAACACCGCGATCACCGGTTACCAGGAAATCCTGACCGACCCGAGCTACAGCCACCAGATCGTCACGCTGACCTACCCTCACATCGGCAACGTCGGGGTCAACCCCGAGGATGCCGAGTCCACCCGCGTGCATGCCGCGGGGCTGGTCATCCGCGACCTGCCGCTGCTGGATTCCAACTTCCGGCGCGCGCAGGGCCTGGGCGAATACCTGCGCGAGCACGGCACCGTGGCCATCGCCGACCTCGACACCCGCCGGCTGACCCGCCTGCTGCGTACCGGAGGGGCGCAAAACGGCTGCATCGTCGCGCTGCAAGCCGGGCAGGTGCTGGACGACGAACTGCGCCGGGAAGCCGTCGCGCTGGCGCGCGCCACCCCGAGCCTGGCCGGGATGGACCTGGCGAAGGTCGTCAGCACCGCGCACGCCTACGACTGGACGCAAGGCCCGTGGACGCTGGGCAGCGGCTACGGCGAGCACGCGGGCGGCGGGCCGCTGGTCGTGGTCTACGACTTCGGCGTCAAGCACAACAT
Source organism: Pseudomonadota bacterium (assembly GCA_021845505.1). Taxonomy (GTDB): domain Bacteria; phylum Pseudomonadota; class Gammaproteobacteria; order Burkholderiales; family Burkholderiaceae_C; genus Thiomonas_A. Next base: position 114,225 of record JAJZVU010000006.1, on the reverse strand, counting down.
CCTGCGACTGCTCGCGGGTCGCGGCTGCCGCGTCCACGTGGTGCCGGCGCAGACCGACGCGCAGCAGGTGCTGGCGCTGCGGCCCGACGGCGTGCTGCTGTCCAACGGCCCGGGCGATCCCGAGCCCTGCGACTATGCGATCGCCGCGACGCGCCGCCTGCTGCAGCAGGGCGTGCCGGTGTTCGGCATCTGCCTGGGCCACCAGATCCTCGCGCTGGCGGCCGGCGCGCGCACCTTCAAGATGAAGTTCGGCCACCACGGCGCCAACCACCCGGTGCGCGACCTGGACACCGGGCGGGTGAGCATCACCAGCCAGAACCATGGTTTCGCCGTCGACCCCGATTCGCTGCCGGCCAACCTGCGGGCGACCCATGTCTCGCTGTTCGACGGCACCTTGCAGGGGCTGGCCTACACCGATCGCGCGGCGATGGGCTTCCAGGGGCACCCCGAGGCCAGCCCCGGACCGCACGACATCGGTGAGCTGTTCGACCGCTTCAAGAGCCTGATGCAGCAGGCGCGCGCGAACTGAGCGCGCCGCCGCTGCCGGAGACCGCCATGCATGCCCTGGGCATCCACGACCTCGCGCTGTACGTCATCGGCGTGGTGTTCATCGTGCTGCTTCCCGGACCGAACTCGCTGTACGTTCTCGGCGTGGCCGCGCAACGCGGGGTGCGCGCCGGCTACCTGGGCGCCTGCGGCATCTTCCTCGGCGACAGCCTGCTGATGCTGCTGGCGGCGGCCGGGCTGGCCAGCCTGCTGCGCGAGGTGGCGTGGCTGTTCGTCGCGGTCAAGCTGGCCGGCGCAGCGTACCTGGCGTGGATCGGCGTGGCCATGCTGCGCGCGGGGTTGCGCAACTACGCGCGCGCCGAGTCGCAGGCGCCGCCGCCCGCGCGCGTCGACGGCGTGCACCCGCTGCCCAAGGCCCTGCTGATCAGCCTGCTCAATCCCAAGGCGATCCTGTTCTTCGTGTCGTTTTTCATCCAGTTCGTCGACCCGACGTACGCCCACCCGGCGCTGTCCTTCCTCGTGCTCGGCGCGATCGTGCAGGCCATCAGCGCGCTGTACCTGTCGACGCTGATCGTCGCCGGCTCGCGCCTGGCTGCGGCGTTTCGCCGCCGTCGGCGGCTGGCATCGGGCCTGACCGGGGCGCTGGGAGTGGCCTTCGTGGCCTTCAGCGCCCGCCTGGCCACCGCCTCGCCGCACTGAGGCCGCGACGCCGCCGACCACCCCATCCGAGTTGCCCCATGCCCAAGCGCACAGACATCCAGACCATCCTCATCATCGGCGCCGGGCCGATCATCATCGGCCAGGCCTGCGAGTTCGACTACTCGGGAGCGCAAGCCTGCAAGGCGCTGCGCGACGAGGGGTACCGCGTGGTGCTGGTCAACAGCAACCCGGCGACCATCATGACCGACCCGCAGACCGCGGACGTCACCTACATCGAGCCCATCACCTGGCAGGTGGTCGAGCGCATCATCGAGCGCGAGCGCCCGGATGCGGTGTTGCCGACCATGGGCGGCCAGACCGCGCTGAACTGCGCGCTGGACCTGCATCGCCACGGCGTGCTGGACAAGTACCGCTGCGAGCTGATCGGCGCGCGCCCGCAGGCGATCGAAAAGGCCGAGGACCGGCAGCTGTTCAAGCAGGCGATGACCGCCATCGGCCTGGAGTCGGCGCGCTCGGGCGTCGCCCATTCGATCGACGAGGCGTGGGCGGTGCAGAAGACCATCGGCTTCCCGACCATCATCCGCCCGAGCTTCACGCTCGGCGGAACCGGCGGCGGAATCGCCTACAACCCCGAGGAGTTCGAAGCCATCTGCAAGCGCGGCCTGGAGGCCTCGCCCACCAGCGAGCTGCTGATCGAGGAGTCGCTGATCGGCTGGAAGGAATTCGAGATGGAGGTCGTGCGCGACCGCGCCGACAACTGCATCATCGTCTGCTCGATCGAGAACCTCGACCCGATGGGGGTGCACACCGGCGATTCCATCACCGTCGCGCCGGCGCAGACCCTGACCGACAAGGAATACCAGTTGATGCGCGACGCGAGCATCGCGGTGCTGCGCGAGATCGGCGTCGACACCGGGGGCTCGAACGTGCAGTTCGCGATCAACCCGCGAGACGGGCGGATGATCGTGATCGAAATGAACCCGCGCGTCTCGCGCTCGTCGGCGCTGGCGTCCAAGGCGACGGGCTTTCCGATCGCCAAGGTGGCCGCCAAGCTCGCGGTCGGCTACACGCTGGACGAATTGCGCAACGACATCACCGGCGGCGCCACCCCGGCTTCCTTCGAGCCCACGATCGACTACGTGGTGACCAAGGTCCCGCGCTTCGCCTTCGAGAAGTTCCCGCAGGCCGACTCGCGCCTGACCACCCAGATGAAGTCCGTCGGCGAGGTCATGGCCATCGGGCGCAACTTCCAGGAAAGCTTCCAGAAGGCGCTGCGCGGGCTGGAGGTCGGGGTCGACGGACTGAACCAGAAGACCACCGACCGCGAGGTGCTCGAGCGCGAGCTCGGCGAGCCCGGCCCGGAGCGGATCTGGTATCTCGGCGATGCCTTCGCGCAGGGTTTTTCCGTCGACGACGTGCACCAGCTCACCCGCATCGACCCCTGGTTCCTGGCGCAGATCAAGGACATCGTCGACATCGAGCTGCAGCTCGAGCGCAAGCGCCTGGAGGACCTGGACGCGGCCAGCCTGCGCTGGCTCAAGCGCAAGGGCTTCTCCGATCGCCGGCTGGCCTACCTGCTGCGCAGCACCGAGGGCGCGGTGCGCCGGCGCCGCCATCAACTGCAGGTGCGCCCCGTCTACAAGCGGGTCGACACCTGCGCCGCCGAGTTCGGCACGCAGACGGCCTATCTGTACTCGACCTACGAGGAAGAGTGCGAGGCGGCGCCGAGCGGCCGCAAGAAGATCGTCGTCCTCGGAGGCGGGCCGAACCGCATCGGCCAGGGCATCGAGTTCGACTATTGCTGCGTGCACGCTGCGCTGGCGCTGCGCGAGGACGGCTTCGAGACCATCATGGTCAACTGCAACCCGGAGACGGTGTCCACCGACTACGACACCTCGGACCGGCTGTACTTCGAGCCCCTGACCCTGGAGGACGTGCTGGAGATCGTCGACAAGGAAAAGCCCGCCGGGGTGATCGTGCAATACGGCGGCCAGACGCCGCTGAAGCTGGCGCTGGCGCTGGGCGACGCCGGGGTGCCGATCATCGGCACCAGCCCCGACATGATCGACGCCGCCGAGGACCGCGAGCGCTTCCAGCAGCTCATCCACAAGCTGGGCCTGCTGCAGCCGGCCAACCGCACCGCGCGCTCCGAAACGGAGGCCATCGCGCGTGCCGAGGAGATCGGCTACCCGCTGGTCGTGCGGCCGAGCTACGTGCTGGGCGGCCGGGCGATGGAAATCGTCCACGAGCAACGCGACCTCGAGCGCTACATGCGCGAGGCGGTGAAGGTGTCCAACGACTCGCCGGTGCTGCTCGACCGCTTCCTCAACGATGCCATCGAGTGCGACGTCGACGCGGTGTGCGACGGCGAGCAGGTGTTCGTCGCCGGGGTGATGGAGCACATCGAGCAGGCCGGGGTGCATTCGGGCGATTCGGCGTGCTCGCTGCCTCCGTACTCGCTGCGCGCGTCGACCATCGCCGAGCTCAAGCGGCAGACGGTGGCGATGGCGCGGGCGCTGCAGGTGGTCGGCCTGATGAACGTGCAGTTCGCGATCCAGCAGGACGGAGACGAGGACCGCATCTTCGTGCTGGAAGTCAACCCGCGCGCGTCGCGCACCGTGCCCTTCGTGTCCAAGGCCACGGGGCTGCAACTGGCGAAGATCGCCGCGCGTTGCATGGTCGGCCGCGGCCTGCGCGAGCAGGCCGTTCCCGACGAGGTGGTGCCGGGCTACTTCAGCGTCAAGGAGGCCGTTTTCCCCTTCGTCAAGTTCCCCGGAGTCGACCCGATCCTCGGCCCGGAGATGAAGTCCACCGGCGAGGTCATGGGGGTCGGGCGCAGCTTCGGCGAAGCCTTCGTGAAAAGCCAGATCGGCGCCGGCACGCGGCTGCCGGCGCCGGGTTCGGGCAAGGTGTTCCTGTCGGTGAAGAACAGCGACAAGCCGCGCATGGTCGAGGTCGCGCGCGAGCTGGCGGCGATGGGCTTCACCCTCAGCGCCACGCGCGGCACCGCGCTGGCGCTGAGCCAGGCCGGGCTGCAGGTCGAGGTGGTCAACAAGGTCACCGAGGGCCGGCCGAACGTGGTCGACATGATGAAGGCCGGGGACATCGCGATGGTGGTCAACACGGTCGAGGAGCGGCGCAATGCCATCGCCGATTCGCGCGCCATCCGCACCAGCGCGCTGGCGGCTCGCGTGGCCACGTTCACGACCATCGCCGGGGCCGAGGCGGCGGTCGAGGGTTTGAAGAGCCTCTCCAGCCTGGAGCCGTACCCCTTGCAGGCTTTACATCAGAGCCTCGCTTTGGCACACTGAAAATTTGGCCTTCACCCGAGCATCCTGTTCCATGCCTACTCCCATGACCCGCCGCGGCGCGGAAAAGCTGCGCGCCGAACTGCAACGCCTGAAGACCACCGAGCGGCACGCGGTGATCCAGGCCATCGCCGAGGCCCGGGCGCAGGGCGACCTGTCCGAGAACGCCGAGTACGAGGCTGCCAAGGACCGCCAGGGCTTCATCGAAGGTCGCATCGCCGAGATCGAGGGCAAGCTGTCGTCGGCGCAGATCATCGATCCGACCGAGCTCGACGCCGGCGGACGCGTGGTGTTCGGCGCCACCGTCGAGTTGTGCGACGAGGACACCGGCGACGAGGTCACCTACCAGATCGTCGGCGACGACGAGGCCGACCTCAAGCAAGGCATGATCTCGGTGAGCTCGCCGATTGCACGCGCGTTGATCGGCAAGGAGGAGGGCGACCTGATCCGGGTCGCCGCGCCCGCCGGCACGCGCAGCTACAGCCTGGTCAAGGTGAGCTACTCGTGATGTCCTCCGGGCGTCGCGTGCCGCTGCCCGCAGGCATCTTGCGTCTGCGCGGGCAGATCGTGCTGGTCGGGCTGTGGCTGGGCGGTCTGGCCGCGGTCGGGCTGATCGGCGCGCCGACCGCGTTCGCGCTGATCGCCGACCGGCTGGCCGCCGCCGCGGTGGCCAGCCGCATGTTCTACTGGATGTCGCTCGTCGGGCTGGTGCTCGGCGGGACGCTGCTGGTCGTCGAGAAGCGCCGCGCGCTGCGCATGAGCACGCCGCTGCTGCTGGTGATGGGCGGGCTGTTCTTCGACGTGCTGGGGGAGTTCGTGATCGTTCCGCAGCTGCTGGCGGCCGCCGCCACCGGTGCCGCGTCGGCCTCCGGCTGGCACCTGGCGGCCAGCGGCGCGTACCTGGGGCAGGCGCTGTGCGTGCTGGCCTACGCCTGGCTGCTGCCCTCGCAACTGCGCGGCGGCGCGGTGGCCGGCTGAGGCCGCGCGCCCTTCAGCCGAGTCGGATCTTCTTCACGCTGGAGCGCCTGGGCTTGGCCCGCTTGACCTTGCCCGCGGCGGTGACGCGCTGGTTGCCCAGCACCGTCAGGCGCTTGACCTTGGCCCGGTGGGTCGGGCTGCGCGAGGGCACGACCACCTTGACCTGGCGCGGGGCGCCGGCGCCCGCGTGCGTCGGCGCCTGCTCCTCGGGCAGCGGGCGGTACAGCACCAGCATGCGGCCGATGCTCTGCACCGGCGCGGCGTGCAGGCGCTGGCAGATGGTCTGCAGCATCTGCGCGCGGGCGTCGCGGTCGTCGACGGCCACGCGCACCTTGATGAGGTCGTGGGCGCGCAGCGCGCGTTCGATCTCGGCCAGCACGGCGTCGCTCAGTCCCTGGTCGCCGATCAGCACGCTGGGCTTGAGGGAATGCGCCTGGGCGCGCCTGGCGCTGCGCTCGGCAGGGGTCAGTTCGAGGATGTCCATGTACGCATTATCGGTCCTGCGGCCGGCGCGCCGCTCCCGGGAGCCTGTGGCAAGACCATGAAGAAGAAGCGACTCAACCGCCGCTGGCTCGACGAGCACCTGCACGACCCCTATGTCAAGCAGGCGCAGAAGGATCAGTATCGCTCGCGCGCCGTCTACAAGCTGCAGGAGATCGACCAGGCCCACCGCCTGCTGCGGCCGGGCCAGTTGATCGTCGAACTCGGCAGCGCGCCCGGAGCGTGGTCGCAGTACCTGGTGCGCCGCCTCGGGCACGACGAGTCGGGCGCGCTGCGCGGCCAGGTGCTCGCGCTCGACCTGTTGCCCATGGATCCGGTCGACGGCGTGCAGTTCCTGCAGGGCGATTTCCGCGAGCCGCAGGTGCTGCGGCAACTCGAGGCGCTGCTGCAAGGCCGTCGCGTCGACCTGGTGCTGTCGGACATGGCTCCCAACCTGTCGGGCATCGCTCCGGCCGACTCCGCGCGGGTCGAGCACCTGGCCGACCTGGCGCTGGAGTTCGCCTGCGAATGGCTGGCCGACGGCGGCTCGCTGCTGGTGAAGACCTTCCACAGCGGGTATTTCAGCCAGATCGTCGAGCGCTACAAGCAGCGCTTCAAGCTGGTGCGCACCCTCAAGCCCAAGGCCTCCCGAGACCGCTCGGCCGAGGTGTTCCTGCTGGCGAGCCAGCCACGTCGGGCGGAAGCAGGCTGATTGAGCTATCATGATCTGATGATCGATAGAAAAAATGGAAATGATCGCGGGTGTGGCGGGCCGCCGGGCCGCGGCAAGCCCATGGTGTTGACAAGGTGATTAGGGTTTTGCCGGGGAGTCCGCTCCCGATCTGCGCAGAATCAGGGGGCGGGGGCTTGATTCCCCTAAAATCGGCAGCACATGCTGGGGGATCGAGCGCGCGGCCGCGCGAGGCTGGATCCCGCCAGGGTTCGAGGAGTCCGTGTTGAACAATCAATGGTTTTCCAAGGTCGCAATCTGGCTGGTCATCGGCTTGGTGCTGTTCACGGTGTTCAAGCAATTCGACCGCAGCGCTCCGGCCGAAACCGTCAGCTACACCCAGTTCATGCACGAGGCCAAGCAGGGCCGGGTGAAGAAGGTCGTGGTGCACCAGAGCGGCACGCTCGACGTCACCACCACCGACGGCAGCCATTACTCGCTGACCTCGCCGGGTGACCTGTGGATGACCGGCGACCTGATGCGCGATGGCGTGCAGGTCGTCGGCGCGCCGCGTGAGGAACAGTCGTTCCTGATGCAGATCCTGATTTCCTGGTTCCCGATGCTCTTGCTGATCGGGGTCTGGGTGTATTTCATGCGGCAAATGCAGGGCGGTGGCCGCGGCGGGGCGTTCAGCTTCGGCAAGTCCAAGGCGCGCCTGCTCGACGAGTCCAGCAACACCGTGACCTTCGCCGACGTGGCCGGCTGCGACGAGGCCAAGGAGGAGGTCAAGGAACTGGTGGACTTCCTGCGCGACCCGCAGAAGTTCCAGAAGCTGGGCGGGCGCATCCCGCGCGGCGTGCTGCTCGTGGGGCCGCCGGGGACCGGCAAGACCCTGCTGGCCAAGAGTGTGGCCGGCGAGGCCAAGGTGCCGTTCTTCTCGATTTCCGGCTCGGACTTCGTCGAGATGTTCGTCGGCGTCGGCGCGTCGCGGGTTCGCGACATGTTCGAGACCGCGAAGAAGCACGCCCCCTGCATCATCTTCATCGATGAGATCGACGCCGTCGGCCGCCATCGCGGCGCCGGCCTGGGCGGCGGCAACGACGAGCGCGAGCAGACGCTGAACCAGATGCTGGTCGAGATGGACGGTTTCGACACCAACCTGGGGGTGATCGTGATCTCCGCGACCAACCGTCCGGACATCCTCGACCCCGCGTTGCTGCGCCCCGGGCGCTTCGACCGCCAGGTCTACGTGCAGTTGCCCGACATCCGCGGCCGCGAGCAGATCCTCGGCGTGCACATGCGCAAGGCGCCGGTCGGCCCCGACGTGCGGGCCGACATCCTGGCGCGCGGCACCCCCGGATTCTCCGGCGCCGACCTGGCCAACCTGGTCAACGAGGCGGCTCTGTTCGCGGCCCGGCGCAATGCCCGCCTGGTCGAGATGGAGGACTTCGAGCGCGCCAAGGACAAGATCATGATGGGCGCCGAGCGGCGCTCGATGGTCATGCCCGAGGACGAGCGGCGCAACACCGCCTACCACGAGGCGGGGCACGCGCTGGTGGCGCGGCTGATGCCCCAGACCGACCCGGTGCACAAGGTGACCATCATCCCGCGCGGCCGCGCGCTCGGGCTGACCATGCAACTGCCCGAGGCCGACCGCTACAGCATGGGGCGCGACCGCATCCTGAGCATGATCTCGGTGTTGTTCGGCGGGCGCATCGCCGAGGAAGTGTTCATGCACCAGATGACCACCGGGGCCTCGAACGACTTCGAGCGCGCGACCCAGCTTGCGCGCGACATGGTGACCCGCTACGGCATGTCCGACACCCTGGGGCCGATGGTCTACGCCGAGAACGAGGGCGAGGTGTTCGTCGGCCGCTCGATCACCAAGACCACCCACGTGTCCGAGCAGACGATGCAGAAGGTCGACGCCGAGATCCGTCGCATCATCGACGAGCAGTACGCGCTGGCCCGCAAGCTGATCGAGGACAACCAGGACAAGATCCACGCGATGGCGCAGGCGCTGCTGGAGTGGGAGACCATCGACTCCGAGCAGATCGACGACATCATGTCGGGGCGCCCGCCGCGTCCGCCACGCCCGCCGGGAGCGCTGCCCAGCAGCCAGCCCCCGAGCGCCGGGCGTTCCAGCGGCGGCCTGCCGTCGGACGCGCCGACCGCCAGCCCGGTCTGAGCGCAGCGCGTTCGCTGCAGGCTCCCGCCTTGCCGGGCGATACCCTGGGTGCCGCGCCCGCGCCTGCCTGGCAGGCCGGGCGCTTCGCGCTGCCGCTGCAGCGCACGCTGCTGATGGGCATTGTCAACCTGACCCCGGACTCGTTTTCCGACGGCGGCGCCGACGCCACGCCGGCGCAGGCGATCGAGCGCTGCCGGCGGCTGCTCGACGAAGGGGCCGACATCCTCGACCTCGGAGCCGAGTCGACGCGCCCGGGGGCGCAGCCGGTGAGCGACGAGCAGGAGTGGTCGCGCCTGCAACCGGTGCTGCGCGAAGTCGCGGGCTGGAAGGTTCCGGTGTCGGTCGACACCTACCATCCGCGCACCATGCGGGCCGCGCTCGAGGCGGGCGCCGACATCATCAACGACGTGTACGCGCTGCGCCGGCCGGGGGCGCTGCAGGCGGTGGCGGGCAGTTCCAGCGCCGGAGTCTGCCTGATGCACATGCAGGGCGAACCCGCGAGCATGCAGCACGCGCCGGTGTACGCCGACGTCGTCGCCGAGGTGAGGGATTTCCTCGGGCGGCGCGCGCGGGAGTTGCAGGCGGCCGGGATCGCGGCGCAGCGCATCTGCGTCGACCCGGGCTTCGGCTTCGGCAAGACGCGCGAGCACAACCTGCAGCTTGCGCGCGGCCTGGGGGCGATCGCCGGCCTGGGTCACGCGCTGCTGGTCGGGGTTTCGCGCAAATCGATGCTGGCGCAATTCGCCGCGGTGCCGCCGCGCGAACGGCTGCACGCCAGCATCGGCGCCGCGCTGGCCTGCGTGGCCGGCGGCGCGCGGGTGCTGCGGGTGCACGACGTGGCCGCCACGCGCGACGCGGTGCGTGCCTTCGAGGCGATGACGGGTTGACGGCGGCGCGACGACACGGGAGACGGCGACGGTGAGCGCAAGGACATACTTTGGTACCGACGGCGTGCGCGGCCGCGTGGGCAGCGCGCCGATCGTCCCCGAGTTCGGGCTGCGTCTGGGGCACGCCGCGGGCCGGGTGCTGCGCGCCCAGGGCGGCGGGCGACCGACGGTGCTGATCGGCAAGGACACGCGGGTCTCGGGCTACATGCTGGAGGCCTCGCTGGAATGCGGCTTCGCCGCGGCGGGCTGCGACGTCGTGCTGGTGGGCCCGCTGCCCACGCCGGGGGTCGCCTACCTGACGCGCGCGCTGCGCCTGGATCTCGGCGTGGTGGTCAGCGCGTCCCACAACCCCTATGCCGACAACGGCATCAAGTTCTTCTCGTCGGCCGGCAGCAAGCTGCCCGACAGCTGGGAAGCCGCGGTCGAGGCCGAGCTGCCGCGCGCCGAGGGTTGCGTGGCCTCGGAGGAGCTGGGCAAGGCCAGGCGGCTGGACGACGCTGCCGGGCGCTACATCGAGTTCTGCAAGAGCACCTTTCCCAACCACCAGACCTTGAAGGGCCTGCGCCTGGTCGTCGACTGCGCCCATGGCGCCGCCTATCACATCGCGCCGGCGGTGTTCCACGAACTCGGCGCCGACGTGCTGAGCATCGGCGCCTCGCCCGACGGCTTCAACATCAACCGCGGCTTCGGCGCGACCGCGCCCCAGGCCTTGATCCAGGCGGTGCGCGAGCAGCGGGCCGACTACGGCATCGCCCTCGACGGCGACGCCGACCGGCTGCAGCTGGTCGACTCCGCAGGACGGCTGTTCAACGGCGACGAGCTGCTGTACCTGCTGGCGATGGACCGCCGCCCGCCGGGAGTGGTGGGCACGCTGATGACCAACCTGGCCGTCGAGCAGGCGTTGCTCGCGCAGGGCATGCATTTCGTGCGTGCCGCGGTCGGCGACCGCTACGTGCTGGAGGAGCTGCTGGAGCGCGGCTGGCAGCTGGGCGGCGAGGGCTCGGGCCACCTGCTGCTGCTGGATCGCCACACCACCGGCGACGGCATCGTCGCCGCGTTGCAGATGCTCGAGCTCGTCGTGCGCAGACAGCGCAGCCTGGGCGAGCAGCTGGCGAGCCTGCAGCTGCTGCCGCAGACCCTGCTCAACGTGCGCCTGGCGCCCGGGGTGGACTGGAAGTCCCATGCCGGCTTCGCCGCCGCGCGCGAGCAGGTGCAGGCCGAGATCGCCGGAAGCGGGCGGCTGCTGGTGCGCGCCAGCGGAACCGAGCCCCTGCTGCGCATCATGGTCGAGCATCCCGATGCGGCGCGCGGCCAGGACTGCGCGCGTCGCCTGGGCGAGGCGCTGCAGCCCGGCTGAGGCGGCGCGTGGCCCGCGTGGCTGGCGTGGCTGGCGTGGCTGGCGTGGCGTTTGGTTGCAGTTGCGTCGGCGACATTTCAGCAGGTTTCATGAAAGTGTCATAATGGAACTCTCCAATGTGGTGCCAGACACCGCTCGACTGCGGTGCGCACTCAGGAGAATTTCGAATGTCGATGCAACCGCTACGCCGCAAGCAACTCAAGCTGATGCTGGCCTCCGCCGGCCTCGTGATGGCCGGCTCGGTGATGCCGCTGGCCGCGCACGCCGCCGGGACCGTGAACATCCTGGAAACCGGCTCGACGCTGCTGTACCCGCTGTTCAACCTGTGGGTCCCGGACTACACCAAGATGCACCCGGGGGTGAAGATCACCACCCAAGGTACCGGCAGCGGCACCGGCATCGCCCAGGCGATCTCCGGCGTGGCCCAGATCGGCGCCTCCGACGCGTACATGAGCGACGCGCAGATCAAGAAGGCCGGCACCATCATCAACGTGCCGCTGGCGATCTCGGCGCAGTCGATCAACTACAACGTCCCCGGGCTGAACGACCACCACCTGCGCCTGAGCGGCCCGGTGCTCGCCGGCATCTACGACGGCTCGATCACCAAGTGGAACGACCCGGCGATCCGCGCGATGAACCCGGGCGTCAAGCTGCCCGACCACGTGATCGTGCCGATCCACCGCACCGACGGCAGCGGCGACACCTTCATTTTCAGCCAGTACCTGTCGTTCTCGACTCCGAAGTGGAACAACAGCGTCGGCTACGGCACCACGATCAGCTGGCCCGCGGTGCAGGGCGGCGTCGGCGCCAACGGCAACCCCGGCATGGTGCAGGCCTGCCACGGCACCCCGTACTCCATCGCCTACATCGGCGTGAGCTTCACCAAGCAGATCGACCAGGCCGGCCTGGGCACCGCCGAGCTGAAGAACCGCGCCGGCCGCTTCCTGCTGCCCAGCCAGCAGACCATCAGCGACGCGGCCGCGGGCCTGATCGCCAAGACCCCGGACGACGAGCGCATCAGCCTGGTGTTCGCCGCCGGAGCCAACTCCTACCCGATCATCAACTACGAGTACGCGATCGTCAACACCAAGCAGGCCAACCCGGCGGTGGCCACCGCGGTGCGTGAGTTCCTCGACTGGGCCGTTGCCTCCAAGGGCGGCAACCAGGCCAAGTACCTGCGCGCGGTGCACTTCGTCGCGCTGCCTCCGCGGATCCAGCACCTGAGCCAGCAGCAGATCGCCAAGATCCAGTAATCGGACGACTGCCCACGGCGCGCCGCGCTGCCCGGTCGACGGGCACGCGGCGCGCGTCTTGTCCAAACGAACCGGAAACGATGCGCGTCTTTCGTAGCAGCCTGCAAGTGGTCTCGGCGCTCATCCCGCTGGCGCTGCTGGCGATCTTCGTCTTCCTGGTGCTGTACTCCTGGCCGGCGATCCGGTTCAACGGCCTGCATTTCCTGTTCTCCCAGACCTGGAGCCTGGGCAACCTGTACGCCAACCCGACCCCGCGCGGCGGCGGCCTGGTCGTCCCGATCGGCGCCCACTACGGCATCTGGGTATTCATCGTCGGCACGCTGGCCAGCTCGGCGCTCGCGCTGATCGTCGCGGTGCCGGTCGGCGTCGGCGTCGCGCTGTACCTGAGCGAATACGTTCCGCACCGCCTGCGCGGTCCGCTGGCGCAGGTGGTGGAACTGCTGGCCATGGTGCCCAGCGTGGTCTACGGCCTGTGGGGGCTGGAAATCCTCGCGCCGATGATGCTCAAGGACCTGGCCCCGGTGCTGTCTCGGGTGTTTTTCTTCATCCCCTTCCTTTCGGCGCCGGCCAACAGCGGCTTCGGCCTGCTGACTTCCGGCATGGTGCTGGCGCTGATGGTGCTGCCGGTGATCACCAGCACGCTGATCGAAGCCTTCAAGCGGGTCCCCAGGGAGTTGCGCGAAAGCTCCTTCGCGCTGGGGTCGACACGCGCCGAAATGCTGCGCAGGACCCTGTTGCCCGCGGTGCGCCTTCCGCTGATCGGCGCGGTGATCCTCGCCCTCGGCAGGGCGCTGGGCGAGACCATGGCGGTGCTGATGGTCAGCGGCGGCGCGCTGAACTACCTGCCGCACAACCTGTACAGCCCGATTTCCACCATGGCCGCGTTCATCGCGTCGCAACTCGACAGCGCGCTGGAGGATCCCACCGGCATGGCGGTGCGCTCGCTGGCCGAGATCGCGGTGGTGCTCCTTGTCATCTCGGTGATCGTCAATGTCATCGCTCGCATCCTCACCCGGAACGTCCGTGTCCAACGCGTCTGAGCGGGGCGGCGCCAGGCATCGGCGGCGCCTGCTGGCCAACCGCTTCTATGCGCTGCTGTGCCTGCTCGCGTTCCTGATCGTGCTGCTGCCGCTGGCCGACATCATCTGGATGACCCTGTCGCGCGGCGCGACCGCGATCTCCCCGGAGCTGTTCACCACCGTCACCAACGGCATCAGCGGCGGCCTGCTCAACGCCATCGAGGGCACGCTGGTGCTCAGCCTGGGCTCGCTGGTGTTCGCCGCCCCGATCGGCGTGCTCACCGGCATCTACCTGGCCGAGTTCGGCGGCGGTCGCTGGGCCAGTTCGGTGCGCTTCCTGGCCGACGTGCTGACCGGGGTGCCGTCGATCGTGCTCGGCTATTTCAGCTACGTCACGCTGGTGATCGGGCTGGGCTGGCAGTTCTCGGCGCTGGCCGGGGCGATCACCCTGGCGATCATGATCACCCCGTACATCGCGCGTTTCGCCGAGCTGGCGATGCGGCAGAACCCGACCAGCCTGCGCGAGGCGGCGTACGCGCTGGGCTGCACCGAGGCCCAGGTGACCATGCGCGTGCTGCTGCCCGCGGCCCGCTCGGGAGTCATCACCGGCGTGCTGATCTCCCTGGCCATGTCGGTGGGCGAGACCGCGCCGCTGATCTACACCGCGGGCTGGTCCAACTACCTGTGGAGCGGTCAGTTGACCAAGGAGCCGATCGGCTACCTGACCTACGTGATCTGGAGCTTCATCAACCAGCCCTTCGCTTCGGCGCACGCGCTGGCCTATGCGGCTGCCTTCCTGGTGGTCGCGATGGTGCTGCTGATCAACATCGGCGCACGCATGATGCTCAGCCGGGCGCAGCGCCCGGGCTGAACGCGTGGCTGCGCGCGTCGACCGATACCTCGCGAGGAACCCCGATGAATCAACCGATGCAGGAGCCCCGGGACAACGGCTCGCCGCGCCTTTCGGTTCGCAACCTGAACTTCTACTACGGTCAGTACCACGCGCTGAAGGACGTCAGCCTGGATATCGCCCACAACCAGGTCACCGCGTTCATCGGGCCTTCGGGCTGCGGCAAGTCCACGCTGCTGCGGGTATTCAACCGCATGTACGAGCTCTATCCCGAGCAGCGCGCCGAGGGCCAGGTGCTGATGGACGGGCGCAACATCCTGGCGCGCGACGTCGACGTCTCGCTGCTGCGGGCCCGCGTCGGCATGGTGTTCCAGAAGCCGGCGCCTTTCCCGATGTCCATTTTCGAGAACATCTCCTTCGGCATCCGCCTCTACGAAAGCCTGCGCCGCGCCGAGGTCGAGGAGCGGGTGCACTGGGCGTTGACCAAGACCGGGTTGTGGGACGAGGTGAAGGACAAGCTGCAGCAAAGCGGGCTGAGCCTGTCGGGCGGCCAGCAGCAGCGGCTGTGCATCGCGCGGGCGATCGCCATCAAGCCCGAGGTGCTGCTGCTCGACGAGCCGACCTCGGCGCTCGACCCCATATCGACCGGCAAGATCGAGGAACTGGTGACCGAGCTGAAAAGCGACTATACGGTGGCCATCGTCACCCACAACATGCAGCAGGCGGCGCGGGTGTCGGATTTCACCGCCTACATGTACCTGGGCGAACTCATCGAGTTCGGCGACACCAACCAGATCTTCCTCAAGCCGACCAAGCAGCAGACCGAGGACTACATCACCGGCCGCTTCGGTTGAGGCGGCCGCCGGAGCGCACACCATGGACAAGCATCTCTCCACCCAGTTCGACGCCGAGATCAGCGCCATTTCCACCCGCGTGCTGGAAATGGGCGGACTGGTCGAATCGCAGATCGCCCAGGCCGTCTACGCGCTGCGCCATTTCGACGCCGAGGCGGCGCGCGGCGTGCTGCTCAACGAGCAGCGGGTCAACCAGATGGAAGTGGAAATCGACGCCGACGTCGCGCAGATCATCGCCAAGCGCCAGCCGACCGCGCGCGACCTGCGGCTGATGCTCGCGATCTCCAAGACCATCACCAACCTGGAGCGGGTCGGCGACGAGGCCGATCGCATCGCGCGCATGGCGCGCGACCTCATCGAGGCGGGGTCGAACCTGAGCATTTCGTTCAACGAGATCATCCGCGAATCCGACCTCGCGGTCGCGCAGATCCGCAAGGCGCTCGACGCCTTCGCCCGCCTGGACGAGCGCGCGGCGGTCGACATCGTCACCGCCGACAGCGCGATCGACGCCGAGTTCGACTCCTTCATGCGCAAGCTCATCACCTACGTGATGGAAGACCCGCGCAACATCTCGGCCAGCCTGGACATGGTGTTCATCGCCAAGGCGATCGAGCGCATCGGCGACCATGCCAAGAACATCGCCGAGTTCGTGATCTACGTGGTGCGCGGCACCGACGTGCGCCACAACCGGGAAGCCTTCAACGAAGTCGCGGGAACCCTTTGAGCCTCGCCTGGGGTTGCAGGCGGCGCAAGCTCGAACGACCGATATGGCCAGCAACATCCTGATTGTCGAAGATGAACCGGCGATTGCCGAACTGCTCGCGGTCAACCTGCGCCACGCAGGGCATTGCCCGATCGTTGCCGGCAGCGCCGAGGAGGCGCTGCGGCTGATCCGCGACGTGCTGCCCGACGTGATGCTGGTCGACTGGATGCTTCCGGGCATGTCGGGGGTGGCGCTGGTGCGCGAACTGCGCCAGGGCTCGCGCACGCGGGCCATCCCGATGATCCTGCTGACCGCGCGAAGCGAGGAGGGCGACACCGTGGCCGGGCTCGACGCCGGCGCCGACGACTACATCACCAAGCCCTTTTCGCCGAAGGAGCTGGTGGCGCGGATCCGCGCGGTGCTGCGCAGGCGCTCCCCGCAGCTGACCGACGAGCCGGTGCGCAGCGGCGGCCTGTCGGTCGACCCCGGCACGCGCCGCGTGACCTACACCGCGGCCGACGGCTCCGAACGCGAGTTGCGGCTCGGCCCCACCGAGTTCAAGCTGCTGCACTTCATGATGACCCACCCCGAGCGGGTGCACAGCCGCGGCGCGCTGCTCGACAAGGTCTGGGGCGACCACGTGTTCATCGAGGAGCGCACCGTGGACGTGCACATCAAGCGCTTGCGCGAGGCGCTGGCTCCGGCGCAGTGCGCCGAGCTGGTGGAAACCGTGCGCGGCGCCGGCTATCGCTTCACCCAGCGCCAGGGTGCTCCCGCTGCCTGAGGGCCGGCCGCGCCGGCTCCGTGTCGCCTCCAGCACGGCCTGGCCTCTTTCCGATCCACCGACCGCATGCGCTCCGTGATCCTTCGGCTGGGCGCGATCGTCGTCGCGATGGCGCTGGTGGCGGTGCTGGGCTCGACCCGGTTCGGGCTCGCTGGCGGCCTGGCGCTGGCCTGCGCGCTGGCGCTGGCGGTGGTCGCCTGGGACACCGTGGCGCGCGCCAGGCTGCTGGCGTGGCTGCGACTGCCGCAACGCGACACCGTGCCGCGCATGCCGGGAGCCTGGGAGGAGGTGTTCTACCGCAGCGCGCGCCAGCTGCGCCTGTGGCAGAGCCGGGTGCAACGCGAGGAGGGCAAGCTCAGCCGGTTCATCGAGGCGCTGCAGGCCTCGCCCAACGGGGTCATGCTGATCGACTCGAATGGCCAGATCGACTGGTGCAACGCCACCTCGGCGACCCACTTCGGGCTGGATACCCGGCGCGACCTGCGGCAGCACGCGGTGCACCTGATCCGCAACCCCGAATTCGTCGCCTACCTGGCGTCGCGGCAGTTCGGCGAACCGCTGTTGCTGCGGCGCAGCGCCGGCCACGGCACGGTGCTGCTCAGCGTGCAGGTGATTCCCTATGGCGACGGCGACAAGCTGCTGCTGTCGCGCGACGTGACCCAGTTCGAACGCACCGAGGCGATGCGACGCGACTTTGTCGCCAACGTGTCGCACGAAATCAAGACCCCGCTGACGGTGATCGCGGGCTTCGTCGAGTCGCTGCTCAGCCTCGAGTTGTCGGCCGATGAACGCCAGCACATCCTCGAGCTGATGCAGCAGCAGAGCGATCGCATGCGCCAGCTGGTGGAGGACCTGCTGACCCTGGCCCATCTCGAAGGCGACCCGCATCAGCCCGCCGAGGAACTGCTCGACATGCCGAACATGGTCGCACGGCTGAGCGCCGACGCGCGGGCGCTGTCGGGCGGCCGCCACCGCATCGAGGCGTCGGCCGACATCAGCCAGTTGCGCGGTGCCAGCGGCGAGCTGACCAGTGCCTTCGGCAATCTGGTCAGCAATGCCGTGCGCTACACCCCCGACGGCGGCACGGTGCGGATCCGCTGGCGGGTGCTGGACAGCGGACTGGGAGACGCGGTGGGCGAATTCAGCGTCAGCGACACCGGGATCGGCATCGCCTCCGAGCATATTCCCCGCCTCACCGAGCGCTTCTACCGGGTCGACCGCGGGCGTTCGCGCGAGTCCGGAGGCACCGGACTCGGGCTGGCCATTGTCAAGCATGCGCTGCTGCGCCACCAGGCCGAGCTGCGCATCGCCAGCGAACTCGGCAAGGGCAGCACCTTCAGCGCGCGCTTTCCCGCCCAGCGCCTGGTGCTGCGCGAGCCGGCGCCGGACGCCGGCGCCGAGGTCGAACGCGCCTGAGTCGGCGGGCTCCGCCGCCGCCGGCGGGTCAGCCGGGCTGGTTGCGCGAGTCGATCAGCGCCTGGTGGCTGCTGCGCGCCCGCTGCCAGCCGTGGGCGCGGTGCCAGCGGCCCGCGCCATCCATGTCCCAGGCGTTGCCCGCGAGTCGCCAATGCACCTGCAGGCCTTCCTCGATGACCTTGCGGCGGGCCTGCGGGTCGAGGATCGGCGCGGCGATCTCCACCCGGCGGAACAGGTTGCGCTCCATCCAGTCGGCCGAGGAGATCCACACGTCGTCGCGGCCGTCGTTGTGGAAACAGAACACCCGCGAGTGCTCGAGGAAGCGCCCGATCACCGAGCGCACCCGGATGTTCTCCGAAAGCCCGGCGACCCCCGGGCGCAGCATGCAGGGGCCGCGAACCAGCAGCCGCACCTCGACCCCGGCGCGCGAGGCCTTGTACAGCTCGGCGATGACCGTGGGCTCGACCAGCGCGTTGACCCGGGCCCAGATGCGCGCGCGCTTGCCCGCGCGCGCCAGCCGGGCCTCGCGGCGGATGGCCTTCAGCAGGTTGTCCAGCAGCGAGAACGGCGATTGCCACAGTCGCCGCAGCGGCTCGAAGTGGGATGAGCCGGTGATCTCCAGGAACACCTGGTTGACGTCGGCGCAGATCGCCTCGTTGGCCGTCATCAGCCCGAAGTCGGTATACAGCCTGGCGGTGCGGGTGTGGTAGTTGCCGGTTCCCAGATGCACGTAGCGCCGCAGCCGCTCGCCCTGGCGGCCGCTGCGCTCGCGGCGAACGACCATGAGCATCTTGGCGTGGCACTTGAATCCGACCACGCCGTACACCACATGGGCTCCCTCGGCCTCCAGGCGCGCCGCCCAGTTGATGTTGGTCTCCTCGTCCTGGCGCGCCATCAGCTCCAGCACCACGGTGACTTCCTTGCCGTTGCGCGCCGCCTCGATCAGCGCCTCCATCAGTTCGGAAGTCTGCCCGGCACGATAGATGGTCTGCTTGATCGCCAGCACCTGCGGGTCGCGCGCGGCGGTGCGCACCAGGTCGACCACCGGGGCGAAGCTGTCGTAGGGGTGGTGCAGCAGGATGTCGCTGCCGCGGATGTGCTCGAACAGCTCGGGCTCGGCCCCGGGCCAGCCGGGGACCAGCGCCGGCTGGTGGACCGGGTAGGTCAGGTCGTCGCGGTGGGGCACCATGTCGATCACCGACTGCAGGCGCGCCAGGTTCACCGGGCCGTCGGCGCGGTAGCAGTCGCGCGCCTGCAGCGCGTTCTCCCGCATCAGGCGCTCCAGCAGCGGCTGCGGGCAGGCGCTGGCGACCTCCAGGCGCACCGCGTCGCCATAGTGGCGCGAGCGCAATTCGCCTTGCAGCGCGGTGCGCAGGTTGGTGATCTCGTCGTCGTCGACGAACAGCTCGCTGTTGCGGGTGACCCGGAACTGGTGCACTCCCAGCACCTTCAGGCCGGGAAAGGCCTGGCCGGCGTACATGTGCATCAGCGACGACAGCAGAACGAAGCCGTGTCGGGGCCCGGGCTGCGGGGCGAGTTCGGGCGGCAGCGCGAGCAGGCGCGGCAACGCGCGCGGCGCCTGGATGATGCCCAGGTCGACGTTGCGCCCGAAGGCGTCGGTGCCTTCCAGCACCACCGCGAAGTTCAGGCTCTTGTTGAGTACCTTGGGGAAGGGGTGCGCGGGGTCGAGGCCGATCGGGGTGAGCACCGGCAGGATCTCCCGCTCGAAGTACGCCCGCGCCCAGCGCTGCTGGCGCGGCGTCCACTGGCTGCTGCCGACGAAGCCGATCCCCTGCCCGAGCAGCAAGGGGTACAGCGCCTGCTCCAGCACACGGTACTGCTCGGCCACCAGCGCATGCGCGTCCTCGGCGACCAGCTGCAGCGCCTCGGCCACCGGCAGCCCGTCGGGGGTCGCCGCCGCCGGGTCGTGCTCCAGCACGTCCTGCAGCTGCGCGACCCGGGTTTCGAAGAACTCGTCCAGGTTGGACGCGACGATGCACAGGTAGCGCAGCCGCTCCAGAGGCGGGATGCGCTCGTCCAGCGCCTGCGCGAGCACGCGGCGGTTGAAGGCCAGGGTGCCCAGTTCACGATTGAGCAGCGGGGAGGGCAGCGTGCGGGCCATGCAGGGCGCGGGCGTGGAGGGATGGAGTCGGCGCAGCTTGTATAGCATTCCACCAATCCGTGAAATCTACATGACATCGTCAAGCTGGTGTCATCCGTAGCTGTTCCAATCGAGCCATGTCCTTGACCGTCCAGCATCTGGCAGCCGTCGACCTGGGTTCCAACAGCTTTCGCATGCTGGTGGGCAAGGCCGCCGAGAGCCCGCACGGCGCGCAGATCTACCCGCTGGACTCGCTGCGCGAGCCGGTGCGCCTGGGCGCCGGGCTGGACGCCGGCAAGAACCTGACCGAGGAAAGCCAGCAGCGTGCGCTGGCCACGCTGCGGCGCTTCGGCGAGCGGCTGCGGCAGTTCCACCCCGAGCGGGTACGCGCGGTCGCGACCAACGCCGTGCGGGTGGCGAAGAACGCCCCGCAGTTCCTGCAGCGCGCGCAGCAGGCGCTGGGATTCCCGATCGAGGTCATCGCCGGCCGCGAGGAGGCGCGCCTGGTGTACATCGGCGCCGCGCACTCGGTGACGCCGTCGTCGGGCAACCGACTGGTGGTGGACATCGGCGGCGGTTCGACCGAGTTCATCATCGGCTCCGGGCTGCAGCCGCGGGTCATGGAGTCGCTGTACATCGGCTGCGTGTCGATGAGCCGGGACTTCTTCCCGGCCGGCCGCGTCGACGAGCACCGCATGCAATCGGCCGAACTCGCGGCGCGCCGGGAGATCCAGATCATCGCCCGGGATTTCCGCAAGACCGGCTGGACCTCGGCGGTCGGCTCCAGCGGCACCGCGCGGGCGCTGGCCGACATCCTGGTCGGCAGCCAGCTCAACCCTTCGCCTGCCGCGCTGGGCATCACCCGCGCCGGGCTGCGCCGGCTGCGCAAGCTGTATCTGCAGGCCGAGGACCTGAGCACCCTGCGGCTGCCCGGGCTCAAGCCCGATCGCGTTCCGGTGGCCGCCGGAGGGCTGGCGATCATGCTGGCGGTGTTCGAGGAACTCGGCCTGCGGGAGATGGAAGCCACCGATGCCGGACTGCGGCTGGGCGTGCTGTACGACCTGCTGGGGCGCGAGCAGCGCCAGGACATGCGCGAGCTGACCGTCCAGCAGTTCATGCAGCGCTACGCGGTCGATCCGCGGCAGGCGGCGCGGGTCGAGCAACTGGCGCTGCAGCTGCTCGAACAGATCGAGCCCCTGGCCACCCCGCAGCGCCGGCAGGCGCTGCAATGGGCGGCCCGCCTGCACGAGGTGGGGCTGTCGATTTCCCACAGCGCCTACCACAAGCACTCGGCCTACATCGTCGGCAACGCCGACATGCCGGGGTTTTCCCGCAGCGAGCAGGCGGCGATGGCCGAAATGCTGCTGTGCCACGGCGGCAAGCTGAAGAAGCTGGCTTCGCTGGCGGGCTCCGACCTCGACCTGCGCTCGCTGCTGGCGCTGCGCCTGGCCGTGCTGCTGGCGCGCAACCGCCGCGATGTCGAGCTCGACGGCCTGCGCCTGGTGCCGGGGACGCAAGGGGTCTCGGGCACGCGCATCGAGGCCGCTGCCCAGTGGCTGCGGGCGTCCCCGCTGACCCAGTACAGCCTGGAGCAGGAGGTGGGCGAGTGGCAGCGGGTCGGGCTGGAAATGCAGTTGCAGACCCTCAGCGCCTGAGCCGCCCTGCCGAGGCGCCGCCCGCGGCTCAGGCGCGTTCGAGGAAGTGGCGGGCGTAGCGCGGCCGGACGTCGTCCAGGCGCATCAGCAGCGGGAAGTCGGCGGTGTTGAAGTCCGGATCCCACGCCGGTGCGCCGCAGATCCGGGCCCCCACTCGCAGGTACCCCTTCAACAGCGCGGGCGCCTGGGCCGGCAGGTCCTGGCGCAGGCTGTCCACCGGCAGCGCCAGCCGCGGCTGCACGCGGTCCTCGACGGGCGCCAGGTAGCCTTCGCGCAGGCGCGCCCACAGGCTGGCGGCGTAATGCCCGCCATCGCGCATCGACACGCTCGAGCAGCCGATCATGGCCTGCAGCTGGTGCTGGCGCATGTAGTCGGCCAGGCCTGCCCATAGCGCCATGATCACCGCGCCGGTGCGATGGTCGCGGTGCACGCAGGCGCGGCCGAGCTCGAGCAGTCTGGGGCGCAGGTGCAGCAGCCGCGTGAGGTCGAATTCGGTTTCGGCGTACAGCCCGCCGACGCGCCGCGCCTGGTGCGGCGGCAGCACGCGGTAGGTGCCGATCAGCCGCCCCTCGGCGTCGCGTGCCAGCAGGTGGTCGCAATAGGGGTCGAAGATGTCGATGTCGTACCCTGGCTGCGGGCTCGCAACCCGCGCCTGCAATTCGTCGACGAAAACCTTCCAGCGCAGCCTTTGGGCCTCGCGGACTTCGTCGGCGTGTCGTGCCCACGCCAGGCGCGGCGCCTGGCGCGCCTGCGCTGCCGCGGCCTGGGGCAGTTCGGCGTGGGGCGCCTGCGCCGGGTCGGGTTCGAACATGCGATGCTCCTCGTGAACGTGGTGAGGACACGATAGGCAACGACCATGTCGGCTGCGTGACGCAACGATGACGACTCGGTGACACCCGGCCGCCCGGGCGCGCCGCCGCTTGCGGCTCAGTCCAGCAGGTCGGGGCTGATGCAGGCGCGCAGCAGCCGCGAGGCCTCGCGCTCGCGCCCGCGCTCGCAGGCCCACAGCAGCCCGCCCTTGCGCAGGCTGAAGGGCGAGCGCGCGCCGCTGAGCCACTCCAGCGCCGCGCTGCCCAGCGCGGGCTGGTGGCCGCACAGCACCAGCGCGCTGGCACGGTCGCGCCGCTGCTCGATGAGTTCCAGGATGGCGTCGGGCCCGCACGCGGGCGCGAGCATCGGCTCCTCCAGCGGATAGTCGGCCAGCGCCAGCGCGGTCTGCCGGCTGCGCAGCGCCGGGCTGCAGCACACCGTCCAGGGCTTGGGTACATGCGCCTTGACCCATGCGGCGACCGCGCTGGCGTCGCGCCGGCCCTGGCGGGTCAGCGCGCGTCGCAGGTCGTCGCCGCCCGGCGCGGTGTCCTCCGCTTCGGCATGGCGCCAGAAAATCACATGCAGCATGGTGCTCATCGGGGCATCCTCGACCCGCCCGCCACGCCGTCGGCGGCCGCTGGCTGCAGACACTGTAGCGCGGCTGCGCCGAGCTTGGCGCACCATGCCCCGCACGGAGGTAGGGTTTCAGCGATCGGTCGTGTCGAAGCGTGCGCCCTGCAGCGCCATGTCGAGCCGGCGCGCCAGCGCCTGCAGGTCGACGCTGTGGGCGTCGGCGAGATCGCGCGCCCGGCGGTACAGCCACTGCGGCTCGGGCCAGGCCGGCGCGCGGCGCGCCAGCGCGATGGTGTTTTCCCCGTGCTCGGCGTCCAGCGCCGCGACCCCCGAGTCGAAACTCGCCCGCATGCGCTCGATCACCAGTTCGCGCCTGTGGGGCGGGGCCCAGATGTTCTGCACCAGCAGGCCGCGCGGCCGCAGCGCACGCGCGCAGGCGTCGTAGAAGGCCTGGCTGCTCAGCGCCTCGGGCAGCCCGGCCGAGTCGAAGCCGTCGAGCAGCAGGACGTCGCAGGATTGCGGATGCGCGCCGATCCATTGCGCCCCGTCGGCTTCGACCACTGCGAATCGCTCGCTGTCGGGAGGAATCGCGAACACACTGCGCATCGCGATCACCTCGGGGTTGACTTCCACCGCGGTGAAGCTGCAGCGCGGCAGGTGGGCGTGGCAGTACTTGGCCAGCGAGCCGCCGCCCAGGCCGATCATCACCACCTGCGCCGGCTCGGGCTCGATCAGCACGAAGCTCATCATCGCGCGGGTGTAGTCCAGCACCAGACGGTCGGGATCGGCCGCGAGCATGCGGCTTTGCAGCGCCGCCATGCCGAAATGCAGCGACACCTGGCCCTTTTCCTCGCAGACGAAGGGCTTGCGCTGGCGGCGGCGCAGCATGGCCCGGTCAGTCGGCGCTGCGGCGCAGCGTCGGGAACAGGATGACGTCGCGGATGCTCGGCGCATCGGTCAGCAGCATGACCAGGCGATCGATGCCGATTCCGCAACCCCCGGCAGGCGGCATGCCCACTTCCAGCGCGCGGATGTAGTCGGCGTCGAAGTACATCGCCTCCTCGTCGCCGGCGTCCTTGTTGGCCGCCTGCGCGGCAAAGCGCGCGGCCTGGTCCTCGGGGTCGTTGAGCTCGGAAAAGCCGTTGGCGATCTCCCGCCCGCTGACGAACAGCTCGAAGCGTTCGGCGAGCGCCGGATCGGTGTCGCTGGCGCGCGCAAGCGGCGACACCTCGACCGGATAGTCGACGATGAAGGTCGGCTGCCAGAGCTTGTCCTCGACCAGCGCCTCGAACACCGCGAACTGCAGTTCGGCCACTGCCCAGTGCGCGGGCGCCGGCTCGCCGGCCGCCTGCAGCGCGGCGCGCAGGGCCTGGGCGTCGTCGAGCCCCGAGTCCGGAAGGCCGGCGTGGCGAGCCACCGCGTCGCGCACGCTCAGGCGCTCGAACGGCGTGTCGAGGTCGATCTCCCGCCCCTGGTAGAGCAGCCGTGCCGATCCGCAGGCGCGGATCGCCGCCTGGCGGATGAGCTTTTCGGTGTAGTCCATCACGTCCTGGTGGTTCCAGTAGGCGCAATAGAACTCCATCATCGTGAACTCGGGGTTGTGGCGTACCGAGATTCCCTCGTTGCGGAAGTTGCGGTTGATCTCGAACACCCGCTCGAAGCCGCCGACGACCAGCCGCTTGAGGTACAGCTCGGGCGCGATGCGCAGGAACATCTGCTGGTCCAGCGCGTTGTGGTGGGTGACAAAGGGCTTGGCGTTGGCGCCGCCGGGGATCGGATGCAGCATCGGGGTCTCGACCTCGACGAAGCCGGCCTCCTCCATTTCCCTGCGCAGCGCCGAGACGATGCGCCCGCGGTGCACGAAGCGCTGGCGCGACTCGGGGGTGACCAGCAGGTCGACGTAGCGCTGGCGGTAGCGCGTCTCGACGTCCTCCAGCCCGTGGTACTTGTCGGGCAGCGGGTGCAGGTTCTTCGCCAGCAGGCGGATCTGCGCGACCTGCACGGTCAGTTCGCCGGCGCGCGTCTTGAACAGCGTGCCGCGGCAGGCGACGATGTCGCCGAGGTCGAAATGCTTGAACGCGGCATGGCCGGCCTCGCCGGCATGGTCGTTGCTGACATAGACCTGGATGCGGCCGCTGGCGTCCTGCAGGGTGCCGAAGCTGGCCTTGCCCATCACCCGCTTGAGCATCAGGCGCCCGGCCACCGCCACCTGCCTGGCCTGCGCCTGCAGTTCGTCGGGCGGGGCGGAGTCGCACTGGGCGTGCAGATCGGCGGCGCGCGAGTCGGGCTTGAAATCGTTGGGGTAGGCGGGGCCCTGCGCGCGCAGCGCCGCCAGCTTGGCGCGGCGTTCGGCCAGCAGGCTCGAGGGTTGGGATGCGTCGGGGGTTGCGGCGCTGGGTCCGGGTGCCGGTGGCTTGCTCATGCGTGGGATTGGAAGAGATAGTCGAGGGACGCGGCGGTCTCGTTGCTCAGGCCGCTGCTGTCGCGCGCGAGCAGCGCGGCCTCGATGCGGCTGGCCAGGGTCTTGCCGAGCTCGACCCCCCATTGATCGAAGGGGTTGATGCCGTACAGCCAGCCCTCGACCACCGTGCGGTGTTCGTACAGCGCAAGCAACGCGCCCAGGTGCCTGGGCTGCAGGCTGCGCATCCAGATGAAGGTGGACGGCCGCCCGCCGGGGCAGGCTCGGTGGTGGGCGGCGCGCAGCGCCTGGTCGGCAGGCATTCCCTGCTCGACCAGTTCGCGCTGCCAGTCCGACGCGTCCTTGCCGTTCCACAGCGCATCGGCCTGGCCCAGCGCATTCGACAGCAGCGCCAGGTGCTCGGCGCGATGGCCATGCCAGGGTTGCACCACCGCGACGATTTCGTGGAACACCGGGACCGCCGCCTGGTGCAGCAGCTGGAAATAGGTGTGCTGCACCGGGGTGCCGACTCCGCTGATCACCGCCGGTCCGCTGACCGTCACCGGCTGCGCGCCGTCGGCCGACGTGGACTTGCCCAGCGACTCCATCAGCAGTTGCTGCAGGTACAGCGGCATCTGCGAGAAGGCGTCGCCGTACAGCCCGATCGACAGCAGCGGCAGGCCGAAGCGCACCCGGTAGGCATGCGACAACCCGGCCAGCAGCCCGGGCGCGCTGGCAGCCAGCGGCTGCCCGAGGAAGTGCCGATCCATGTCCAGCGCGCCGGCGTGCAGCTCGGCCACCACCTCGGCGCCGAAGGCCAGCAGCAGCGCCAGGCCGTGGCAGCTCCAGACCGAGAAGCGGCCCCCGATCTCGGGCAGCGAGCGGAACACCTGCTGCATCGGCATGCCGAATCGAGCCTGCGCATCCTCGGCGTTCGAGGTCAGCGCGACCAGCCGCGAGCGTGCCTCCTGCTCGCCCAGCTGCGAGCTCAGCCATTGCACGACCGAGGCGGCGTTGCGCATCACCTCCTGGGTGCGGAAGGACTTGCTGTTGATCAGCACCCAGGTGCGCCGCGGGTCGCTGAGGCGCAGCGCGCTGTCGAGGGTCGCGCCGTCCAGGTTGGCCACCCAGTGCATGCGGCAGCGCGGTGGCTGCAGCACCGACAGCGCGGTGTGCAGAGCCAGCATCGGGGTTTCCGACCCGCCTGCGCCCAGATGGATGATGTCCGGCGGCCCGTCGGAGCTGGCGAAAAGCTGTGCGGACCACTGCTCCATGCGTCGGTGCTCGGCCTGCAGGAAAGCTGCCGCCGCGGCTGCTGCCGGGTCCAGGCCCTGCGCCCCCAGGCGCGACAGCATGTGCCACGCCGGGCGGTTCTCGCTGCCGTTGAGCACGGTGCCGCAAACCAGGTCGCGCGGCTGCTGCGGCAGGCTGGCCAGCGTGGTGCGGGCGGTCGCCAGCGCCTGCGCGCCATGGCGCGTGAACTCCAGGCGCAGGCCTGCAGTGTCGAGGATCGGGCTTGGGGACATGGGCTTTCGAGCGGGCGCCGGACCTGTGCCGGGGGCGTGACGCGGGTGCGTGCCCAAGCGCCCGCCGGTGCGGCAGCGGCGTTGCGTGCGAAGCGCGAGATTGTACCGGCTCGGGGCCGACGGCCGCCGCGGCCGTGGCCGCTCCTACAATCCGCGGCGCGGCCGCCCTGTGGTGTCGTGTCCGGCGTCCGCGCGCACCCGACGGCCCCTCGCTCGAACCGAACCATGATCCTCGTCACCGGAGCCGCCGGCTTCATCGGCGCGAATTTCGTCCATCACTGGCTCCAGACCAGCGCCGAACCGGTCTGGGTGCTCGATGCGTTGACCTACGCCGGCAACCTCGAGAGCCTGGCCGACCTGCGCGGCGACGCGCGCTTCGGCTTCGATCGGGTGGACATCTGCGAGCGCTCCGCGGTGGCTGCGCTGCTGCGCCGCCACCGCCCTCGGGCGCTGGTGCATTTCGCCGCGGAAAGCCATGTCGACCGCTCGATCGGCGGGCCGGACGAATTCGTGCGCACCAATATCCAGGGCACTTTCGAACTGCTGGAGGCCGCGCGGGCGTACTGGGCCACGCTCGATGCACCGCAGGCCGCCGCCTGGCGCTTCCTGCACGTATCGACCGACGAAGTGTATGGTTCGCTGGCGCCGCAGGATCCGCCGTTTCGCGAGACCACCGCCTACGCCCCGAACAGTCCCTACGCGGCCAGCAAGGCCGCCAGCGACCATCTGGTGCGAGCCTGGCACCATACCTACGGGCTGCCGGTGCTGACCACCAACTGCTCGAACAACTACGGGCCGTACCAGTTCCCGGAAAAGCTCATCCCGCTGATGATCCACCACGCGCTGGCCGGCAAGACCCTGCCGGTCTACGGCGACGGCTGCCAGGTGCGCGACTGGCTGTACGTGCACGACCACTGCCGGGCGTTGTGCCGGGTGCTGGAGGCGGGAATTCCCGGGCGCAGCTACAACATCGGCGGGCGCAACGAAGTGCGCAACATCGACCTGGTGCATGCGCTGTGCGGGTTGCTCGACCGCCTGCGGCCGCGCGCCGATGGGCGCTCCTACGCCGCCCAGATCGGCCTGGTCGCCGACCGGCCAGGCCACGACCGGCGCTACGCCATCGACTGTTCGCGCATCGAGCAGGAGCTCGGCTTCAGGCCGCAGGTGGACTTCGAGAGCGGCCTGCGGCAGACCGTGCAGTGGTACCTGGAGCACCAGGACTGGGTCGCGCATGTGCTCAGCGGCGAGTACCGCCGCGCGGAGCCGTCGCAGTGAGCGCCGGCGCCGCCTGCGCCGCGCCGCGCGTGCTGTTGCTGGGCGCCGACGGCCAGCTGGGCTGGGAGCTGCGGCGCTCGTTGCTGCCGCTGGGCGGCGTGGTCGCGCTGGGCCGCGCGCAGGCCGACCTGGCCGACGCCTCGGCGCTGCGCGCGGTGCTGCAGCGGCTGCGCCCGCAGGTGGTGGTCAACGCGGCCGCCTACACCGCGGTCGATCGCGCCGAGAGCGAGCCCGAGCTGGCCTGGAAGGTCAACGCCGAAGCGCCGCGGGTGCTGGCCGAGCACGCCGCCGACAACGGTGCCTGGCTGGTGCACTACTCGACCGACTATGTGTTCGACGGCAGCTCGGATCGAGGGTGGAAGGAAAGCGACGCCCCGCGTCCGCTGAATGTCTACGGCCGCACCAAGCTGCAGGGCGAGCAGGCGATCCGCGGCAGCGGCTGCGCGCACCTGATCCTGCGCACCTCGTGGGTGTTCGCGGCGCGCGGCTCGAACTTCGCCAGCACCATCGCCCGCCTGGCGCGCGAGCGCGACAGCCTGCGGGTGGTCGCCGATCAGGTCGGCGCACCCACCGGCGCCGAGCTGATCGCCGATGTCACCGCGCTGGCGCTGCATCGGCTGCTGCGCGAGCCCGAACTGGCGCGCGCCAACGCCGGCCTGTACCACCTGGCCAGCAGCGGCAGCACCAGCTGGCACGGCTACGCCTGCCATGTGCTGCGTCACCTGGCGTCGCGCGGCGTGGCGCTGCGCTGTGCCGCCGAGCAGGTGCAGCCGATTTCCAGCAGCGAGTATCCGGTGCCGGCGCCGCGCCCGGCCCATTCGCGCCTGGACTGCCAGGCGCTGCAGCAGTGGCTGGGGATCGGGCTGCCGCCCTGGCAGCCGCAGCTCGAGCGCAGCCTCGACGAGGCCTTCGACCTGCGGCCGACGTAGCGCTCGGCCGGGGCCCGACGCTCGATCAGGACTGCTGGATCTCGATCTTCACCTCCAGCACCTCGAGCGATTCGTGGCGCTCCAGCTTGACCTGGATGTCGTTGGGATCGATGCGGACATAGCGGGAGATCACCTCGAGCAGGTCGCGCTGCAGCGCAGGCAGGTAATCGGCCGGGGCGCCCGACGCGCGCTCGTGCGCCAGGATGATCTGCAGGCGCTCCTTGGCGATGCTGGCGGTCTTCTTCTTCTCGCCGAGCAGGAAGGACAGGATGGACATGGGCATTCTCCCGCTCAACGGCCGAACAGGCGCTTGAACAGGCCGGGCTTTTGGTAGCTGGTGAAGCGCAGCGGAAGTTCCTCGCCGAGGAAGCGGCCGACCACGTCCTGGTAGGCCGCGGCGACATCGGTGCCCTGCAGGTGGATCGCCGGCGTCCCCTGGTTCGAGCCCTGCAGCACGGCTTCGCTTTCCGGGATCACCCCGATGAGCTTGAGGCGCAGGATTTCCTGGATGTCGTCGATCGACAGCATTTCGCCTTCCTGCACCCGGCGCGGGTTGTAGCGGGAGATCAGCAGGTGCTCGCGGATGGGCTCGGCGCCCTCGATGGCGCGCCGGGTCTTCGAGCCGAGGATGCCGAGGATGCGGTCCGAGTCGCGCACCGACGAGACCTCCGGGTTGGTCACGATCAGCGCCTCGTCGGCGAAGTGCATGGCCAGCAGTGCCCCGCTCTCGATTCCCGCCGGGCTGTCGCAGACGATGTAGCTGAAGCCCATCGAATCCAGTTCCTTGAGCACCTGCTCGACGCCTTCCCGGGTCAGCGCGTCCTTGTCGCGGGTCTGCGACGCGGGCAGCACGTACAACTGCTCGCACACCTTGTCCTTGATCAGGGCCTGGTTCAGGTTCGCCTCGCCCTGGATGACATTGATGAAGTCGTAGACCACCCGGCGCTCGCAGCCCATGATCAGGTCCAGGTTGCGCAGGCCCACGTCGAAGTCGATGACCGCGGTCTTGTGCCCGCGCAGCGCCAGGCCGGAGGCGAAGGCGGCGCTGGTCGTGGTCTTGCCGACCCCGCCCTTGCCCGATGTGACGACGATGATCTTTGCCATGGTGAAGGAAGACCTCTGGAAGGATGGCTGGGTGGGAAAAGCCGGGTGGCCTGGCCGGTGGAGGGGAACGGTTTCAGCGCTTGCGCAGCGCCTCGATGCGCAGCGAGTCGCCGTCCAGGCGGATCTGCGCGGCCTGTCCCGCGACCTCCGGGGGCAGCGGGGTCTCGGCGGTGCGGTACACCCCCGCGACCGCGACCAGTTCGGGTTCCAGGCAACTGCAGAAAATGCGCGCGCTGGTGTCGCCGTGGGCCCCCGCCAGCGCCCTGCCGCGCAGCGCTGCGTAGACGTGGATGTTGCCGGCGGCGATGATCTCGGCGCCGTGGCTGACCACGTCGAGGACGATCAGGTCGCCGGCCGAGTACACCCGTTGCCCCGAGCGCAGCGGCCGCTCGATCACCACGGTCGCCGGCGCCGCCGCGCCGGCCGCCGGCGTCGGCGCACCGCCAGCGGGCGCGGGCTCGCCGGCCGCAGCGGGCTGAGGTGTCGCGTCGCCTCGCCGATCCTGACTGTGCAGCAGCGGCAAGCGGGCGGCGGGCGGCAAGGCGTCGGCCACCACCCCCAGCGCATGCAGCCCGTGCTCGCGCAGCCACCCGGCCAGCGCGTCGACGTCCAGGCCGCGACCCTCGGGCATGCGCCGCAGGTCGATGACCAGCGATTCCCCGCTGAGGAAATCGGGCGCGCCGTCGAGGCGCTGCTGCAGCGCCTGCAGCAGCGCCGCCAGGTCGTCGGTGCGGGGGCTCAGGTGCAAGGCGTCGATGCCTCCGGAGCGCAGGTCGAACAGCGTGGGCTTGCGAGCCGTCATGGCAGGCGGACGCAGGCTCGCGCGCCGGGCGGCGGCGCGCGGTGGTGGCGGGCGGGGCGGGTACGCGAAGTCACGGTACGCGGGCGGCGGGAACGACGGGGGGGACGACGGGGGTACGACGGGGGTACGGGTACGACGGGGAATGGGCCGATGCGGCGAGCGCCGGGCGACTGCCTCGCCCGGCGCTCGCCGGATGTGCGTATGGTACTTGGCCGCCAACTTGCCCGGCGGCGCGCCCGGGCCTATAACGCTGGACAGCGGTGGCCGTCGCCGCCGCCCAAGCCTGCCAGCAGGCCGCCCAGCCATGCACGAGTGGAGCACCCACGAAGTCGACAACGTCGTGCCCGACGCGGCGGAGTACAACCTGTACGACACCGATCAGGCCTTGCGCGACGCGGTGCTGCGCGAGGGGGCGGCATGGGCCGACGACGCCTTGCACGGCATCGGGGCCGAGCTCGGCCGGCCGGCGCAGCGCGAACTGGCGCGCCAGGCCAACGCCTTCGCTCCGCAGTGGCAGGCCTACGACGCGCAGGGGCGGCGAGTCGACCAGGTGCGGTTCCACCCGGCCTGGCACAGCCTGATGGGCGACATCTGGCGCCGCGGCCTGCACGCCTCGGCGTGGCAGCATCCGCGCGAAGGCGCGCTGGTGGCGCGCGCCGCGGCTTTCCTGATGCAGGGCCAGGTCGAGGCCGGAACGCTGTGCCCGACCACGATGACCTTCGCGGCGATCCCGCTGCTGCGCGCCGAGCCGGCGCTGTGGCAGACCCTGGAGCCCCATCTGTTCAGTTCCGACTACGACCCGGCCGACCTGCCGCTGCCGCGCAAGCGCGGCATGCTGGTCGGCATGGGCCTGACGGAAAAGCAGGGCGGCTCGGACCTGCGCGCGATTTCCACCCGCGCCAGCGCGCTCGCCGGAGGCGGCGGCGGCCGGGCCTATTCGCTGGTCGGCCACAAGTGGTTCTTTTCCGCGCCGCAGGCCGACGCCCACCTGGTGCTGGCGCGCGAGGGCGACGCCGCGCCCAGTTGCTTCTACGTGCCGCGCTGGGGCCCCGAGGGCCGGCGCAACGGCGTGCGCCTGCGCCGGTTGAAGGACAAGCTGGGCAACCGCTCGAACGCCAGCGGCGAGGTCGAGTTCGAGGGCGCCTGGGGGCTGCTGCTCGGCGAGCCCGGGCGCGGCATCGCGTTGATGCTGCGCATGGCCCATGCCACCCGCATGGACAACGTGCTGGGGTCGGCGGCGCTGCTGCGCGCCGGCCTGGTCGTCGCGATGCACCACGCGAGTCGGCGCCGTGCCTTCGGTCGCACGCTGCGCGAGCAGCCGTTGATGCAGGCAGTGCTCGGCGACCTGGCCCTGGAAAGCGAGGCCGCCACCGCGCTGGCGCTGCGGCTGGCGGCGTCGTTCGAGCGCGCGCAGCACGACCCGCTGGCTGCCGCGCTGCAGCGCATCCTGACTCCCGCGGCCAAGTTCTGGGTGTGCAAGCGCGCGGTGCAGGCGCTGGCCGAGTGCATGGAAGCTCTTGGCGGCAACGGCTATGTCGAGGAATCGGACCTGCCGCGGCTGCTGCGCGAGGCGCCGGTGAATTCGATCTGGGAAGGCAGCGGCAACGTGGTCGCGCTGGACGTGCTGCGCGCGTTGCGCACCGAGCCGGACTGCGTGGACGCGCTGCGCGAATGGCTGGCCGCCAGTGCCGTGCTGCCGCGCTCGGCGCTGCTGGCCTTCGACGGGCTGCTCGCCGCCGCGCCACGCGAGCCCGCGCTGGCGCGCGAGGTGGCGCAGCAGCTGGTGTTGCTGGTGCAGGCGGCGCTGCTCGGCGCGCATGCTCCTGCGCAGGTCGCCGAGGCCTTCGTGGCCACGCGGCTGCAACACGCCGGCAGCGGAAGGGTCTTCGGCGTCGGGCTGTCGGCCGCGGTGGCGCAGGGGCTGCTCGGCCGGGCCTGGCCGCTCGACGCGGCCTGAGCGCTTCCGGCCCGGGACGGCGCCGGCCACCGCCGGGTGCGCGCCGGCGCGGCTAGCCGCGAGCGCCGTAGCCTGCCACGGCGAGCAGGCGCGACGCCAGCCAGGAACACAGCATGCCGATCAGCGCGCCGCCCAGCACGTCGGCCGGGAAATGCGCGCCGGCGGCCATGCGGGCCCAGGCCACCCACAGCGCGAACACCACCAGCAGCAAGCGCAGCGCGCCATGCGCTCCGGCGTACAGGCTGGCGGCCACGATGCACGCGAAGGCCACATGCCCGGACGGGAAGCTGTGGAACCATTCGGGCCTGCCGATCACATGCACCGACGCCGCTCCCAGCACCCGCAGCGGCCTGGGAAAGTCCAGCCAGGACTTGATCGAGCCGACGAGCACCCATTCGAACAGGTAGGCCACCTGGAGCCCCAGCACCGCGCGCTGGCTCAGCAGCGTCGGTCGCTTGAGCGCCAGCGCCAGGCTCGCGGCGGCCCACAGCGGGTAGTACAGATGGTCGGCGGCCACGGCGGCCCAGGCCGCCAGATGGTCCCAGGTCCAGCCCGACCCGGCGTGGTTGACCAGCAGGAACAGCCGGGTGTTCAGTCCGTCCCAGCCGTACCACCAGGGTGCGCTCATCCCAGCGTCTGCCACCCGATGGCCCCGACCCACAGCCAG
The DNA here is from genome assembly GCA_021845505.1 of Pseudomonadota bacterium. GTDB lineage: Bacteria > Pseudomonadota > Gammaproteobacteria > Burkholderiales > Burkholderiaceae_C > Thiomonas_A. The sequence continues at coordinate 80,514 of JAJZVU010000006.1, read as the reverse complement.
ATGCCCACCAGCGCGCTCGCAGCGGCCGCCGCGAACAGCCAGCGCCGGCCGGTCAGCGCGGTGATCGAGGCCAGCGAGATGGCCACCTGCAGCGCGATGATGCTGCGCAGGATCGCGGCATGCGGCCGGCTGAGCAGCTCCGAGCGCTGGTTGGCGTGCTCGGAGTCGGCGTCGAGCTTGCGCGCGCGGGCCGCCAGCTGCTCCTTCTGGGTCACGTACTTGGCGATGCGCGCGTCGAGCTCGGGCCGTCGCGCGGGGGGCGAGAGGTCGCGCGTCAACTCGGCCAGGTGCTGCTTGGTGCTCACCGCCTGGTAGTAATTCCAGTCGTCTGTCGCGTGGGCCTTCTGCAGCACAGCCTCGTTCTTGGCCAGCAGCACTTCTTCCATCAGCACCGAGCCCTGGTAGCTGACCAGCGCACCCAGCGCCGCCAGCAGCGCGGTGAACACCGCCACCCACTGGTTCAGCCGCGACGCCGCATGCGGCGTCGCGGCGTGATGCAGCATTTCCTCGTGGGGGGCATGGACGTGGAGGCCTTGCTCGCTCATGGTGTTCGGCGGATGGTTCGATGGGGTGCGCGCGGGGTCGGCGCGGGCCGGCCGGCTGCCGGGCGCAGCCAGTGTAAGGTCTTTGCCGCGCTATTCGTAGCGCAACGCCGCAGCGGGTTGCAGGCGGGATGCCCGCCAGCTGGGATACAGCGTGGCCAGCAGGCTCAGCGCGAGGGCGATCAGGGTGATCTGCAGCACGTCCCCGATCCGCGGATCGCTGGGCATCGTGTGGATCAGGTAGACGCTGCTGGGCAGGAACTGGGTGTGGAACACCCACTCGAGGAACGACACGATGGGGTCGACATGCAAGGCGATGAGCAAGCCGAGCGCGACGCCGGACAACACCCCGAACACCCCGGTGACCGCGCCCTGGATGACAAAGATGGCCATGATCGAGCGCGGGCTCGCACCCTGGGTGCGCAGGATCGCGATGTCCGCCTGCTTGTCGGTCACCGTCATCACCAGCGTGGACACCAGGTTGAACGCGGCCACCGCGACGATCATCGCCAGGATGATGAACATCATGCGCTTTTCGATCACCACCGCCTGGAACCAGGTGCGGTTCTGCGCGGTCCAGGGTTGCGCGACGAGTTGCGAGCCGAGCTGCGCCTGCAGTTGCTGCGCGACCAGCGGCGCATCGTCGACCGAGCGCGTCTGGATGCGCAAGCCCGTCGGTCCCTGGGTCAGGAACAGCCGCGATGCATCGCCGATGTCCAGCAGCGCCAGGCTGGAGTCGTATTCGTAATTGCCGATGCGGAAGATCCCGACCACCGTCAGGGTGCGCAGCCGGGGAATCATCCCGGCCGGCGTCAGCGACCCGCTGGGAACGACCATGGTCACCAGGTCGCCGACCCCCACGCCCAGGCGCTGCGCCAGCGCGTCGCCCAGCACGACGTCGAAGCGGCCGGGCCGCAGCGCGTCGAGCGAGCCGGCGAGCATGTGCGAGGCGATGCTCGATACCTGGGGCTCGAGCGCCGGCTCGATCCCCCAGGCCAGCACGCCGAACAGCGAATTGCCCTGGGCCAGCAGCGCCTGGCCCTGCACCAGCGGCGCGATGCCGGTGACCTGGGGATTGCGGCGCAGCCGCTCGGCCAGTTCGCGCCAGTGCGGCCCGATCGATCCGCCATCGGCGCTCAGCACCTCGACATGGGGAATCACTCCCAGCATGCGGTCGCGAACTTCCTTCTGGAATCCGTTCATCACCGAAATGACCACGATCAGCGCGGCGACTCCCAGCATGATGCCCATCACCGAAACCAGGGAGATGAAGGAAATGAATCCGTTGCTGCGCGTGCGGCGGCTGGCGCGGGTGTAGCGCCAGCCGATCATCAGCTCGAAGGGCCAGGACGCGGGCCTGGGGAGGTCGCTGGGGCGGCTTGACATGGGCTGCCAGTGTACGTGCTGCGGCGCCTGCCGCGCGCGCGCCGGCGCGCCCGGCTATGCTGGTGCCGCAGGCGGCCGAGGCGCGGTCGCAGGAGCCGACCATGTGCCCGACGTCTTCCCTCCCGCCGATGCCCTACCGCCGCATGGGACGCAGCGGCTTGCGCCTGAGCGCGCTGTCGCTGGGGTCGTGGCTGACCTTCCACGGCCAGGTCGACGGAGCCGGAGTGCGCGAGATGATGGCCCTGGCCTTCGACCACGGGGTCAATTTCTTCGACAACGCCGAGGCCTACGCCAATGGCCAGAGCGAGGTGGTCATGGGGCGCGCGCTGCGCGAACTCGGCTGGAACCGCCTGCAGTACGTGGTGTCGAGCAAGTTCTACTGGGGGCTGGAGTCCGGCGGCTCGCCGGTCAATGCCAGCAACACGCTGAACCGCAAATACCTGCTGCAGGCCGTCGACGGCAGTCTGCGCAGGCTGGGGCTGGATTTCCTCGACCTGGTCTACTGCCACCGCCCCGACCCGAATACCCCGGTCGAAGAGACCGTCTGGGCGATGCACGACCTGATCGCCCGCGGCAAGGCGCTGTACTGGGGCACCAGCGAATGGAGCGCCGCCGAGATCCGCCAGGCGTGGGAGCTCGCCGAGCGCCATCATCTGCACAAGCCGGTGGTCGAGCAGCCGCAGTACAACCTGTTCCATCGCCGGCGAGTCGAAGTCGAGTACCGGCGGCTGATCGAAGAACTGGGGCTGGGGCTGACGGTCTGGAGCCCGCTGGCGTCGGGGCTGCTGACCGGCAAGTACCGCCAGGGCATTCCCCCCGGCAGCCGAGGCTCGCTGCCGCAGGCCGAGTTCCTGCGCGAGGCGCTGCTCGACCAGCGGCGCAACCGCGCGGTCGCCGAACTCGGCGACCTGGCCGCCGAACTGGACTGCAGCTGCGCGCAACTGGCGATCGCCTGGGCCGCGGCGCGCGGCGGCGTCAGCAGCGTGATCCTCGGCGCGTCCAGCGTGCAGCAGTTGCGGCAGAACCTGGGTGCGCTGAAGGTGCTGCAACGACTCGACGCGGCGATGCTGGCGCGCATCGAGTCGTTGACCGAAGCGGTCTCCGACCTCGCGCCGTAGCGCCCACAGGGCGTCCGGCCGGGGGTCTGCTAGGGCAAATCCTGATGCCCGCGCGATTGTGCTGGCCCGAGCTGCCGCATATAGTGGTCAGGCCGGAACGAAACGTACCATTTTCTTGAAAAATCGACGGGCGTCTTGCCAGGCCCGCGGCTTCCGGATCGCATGACCATGCAGGCTGCGGCGCTGTCGCCGGGCCGCGGCGGGCATCGCTGCCCGTGCCTGCAAGGCCGTTTTGCTACAGACGAGGAGACAGCATGAGCGCATCGCAATCGCAGGCGACTGGCGGACATTCTCCGGCAAGCGCTTCGCACACGGGCAACAAGGCGATGATTGTGTTCGCCAGCACGCTGGGCACGACCATCGAGTGGTACGACTTCTTCCTGTACGGGGTCCTGACTCCGCTGGCGCTGAACCGCCTGTTCTTTCCCAACCTGTCTCCGCTGATGGGGACCATCGCCGCCTACACCACCTTCGCCGTCGGCTTCCTGTCGCGGCCCATCGGCGGGGTGATCTTCGGCCACTTCGGCGACCGCATCGGCCGCAAGACCATCCTGGTCATGACCATGCTGATCATGGGGGGGTCGACCTTCCTCATCGGCGCGCTGCCCACCACGGCCGCAGTCGGCGTGCTCGCGCCGGTGCTGCTGCTGTGCCTGCGGGTGCTGCAGGGCATCGGCATCGGCGGCGAGTGGGGTGGGGCGGTGCTGATGACCATCGAGCACGCCAGCCCGGGCAAACGCTCGCTGTACGGCAGCTGGCCGCAGCTGGGCGTGCCGCTGGGACTGACCCTGAGCTCGGCGGTGGTCGGGCTGGTCAACCTGCTTCCCGATTCCGCCTTCATCAGCTGGGGCTGGAGGGCGGCGTTCTTCCTCAGCGCCTTGCTGGTGGCCATCGGTCTGTACGTGCGCTTGAAGATCCTCGAGACCCCGGAGTTCGAACGGGTGCAGCGCGAGCACCGCATTGTCCCGGTGCCGGTGAAGACCATGTTCAAGGACTTCAAGCGCGAGGTGCTGCTGACCCTGGGCGCGCGCTACGTCGAGGGTGCGTGTTTCAACATCTTCGGGGTGTTCAGCATCTACTACATCACCCATTCGCTGCACCTGTCGAGCGGACAGGCGCTGAATGCGGTGATGGTGTCGTCGGCGCTGATGATCCCCTTCATCCTGCTGGCCGGCTGGCTGGCCGACCGCTTCGGCCTGCGCAAGGTGTTCGCGCTGGGCACCGTGGCGATCGCCCTCACCACGATCGTGTCCTTCTGGGCCATGGACAAATGGGGAGCGCACAGCTATCCGGTGGTGCTGCTGTCCATCGTCGTGCCCTTCTCGTTCGCCTACCCGATGGTCTACGGCCCCGAGTCGTCGCTGTTCGCCAGCCAGTTCGACGCCCATGTGCGCTACACCGGGGTGTCCTTCGCCTACCAGTTCTCGGGTATTTTCGCCAGCGGACTGACGCCGCTGATCGCGACGGCGCTGATCGGCGCCGGCCACGGCAAGCCGTGGCTGGTGATCGCCTACATGCTGGTGGTGTCGCTGGTCAGCCTGGTCTCGGTGCTGTTGATGCGCGGGGTGTCCAAAGGCGACCCGCAGCGCGCCTGAGGCGAGCCGGGGGCCGGCAGCCCGGCGCCCGGCAACGAGCGCGGCCAAGGGGGGCGGCGCCGGACGAGGGTGGACGACGTGCCGGCAGGCCAGGCGGCCTGCCGGCGTTGTCGCCATGTGGACGGCCGGCGACGGCCCCGGCGCATCGGCAGCGCCGGCGCGCACGCGGGATGGGCGCTCAGCTCAGCGGCGGCAGCGTCGGCGGGGAGGCATCGCAGGGGTGCGCGCCCGGGTCGCCGGAACGCGGGAGCAACGCCGTCGACCGAAGGTAGAGGCGTCCTTCGCGATCGGTACCGAGTACCACCGCCCGCGTCGACTGCGGCCTTCCCGCTGAACCGAGACAGGCGGCGGCGTCGGGGCTGCCGGCGCTGAAGGTGATCGGTCCGTCGTCAGTGATATCGGTGGCGCCGAAGCTCCGACACACCTTGCGGTGCCACGCCTTGGCGGCCGCGCTGTGCATGCCCGAGGCGATCGTGACGGTGGCGTCCCCGTTGTCCACGGCATGGGCAAGCAACCGCCCGCAGGGTGGACTGACCAGATAGCCAGGCATCCGCTCGGCGGGTTCACCTGCGAGCGCAGAGGAAAACGCGAGCAGCAGCACCATCGGGGCGAGGCGCGAAGGCGCAGCAGGGCGCGGCGTGGGGGCGTGGGCGTGGGCGTGGGCGTGGGGATGGACGGCACGGGGCGGGGCGCAGCGGGCGCGATGGCGGGCACAGGACCGTTGGATACCCGTTGCCTCGCGAGGTTCCCGCGGCCCGGCGTGGCGCCGGGCGACCGCGGGTTCGCGTCCCCGTCCGCGCAGCCAGGGTCCGCGCGCTACGCCGCCTCGTCGCGCATCGCGTACCAGCGGTACAGCAGCCGCTGCCCGATGCGGCGCATCGGCGCCAGCAGCGGCGAGCGCACCAGGTCGAAGGCGTTGGGGTACTCGAGTTCGCTGTTGTAGATCGGCAGGTCGAGCACCGCGGGCGCCTTGCCCGCCACGCGCTGGGCGAGCCGGCGGCCGGCGTGGGCCGAGAACGACACCCCGTTGCCCCCGTAGCCCAGCGCGTAGAACACCTGCTCGGCGGGGTCGGGCTGCATGATGCGCGGCATCATGTCGTGGCTGACGTCGACCCAGCCCCACCAGGAGTAGTCGATGTCGATTCCCCGCAGCGCCGGGAACTTGCGGTGCATGCCATCGATCAGCAACTGCAGGTGCTTGGGGTTGGGCGCGTCGGCGCCGGTGATCGAGCTGCGGCTGCCGATCTGCAGGCGGCGGTCGGGCAGCAGCCGGTAGTAGTGGCGCAGCGTGCGGGTGTCGGTGATGACCTCGCGGGTCTGGAACCCGGTGGCCGCGATCTCCTCGTCGGTGAGCACCCGCGTGACCAGCGAGTTCGACAGGATCGGCAGGATCTTGTTGCGCAGCCTGGGGTGCAGGAAATTGCTGGTGTAGCCCCCGGTGGCGAAGGCCACCGCGCGCGCCCGCACCGCGCCCCCGGGGGTGCGCAGCAGGTAGCGCCCGGCCGAGCCTTCGCAGCCCAGCACAGGACTGGCGGTGTGGATCCGCGCACCCAGGGCGCGCGCCGCCCGCTGGTAGGCAAAGGCCAGTTTCAGCGGATGCACGCCGATGCCCTTGGGCTCGTGCAGCGCGCCGCAGGCCTCGGCGTCCCGCACGTAGTGCTGGTGGACCTGTTCGCGGCTGAGCACCTGGGCGTCATAGCCGAATACCTCCCGAAGCAGCTGGCATTCGCTCCGCAGGAAATCCATCTTGCGTTCGCGGTGGGCGATGTACAGGTGCCCGCCGGGCTGGGGCTCGCACTCGGGGAATTCGGCGACCAGCGACTCGAAGGTCTCGAAGCCTTCGCGGATCTCGCGGTCCAGCCGCAAGGCCACATCGCGGCCCCAGCGCTCGATCCACTGCGAGCGGTACAGCCGCCCGCTGGCGTTCTGCCCCTGGCCGCCGTTGCGGCTGGTGCAGCCCCACGCGGTCTGGTTGGCCTCCAGCACGGTGGCGCGGATGCCGTGCTCGCGCGCCAGGAACAGCGCCGCCGACAGGCCGGTGAAACCCGAGCCGACGATCGCCACGTCGGCTTCGATGTCCCCGCGCACCGGTCCGTCGTCCGGCGGGGGCTCGCCCGCCGTGCCCACCCAGTACGTGGGGGCGTAGGCGCTGCCGTGCCCCGGGGTGGCCCGGGTCAGCGGGTCGTAGCGCGGGTCGTAGGGTTGCAGGATGGTCTGCGACGGGTTTGCGGCGGAGGCGTTCATCGATCGGGTGCCGGTGGATGCATGGCGGCCCGCCTTGCGACGGGTCGGCATCGATGATAGGCGGGGGTTTTCCGCCTTCGTGGATCCAGATCGCACCAAAATGGTGGTCCAGAACGAGCGCCGCGCGCATCGGGTGTCGGCGGCGGTGCCCATCCGCGCGGCGGGTATCCGTTCGCATTTCGATAAGGGTTTGCGCGATGAGTGAAAACCCGCATCCCGGCATATTGCGCAGCGCGCCGAGGTCTGGACCAATCAAAAGCGCGCAACTGGATCTACACACTCGGGACGCCGGCTCACTATATTGAAAAAACGCCCAGCCCGAATTCGAAAAGAGCGGTGAATATGCGTGTTACGACCGAAACCCTGCAGGCATTTTCCGATGCGTGGAATGCGCATGATCTCGAACGACTGATGTCGTTCATGGCCGACGACTGCATATTCCACGCGGTCGCCGGGCCCGATCTCCAGGGCCGCAGCTTCCGCGGCCACGCCGAGGTGCGCGCCGGTTTCGAGATGGCGTGGAAGACCTTTCCCGACGCGGCCTGGCTGGACCCGGTGCATTTCGTCTGCGGCGACCGCGGGGTGACCGAGTCGACGTTTTGCGGCACGCGCGCCGATGGCGTGCGCATCGAGGCCCGCATGGTCGATGTGTTCACCTTTGTCGACGGCAGGATCGCCGTCAAGAACGCATTCCGCAAGGAACGCACGGCGGCTCGCTGAAGCCGCGAGGAGAGCAGCATGAGTGCGCTACCGGAAAAGGGCGACAACGCCAAGCGGCCGCTGCCGGCCGCGCCCGGCGGCCCGCGCCCGCGCCTGCGCCTGCGCCTGGGCTCGCAATGGGTCACGGCGCTGGTGCTGGTGTGCGCGCTGGTGATCTGGCAACTGGTCGCGCTGGCGGGGGTATTCCCGGCCTTCGCGCTGCCTTCGCCGGTGGCGGTGTGGAACTCCTTCGTGTCCATCGTGCGCCAGGGCTACGGCGGCCAGTCGCTGAGCGCCGACATCGGCATCAGCTGCTTTCGCATCCTCATCGGCTTCGTCGGCGCGATTGTCGTCGGGGTGCCGCTGGGGCTGGTGATGTCGCGCAACAAGCTGGTGTTCGACATCATCGACCCGCTGTTGCAGTTCGTGCGGCCGGTGCCGCCGCTGGCCTACATCCCGCTGCTGGTCGTCTGGTTCGGCATCGGCGAACTGCCCAAGGCCATCCTGATCCTGGTGGGGACGATCCCGGTGATCATCATCGGCACCATCTCCGGGGTCAAGAGCACGCCGCCTCTGCGCATCTCGGTGGCGCGCACGCTGGGGGCCAGCAACGCGCAGATCTTCCGCAAGGTGGTGCTGCCGTCGGCGATGCCGGAAATCTTCACCGCGATGCGCGTGGGCATCGGCGTGGCGTGGACCTGCCTGGTCGCCGCCGAGCTGATCGCCGCCAGCAGCGGCCTGGGCTGGCTGGTGCAGTTCGCCGGCCAGGCGCTGCAGGTCAGCATCGTGATCGTGGGCATCGTGATCATCGGCCTCATCGGCTACGCGATGGAACTGGTGATCCGCAAGATCGAAAGCCTGGTCGTGCCCTGGCGCGGACACGGCTGAGACCCGGCACGACAGGTCGTTCCGACCACAACCCCTGACGGAGGAGATTGGACATGAGCAAGCAATCGTGGATGCGCGGCGCGCTCGCGGCATGCGCGCTGGGGGCGGCCCTCGTGCCGCTGACGGCCGCGGCGAGCGGCACCGACGTGATCATCGGCTACGAGAACAACGGCGCGGATCCCTACATGGTCTCGATGGCCGAGCACCTGTTCGAGAAGCACATGCCCAAGGCCCATGTGGAGTACAAGTTGTTCAGCTCCGGCCCCGCGGCGATGAGCGCGCTGGCGTCGAACAGCCTGAACTTCATGTGCGGGCTGGGAATCCCGCCCTTCGTCACGGCCGTCGAGCAGGGCCTGCCGATGACCATCGTCTACAACCAGGAGCGCTACACCAAGGCGGCCGGCATCGTCGTCAAGCCGAACAGCGGGATCACCAGCGTGGCCGGGCTCAAGGGCCACAAGATCGCGATCGTCGCCGGCTCGCAGTCCTCGTTCGAACTGGCCACCTTCCTCGCCGAGGCGCACGTGGCCTATGACTCGGTGACCCAGATCAACATGGCACCGCCGCAGATGCGCACTTCCTGGGTGACCGGGGCGATCGATGCGGCGATCGTCTGGGATCCGGTGTACAGCGCGCTGCAGGCGCTGGGAGGCAAGGTGCTGAAGAACGACGGCCAGCTGCCGCGCAGCGCCTCCAGCTACAACGTGTGCATCGCCGACTCCAAGTGGGCGGCCAAGCATCCGGCGCTGGTGCGCGGCTTCGTCGCCGCCCTCGACGAGGGCTACCAGATCACCCGCGAGCATCCCAAGCGCGCGCTGGCCGACATGGCTCGGCAGACCGGCGTGACGGTGGCCGTGGCGCGCAAGGAACTCGCCGGCTACGAGCTGTTCTCCGGCGCCGACCAGACCAAGCCCAAGGGGATGGGAACGGGCGCCGGGGTCGAGACCTCGGCGACCTACCAGACCCTGGTCAACACGGCCAAGGTGCTCAAGACCATCGGCCGCATCCAGCAGGTGCCGGCCAGCTTCCGCGACAACGTGGCGCCGCAGTACTCCAGCTTCCTGGCCCACTGAGATCGGCACGCGGCGGCGCGCGCAGCCGCGCCCGCCGCGCCGAGGAGAGCGCCGTGCACATTGTCATCGACTCCCTGTACAAGACCTTCGGTCCGACCGTCGCGCTGGAGAACATCAACCTGAAGTTCGAGGGCGGGGAGTTCGTCACCGTGCTCGGGTCCTCCGGCTGCGGCAAGACCACGCTGCTGCACCTGCTGGCCGGGTTGATCCTGCCCAGCCGGGGCTCGATCTACATCGACGGCGAGGTCAAGAGCCAGCCCGGCGCGGACCGCGTGGTGGTGTTCCAGCAGGCGGGCCTGTACCCCTGGCTGAACGTGCAGGACAACATCGAGTTCGGGCTCGAGCTGCAGGGCATGGCGCGCGCGCAGCGCCGCCAGCGCAGCGCCGAGATCCTGCAGATCATCGGATTGGAAGCCTTCGCCCGCCACAAGCCCTATGAGCTGTCGGGGGGCATGCAGCAGCGGGTGGCGATCGCCCGCGCGCTGGTCATGAAGCCCAAGGTGCTGCTGATGGACGAGCCCTTCGGCGCGCTCGATGCGCAGACGCGCGGCTCGATGCAGTCCTTCCTGACCAGCCTGTGGGACCAGTTGCAGTGCACCATCGTGTTCATCACCCACGACATCGACGAGGCGATCTTCCTCGGCACGCGACTGGTCGTGCTGTCGGCGCGGCCCGGCCGCGTGGCGCTGGACACGCCGATCGAACTGCCGCGGCCGCGCACCAGCGAAGTCGCCTTCGACCCGCAGTTCCTCGACCTGAAGAAGCAGGCGATGGGGATCCTGTCGCATTGAGCCGCGCCCGCGCGCGGCGCCCGCGCGGAGCGTTCAGCGCCCGCGCTGCAGTTCCTCGATGATGGCGCCGAGCAGCGCGATTCCCGGCTCGATCGACTTGTCGGGGATCGACTGCCAGCCCAGGCGCAGGAAGGAACCCGGCGCCGGCTGGTCGTAGAAGAACACGTCGCCGGCCTCGAGCAGCACGCCTTGCTCGGCGGCGCGGCGGGTCAGCTCGGTGGTGTCGATTCCATCGGGCAGGCGCAGCCAGCACGAGCCGCCGCCGACGACCGGAGTGACCCGGCATTGCGGGGCGTGGCGCGCCAGTGCGCGCAGCGTCGCCTGGCTGCGCTGCTGCTGCGCCAGCGCGATGCGCCGCAACTGCGAGTCGTGGTGCCCGAGCGACAGGAACAGTGCGAAGGCACGCTGGATGAACGCCGACGGGTGGCGCAGCATCAGCCGGCGCAGCGCCCGGATCTCCTGCACGATCGGCGCCGGCGCGACGATATAGCCCAGTCGCAGCCCGGGCGCCCAGCTCTTGGACAGCGAGCCGATGTAGATCACCCGGTGGTTGCGGTCCAGGCTCTTGAGCGCGGGGATCGGCTCGCCGCCGAAACGGTTCTCGCTTTCGAAGTCGTCCTCGATGAGGATCAGGTCCTGCTGGTCGGCCAGGCGCAGCAACTCCTCGCGCCGTCGCAGCGGCATGGTCACCCCGGTCGGGCATTGGTGGCTCGGCGTGACGTACAGGTAGTCGACTTCCCGCAGCCTGGGGTCCAGCGGCAGCCCGTCGCCGTCCACCGCGAGGGGCAGCAGGCGCGGCGTGCGGGCGGCGAAGATGTTGCGCGCATCCGGGTACCCCGGATCCTCCAGCGCCACCGTGGTGTCCTGCGAGACCAGCAGGTCGGCCACCAGGTACAGCGCATGCTGCGCCCCCACGGTGACGACGATCTCGTCGGCGCCGGCCCACACGCCGCGGCGTGGCAGGACGCGGGTGCGGATCTGCTGCACCAGCGTGGCGTCGTCGCGGTTGATGTGGTCGGGAGCCCAGTCGCGAATGTCCAGCACCGACAGCGCCTTCAGGCAGCACTCGCGCCAGTTGGCGGTCGGGAACAGCGAGGCGTCGAACTGGCCGTACAGGAAGGGGTAGGGGAACTGCTGCCAGTCGGCGGGCTTGTGGATGCTGCGCTGGCGGCTGGGGTGCAGGCGCAGCCGGGCCTGCCAGTCGGTGGGCTCGGGAGTCGGCGTCGCGCCGGCGTGCCGGCCGCCGGCGCGCAGGCCGGCGACGAAGTCGGCGTTCACGAAGTGCCCGCTGCGCTGGCGGGACAGCAGGTAGCCCTCGTCGGTCAGTTGCCGGTACGCCAGCACCACCGTGTTGCGCGCCACGCCGAGGTGCTCGGCCATGTCGCGCCCTGAGGGCACCGCGCTGCCCGGGTCGATGAGGCCGTCGAGGATCGCCGACACCAGCATTTCGCGGATCTGGCCCTGCAGGCTCAGGTTGCCGCGCGCGCTGCGCTGCAGCAGCTGGCGCCACAGCAGCGGATTGGCGCGCTGGGTCATCGCGGCGCCGCGAGCGCGGCGCCGCGCCTCAGGACAGACCGTGGCGACTGCGATAGGCGCCGAAGATGTCGTCGACGCTCGGCTCGTCCGGGGTGCATGGCGAGGCGATACGGGTGATGTTGAGGAAGTGCTTGTAGTTCAGGTTATCAGAGATGCTGTTGCGCCCCCAGGTGCCGCAGCCCATGGACAGCGAGAACGGCAGCCCGTTGTCGAAACTGCCGCCGGTGGCGAAGCAGTGCGCCTGGTTGACGATCACCCGGCAGGCCGGCAGGTCCAGGCCGATCTGCAGCGCGCGGTCGGGCCGCTGCGAGTGCAGCCCGATCGAATGACCGGAGCCCTGGTAGGCGTAGATGCGGTCGACGATCTGGCGCGCGTGCTCGAAATCCCGCGCCCGGTAGACGGTCAGCACCGGCGAGAGCTTTTCGCCGGAGTAGGGGTGCTCCTGGCCGAATCCGCTTTCCTCGACCATCAGGAAGCGCGCGCGCGCGAAGCCCTCGCCGCGCAGGCCGGCCAGATCGGCGATCACCGGCGCCGACTTGGCCATGATCGCCGGCGACAGGTGTCCGTCGGGCCACATGGTCTGCTGCAGCGCCTGCTTCTGCGCGGCGTCGAGCAACACCCCGCCCTCGGCCTGCAGCGCGCGCAGCGCGGCCTCGTAGACGGCGTCGACGATCACCAGGCTGTTCTCCGCCGAGCAGCTGGTGGCGTTGTCGAAAGTCTTCGACAGCCGGATCTTGTGCGCGGCCTGGGGAAGGTCGGCGGTTTCATCGATGATCACCGCCGCGTTGCCGGCGCCCACGCCGATCGCCGGGGTTCCGCTCTGGTAGGCCGTGCGCACGTTGTTCTGCGAACCGGTGACCACCACCAGGTCGACCTGGCGCATCAGCTCCAGCGTGGCCGCCTTGCTCACCGGCGCCGGCAGTTGCTGCACCAGGTCGGTCGGAGCGCCCACGCGCCGCAACTCCTCATGGATGTACTGCAGCAGCAGGGTGCCGGTGCTGTAGCCCTTCGGCGACGGCGAGAGGATGATCGCATTGCGCCCCTTGAGGGCATTGATGATCTTGTTGGCGGGGGTCGCGGCCGGGTTGGTCGACGGCGTCACCGCGCCGACCACGCCCACCGGGCGGGCGATTTCGATCAGCCCCTTGGCGGGATCCTCGGAGATCACCCCCACCGACTTCTTGCCCTGCAGGTCGCGCAGCAGTCCGAGGGTCTTGCGGTGGTTCTTGATCACCTTGTCCTCGACATTGCCCAGACCGGTGTCGGCCACCGCCAGTTCGGCCAGTGCGCGGTTGCGCGCCGGTTCCATGATCGCCCAGCCCGCCGCCAGCACCACCTCGTCGACCTGCTCCTGGGTGAAGGCCTCGTAGGCCCGCTGCGCGGCGCGGGCGCGCGCCACGCACCCGGCCACCTCGCGCCGCACGTCGTCGGCCGCCGCGGATTGGGATGTCTTCATGTCCATCATGCTGTCCTCAAGGTTCGGTTGAACGGGGGCGGCGGCGCGCTGCCGCGGCCAGGTGGAGTCAGTCCGGCGCGTCGACGAGGGCGTCGCCGGCCGGCGCGCGCGTCTTGCGCGCCGAAGGGGGGACCATCGCGGCGATGGCCTCGGCGGCCTCGCGCAGTTGCGCAAGGTGCCGCAGCAGGCCGTCGACGTCGGCGCGCGCGACAGGCGCCTGCACCGCCACCGCTCCCCACGCGCGGTAGGCGTCGCGCATCACCGGCACGGCGATCGACACCATGCCCTGGATGAACTCCTGGTCGTTGATGCCGACGCGCCGGCGCCGGGTCTGCGTCAGGTCCTGGCGCAGCCGCGCCGGGTCGGTGATCGTGCGCTCGGTCATCTTGCGCAGCGGCAGCGCGTCGATCAGGCGGTTGCGCATCGCCGCCGGCTGCATGCTCAGCAGCAGCTTGCCGGACGAGGTGCAGTGCAGCGGCACGCGCGAGCCCGGTTGCAGGTGCATGCGCAGCGGGGAATCGGTTTCCACGCGGTCGAGGTAGACGATCTGCTCGCCATCCAGCGCGGTCAGGTTCACCGTCTCGCCCAGGCGCTCGCCGAGCTTGCGCAGCACGGCCCGCCGCAGCGTGGCCGGGCCGGTGTGCATCAGCACCGACACGCCCATCTGGTGCACCCGCGGAGCGCATTCGTAGCCCTGGCCGTCGAGGTTGCGCACCACCAGCTGCGCCGCGCCCAGGGTCTTGAGGATGCGATGCACCGTCTGCTTGGGCAACTGCAGTCCGTCGGCAATCTGCATCAGGCTGAGCGACTCCGCGCTGCTCAACAGTTCGAGCACGCGAAAGGCCCGCACCGCGGCTGCGTTGGACTGGTTGGAGGTCATGGCGGATGGCTCGGACGACTGCGGCTGCCGCGGACATGGCGAATGGTGCCAGGCTCCACTGTATCGATATTGCGGCAGCGAAAGCGGAATCGGATGGTCCCGAAAAATGCGAAAAGGCCATATGATGGTCTCGAGTGCGATGTTAGAACAGAAAACGGGACTGTTGTGCGGGCACTTTTTCCATAAATTGCCAATCAGTCGCGCCGCGCACGACCAGGCCGCGCCAGCCGAGGCGGCGGCGCGGGATTCGGCGACCTTGCGATCCGCGTATTCAAAGCCAGCCATGAACCGCCCAGAAAGCCCCTTCCCGCAAGCCGTGCTGCTGCCCGCCGAGAACGGCCAGATCGCCACGTTGCAGCAACTGGTCGACGCCAACGCCCGGCGCCATCCCGATGCGGTCTTTTTCATCGCCAGCGACAGCGGCCGCGAAATCCGCTTCGCGCAGGCGCAGGCGCTGTGCGCCGAACTGGGTTCCTACTTCGCCTCCCGCGGCCTGCGGCGCGGCGACGTGCTGTCGTTGTTCCTGCCCAACGGGCCGGAAGCCGCGATGCTGATCCTGGCGGCGATGGTCCACGGGCTGGTGGTCAATCCGATCAACCTGCTGTCGCAGCGAAGCCAGCTGGCCTACATCGTCGAGCACAGCGAGACGGGGCTGGTGGTCAGCGTGCCCGAGCACCGCGCGCTGCTCGAGGAAGTGCTGGCGGGGCTGCCGCGCAAGGTCCCGCTGGAAATCATCACCGGCGCCGACTGGCTCGACTCGGTACGCGGCGGCCCGGTGTCGCCGCCGGGCTCGCAGCTCGACGACCCGGCGCTGCTGATGTACACCTCGGGCACCACCGGGACCCCCAAGGGGGTGCTGCTCAGCCATGGCAACCTGTGCGCCAACGGCGTGAACATCAGCCGCGAACACCGGCTCGGACCGACCGACCGCGGGCTGGCACCGCTGCCGCTGTACCACATCAACGCCTTCGTGGTGAACCTGGTGGCTCCGCTGACCCATGGCGGGTCGCTGGTCATGCCGCCCCGATTCTCCGCGTCCACCTACTGGCGCGATGCGCTGCAATACCGCTGCACCTGGGTGAACGCGGTGCCGACGATCATCGCCTACCTGATCCAGTCGGCGCCTGCCGACATCGATCCCGCGCAACTGCGCTCCATCCGCTTCTGCCGCTCCGCGTCGGCCGCATTGCCCCCCGAGCATCACCGGGCCTTCGAGGCGCGCTTCGGCGTGGACATCATCGAGACCATGGGGCTGACCGAGACGGCGGCGCCGTCGTTCAGCAACCCGGTGCAGCGCGAACTGCGCAAGATCGGCAGCATCGGCAAGCCCTCGGGTACCGAAGCGCGGGTGGTCGCCGCAGACGGCAGCGTGCTGCCCGACGGCCAGGTCGGCGAGATCCAGTTGCGCGGCGGCAATGTGATGCGCGGCTATCTGAAGAATCCCCAGGAGACCGCGAAGGCCTTCACTTCCGACGGCTGGTTGCGTACCGGCGACCTGGGTTATCGCGACCCCGACGGCTACTACTACATCACCGGCCGCGCCAAGGAGCTGATCATCAAGGGCGGGGAGAACATCTCCCCGCGCGAGATCGACGAGGCGCTGCTCAAGCATGCCGCGGTGCTGGAGGCCGCAGCGGTCGGCGTGAAGGACAGCAACTACGGCCAGAACATCGAGGCCTACCTGGTGCTGCGCCCGGGCGCCGAGATCGACGAGGCCGACCTGCGCGCGCATTGCCTGCAGCACCTGGGGCGCTACAAGTCGCCGCGCGCCTGCCACATCGTCGACGACCTGCCGCGCGGTCCCTCGGGCAAGATCCAGCGGCTGAAACTGCCCGATCTGCCCGCGCAAGCGGTTCGTCGCTCGCTGCGACTCGCCCCAGCCTGAGCCGGCACCTGGCTGGTGGCGCACCGACCCCGGGCAAGTCCCGGGTTCCAGACCGGCAAAACCTTGATACAAAGAGACAAAGGGAGACACACCATGAAAGCCATCCGAGGAGAACGTCCAGGCTCCGGTGCTGCGCCGCGCGCATCGTGGCGCAAGCGGCTGGGCAGGGCCGTGGCCACGCTGGGGCTGGCGGCGGTCCTGCCGCTGGCGCATGCCGCGTATCCGGATCATCCGATCAATTTCATCGTGCCCTGGGGCCCGGGCGGCGGCGCCGACCTGCTGGCGCGCACCTCGTCGAAGATCATGCAGCAGCAGCTCGGGGTGTCGCTGCCGGTGATCAACGTGCCGGGCGCCGACGGCGTGGTCGGCATGACCAAGCTGCTGACCTCGCCGGCCGACGGGTACAGCGTGGCGGTGCTGATCGGCGACACCTTCGCGCTGCTGTCGACCAAGCATCCGCCCTTCCAGCTCAACCAGGTCATCCCGCTGGCCATCATGATCCAGCAGCCGTCGGGCTACTGGGTCAACGCCAAGGGGCCGTGGAAGACCTGGCAGGACGTGGTCAACGCGGCCAAGAAGAAGACCCTGACGGTCGCGGTGACCGGGTTCGGCAGCGCCGACGACATCAGCACCCGATACCTGGCGCACAAGCTGCACCTGCACCTGCAGTCGGTTCCGTTCTCCAAGCCGGGGCAGCGCTACGGCTCGATCCTCGGCGGCAACGCCGACATCCTGTACGAGCAGACCGGAGACGTGCGCAGCTACTTCGACTCGGGCAAGTTCAGGCCGGTTCTGTTCTTCTACCCGCACCCGGTTCCGATCCCGGCCTTCTCCAAGGTCCCGGTGTCGGCCCAGCTCGGCCTGCACGTGACCCTGCCGCAGTTCCGGGCGATCGTCGTGCGCGCCGGCACGCCGCCGGATCGGGTGAAGAAGCTGGCCGACGCGCTGTACAAGGTGTCGCAGACCCAGGCCTTCAAGGACTACCTGACGCAGCAGTACGCCGACCCCGACAGCTACGTGTCGATGCAGCATGCCCAGGCCTTCATGGCCAGCTGGCTGAAGCAGGCCGAGCAGACCATCGCCGAGACCAAGTGAAGCGTGCCGCCCGCCGCGCCGCGGCGGGCTTCCTGTAGGCCAAGCGGAGGCCGCGATGTCCGGCAGCACCCTCAAGCGGGTGATCCCCTACCTGATCACCCTGGCACTGGCCGTGTTCCTGTATCTGCAGGCCGGCCATTTCGATGTCGTCAGCCGTCCGGGCATGCCCGGGCCGGACCTGTGGCCGAAGATGGCCTGCGTGCTGCTGGGCGCGACCTCGCTGATCGGCGTGCTGGGAGCGCTGTTCGGCGCCGCCGAGGAGCCGCAGCAGGAGGAAGTCGACGAAGCGCTGGCGTCGCCGCCGGAGATCCATCCCTACCTGGTCTGGGTGAGCATCGCCACCACCGGCCTGTTCGTGGGGATGCTGCCCTACCTGGGGTTCTTCGCGGCCACCACGCTGTACGCGTCCGCGCTGCTGGTCATCGGCGGCATGCGGCGCTGGGCCTGGGTGCCGGCGATCGGCCTCGCGCTGGCGGGTGTGTTCACGCTGATTTTCATGAGGCTGGTGTACGTCGCGCTGCCGCTCGGGGTCGGCGTGTTCAAGCAGCTCTCGCTGCTGGTGTTCAAGTTGCTCGGGATCCACTGAGATGAGCGTACTGCACGACCTGGCGATCGGCTGGATGCACGTGTTCCAGCCGCACGACCTGATGATGCTGATCCTGGGCATCCTGGTGGGCATGCTGGTGTCCATCATGCCCGGGCTGGGGCTGGTCATGGCGGTGATCCTGGCGCTGCCCTTCACCTACAAGATGCCCATCGAGCCGGCGGTGATCCTGCTCACGGCGATCTACTTCTCCGGCACCTACGGGGGCTGCTTCACCACCATCCTCTACCGCATACCCGGCGAGCCCAACGACGTGCCGCTGCTGTGGGACGGCTACACCATGGGCCAGCGCGAAGGCGCCGCCAAGCCGCTGGGCTGGGCGCTGGTGGCGGCGCTGATCGGCGGCCTGGTGTCGTCGACCGTGATGGTCGCGGTGACCCAGCCGCTGACCGACGTGGCGATGAAGTTCAGCTCGGAGGACTACTTCGCGGCGATCGTGTTCGGAATGACCACCGTCGTGTCGCTGGCCGGCAAGTCGCTGGTCAAGGCCTTCATCAGCCTCAGCCTGGGGCTGCTGGTGGCGTGCATCGGCGTGGACAGCATCTACGGCGTCAGCCGCTACACCTTCGGCGTGCCGATCCTCGGCGACGGGGTGCAACTGGTCGCGGTGCTCGTCGGCATGTACGGCCTGGGCGAGGTCTTCAAGCGCGTCGGCCAGGGCCTGGCGCTCAAGGGCTCGATGGCCGGCCGCGCGGTCAAGGTGCAGACCAGCTTCCCGCGGTGGCGCGAGCTGTGGGGCGTGCGGGGCACCATCCTGCGCAGCAGCGCGCTGGGCACGCTGCTCGGAGTGGTGCCGGGGGCCGGCGCCACGATCACGTCGTTCATCTGCTACGGGGTCGAGAAGCAGTACGGTCGCGAGCGCGACAAGCTGGGATCGGGGCACCCCAGCGGCATCGTCGCGCCGCAGATCGGCTCGACCGCGTCGGTCGCCGGTCACCTGATCCCCATGCTGACGCTGGGCATACCCGGCAGCGCGGCGACCGCGGTGATCCTGGCCGCCTTCCTGCTGCACGGAGTGCAGCCCGGCCCGATGCTGCTGACCGATCCGGCCTCCAAGGTCACCGTCTACACCATCCTCGCGTCGATGTTCGTCGCGGTGATCGGCATGTGCCTCGTCGGGTTCTTCTGGATCCGCCTGGTGGTGCGCGTGCTGCTGATCCCGCAGTACCTGCTCAACACCATCGTCGTGCTGTTCTGCCTGGTCGGAGCCTATGCCGACCGCAACTCGCTGTCCGATGTGTGGATGATCGTGATCTTCGGCATCCTCGGCTACCTGTTCGAGAAATACCGCTTCCCGATCTCCCCGATGGTGCTCGGGGCCATCCTCGGGCCGATCGGCGAGGCCAATTTCATGCGCAGCATGGTGGTGCACCGTGGCGAGTGGACGGCTCCGTTCACCGAGCCGCTGAGCGGAACGCTGCTCGCGATGGCGGGGTTCGCGGTGCTCTACCCGCTGCTGCAGCGCCTGCTGCACCGCCTGCGCAGGCGCGGGCGGGGCGCCGCGCTGAGCGCCGCGGCATCGGGGCCGCCGGCGCCCTGAGAGCAGGCGGCGCGGCAGCGCTGCCGCCGGGCGCTTCAGCCGGCGCCGGCGGTGCCCGCTTCGGCGCTGTGGATCACCGCCAGCGCCACGGAAGCCAGGCGCGCGGCCAGCGAGTCGGCGCGCGAGGTCAGCACGATCGGCACGCGCGCGCCGAGCACCAGGCCGGCGCACTCGCCGCCGCCGACGTAGACAAAGCTCTTGTAGAGCATGTTGCCGGCGTTCAGGTCGGGCACCAGCAGCAGGTCGAAGTCGCCTGCGCCGCGCGAGTCGATGTGCTTGGTGCGGGCCGCCTGCGCCGAGAACGCGTTGTCGAATCCCAGCGGCCCCTCGACCAGCGCGTCGCCGAAGCGGCCCTCGCCGGCCATGCGCGCGAGTTCGGCCGCGTCCAGCGTGGCGGGAATCGCCGGGTTGACGGTTTCCACCGCGGCGATCGCCGCCGCCTTGGGGTGCGCCACGCCGAGGCGGCGCAGCATGTCCAGCGCGTTGGCGAGGATGTCGGTCTTGGTCTTCAGGTCGGGGGAGATGTTGACCACGCAGTCGGCCAGAGCCAGCAGCTTGTGGTAGCGCGGCAGGTCGAACACGAAGCCATGGCTGATGCGGCGTCCGGCGCGCAGCCCGGTCGTGCGGTCGACCACCGCCGACATCAGCTCGTCGGTGTGCAGCGAACCCTTCATCAGCGCGCGCACCGCGCCCTGGCGGGCCAGCTCGACTGCGCGCGCCGCCGCCGCCGGGCCTTCGGCCGCGGTGGCGACGATCTCGAACCCGCGGCGGTCCACTCCGGCCTGCTCGGCCGCCCGCTCGATCAGCTGCGGGTCGCCCACCAGCAGCGGATGCGCCACCCCTTCGCGGCGGATGACCTCCGCCGCCTGCAGCGCCAGTGCGTCGCAGGGGTGAACCAGCGCGAGCGGCGCCGGGTGGCGCGCCGCCAGCGTGCGAGCGTGCTCGACCAGCGACTGCAGCCGGGGATGCTGGCGCAGCGCGGCGGCGGCGTCCTGGGGTGTCGAAGCGGCAGCGCTCATCGGTGGTTCCTCGTGGCTGGGGTGGCTACGCGCGGCGCCGGCACGGGCGCGCCGGCCGTTGCCGCAAGCGTAGCCGACCCCGCGCGGCCTCAGACGTAGTCGCGGTACTTGTCGAGGAAGCGCACCGGCTTGCTCAGCGCGTCGCGGCGGAACGGGTCGCCGAGTTCGCGGGTGCACATGATCTCCACCACGCACGTCTTGCGCTGGTTCATCTGCATGTCCAGTGCGCGCTTGAGGGCGCTGCCCACGTCCTCCAGCCGGTCGACCACGATGCCCTCGGCGCCCATCGACTGGGCGATCCCGGCGAAGCTCGGGCTCTCGAGTTCGCCGGCGACGAAGCGCCGGTTGTAGAAGTCGACCTGGTT
This sequence comes from Pseudomonadota bacterium, assembly GCA_021845505.1. Lineage (GTDB taxonomy): Bacteria > Pseudomonadota > Gammaproteobacteria > Burkholderiales > Burkholderiaceae_C > Thiomonas_A. Next base: position 59,798 of record JAJZVU010000006.1, on the reverse strand, counting down.
CTTCTTCTCGGCGCCCCACTGGCGGTTGTGGAACACCACCGCGGTGACCGGGATGTCGTGGCGCACAGCGGTCATGATCTCCACCATGCTCATGGCCCACGCGCCGTCGCCGGCGTAGGCGATCGCCGGGCGGTCCTGCGCCGCCAGCTTGGCGCCGATGATGGTCGGCAGCGCGTAGCCGCAGTTGCCGAAGCTCATCGGGGCGAAGAAGCTGCGCGGCTCCTCGAAGCGCAGGTAGCTGTTGGCCACCGAGTTGATGTTGCCGATGTCGGTGGACACCATGACCCGCGCCGGCATGGCCTTCTCCAGCTCGCGCAGGACCTGCCGCGGGTGCAGGTACTGGCCGCCGCCGAAGGTCTTCTCGTGCTTGGCTTCCTCGATCATGTCCAGGCTGTAGGGGTCGCGCTCGTGCGTCCAGGCGTCGAGTTCCCTTTCCCAGGCGTCCTTCTCGGAGCGGATGGTCTGCGCGCGCTGCTCCTTGGTGGCGTCGCAGGCCAGCGTGCGGCCCTGCAGGCGCTGCGCCAGCGCCTGGGCGGCGGCCTTGGCGTCGCCGCAGATGCCCACGTGGATCTTCTTGACCAGACCCAGGTTGGTGTGGTCGGCCTCGACCTGGATGATCTTGGCCTCCTTCGGCCAGTAGTCCAGCCCGTGCTGGGGCAGGGTGCCGAACGGCCCCATGCGCGAACCCAGCGCGACCACCACGTCGGCCTGGGCGATGAGCTTCATCGCCGCCTTCGAGCCCTGGTACCCCAGCGGGCCGGCCCACAGCGGGTGGCTGGCCGGGAAGGCGTCGTTGCGCAGGTAGCCGGTGACCACCGGGGCGCCCAGGCGCTCGGCCAGCGCCTTGCACTCCTGCACCGCGTCGCCCATCACCACCCCGCCGCCGGCCAGGATCACCGGGAAGCGGGCCTGCGCCAGCAGGTCGGCGGCCGCGTTCAGGCTCTGCTCGCCGCCGGCGCCGCGGTCCACGCGCATGGGCCGGGGAATCTCGCACTGGATCTCGCCGTAGAAAAAGTCCCGCGGGATGTTCAGCTGGGTCGGGCCCATTTCGCTCATCGCGCGGTCGAAGCAGCGGGCGGTGAACTCGGCCATGCGCTTGGGGTTGACCACGTGGCCCTGGTACTTGGTGAATTCCTGGAACATCGGCAGCTGGTTGGCCTCCTGGAAGCCGCCCAGGCCGATGCCCATGCTGCCGGTCTCGGGGGTGACGATGACCACCGGGCTGTGCGCCCAGTACGCGGCGGCGATGGCCGTCACGCAGTTGCTGATCCCCGGGCCGTTCTGGCCGATGACCACGCCGTGGCGCCCGCTGACGCGGGCGTAGCCGTCGGCCATGTGGGCGGCGCCCTGCTCGTGCACCACCGGGATCAGGCGGATTCCCGCCGGCGCGAAGATGTCCATCGCATCCATGAACGCCGAGCCCATGATGCCGAACATGTCGGTCACGCCATTGGCGACCATGGTTTCGACAAAGGCCTCGGAAGGGGTCATCTTTTGCACGCCGGCGACGACCTTGCGGTTGCCGGCGGGAGAGGTCTGGCTCATTGCGGGATAGCTCCGGTGGGACTGGGGACCAGGATGAGGATCGACGCAAACGAGACGATCCATTCCATTCTCTGTCGGCGAACTATAGGGTCGGTGTCGCCCAGCGTCAACAGCCGATTCCGGAAAACGGTATATGATGTTTCAGAAATCGGAATCGTAGCGTTTGCATCGCGAGGCCAGCCGGTCATGCACCTGTCCGAACTTTCCCTGCCCGAGCCGCCCGCCGCGGCCTTGCCGACCAGCGCGGACACGCCGCTGGCGCGGCTGTTCGGGCTGCTCGAGGCGGTGGCCGGGCGCGACCAGCCCTTCACGCTGCAGTCGCTGGCGGTCGAGCTGGACCTGCCCAAGCCGACGGTGCACAGGCTGCTGGCCCAGCTCGAGCAGGCCGGGCTGCTGCAGCGCCAGGGGGACTCGCGCCACTTCGCCGCCGGCGCCCGGCTGCGCCGCCTGGCCGAGCGGCTGATGCTCAACGACAGTTTCAACGGAGCGCGTCGCATGGTCCTGCGCTCGGTGGTCCAGCAACTGGGCGAGAGCTGCAACATCACCGCGCTGGCGGGCAGCGAGGTCGTCTACCTGGACCGCGTCGAGACGGCCGCGCCGCTGCGCTTTTACCTGCATCCGGGCTCGCGTGTCCCGGTGCACTGCTCGGCCAGCGGCAAGCTGCTGCTGGCGCAGATGAAGCCGGCGCAGCGGCGCCGGCTGCTCGCCCACGTGCCGCTGGACGCCTACACCCCCAGCACCATCACCGACGCCGCGGCGCTGGAGCGCGAACTCGAGCAGGTGCGCGAGCAGGGCTACGCGCTGGACCGCGAAGAGTTCCTGCCGGGCCTGCTGTGCGTGGCGGTGCTGGTCCCGCTGCCGGCCGCGCAGGCGTCGAACCTGTGCGTGGCGGTGCAGGCGCCGGTGATGCGCCTGAGCGCCGAGCGCGCGCCGCAGGTGCTGCCGGCACTGCGCCGTGCCGCCGAGGCGCTGGCGCGCATCGAGGCCGATGCCATGCCGCGGGCGCAGCGCGCCTGAGCGGCAGCGCGACCGGCCCGCCATTCGTTCCCCCCTTCCGTCCGCCACCATCCGTGCCCGCCATGACCGACCTTTCCAATCTGCGGCCCGAGCGCATGCTCGGGGTGCGCGAGACCTTCGGCATCGACTCCGACCTGCAGGTGCCGGCGTTCGCCGAGCGCGACGACCACGTGCCGGAGATCGACGAGGCCTATCGCTTCCATCCCGACGTCACGCTGGCCCTGCTGGCCGGGTTCCGCCGCAACCGGCGGGTGCTGGTGCAGGGGCTGCACGGAACCGGCAAGTCGACCCACATCGAGCAGGTGGCGGCGCGCCTGAACTGGCCCTGCGTGCGAGTCAACCTGGACGCCCACATCAGCCGGCTCGACCTGGTCGGCAAGGACGCGGTGGTGGTGCGCGACGGCGTGCAGGTGACCGAGTTCCAGGAGGGCATCGTGCCGTGGGCGCTGCAGCGCCCGGTCGCGCTGGTGTTCGACGAGTACGACGCCGGCCGCCCGGACGTGATGTTCGTCATCCAGCGCATCCTCGAGCGCGACGGCAAGTTCACCCTGACCGACCAGAACCGGGTGCTCAGCCCGCACCCGCATTTCCGGCTGTTCGCCACCGCCAACACCGTCGGCCTGGGCAACCTCAACGGCCTGTACCAGGGGGTGCAGAAGCTCAACCACGCCCAAATGGACCGCTGGGACATCGTCGCCGCGCTGAACTACCTGCCGGCCGACGAGGAGCGGGCCATCGTGCTGGCGCGCGTGCCCGGCAAGGACAACCCGCGCGGGCGCGACCTGGTGGCGCAGATGGTCGCGGTGGCCGAGCTCACCCGCCGAGGCTTCGCCGCCGGCGATCTGTCGACCCTGATGTCGCCGCGCACCGTGATCACCTGGGCCGAGAACTGCGAGATCTTCCGCGACCCCGCGCTGGCCTTCAGGCTGTCGTTCCTCAACAAGTGCGACGAGGCCGAGCAGCCGCTGGTGGCCGAGTACTACCAGCGCTGCTTCGGCGAGGAACTCGGCCCCGCCGCCGCGGCGGCCGGCCCCGCCTGAGCGCCGCCATGTCCGAGGAGCGCGCACTGGCGCGTCGCCAGCGCAAGGTCGAGGAGCTGTGCGCGGCGGCCATCCGCGCCGTCTCCGGCGAGCCCCGGCTGCAATGGCGGGGCGGGCGGCTGTGGCAGGGCAGCAGGCGACTGCCGCGCTTCGCCGCCCACCTGCATCCGGTGTTCGGCGAGGCCGACCTGGCATCCTTTCGCGGCGCCGCCGACGGCCTTGCGCTGCGCGTGGCGCTGTCGGATGCGGCGCTGCACCAGCGGCTGCAGCCGGCCGGCGCGGTCGAGCGCATGCTGTTCGACATGCTCGAGCAGTTCCGCGTCGAATCGCTGGCGCCCGCGGTGCAGCGCGGCGTGCGGCGCAACCTGGAGCACCGCTTTCGTGCCTGGTCCGACGAGTTCATCGCGTCGGGTTTCACCGAGGGAGTGATGGGCATCACGGTGTTCACCCTGGCGCAGGTCGCGCGCAGCGCGGTCACCGGCGAGGAGATCCCCGAACTCGTCGCCGACCTCATCGAGACCACGCGCGGACGGCTCAGCCCGGTGTTCGGCGGGGCGATGCGCGAACTCGGCCGCCGCCGCCACGACCAGGCCGCCTACGCGAGCGTCGCGCTGGCGCTGGCCGCGCGCATCGCCCGGCGGGTGCGCGACTTGCGCCAGCGCGCGGGAGAGGCCGACGAGCAGGCGGACGCGCAGGAGACCGAGCGCAGCCGCAACGGTTTCGAGGTGGTGCTGGAGGTGGAGTCGGCCGACTCCGGCGCGCTGCCGCTGGTCGTCTCCGCGCGCTCGGAGGTCGACCGCGAGGTGGCCGCGTATCGGGTCTACAGCCGCGAGTGGGACCGCGAGGCGACGGCGGCGCAACTCGTGCGCGCCGAGGAGTTGCGCGAAATGCGCCAGCGCCTGGACTCCCTGGCCGCCGCCAGCGCGGTGCACGTGGGGCGCCTGGGGGCGCAGCTGCGCGCGCTGCTCGCGCGCCCGCAGGCCGACGGCTGGGAAGGCGGGCGCGAGCAGGGGCGCATCGACGGCCGGCGGCTGGCCCAGCTGATCGTCTCTCCGGCCGAGCGCAGGCTGTTCCTCGAGCAGCCGCTGGCGCCGCTGGCCGACTGCATGCTGAGCTTCCTGGTCGACTGCTCGGGCTCGATGCGCCAGCACGCCGAGTCGGTGGCGCTGCTGGTCGACCTGTTCTCCCGCGCCCTCGACCTGGCCGGGGTGGACCACGAGATCCTCGGCTTCACCACCGGCGCGTGGAACGGCGGGCGCGCGCGCCGCGACTGGCTGCGCGCGGGCCAGCCGGCGCAGCCCGGGCGGCTCAACGAGGTGCTGCACATGGTGTTCAAGCCGCGCGAGCTGTCGTGGCGCCGCGGCCGCGCAGGCATCGCCGCGCTGCTCAAGCCCGACCTGTACCGCGAGGGGGTCGACGGCGAGGCCGTGCAATGGGCGGCCTCGCGCATGCAGGGACTGGGCCATCGCCGGCGCCTGCTGCTGGTGCTTTCCGACGGTTGCCCGATGGACACCGCCAGCGAGCTGGCCAACGGGCCGGGCTACATGGAGCAGCACCTGGTCGACGTCGCGGCGGGCCTGCGCGACAGCGGCCAGGCGCAGGTGATGGGGGTCGGGGTCGGACTCGACCTGGGCCCGCTGTACGCCAGCAGCGTCGCGCTCGACCTGTCGCAACTGCGGGGCAACGGGGCGCTGCGCGAGCTGCTGCAGTGGATCGCCCGCGACGCGAGCCCGGCCCACGCCGGCTGAAGCGGCGTCCGCCCACGCTCCCTAGGCGGTTTCGCGCAGCAGGCCCTGCTCCTCGCGCGCGAAGTGGTGCTCCATCAGGTGCTGCAACGGCAGCGCGTCGTCGAGCAGCCGCAGCCGCCGGCGCGCGTCGCGCAGCCGCAGCGGCTGGGCCTGCAATTTCGCGCGCAGCGCCTGCACCAGCTCGACCAGCTTGCGATGCTCGGCCTCGTAGGTGCGCAGCGGCCAGCGCGCCGAGCGCGGCAGCGCCGGGAACAGGTGCTGCTCCTCGAGTTCGGCGTGTTCGCGGTGCAGCGCGGCCATGCGCTCCAGGCTGGCGCGCGCCGAGTCGACTCGTCCGGACAGCAGCGCCAGGCGCACGTCGACCAGCAGTTCCAGCAACCGCGTGTGTTCCTGCTCGAGCCTGCGCGCGAGCGCCGCGCCGTCCGCGGGCGGCGCCGCGGCGCTCGCCGGCCGCCGCATGTATTGCACCAGCGCGACCGCGTGGTTGTGCGCCGTGTCCCTGGCCGCATACAGCAGGGTCAGGCGGCCATGAGCCCGCAGCAGCCCGCCCAGGCGCGAAACCGGTTCGGGGTGGGCGTCGAGTTCGGCGTGGTAGAGCCGCACGAACTCCGGCCATTTGCCAGGGTCGTGGGAGAACCATGCGCGCAGCGCTGCCGAGGGCGCGATGTCCTTGAGCCACAGGTCGACCGCCGCGGCGTCGCGCCGCAGCCCGCGCGGCCACAGGCGGTCGACCAGCACCCGAAAGCCCTGTTCGGCCGACGGGGGGTCGTAGACGCGCCCGATCTGCAGGCGCGGCAGCTGGGATGGGGTGTCCATGCGGCCTATCATGTGGTACGGAATCTGCCGATTCAAGCCCGCGGCGCACCCGGTGACGTGGCCACCGTGCCGCCGGCGCGTGCCGGCATGCAGGAGACTACCATCGCGCCCGTCGATCCAGGCCATCGGCAACCCGCCGCCCGCTGCGCGGCCGGCTGAGCCCTCGCGCGCGCCAACCCGACCGAGCAAGCGGACCATGTCCTCACGCCGCTGGAGCCTGACCACCAAGATCTCGCTGGTCGCCGCGGTGTTCCTGCTGCTGTCGCTGATGTCGGTGGGGACCAGCCTGTGGATTTCCTGGAAGCTCGAAGGCGGCGCCGGTGCCGTCAACGTCGCCGGGGAGTTGCGCATGATGACCTACCGGCTGGCGGTCAGCGCCGCGCAGCCCGGGCGCCCGCGGGTGGCCTCGGAGGTGGCGCGCATGCAGCGGGCGATCGACCTGCTGCGCGCCGGCGACGCGGCGCGCCCGTTGGCGGTGCCGTGGGATCCGCGCATCCGCGGCCGCTTCGACACGGTGGTGGACGACTGGCGGCGGCTCAAGCCGCGCTGGCTGGCGGGATCGCCGCGGCCGCCCGTCGCGCGCGCCGATCTCGACCGCTTCGTCGGCCGCATCAACGCGCTGGTCCAGTCGATCGAGGATCGCCTGGATTTCTGGACCTCGCTGCTGCACACCGCCGAGATGGCCGTCGGCGGAGTCGTGCTGGTGGCGTTCATGACCATTTTCTTCGTCACCTACCTGCACGTGCTGGAGCCGGTGGGCAGGCTGGCGCGCGGCGTGGAATCGATCGCCGCCGGCGATTTCGCCGCGCGCGTGCAGGTGTCGTCCACCGACGAGCTGGGAGACCTGGCGCGGGGCTTCAACCACATGGCCGAGCAGCTGCAGGCGCTGTACGCCGACCTCGAGCAGCGGGTGCGCGACAAGACCGCCGCGCTGGAAACCGAGCAGCAGCGGCTGCTGGCGCTGTACGAAATCAGCGACCTGGTCTCGCGCGCGGCCAGCCTGGACGAACTGTCCGACGGATTCACCCAGGCCATCCGGCGCATCGCCCGTGCCGACGCCGCGCTGCTGCGCTGGACCGACGACACCGCCGAGCGCTACGTGTTGCTGGCCGCCGAGGGCATGCCCGAATCGATCGTCGACGACGAGCATTGCCTGATGTCGGGCGCCTGCTATTGCGGCGGCGCCGACGCGGGCGCGCAGACCCAGGTGGTGCATTTCGCGCGCGCCGGGGTGCGCGACCGCGCGGCCTGCGCGCGCGCGGGTTTTTCCAGCCTGGTCAGCGTGCCGGTTCGGGCGCAGCAGCGCCTGCTCGGCGAGCTGAACCTGCTGTATCGCGACCCGCGGCGCGCCGACCCGGAGCAGCATGCGCTGCTCGAGGCGCTGGCCGGGCACCTGGCGACGGCGATGGAGAACCTGCACGGCGCCGCGCTGGAGCGCGAGGCGATGCTGTCGCGCGAGCGCAGCCTGCTCGCGCGCGAGCTGCACGATTCCATCGCGCAGTCGCTGGCCTACATGAAGATCCAGCTGCAGTTGCTGCGCTCGGCGCTGGCCGACGGTGACCCGGCACGCAGCGGCAAGGCCCTGGAGGACCTCGAGCAGGGCGTGCGCGAAAGCCTGGCCGACGTGCGCGAGCTGCTGCTGCATTTCCGCACTCGCACCCACGAGGAGGGGATCGAGTCGGCGCTGCGCATGACCCTGCACAAGTTCGAGGCGCAGACAGGCGTCGGCGCGCAGCTGCATATCGACGCCCATGGCCAGCCGCTGGCCGCCGACGTGCAGATCCAGGTCCTGCACATCCTGCAGGAGGCGCTGTCCAACGTGCGCAAGCATGCGCATGCGCGGCGCGTCGACCTCGACGTGCGCAGCGTTCCGCAGTGGCGTTTCGAGGTGCGCGACGACGGCATCGGCTTCGACGCGCAGGCTCTGCGCAACGACGGCGCGGCCCATGTCGGGCAGCAGATCATGCGCGAGCGCGCCGCCAGCATCGGCGCGGCGCTGGACATCGAGTCACGCCCCGGAGCGGGCACCTGCGTGCGCCTGGAACTGGCGTCGACGCAGATGCCGCGGCCGGCGGCCTTGCAGGGAGCCGAGCATGGATGAGGACATTCGGGTGCTGCTCGTCGACGACCACCGCCTGGTGCGCAGCGGCATCCAGGCGCTGCTCGGTGCCGGATCGGGAATGCGGGTGGTCGGCGAGGCGGGCGACGCCGGCGAGGCCTTGCGCCTGGCCGCCGAGCTGCGTCCGGACGTCGTGCTGCTGGACATCCATCTTCCCGGGGTCAGCGGCATCGACGCGCTGCAGGCGCTGCGCTCGGTGGCGCCGCACGCCGCGGTGCTGATGCTCAGCGTCAGCGACGACGCGGCGGACCTGGCGGCGGCGCTGCGCGCTGGCGCGCAGGGCTACCTGCTGAAGACCTGCGACGCCGACGAACTCGTCGGCGCGGTTCGCCGCGCGCGGCTCGGCGAGGTGGTGATCGGCAGCGAAATGGCCCCGAAGGTCGCGGCGGCCTTCGCCGAGCGCACCCCGGCGCCCGACCCCATCGCCGGCCTGACCGCGCGCGAGCGCCAGATCGGCGCCGCGCTGGCGCGGGGAGCGAGCAACAAGGTGATCGCGCGCGAACTCGACATCGCCGAGACCACCGTGAAGGTGCATGTGCAGAGCATCCTGCGCAAGCTCGGGCTGGGTTCGCGGGTGCAGATCGCCGTGGTGTTCGCCGAGCGACGCTCGCGCGACGGGCTGCTGCCGGCCGGCGACGGCTGAGGCGCGCGGCGCGGGCCGCGCGCCGCGCGCTTCAGTTGTTGCGCGGTGGCACGCCCGCGCGCAGCGCGCTCGATGCGCGGCGCGAGCGCCGCGCCCAGTTCCAGATCACCTGCTGGTAGGGGCGCCAGGTGTAGTTGAGCGGGAACACCGTGAAGTGGATCAGCCTGCTGAACGGGATCAGGCCGAAGATCGCGAAGGCCGAAAGGATGTGCAACTGAACCACCACCGGCATCCCGGCGACCACGCCGGCATGCGGCCGCAGCAGGAAGATCGAGCGCAGGTAGGGCGTCAGCGCGGCGGCGAACCAGGAACTGCCCCAGTTGTCGAAGTAGGCGATCAGCAGGCCGGTGCACAGCTGGAACAGCAGCAGGGCGTAGAGCAGCACGTCCATGCGGGTGGTCACGCTGCGCAGCCTGGCGTCGCGCAGCCGGCGCGCGATCAGCATCAGCAGGCCGAACAGCGCGCACAGCGCGAAGGCGAACAGCGTCCATTCCAGGATCAGCAGCCGCCACGGCTGGCCGTTCCAGGCCAGCACCGCGCCGGGCACCGCGAAGGCCGCCAGGTGGCCGAGGAACACGACCAGCAGCCCCCAGTGGAAGGGCTGCGTGCCCCAGAACAGCCGGCGGGTCTCGAGGAACTGCGACGACAGCGAGGTGACCTGCAAGCCCATGCGCCGCCAGCGGTACAGCCAGCCGATGAGCAGCGCGGTCAGCGCGACGTAGGGCAGGGTTGCGAAAAGGGCTTGGGGGATGGGCATCTCAGGCTCCCAGCTCGACCGCGCCGCTGCGGTCGTGGATCGGAATGAAGTTCTCGCCGGCGCGGCCCGCGCGACGCGCGGGCACCCCCGGGTAGTCGGTCTCGAGCAGCAGCAGCAGGGCGTGCAGCAGGTGGCGGTAGGGGTTGGAGAAGTGCAGATCCTCCTGCATCACCAGCTCGCCGCGAGCCTTCAGCGCGTCCAGCCGGGCGCGCAGCCGCGGCTCGTCGAAATCCTCGAGCATGGCGCGCAGCGCCGGGATCAGCACCTGCTCGACGAGGTCGCGCCGCAGCTCCTCGGCCAGCGCCGGCAGCAGTTCCAGCACGTTGGCCAGGTGATCGGGGAGCTCGTCGCCGCAGTCGTGCGACGCGGCCCGGTGCTCCTGCTTGAGCCCGGCCAGGAACAGGCCGCGCTTGTAGTCCTCTCCGAAGCGCGCGTAGCCGATCTCCAGGCTGCAGATCGCCTGCAGCTCGAAGCTCTTGAGGAACAGCTCCTCGCGGCGCGTCGGCGCCAGCGCCTGCAGCCCTGCGGCGCCGGCCGCGAAGGCCTCGCGCGCTGCGTCCGCCTGCTGCGGCAGGGCTTGCGCGCAGGCCTGCAGCGCAGGCGCGAGGTCCCCGCGCGGGTAGCGCAGCAGCGGCGCGAAGCGGGGATAGACGGCTCGTTGCATCACAGCCCCCGTGCCGGCTTGTGCTGCAGGCCGAAGCCGGCGCTGCCCTTGCGGTCGTCGGTCGACTCGATCATCTCGGCGGCCTCCTCGCGGTGCGCCGCCGGGATCACGAAGCGCTCCTCGTTCAGAGCCAGGGTGGTGAGGCGGAAGATGGCGTCGGCCACCTCGCCGTCGACCCCCGCCTCGGCGAGTGCGCGCTCGACCTCGGCCGCGGGCAGGTCGCCCACCGTGGTCTGTCGCCGGTGCACCTTCACCGCCATCATCTTCTTCAGCACCCCCTCGACCCGCTTGACGTCGCCGGCGGCGAACAGCGAGGCCAGGTACTGCAGCGGCAGCCGCGAGCGCTCGATGCCCCCCCAGAACGACTCGGTGGTGGTGTCGTAGAGCTGGTCGCCCACCTTGCCCATCGTGGGCAGCAGCGGAGGCACGTAGAACAGGTTGGGCAGCGTGCGGAACTCGGCGTGCAGCGGCAGCGCGATGCCCCACTGCTTGACGAACTTGTACACCGGGGACTTCTGCGCCGCCTCCAGCGTCGAGTCGGCGATGCCGTTGGCGCGCGCCTGGCGGATGACCTCCGGGTCGAAGGGATCGAGGTAGATGTCGAGATGGCGCTCGATCAGCTCGCTCTCGTCGCACGAGGCCACGGCCTGGATGCGGTCGGCGTCGTACAGCATCACCCCCAGGTAGCGGATGCGCCCGACGCAGGTGTGGAAACACGCGGGCGCCATGCCGGCCTCCAGCCGCGGGTAGCACAGCACGCACTTCTCGGACTTGCCGGTCGACCAGTTGTAGTAGGTCTTCTTGTAGGGGCAGGCGGTCACGCACATGCGCCAGCCGCGGCAGCGTTCCTGGTTGATCAGCACCACGCCGTCCTCGCCGCGCTTGTACAGCGCGCCCGACGGGCAGGAGGCGACGCAGGTCGGATTGAGGCAGTGGTTGCAGATGCGCGGCAGATACATGAAGGTCAGCCGCTCCAGCTCGAACATGGCTTCGCGCTCGGCCGGGCTGAGGGCGTCCAGGTTGATGTCCTGGCGCGCGTAGTCCTGCGTGCCGCCGAGGTCGTCGTCCCAGTTCGGGCCGGCCTTGACCTCCAGCGGCTCTCCGGTGACCAGGGAGATCGGGCGCGCGGTGGGCTGGTCATCGCCCTGCGGCGCCTCGAACAGCTCGGAGTACTTGTAGGTCCAGGGCTCGTAGTAGTCCTCCATCACCGGCATGTCGGGGTTGTAGGTGATGTTCTTCAGGGTGATGACCTTGTTGCGGTTGCCGCGCGGGCGGATGCCGTCGCCATGTTTTTCCCAGCCGCCCTTGTAGACCTCCTGGTCCTCCCAGCGCGTCGGGTAGCCGGTGCCGGGCTTGGTCTCGACGTTGTTCCACCACATGTACTCGGCGCCCTTGCGGTCGGTCCAGATGTTCTTGCAGGCGACCGAACAGGTGTGGCACCCGATGCACTTGTCGAGGTGGAACACCATTGCGATTTGCGATCTGATATCCATGTACGTGCTCCGCTGAAGGAAACGCCGGGCCGCCTCAGGTCTTCCGAGCCCCCGCGGGGGCGGGCTGGGCGCGGCCCGGACCTGGGGGCGGTCAGAACTCGACCTTGTCCATCTTGCGCACCAGCACGTGGGTGTCGCGGTTGACCCCGACCGGACCCCAGTAGTTCAGGTGGTAGGTGAACTGCGCATAGCCGCCCACGCACAGGTTGGGCTTGAGGTGCACGCGGGTGATGCTGTTGTTCATTCCGGCGCGACGACGCCCGCGCTGCTGCGACTTGGGAACGCTGTAGGTGCGCTCGACGGCGTGGTAGACGATGCACACCCCGGGCGGAATGCGCGCGCTGACCGCGGCGCGGGTGCAGTACACGCCGTGGTCGTTGTAGACCTCGACCCAGTCGTTGTCGCGGATTCCCAGGTCGGCGGCGTCACGCTCGCTCAGCCAGCACGGCTCCATGCCGCGCGACAGGGTCAGCATGCGCAGGGTGTCTCCGTAGGTCGAGTGGATGTGCCACTTGCCGTGCGGAGTCAGCACGTTGAGCATCTTCGCCTTGCCGTCGTTCACCGATTGCCGCAGGTCGCCGTAGGCCTGCGGGGTCGGCGAGGGCTTGTAGGTCGGCAGATGCTCGCCGAAGGCGATGTAGCCGTCGTGGTCGAGGTAGAAATGCTGGCGGCCGGTCAGGGTGCGCCACGGCACGCCGTGCTCGATGTTGTAGGTGAAGCCGCTGTAGGCGCGCCCGTTGTCCATGAGACCGGACCACACCGGGGTGTTGAGCAGCCGGCGCGGCTGGGCCTTCAGGTCGCGGTTGCGCGTGCGCACCGCGCGCGCGCCTTCGCCGAGCTGCGCCAGTTGCAGGCCGGTCTTGCGCTCGGCGTTGCGGTAGGCGCGCCAGGCCAGCTCGCCGTTGGTCGCCGACGACAGGTGCAGCACCGCCTCGATGGCTTCCACGTCCTCCTTCAGCGACGGGTAGGTGGCGCCGTCGACCTGGTGCAGGTGGTCGCGCTGCTCGAGCAGCGCGTCGTAGAAGTCGGCGCAGTCGTACTGGTTGCCGTGCGCGCCCAGCCCCTTGCTGCGCACGTTCGGCCCCAGGCTGCAGAACTTGGCGTGGATCTTGGTGTAGTCGCGGGTCTCCAGCGCCAGCTTGTGCATCGAGCGCCCGAGTTCGGGCGCATCCTCGCCGCGCCCCCAGTCGCGCAGGGTCGGCTGCGCGATCTCGTCGGCCGAGTCGTGCGACAGCGCCGCCATGACGATGTCGGTGTGTTCCCCCGGCAGGTGCTGCTGCGCCAGCGAGCTGACCTTGGATGCCAGTTCGCGGAAGATCGCCCAGTCGGTCTTCGACTCCCACACCGGCGGGATCGCCGCGCTCAGCGGGTGGATGAAGGAGTGCATGTCCGTCGAGTTCAGGTCGTCCTTCTCGTACCAGGACGCGCTGGGCAGCACGATGTCGGAGTACAGCGCCGAGGTGTCCATGCGGAAGTTCAGGTCGACGACCAGGTCCATCTTTCCGCTGGGGGCCTTTTCGTGCCACTTGATCTCCCGCACCTGGCCCTTCGCCGCCTCGTCGGCGACGTGGTTGTGGTGGGTTCCTAGGTAGTGGTCGAGGAAGTACTCGTGGCCCTTGGCGCTGGTGCCGATGGCGTTGCCGCGCCAGATGAACCACACCCGCGGCCAGTTGCTCTGCGCGTCGGGGTCGCTGACCGCGTAGCGCAGGTCACCGCTGGCCAGCCGTCCGGCGACGTGCTGCTTGATCTCCTCGTCGGTCTTCGCGCCGGCGCTGCGTGCCTGCGCCACGACCTCGAAGTTGTGGGCATCGAACTGCGGGAAAAAGGGCATCCAGCCGTTGCGCACCGCCTTCACGATGAAGTCGGCGGTGTGCAGCCCGGTCAGTTCGTTGTCGGGCGAGGCGTTGTAGGCGCGCTGGCGGTCGTCGTAGCGCCACTGGTCGGAGTTCAGGTAGTGCCAGATCGGCGCCTGTTGCAGCCGCGCGGTCGACTGCCAGTCGCGCGCCGACATGATGGCCCCCCAGGAGTCGCTGGGAGCGAGCTTTTCCTGGCCGACGTAATGGTTCATGCCTCCGCCGTTGACGCCGACGCAGCCGCTGAGCATCAGCGCCATCATGCCCGCGCGGTAGATCAGGTTGCCGTGGAACCAGTGGTTGATGCCTGCGCCGACGATGATGGTGCACTTGCCGCCGGTGGTCTCGGCGGTGCGGGACCATTCGCGGGCGAACTGCAGCACCGTGGCCGCGCCGATGCCGGTGAACACCTCCTGCCATGCCGGGGTGTAGGCGGCGGTGGCGTCGGTGTAGTCGGCCGGGTACTCGCCTTCGAGGCCGCGGCCGACGCCGTACTGCGCCATGATCAGGTCGTAGACCGTGCACACCGCCACGCGCCGGCCGTCGGCGGTCTCGACATGGCGCACCGGCACGCCGCGCAGCGCCTTGCGCTGCAGGCCGTACTCGACGAACTCGACCTGGAGCACCTCGTCGTGGCGCTCGAGCAGGCTGAGCTCGGGGTCGTAGGCGCGGTCGTCCAGCGCGTCCTCCAGCCGGGTGTTCCACTGGCCGGGCGTCTTGCCCCAGCGGTGGCCCACGCTGCCCTTCGGGCACACCAGCTCGCCGCTGGCCGAGTCGAAGTTGAGGAACTTCCAGTCGCCGTTCTCCTCGCCGGCGTAGCGCGCGACGCGTCCGGCGCGCAGCAGCTTGCCGGGACGCCAGGCCTGGCCTTCGGCGTGCAGCTCGACCAGGAAGGGGCTGTCGGTGTAGCGCTTGGCGTAGTCGAGGAAGTAGGGCGTCGCCTTCTGGTGGTGCCACTCCTGCAGGATGACGTGGGTGACGGCCATCCAGAACGCGCCGTCGGCTCCGGCGTGTACCGGAATCCACTGGTCGGCGTACTTGGCCACCATGCTGAAGTCGGGGGAGAACACCACCGTCTTCGTGCCGTTGTAGCGCGACTCCGAGAAGAAGTGCACGTCGGGGGTGCGGGTCATCCCCAGGTTGGCCCCCATCACCGCGGTGAACTTGGAGTTGTACCAATCGGCGCTCTCGGCGACGTCGGTCTGCTCGCCCCACACCTCGGGGAAGGCCGGCGGCAGGTCGCAGTACCAGTCGTAGAAGCTCAGCAGCACGCCTCCCATGAGCTGCAGGAAGCGCGAGCCGGCGGCGAAGCTGAGCATCGACATCGCGGGGATCGGCGAGAAGCCGACCAGGCGGTCGGGGCCGTAGCGCTTGACCGTCTGCAGCGAGGCCGCGCTGATCAGCTCCAGCGCCTCGTCCCAGTCGACGCGCCGAAAGCCCCCCTTGCCGCGCGCCTGCTGGTAGCTGCGTCGCTTGTCGGGGTCGTTCTGCAGGTTGCTCCAGGCCTGCAGCGGATCGGCGGTGCGTGCGCGCTCGGCGCGCCACAGGTCGAGCAGCGCGCCGCGCATCAGCGGGTACTTGACGCGGATCGGGCTGTACAGGTACCAGGAGTAGGAGATGCCGCGCTGGCAGCCGCGCGGCTCGTAGGGCGGCAGCTTGGCGTCGAGCAGCGGATAGTCCAGCGCCTGGGTCTCGTAGACCACGATGCCGTCCTTCACGTGCACGTTCCACGAACAGCCGCCGGTGCAGTTGACGCCGTGGGTGCTGCGCACGACCTTGTCGTGCTGCCAGCGGTTGCGGTAGAAGTCTTCCCAGGAGCGAGTCTTGGGGGAAACGATGTCCTTGATCCAGCTCATGATGTCCTCGGTGGGGGCGCGCGCTTCAGCCTTGGCGCGACTGGCGGGCGTAGATCGAATGCTTGGTGCTCAGGGTCTTGCGGCGCCGCCACGCCAGTTGCAGCACCAGCAGCACGAGCAGCGCGCCGACGCCTCCGCCGAGCAGCATCGAGCCTTGGCGCTGCAGCGCGCCCGCGGGACGCGGCTGTTGCGCGCTGCGCTGCAGGAAGGCGAGGATCGCGCCGGTCTCGGCCGCCGTCAGCGGATGCTCGCCGTAGGCCGCGGCCATCGGCGCGAAAGGCGGCGTGGCGATCATCGCCTGGATGCCGGCCGGGCCGATCTGCGTCCACGCGCTGCCCAGGCCGACCGCCAGGTGGCCGCCCTCGCTGGACAGGCCGCCGCCGGCCGCGGCATGGCAGGAAATGCAGGCCGCGCCGCCGTTGGCCAGGCGCGTCTGGCCGCTGAACAGGCGCGCACCGCGCGCGGCCAGCGCCGCGTCGGGCGCGGCGGCCTGCGCCAGCGCGAAGGTGCTGCAGGCCAGCAGCGTGGCCATGGCCAGCCGGCGCAAGCCGAGCCGCGGTGGGGAAAGGCGAGTCACGTGGGTCTCCGCTACGGATGGGACACAGGCCGCACGATAGGCCGACGCAGCCGGCTTGCGAACCGGGGGCGGACTCGGGACAGCCGCGCGGTGTAGCCCGAAAGGGGTATCGATGCGGCCGTGGTTTTCCTTGTGCGGCGCGCACTTGCGCGATTGGCGGGGCGCGACGCCGACGCCGGCGGTATTTGGAACTACCTCTTCTGCACGCCCGGGTCGGGCGCATCGGCGCGGCTGCGCGCGGCGGGCTCGCACGATAATCGGCGGGGGAGGCTGCATGACGACGCCGACAGTGCACGAGGTGGTGGTCATCGACGACCATCCGCTGTTTCGCAAGGGCCTGATCGCCCTGCTGGAAGCGGCGGGCGGGCAGTTGCGCGTGCTCGGCGAGGCCGGCGACGGCCTCGACGGACTGGAGCAGGTGCAGCGGCTCAAGCCGTCGCTGGTGCTGCTGGATCTGCATATGAAGGGGGGGCCGGGCGGCCTCGAGGTGCTGCGGCGGATCAAGTCCGCGCAGGCGCCGCCGCTGGTCATCCTGGTCACGGTGTCGGAGGAGGTCGAGGACCTGACCGCCGCGCTGCGCGCGGGAGCCGATGGGTATCTGCTCAAGGACATGCCGCCCCAGGAACTGCTGCGCAGCGTGCTGCATACCGCGCGCACCGGCGCGATGGCGCTGAGCGGCGGCCTGGTCGGCCTGCTGGCGGCGGCGATGCGCGAGGACACGCGGGCGCGCAGTCGAGGCGCGGCGATGCTGACGGCGCAGGAGAACCGGGTGCTCGACCAGATCCGCCTCGGCCGCAGCAACCGGGAAATCGCCGGCGAACTGGGAATCGCCGAGGGCACGGTCAAGATCCATGTCAAACGGGTGCTGAAAAAGATCAACGTCAGCTCGCGCACCCAGGCCGCGATCTGGGCGCTCAGCCACGGCTGAGCGCGCCGAGCGCGGACCGGAGTAGTCCGTTCGAGCTAGGCCGGGCCGCTCCCCACCTGTACTTTCAGCGGATGGTCGCTGCCGCGCGCCGGGCCTATGGTTTGCCGCATCGAAAGGCAGCCTGGAGACCCGGCATGCAAGACCATGCGAGTGGAGCGAGCCCGGTGCGCGGCAGTGCGCAGCGCTCGCTGATCGGAGCCACGATCGGCTTTTTCATCGGCTTCGGCGCGGTGTCGCTGTTCGGGCCTACGGCCCAGAGTTTCATCAAGGTCATGCACCTGAGCCCGGCCCAGGTCGGGCTGCTGGTGGCGATGCCCATGCTGACGGGGTCGCTGCTGCGCATCCCCTTCGGCGCCTGGGTCGACCGCAACGGCGGCAAGCTGCCGTTCCTGGTCCTGTTGCTGGCCTCGCTGGTAGGGATCGGCGGGCTGTACTGGATGCTGCTGACCCTGTACCCGGCGCACCTCGATGCCGGCTCCTATCCCATGCTGCTGGGCTTCGGCGCGCTGGGCGGCTGCGGCATCGCCACCTTCTCGGTGGGCATCGGACAGGTCTCGTACTGGTCGCCGAAGTCGCAGCAGGGCAAGGCGCTGGCCTTCTACGCCGGATTCGGCAATACCTCGCCCGGGCTGGTGGCCATCGTCCTGCCGCTGATCATCGCCGCCGGGGGCTTGTGGGTCGGCTACTTCGTGTCCCTGGTCATCGTGTTCGCAGGCATCGCGCTGTACATCGTGCTGGGCTTCGACGCGCCGTACTTCCAGTTGCTGCGCCGCGGCCACGCGCCGGCGCAGGCGCGCGCGGCGGCGCTGCAGCAGGGGCAGGAACTGTTCCCGGCGCCCAGCGTCTCGCGCGCGCTGCTGGACTCGGCGGCGAGCTGGAGGACCTGGCCGCTGGTCGGGCTGTACTTCACGTCCTTCGGCGGCTTCCTCGCGCTGACCGCGTGGCTGCCGATGTTCTGGTCCAGCTACTACCGCGCGCCGCACTGGGTCGCGCTCGGGCTGACCGCGGGCTTTTCGCTGTTCTCGTCGTTGATCCGCGTTCCCGGTGGCAGCTGGTCCGACCGCTTCGGCGGCGAGAAGGTCGCCTTCGCGGCCTTCGTCGCGCTGCTGCTCGGCGCCGGGCTGATGGCGGCCTCGTCGACCTTCGCGTGGTCGGTGGTGGGCGAGGTGTGCGTGGCCGCCGGCATGGGGGTGGCCAACGCCGCGGTGTTCAAGCTGGTGCCGCACTATGTGCCCGATGCCGTCGGCGGCACCGCGGGCTGGGTCGGCGGCCTGGGCGCGCTCGGCGGCTTTGTCGTGCCCCCGCTGCTCGGTCGCATCGCCCAGGGTATGGGCGCGGTGGGCTACGCCCGCGGCTACCTGGTCTACGTCGGGCTGGCGCTGGCCAGCCTGTTGCTGACCGCGCTGCTGTACGCGACCCGTCACGGCATCCGGCGCGGCGCGGCCGGCCTGCCGGCCGGCGCGCGCTGAGGGGCGGCGGCCGGGCCCGCGTCGCCAGCCGCGAGCTCGTCTACGATTCCGGGCATGCGCCCGCGGCAACGGGCAGGGAGAGCGGAATGGACATGCAGGCCGAGGCACTGCGCGCCAGCGCGAGCACCGATTGGCTGGAAACGAGCCGGCAGTTGCTCGATGGGCTCGACAGCCCGCAGATCCTGGTCTGCCCGCAATCCGACCACCGCATCCTGCACGCCAACCCGGCGGCCTGCGAGGCCTTCGATGCCGTGGCGGGCCGGCCGATGGCCAGCCTGCCGCACGAGCCCGGCGCACCCGGCGGCACGCTGGAGTTGCTGCGCGACGCCGGCGACGACGTGCCGCGGCTGCGCCTGGAGCATCGCGGGCGCGTCTATGTGGAACGGGTGCGCGCGGTGCGCAGCGGCCAGGCAGCGGTGGTCGGCTTCCATCTGGCCTGGCGCGAAGTGGGCGACATGCTGCGCGCGGCCAGCCTGCATGCCACCCGCCACGCGGTGCTGGCCGACCTGCGGCGCGCCGGAGCGGCGCTGGACGCGACCCGCGAGCGCAACGGAGCGGCGGTCGACGCGATCGAGGCGGCGATGCGGGGCGACGCGCAGGCGGTGCAGGACCTGCTCGCACAGTCCCGCAGCATCGGCGAAATCGTGCGCTCGATCCGCGAGATCTCGATGCAGACCAACTTGCTGGCGTTGAACGCCGCGATCGAGGCGGCCCGAGCCGGCGAGTCCGGGCGCGGTTTCGCGGTCGTCGCCGACGAGGTGCGCTCGCTGGCCGGGCGGGCCGGCGCGGCGACCACCGAGGTCGAGCAGAACATGGGGCGCATCGTCGGCGGCGTCGAGGGCATCGACAGGCTGAGCCGGCAGGTGGCGGAGGAAATCGGGGTGATCCACGAAATCGACGCCAGCCTGGCCCACAGCATGGCGGCGCGGCGCGACGCCGTCGCGCGGCTGGCCCTGAACGACGTCATGGTCTGGCTGGAGCAGCTGGTGCTGGCGGCGCGGGCCTGCGTCGACCCCTGGCTGGAGGCCGATCGAGGCTTGCTGGACGAGGACTTCGAGTCGGGCCACCTCGGACTGTGGCTGGCCGCGGACGGCCAGCGCAGCCTGGGCGCGCAGCCGGCGTTCGCCCAGGCGGTCGATGCGCTGCGCGCGACCTTGCTGGCGGCCCGGCGGGTCGGCGAGGCCTGCCGGCGCAGGCAGCCTGCGCAGGCGCTGCTCGGCGAGGTGCTGACGCAGGCCGCCGCGGCGCGCCAGGCGCTGCGGCAGATCGATTCCGCGATCGCCGCGCAGGCCCGTTGAGCGCGGCGCGGCGACGCGTCAGCCGCCGCGCGTAGCGTCGGCGCGGATCATGTCGACGGCCTTTTCGGCCATCATGATCGCCGGTGCATTGGTATTGCCCGACACCAGCGTGGGCATGACCGAGCAATCGATCACCCGCAACCCCCGCATGCCGTGCACCCTCAGCCTGGAGTCGACCACCGCCAGCGGGTCGCTGCCCATGCGGCAGGTCCCGGAGGGGTGGAAGATGGTCGCACCGTTGTCGCGGCAGTACTCCAGCAGCGCGGCGTCGTCGTCGGCCTGCGGGCCCGGCTTGACCTCGCGCTTGACGTAGGGGCGCATGGCCTGCGAGGAGGCGATGGCCCGCGCCGCGCGCACCGCGGCCACCGCGGTGCGGCGGTCGAGGTCGGTCGACAGGTAGTTCGGCTGCATCGACGGCGGCTCCAGCGGATCGGTGGAGCGGATCAGCACGCGTCCGCGCGACTGCGGCCGCAGCTGGCAGACCGACAGGGTGAAGCCCGAGAAGGGGTGCACCGCGCCGCCGGCCATGTCGGCCGATAGCGTGGCGACGTGGAACTGGATATCCGGGGTGGTGGCTTCCTGGGGCAGTGCGCGCATGAAGCAGCCGCCCTGGTTGATCCCCACCGCCAGCGGACCGCTGCGCTTGAACAGCCACTGCAGACCCAGGCTGGTGCGGCCGGCCAGGGTGCGCAACTGGTCGTTGGTGGTGATCGGCTTGGTGCATTCGTAGATCAGCCGCATCTGCAGGTGGTCCTGCAGGTTCTCGCCGACTCCCGGAAGGTCGAGCGCGACCTCGATGCCCAGGCTGCGCAGGTGTTCGGCCGGACCGATTCCCGACAGCTGCAGCAACTGCGGCGACTGCAGCGCTCCGGCGGCCAGCAGCACCTCGCCGTCGCAGCGCGCCTGCCGCTCGCGGCCGCCCTGCAGGTAGCGCACGCCGACCGCGCGGTCGCCTTGCAGGATCAGCGAGGTCGCCTGGGCCTCGGTGAGCACCCGCAGGTTGGGGCGGCCGCGCGCCGGAGCCAGGTAGGCCTTGGCCGCGCTGCAGCGCCAGCCGCGCCAGGTGGTCAGCTGGTAGTAGCCGGCTCCCTCCTGGGCGGCGCCGTTGAAGTCCTCGGTGCGCGGCACGCCGAGCTGGCCGGCGCCGTCGATGAAGGCCTCGATGAGTTCATGGCGGGCCCCGACGTCCGACACCCTCAGCGGACCGTCGCCGCCGTGGTAGGTGCTGGCGCCGCGCTGGTTCGCCTCGCTGCGCACGAAATACGGCAGCACCTCGTCGAAACCCCAGCCTTCGTTGCCCAGGGCCTTCCAGTGGTCGTAGTCCTCCCGCTGGCCGCGGATATAGATCAGGCCGTTGATCGAACTCGATCCGCCCAGGGTCTTGCCGCGCGGCCAGTAGATCCGGCGGCCGTTCATGTTGGGATCGGGGTCGGTGTAGAAGCACCAGTTGTACCGCTTGCTCCACATGGTCTTGCCGTAGCCGATCGGCAGGTGGATCCAGAACGAGCGGTCGGCCGGCCCGGCCTCGAGCAGCAACACCCGGGTCTGCGGGTTTTCGCTCAGCCTGCCGGCCAGCGTCGAGCCGGCGGAACCCGCGCCCACTACGATGTAGTCGAACTGCTCTGCCATGTAAGCCACTCCTCGACAAGGCGCCCCGCCGCGTGCGTCTGCCCGGGCAGCGGCAGGTGCGTTCGCGGACCGATGGGTCGACGGTGATGAAGGTAAAAGTGGAACACAACGTCTCAAAAAGAGCTAGTCCTCGGTTACCCGATGGGCCCTTGGAGCCCTCCGGCCCGGTCGACGCGGCCGACGCCTCGCCCAACGGCTCGTCGGCCGAACGGGTCTTGCGGCTGCTGTCGTGCATCGCCGACGCCGGGCGGCCGCTGGGGCTGGCCGAACTCGCGGCGACCCTCGAACTGCCCAAGGCGACGGCCCACCGGCTGTGCAGGCAATTGCTCGATCTCGGCTACCTGGTGCGCGATGTCGACGAGCGCAGCTTCGCGGTCGGCCCGGCGTTGCGCAAACTGGCGTTCGACGCGTTGTCGCACTCGACGGTGCGCGGCCTGCGCCACGCCGTGCTGACGGACCTGGTCGCCGAAGTCGGCGAGACCTGCAATTTCACGACCCTCGACGGAGCCGAGGTGCTGTACCTGGACCGCGTCGAGGCACCGTGGCCGTGGCGGCTGACCCTGGACGTCGGGGTGCATGTTCCGCTGCACTGCACCGCCAGCGGCAAGCTGTTCCTCGCGAACATGCCGCGCGAGCGGCGCAACCGCATGCTCGAACAGCTGGAGCTGGCGTCGCTGACGGCCAACAGCCTGACCGACGTCGCCGCGCTGCGCGCCGACTGCGACCAGATCGCGCGCCAGGGCTACTCGGTCGACCGCGAGGAGTTCATCGCCGGGCTGGTCGCCGTGGCGGTGCCGGTGCGCGACCGCTCCGGGCAGACCCGCGCCGCGGTCGCGGTGCATGCGCCGGTGGCACGGCGCTCGCTGCAGCAGCTGCTGGGCTGCCTGCCGCAATTGCAACGCGCCGCGGCGCGCATGTCCGAATGGCTTTGAGCGGGCGCGCGAGCGCCCCCGGGCGGGCGCTTTGGTGCGGCGCGGCATTTTTCGGGACGCCGGTTCCTAGGGAATACCCTATGATTGGGGTAAACCATGAGGGACGCCATGAAAACCCGCTCCGATTCCGTATGGGCCCTTCCCCTTGCCGGGGTTGCCGCAGGCGGCCGGGCCGGCCTGCGCTCCGGCGCGCGCCAGCCGGGCAAGCCTGTGGCCGCCAGCGGCCGTCCGGTGCGCCGCGCACTCGGCGAACTGGCGAGCTGGCTGCAGCGCGCCCGCGCGCTGAACTCGCTGGCGCTGTAGCGCACCGGCGGCGGCGCGCCGTGCCGCGCCGCATGCCCCGCATCCGATAATGGGCGGATGCACACCCTTTTGATCGACGTCTCGGCCTTCGATGCCGGGGCGTGGCGGCAAGCCGTGCAGGCTGGCGCCATGCCGCGCCTGCGGCGGTTGCTGCGACTGGCTGCCCGCCGCGATGCCGAGGCCGCAGCGGCCGACTCCGGGACCGACTCCGGGACCGACTCGGGGACCGACTCGCAGGCAGCCTGGCTGAGCCCGGCCGAGCGCTGGCTGGGCCGAGCCTTCGGCCTGCACGACCGACGGTCCGCTCACGCCGCCGAGCAGTTCCCCTGGGGGGCGCTGGCGGCGCGGGCAGCCGACCCGCAACCGGCCGGCCGAGCCTGGGGCGTGGCGCTGCCGGTGCACCTGGTGCTCGGGCGCGACCGCCTGCAACTGGCCGATCCGGCGGCGCTGCGGCTGCAGCCCCAGGAGGAGCAGGCGCTGCTCGACGCGGTGCTGCCGCTGCTGGGCGAGCAGGACTGGACGCTGCGCATCGCCGAGCCGGGCTGCTGGCTGCTGGGCCATCGTTCGTTGCAGCGGGTGCGCACCGCCGATTCGCTGCGCGCGGTCGGTCGCAATGCCGCCGACTGGATGCCCGGCGGCGACGACGCGGCCCCCTGGCGCAGGTTGTTGACCGAAATCCAGATGGTGTGGCTTGCCCACCCGGTCAACCAGGCGCGCCAGCAGGCCGGCCTGCCCGAGGTCAATTCTCTCTGGTTGCACGGCTGCGGCGAGTTGCCCGAAATGCCCCGGAGCCCCTTCGTGGCCGACGCCCGGGCGCCGCTGCAGGGCCTGGGCGGCAGCTGCGGCTGGCTGCGCGCGCTGGGCCTGGCGCTGCCGGCACTGGCCCCGGCAGCGCAGGTCGGGACGCTGCGGGTGCTGCAGCCGGGGGTGCAGGATGCGGCCGATGCGGGCGCGGCATGCGCCCGGCTGGACGAACAGGCCGACGCCGTGCTGCGCCAGGCGTTGCGCGAGCAGCCGCGGGTGCGCCTGGTGCTGGCCGGCGAGCGCGGCTGGGCCGAGCTCGAGCTGGGGCGCGCCGGCGGCTGGCGGGTCTGGCGCGACTCCGCGTCGGGCAGCCTGCTGGCGGCGATCTGAGCCCATCGACCGACTGCATGGCCATGCAATTCGTGCTTCGCGACCCCTCGCCGCGGCGGGTGCACAGCCTGCAAGGCGCCGGCATCCATCCGCTGCTGGCCAGGCTGCTCGCCGCGCGCGGGGTCGGCGAGCCGGCCCAGGCCCATCCGCGCCTGGGCGACCTGCTGCCGCCGACGCTGCTGCTGCACGCCGATGCCGCGGCGGTCGCGCTGGCCGACGCCATCGCCCAAGGCCAGCGGCTGTGCGTGGTGGCCGACTACGACTGCGACGGCGCCACCGCCTGCGCGGTGGCGCTGCGCGGCCTGCGCATGCTGGGAGCGCGGGTGGGGTACCTGGTGCCCAACCGCTTCACCACCGGCTACGGCCTGTCGCCGGCGGTGGTCGACCTGGTGGCGCGCCAGTCCGGCGAACCGGTGGACTGGATCGTCACGGTCGACAACGGCATCGCCAGCCTCGACGGGGTGCGGCGCGCCCACGAACTGGGCATGCGGGTGCTGATCACCGACCACCACCTGCCGGGCGCGCAACTGCCCCCCGCCGACGTCATCGTCAACCCCAACCAGCCCGGTTGCCCTTTCCCCAGCAAGAACCTGGCCGGGGTCGGGGTGATGTTCTACGTGCTGCTGGAGTTGCGCGCCGAGTTGCGACGGCGCGGCCGTTTCGACTCCGCCAGCCAACCCCGGCTCGATGCGCTGCTCGACCTGGTCGCGCTGGGCACGGTGGCCGACGTGGTGCCGCTGGACGCCAACAACCGGCTGCTGGTCGCCGAGGGATTGCGCCGCATGCGCGAGGGCCGCATGCAGCCGGGGGTGCGCGCGCTGTTCGCCGCTGCCGGCCGCGACGCGGCGCAGGCCGGAAGCTTCGACCTCGGCTTCGCGCTGGGCCCGCGGATCAACGCGGCCGGGCGCCTGGCCGACATGACGGTGGGAATCGAGTGCCTGAGCACCGACGACGCGTCGCGCGCGCTGGAGCTGGCGCAGGCGCTCGACGCGATCAATCGCGAGCGCCGCGGCATCGAGCAGCGCATGCGCGAGCAGGCCGAGGCCGCGCTGCGGCCGTTGCGCGAGCAACCCGCGGCGCGCGCGTCGATCTGCCTGTGCTCGGCGGACTGGCACGAAGGGGTGGTGGGCATCGTCGCCGGCCGGCTCAAGGAACTGCACCACCGGCCGACCTTCGTGTTCGCTCCCGGCGGCGATTCCCAGCTGCGCGGTTCCGGGCGCTCGATCGAGGGCTTCCACCTGCGCGACGCCCTCGACCTGGTCTCCAAGCGCGAGCCGGGGTTGCTGCTGCGCTTCGGCGGCCACGCCGCCGCCGCCGGCTGCACCATCGCCGCCGACGGCTTCGAACGCTTCGCCCGCGCCTTCGAGGCCGTCGCCGAGCAAGGGCTGTCGCCCGAGCTGCTGGCGCGCCGGCTGGAGGTCGACGGCGAGCTCGACGCCCAGTGGTACGACGTGCAGACCGCCGCGCTGCTGCAGCAGCAGGTCTGGGGGCAGGGCTTCGCCCCGCCGTTGTTCGCCAGCGACATCGAGGTGCTGCAGCAAAGCCAGTTCGGCAACGGCCACCTGCGTGCCCGCGTGCGGGCGGCGCGGGCAGGCGACGCGGTGCGCGAACTCGTGGCCTGGAACCGCAGCGACTTCCTGCCGCAGCGCGCGCGCGTGGCCTGGCGGCTGGAGGCCAATACCTGGCAGGGACGCAGCACCCCGCGCATGGTGCTGCAGGCCATCGAGCAGTCCTGAGGGCTCGCGCACGGCGGTACGCAGCGGGGCGCGGAACGGCTATGCTGTGCCCATGATGCAGGCGCCGCCGAGTTCGCTGGCTTCCATCCTCGCCGCCGCCCTGGGCGCCGACGGAGCGGCGCCGGCATGGCTGGACGGCCTGGACCTCGGCGTGATGCTGGTCGACGCCCGCCACAGCGACTACCCGCTGTTGTACGTCAACGCCGCGTACTGCCGGCTCACCGGGGTGCGCGCCGAGGACTCGCTGGGAGCCGGTGCGCGCTGGATCGCGCAGGGGCGCGACGACCAGCCGGCGCTGCAGCAGGTGCGCGCGGCGCTGGCGCAGGGGCGGCGCTGCCAGGTCGAGCTGCGCAACCGCCGACCCGACGGAACCGACTGCTGGATCTCGCTGTCGCTGCAGCCGCTGCCGCAGCCCGGCGAGCCGGCCGGGCGAGCGCGCTACTTTCTCGGCCTGCTGCTCGACGTCAGCGAGCTGCGCACCGCGCAGCACGAGCACCGCGTGCTGCGCGAACTCTACCGGGCGCTGCTGGCCGAGGAGGACCTGGTGCTGGCCGGCGGCGACCTCGGCGACATGCTGCAAAGAGCCTGCGAGCGCCTGGCCGATTCGGGAATGTTCCAAGCCGTGCTGGTCGGCCGCGCCGGCCAGCACGGTTACCTCGACCTGCTGGCGCAGGCCGGCAGCTTGCATGTCAGCGAAGACTGGTGGCGGCCGCCGGTGCTGGGCGAGCAGGCCGAGCACAGCCTGGCCGGCCGCGCCTGGAATACCCGCCGGGCGCACTACACCAACCGCTACGCCGACGAGGCCTCGCTGACCCTCTACGGCCAGGCCATGCAGCGCATCGGCGTGCAGTCGGCGGCGATGCTGCCGGTGCTGCGCGGAGGACACCGCTGGGCGCTGTTCGGCGTGTTGTCGACCGAGGCCGACGCCTTCACCCCCGGGGTGCTGGAGCTGCTCGAACGGGTGGCCCGACTGCTCGGGCACGCGCTGGACGCCTTCGACCTGCGGCGCCGGCTGCAGCAGGAACAGCACCACATCTCGTGGCTGGCCGAGCACGATCCGCTGACCGGCCTGCTGAACCGCCGCGGCCTGCGGCTGCGGCTGCAGGAACTGCTGGCGCAGGTCGATACCCAAGGCGGTTTCGTCGCGGTCGGCATCCTCAATTTCGACGATTTCCGGCAGATCAACGACAACCACGGCCACGCCGCGGGCGACGCGCTGCTGCGCGCGGTGGCGGCGCGGCTGGTGGAAGCGGTGCGTTCGTCCGACATGATCGCCCGCCTCGGCGGCGACGAGATCGTGCTGGTCATGCAGGGGCTGGTCGCGCGCGAGGACCTCGAGCCGGCGCTGGTGCGCATCCGCCAGTGCATCTCCGAGCCGGTCACCCTGCCGCCCGGCGAAACGGTCATCCAGGTGCGCGCGAGCCTGGGCCTGACGGTCTATCCGGACGACGCGAGCGAGCCCGACGAGCTGCTGCGCCACGCCGACCAGGCGCTGTACGCCATCAAGCGCCAGCCTCGCAGCGGCGACGCGCCGTTCTGGCGGCTGTACCAGCCGCAGGTCGATCGCGATCGCTACCACCACCTGCGGCTGGTGCGCGAGCGCATGGCCCACGGCGGCCTGCGGGTGCACTACCAGCCCGTGGTCGACATGGCGAGCTGGCGGGTGATCGAGGTCGAGGCGCTGGCGCGCCTGGACGACGGCCACGGCGGCCTGATCGCGCCGCTGGACTTCATCCATCAGCTCGGTCGCGACGGCCTGGTCTCGATGACGGTGGCCGTGCTGCGCCAGGCGGCGCTCGACGCCTTGCGCTGGCAGCGCCAGCTGGGCGCCGAACTGGCGGTGGCGGTCAACATCGATCCGCTGCTGCTGGCCTCCGGCGAGGCGCTGGACACGGTGCGCGAGGTCGCCGCCAGCACCGGCCTGGCGCCGCAGCGCATGGTGCTGGAGCTGCTCGAGCACAATGACTTCCTGTCCTTCACCTCGGCCCAGGACACGCTGGCCGCGCTGCGCAGCTTCGGCTGCCGCATCGCCCTCGACGACGTCGGCAGCGCCTATTCGTCGCTGCTGCGGGTGAAGGAACTGCCGATCGACATCATCAAGCTCGACCAGGGGTTCATCCGCGGCCTGGCCGACAATCCGCAGGACCTGCGCTTCGTGCAAAGCCTGGCGCAGCTGGCGCGCGGCCTCGGCGTGGACTTCGTCGCCGAGGGTGCCGAGACCCCCGACATCGTCGACGCGCTGCGCGCATTGCGGGTGCCGCAGGCGCAGGGCTGGGGGATCGCCCGCCCGATGCCTGCCGAGGCCTTCGAGGCCTGGCTGGCCGCGCTGCAGCCGCGACGCCACGCGCTGCAGCCCGGGTTGCTCAGCTGCGTGGCCGAGCAGCTGGTGGCGCTGGACACCGACCTGCTGATCGCTCGCCACTACCCCGAGCCCAAGCCCGCGCTGATCATGAGCCGCGGCCCGGCCGAAGGCGCGGTGGGCCGCTGGCTGAGAAGCGCCGGGCTGAGCGCGCAGCATCCGCTGGCGATGGCCTATGCCGAGCTGTACGCCATGGTCCGCGACTGGGTCGCCGCCGGCCCCGACGCCGACGACGCGATGACCCAATCGGCGATGGACCACCTGTTGCGCTGCGCCGGCGACTACCTGCGCGCCCAGCGCTGAGCGCGCGGCGTTCAGGCGGCGCGCGCGGCCTCCCGCAGGCTGCCGTGGTGCAGTTCGAGCATGCTCGAGCAGCGCGCCGCCAACTCGCGGTCGTGGGTGACCAGGACCATCGCGGTGCCGTGGCGCTGCACCATCTGCTCGAGCAGGGAGAACACCTGCTCGGCCGAATCGGAGTCGAGGTTTCCGGTGGGTTCGTCGGCCAGCAGCAGCGCCGGCCGGGTGACCAGCGCGCGTGCCAGCGCGACGCGCTGGCGCTCGCCGCCCGACAGCTCGGCCGGCCGGTGGCCCAGGCGCTGGCCCAGCCCGACCTGCTCGAGCAGCGCCGCGGCCTGCTGCTGCGCCTGCGCCGCGCGCAGCCGACGAATGCGCAGCGGCATCATCACGTTGTCCAGCGCGCTGAACTCGGGCAGCAGGTGGTGGAACTGGTAGACGAAACCCACCTGCAGGTTGCGCCACTGGCCTTGCTGCGCCGCGGACATCGAGCGCCACGCCCTGCCGCAGACCTCGATGCTGCCGGCGTCCGCCTCGTCCAGCCCGCCCAGCAGGTGCAGCAGGGTGCTCTTGCCCGAGCCCGAGGCGCCGGTGATCGCCAGCGAGTGCCCGCGCTGCAGCCGGAGGTCGATGCCGGCCAGCACCTGCACCGTCTGCGGACCGCCGCTGTAGCGCTTGTGCACGCCCTGCGCCTGCAGGACCCATGGTTGCTGAGGATGCGTCATCGAGACCCCTGCGGATCGGCGGCGCCCTGCGGGCGGTATTCGGGGACCAGCGCGGCCAGCCAGTGCTTGACCGTCGGGGCATCGGGCTCGGGCGCGCCTTGCGTGCCTGGCTGGAAGCGCAGGCGCAGCGCCTGCAGGTCGACCCCCGGGCCGTCGCTGTCGCCGTGGCGGGCCACCCGCAGCTTGGGGTGCGGGGTGGGCAGGGTGGTCTCGTCGTCGGCCAGCAATTCCTCGTACAGCTTCTCGCCGGGGCGCAGTCCGGTGAACACCACCGGAACCTCCTCCTCGGTCTTGCCCGACAGCCGGATCATCATCCGCGCCAGCTCGACGATGCGCACCGGCTCGCCCATGTCCAGCACGTAGATCTGTCCGCTTTCGCCCATCAGCGCGGCCTGCAGCACCAGCTGGGCCGCCTCGGGAATGGTCATGAAGTAGCGCACGATCTCCGGATGGGTGACGGTCACCGGCCCCCCGGCCGCGATCTGCTGGGCGAAGCGCGGCACCACGCTGCCGCTCGACCCCAGCACATTGCCGAAGCGCACCGCCACCATGCGGGTGTCGGGGTGCTGGCGCGACAGCGCCAGCAGCGCGCGCTCGGCCAGGCGCTTGCTCGCCCCCATCACATTGGTCGGGTTGACGGCCTTGTCGGTGGAGATCAGCACGAAGCGCCGCGCTCCGCAAAGCGCCGCGGCGCGCGCGGTATGCACGGTGCCCAGCACGTTGGTGCGCACCGCCTCGATGGCGTTGTCCTGTTCCATCAACGGCACGTGCTTGTAGGCCGCGGCGTGGAACACCAGCGCCGGCCGCTCGCGCTGCAGCAGTTGCTGCAGCCGTTCGGCGTCGCGCACGTTGGCGGTGAGGAACACCGCCGGCAGTTCCGGGTGGCGCGCCTTGAGCTCGTGCTCGAGCTGGTAGATGGCGAATTCCGACACATCCAGGCAGACCAGGCGGCCGACGCCGAAGCGCGCGATCTGGCGGCACAGCTCGGAGCCGATCGATCCGCCGGCCCCGGTGACCAGCACGCACTGCCCGGCGAGCAGATCGGACAGGCCCCGCACGTCGAGCTGCACCGCGGCGCGACCGAGCAGGTCGTCGAGTTCCAGGTTGCGCGGCACCGCAGACTGGGCGTCGGGCTGCAGCCACTCGTCTGCGCGCGGCAGCGCCAGCAGGGCCAGGCGCGCGCCGCTGGCCTGTTCGAGCAGCAGCCGGCGCGCCGCCGAGCCCGCGCTGGCGGCCACCAGCGCGTGCAGCGCGCCGAGTTCCTGCGCCGCCTGGTCCAGCGCCTGCGGCGGTCCGAGCACCGGCAGGTCGTGCAGCCGCGAGCCCGCCTCGCCGGCATGCGGGCTGTAGACCCCGACCACCCGCCACTGCCGGTTGGCCCGCAGGCTCTGCAGCGTCGGCGCGGCTTCGTCCACGCTGCCCAGCAACAGCAGCGGTCGCGCCTGTTCGCTGGCCTCGCGGCTGCTGCGCTCGCCGCGCAGCCGCGACCGCAGCCTCAGCGCGAGCAGAGCGGAGACCGCCAGCAGCGGGTGGATCAGCACGATGGAGCGCGGGAAGTTGGGCACCCGCAGCACCAGCAGCACGGCGGCCAGGCTGATCGACGCCAGCGCGCAGCCGCGCAGCAGCCGCAGCACGTCGGGCACGCTGGCGTGGCGCCAGGCCGATCGATAGATGCCCAGCGCGCTCAGCGAGGCGATCCATGCCGCCACCGCCACCGGCAGGGTCAGCGCGACGATGGGCACGATGTTGGCCGGCGCGTTGTTGCGCAGCAGGCTGAAGCGGAACACGAACGCAGCCAGCCACGCCAGCCCGACCAGCGTGGCGTCGGCCAGCAGCCGTCGCCAGCCGCGCTGCCACCAGGCCAGCGGTGTCTTCATGCCGGCTGCACCACCAGCCGCAGCCCGCGCAGCAGCAACTCGCACACCCGCTGCAGCTGGGTGTCGTCCATGTTCGAGCCCGAGGGCAGGCACACGCCGCCCTCGAAGCACTGGCGGGCCACGTCGGCCTGCCCGGAGTGGCCAAAGTAGCGCCGGCCGCTGAACAGCGGCTGCAGGTGCATGGGCTTCCACACCGGCCGCGCCTCCACGTTGTGGCGCTCGAGGAAGTCCAGCAGCGCGTCGCGCCGCCTCGCGGCCTGCGGCAGGTCGAGTGTGAAGGCCGACAGCCAGCGCGTGCCGCGGTGGCCGTCGGGCTCTTCCATCCAGCGCAGCCCGGGCAGCGCGCCGAGTTCGCGCCGGTAATGGCCGAAGATGGCGCGCCTGCGCTCGACCCGCTGGCCGAGCACCCGCAGCTGGCCGCGGCCGATTCCGGCCAGCACGTTGCTCAGGCGGTAGTTGTAGCCGTCCTCGACGTGCTCGTAATGGCGCGCCGGCTCGCGCGCCTGGGTCGACAGCTTGCGCGCGTGGGCGATCAGCTGTTCGTCGGCGCCGACCAGCATGCCGCCGCCCGAGGTGGTGATGATCTTGTTGCCGTTGAAGGAAAACACCGCCAGTCGCCCGAAGCTGCCGCTGGCGCGCCCGTGCAGCGTGGCCCCCAGCGATTCGGCGGCGTCCTCCAGCATCGGCACCCCGGCTTCGTCGAGCAGGGGCAGCAGTTCGTCCATCTGCGCGCTCTGGCCGTACAGATTCACCACCACCGCCGCCTTGGGTCGCACGCCCTCGCGCCGCAGTGCGTGCAGCGCCTCGCGCAAGGCCCGCGGCGACATGCTCCAGCCCCGCGGCTCGGAGTCGACGAACACCGGCGTCGCCCCAAGCTGCACGATGGGGTTGGCGCTGGCGACGAAGGTCAGGCTGGAGCACAGCACGTGGTCGCCGGGCCCGACGCCCAGCAGCCTCAGTCCCAGATGCAGCGCGGCGGTCCCCGAACTGGTGGCGGCGGCGTGCGGCACCCCGACCCACGCCGCCACCTCGCGCTCGAAGGCGTCGACATGCGGGCCCAGAGGCGCGATCCAGTTGCTCTCGAAGGCCTCGCGCACCAGCCCGGCCTCGTCGTCGCCCAGGTGGGGAGACGACAGGTAGGTGCGGCGCGACAGCTCGCGGCGGGTCACCAGGTCGACCACGCGCCCCGCGGAGTCGAGCACCGGCAGGTGGTCGATGCGGTGGCGGTCCAGTCGCTCCAGCACCTCGTGCAGCCCGGCGTCCAGGCCCACGGTGTGCGCCGGCGACGCCGGCAGCGAAGCCAGCGCGGCGTCGCCGGGGATGCCGGCCAGGGTGGCGCGGCGCAGGTCGCCGTCGGTCAGGGTGCGCAGCAGCCGGCGCGAATCGTCGACCACCAGCAGCACGCCTTGCGCGCCGGCGTCCAGCCGGGCCAGCGCCTGCAGCAAGGTGATGTCCGCGGACACCAGCAGGGATTCGAAGGGTTGCGGATTCATCGCTTTCGGCGCCTTCGTCGGCGCTGGTCAGGCCGCGGCATCGCGGGTCGGGCGCGCCGGCACTCCGGCCCAGCGCGCGTCGTCGGGCAGGTCCTCGAGCAGCACGGCGCCGGCGCCCAGCACGCAGCCGGCGCCCAGGCGCAGGCCGCGCAGCACGGTGCTGCCCGAGCCCACCAGCGCCGCCTCGCCGACGCGCACTCCGCCGCCCAGCCGCGCCCCCGGAGCGACATGGCTCCACGCGTCCAGGCGGCAGTCGTGGTCGACCACCGCGGTGTGGTTGACCACGCTGCCTTCGCCCAGCACCGCCGCCGGGCCGACCACGCAGTGCGCGGCCAGCAGGCAGCCGGGGGCGATGCGCGCGGTGGCCGCCACCGCGGCCATCGGGTGCGCGACGCTGGCCAGCGTCGCGCGGGCGGCCTCGCCGGCGCGCAGCGCCAGCGCCTCGCGCCGGCGCGACAGGTTGTCGCCGATGGCCACGTGCAGTTCCCAGGGTTGCGGCAGGTCGCGCAGCGCAGCCGGCGACAGCACCGTCACCCCGGGCAGCAATTCGCCGCCCCACAGGTCTTCGCGCCGGTCGCAGGCCAGCACCGCGCGCCAGCGCCCGCAGGCCAGCGCCGCATCGGCGGCGACGCGGCCGTGGCCGCCCGCGCCGAACACCACCAGCAGCGGCGCGTCGGCCGGCGCGGTGGGCGCGGCGGTCGGGGGGGACGCGGTGGTCGGGGGGTTCACGCTCGCCTTCAATAGCTCAGGGTCTTGTGGGTCAGCCCCGGGTCGAGGTCGAGGCTGGCCAGCAGCGCGGCGATGCGCTGACCGGCGCGGCCGTCGCCGTACACATTATGCGTGGACGGCCGCGGCTGGCCGCGCAGTCCGCGCAGCGCGGCGGCGATGTCGGCGGCGCGCGGCTCCAGCGACACCACGCCGGGGTTGCGCTCGCGCAGGTGCTGGCGCAGCCCGATGTCCAGCACCGGAGTGCCCAGGCTGGCCGCCTCGATGATTCCCGACGACGAGTTGCCGACCAGCGCGATGGCGTGATGCAGCGCGGCCAGGTACTGCGGCCGCGGCAGGTGCAGCAGCCGGCGCCAGCCCGCCGCCGCGGCCGGCCGCCGCTCCAGCACCCGCTCGATGGCGGCCGAGCCGGCGTCGGCGTTGGGGGCCATCCAGACCACGTCGAAATCGCTCCCGCCGCCCGCCTCGAGCAGGCCCTGCAGCACCTGCTCGGTCTGCGCGCCGGCCTGCTCGGCCTGCTGCACCACCGGGTGGAACACCACCAGCACGTACGGCCGCTGCGGGTCGACCCCGATCCCGGCCAGCTCCGGCGGGCGCGGCGCCTGCGCGTGCTCGGCGATGTCGTCCAGCCCGGGGGCTCCTACGACGAACACCCGCTGCGGCGCCTGGCCCATCGCCAGCAGGCGCTCGCGCGACTCGAAGGTGGCGGTGAAGTGGTAGCAGGCGAGCTGGGAGATGGCGTGGCGCATCGGCTCGTCGACGGTGCCCGAGCGCTCGCCGCCGTGCACGTGCACGCTGGGCACCCCCAGGTGCAGCGCGGCGGTGGCGCCGGCGAGCATCTCGCCGCGGTCGCCGAGCAGCAGCAGCGCGTCCCACGCGCCGCGCTGCAGCTCGGCGCTCACCCCGAGCAGGGTCTGCGCGACCGCGCGTGCCATCGCCGAGCGGTCGCGCCCGGCCACGTCGGTGGGGATGCGCGCGGCGATGGGCAGCCCGCTGGCCTCGATCTCGTCCACGGTGTGACCGAACTCCCGGCACAGATGCATTCCGGTGACCGCCACCGCCAGTTCCAGCCGCGGGTGGGCGGCGATGCCCAGCAGGGCCTGGCGCATGAGCCCGAAATCGGCGCGCGTGCCGCTCAGGTAGAGGATGCGCCTGCGCTCAGCCATCGCCGCCCGGCAGCAGGTCCGA
This sequence comes from Pseudomonadota bacterium, assembly GCA_021845505.1. GTDB lineage: Bacteria > Pseudomonadota > Gammaproteobacteria > Burkholderiales > Burkholderiaceae_C > Thiomonas_A. The sequence goes on along the minus strand of JAJZVU010000006.1, from coordinate 25,579 downwards.
CCACTGCAGCACATGCCCGGCCGGCAGCTCGCGCGCCAGCCGGCGCCCGACCACGGCGTCCAGGTCGCGCGGCGCGATTCCGCTGCCGGGGCGCCGCAGCTGCAGGTCGGCTCGCTCGAGCACGCTGCCGGCCGCGCGCGCGCCGCCCAGCACCACGCTGCGGCGCGCCAGTTCGCGCGCCTGCATTTCCTGCGGCTGCGGGGACTTGATGCCGTCGCCCAGCATCCGCGGCAGCCTGCGCAGCTCGCGCACCAGTTCGGCGAACTCGGCGATTTCGCTCGACGCCGCGTGGTCGGGCCCGGGCAGGCGGCGGTCGACGGTGATGTGCTTTTCGACCACCACCGCGCCCAGCGCCACGGCGGCCAGCGCCGCGGTGTTGCCCAGGCTGTGGTCGGAGTAGCCCACCGCGACCCGGCAGTGCGCGGCCAGCTGGCGCAGCGCCAGCAGGTTCAGCGATTCGTCGGGCGCCGGGTAGGCCGAGGTGCAGTGCAGCAGCACCAGCGGCTGCGCCAGCGGCGGCGCGGCGCGCGGCGCGCTGCCGTGCTGCCAGACCTCGTCGATCCAGTGCAGCGCCTCGGCCACTTCGTCGAGGGTGGCCATGCCGGTCGACAGCAGCAGCGGCAGGCGCGTGGAGGCGGCCTTCTGCAGCAGCGGGCGGTTGGTGATCTCCCCCGACGGAAGCTTCAGCCGTCGCACCCCCAGCAGCTGCAGTTCCTCGACCGCCGCCTCCGAGAAGGGGGTCGACATGAACTCGATGCCCCGCTCGCGGCAGCGCTGCGCCACCGCCTGGAACTGCTCGAGACCCAGTTCCAGGGTGCGCAGCATCTGCAGCTGGTCGGTGTGGCCGGTGTGCTGCTGCTGATAGCCGACGGTGGAGGTTCCGGGGGCCACCAGGTCCTCGGCGCGGAAGGTCTGGAACTTGACCGCGTCGGCGCCGGCCGCCGCGGCGGCGTCGACCAGCGCCAGCGCCAGGTCGAGCCGGCCGTTGTGGTTGACTCCGGCCTCGGCGATGATGAACACGGGGGGATTCATGGGCAATGCGATGGGGCCTGCGCCGCCAGCGCGCGCTCGGCGGCGGCGAAGTCCTCGGCGGTGTCGATGTCCACCGAGCGCGATGGGGGCATGATATGGGCCGCCACGCGCACGCTCCACATGCCATGGCGCGCCGCGTGGGCCAGCGCCGCGCGGCGCCAGACGTAGATCGATCCGTTGAGCGCCCACACCGCCGGCGCCGCCTGGCGGGCCGCCAGGCCCTCGCCCTTGCTCAGGCGCAGCGTGCCGTCGGGCTGCGGCTCCACCAGGTTGAAATACGGGTTGAACCCGCAATCGAACACGCTCAGCACCAGGTCGGGCGAGTCGGCGGCGTCGGCGCGCCGCAGGCAGCCCTGCAGGTCCTGCGGCAGGCGCAGCGGCGACGTCGGCTGCAGGTCGACGATGCGCTCGGGGGCGATCCCCCGTTGCGTCTCCAGGTGCGCGACCAGGTGCTCGATCACCGGCAGCTTGGGGGTGTCGTCGCGCGCCAGCTCGGCCGGGCGCAGGTAGGGCACGCGCGCTCCCGCCGCCTCGGCCACCGCGGCGATCGCCGGGTCGTCGGTCGACACGTACACCGCGTCGATCGCCGGTTGCGCCAGCGCGAACTCGATACTGTGCACGATCAGGGGCTTGCCGAGCAGGGGCCGGATGTTCTTCCCCGGCAATCCCTTGCTGCCGCCGCGCGCGCAAATGGTGGCAATGGTGTTCATCGGTCCAGCAATCCTTCGACCTCGGCCGCGACCGCCGGCGCCGCGGCCTGGGGTCGCGCCCAGCCGGTGGCCGCCGGCGGCTGGCGCAGCACCTCGTCGAGCGCCTGCGGCAGCTGTTCCAGCGTGGCCACGCCGCGCGCCACGCCGAGTGCAGCATAGTCGAGCCCCCACAGCGCGCCGGGGGAGCAGCTCAGCGACAGCACCGGGCGCCCGGCCACCGCGGCCTGCAGCCCGACCGTGGAGGTCTGCACGACCACCGCGTCGGCGGCCAGCAGCAGGCCCTCGACAGGCTGCTGCGAGGCCACGCTGACATGGACCTGCGGCGTATCGGCGGCGCGCGGCAGCCGGTGCCAATGGTTGGGGTGGTGGCGCACCACCAGCGAGGCCTGCGGGCGCTGGCGCACCCAATCGCGCGTCGCCGCCTCCATCGCCAGCGGCAGCGCGTCGCCCGCCGGCCACGGCGAATCGGGGTGGGCCCGCACCTCGGGCTGGGTGGCCAGCAGCACCAGCCGGCCCGGATCGCGTCCCCAGTCGATCTGCCAGCGCCGGCGCAGCTCGGCCGCCTGCTGCCGCGCGGCGGGCTGGTGCAGGGAGTCGAAGGCCGGGTTGCCGGTGACCGCCAGCCGCGACTCTTCCCAGCCTGCCGCGCGCAGCTGCTCGGCCACCGCGGGCGCCAGCACGCACACCCGGGTCGGGCGCACGCTGCGCGCGGCGAAGGCGTCGCCGGGTCGTGCGAACAGGTCGAGCACCGCCACGCTGGGGACTCCCAGCGCGTGCGCGGCTTCCAGCGCCGCCTGCTCGCTGCGCGGGGAATTGGTGGTCAGCAGCCCGTGCGGGCGCAGCCAGCGCAGCAGCCGGGTCATGAATTCCAGCGGATGGAAACCCTGGCGCCCGCGCTGCTCCAGGCGTTGCGCGGCAGCGGCCGCGCCGAGCTGGTGCTGCAGCGACCACGCGTTGATCCCCAGGTAGGCCAGGCTTTCGCGCTCGGAGATGTCGGGATGGCTGTTGTGGGGCAGCAGCGCGGCGCCGAGCTGCTCCGCCTGCGCGCGCTCGTCGGGCTGCAGCAGGTGCCACAGCGAGTCGTAGCCCAGGCAGTCCCAGCCCGCGGCCAGCGCGCTGCGGCGCGCGGTGGTCAGCGCCAGCAGCTGCACCTGCAATTGCGGCCGGCGGCTGCGCAGCGCCTGCAGCACCGGCAGCAGCATCGCGATATGCCCGCCGCCGTAGGCCACCGCGAGCAGGCGTTGCGCGGGCTTCATGCCGGAAGGTCGTCCACCTGCACCGCGATGCGCCGCGCCCACACTTCCAGCGCCGCCAGCGCGCGCAACTCGCGCGTGTGGTTGGCGCTGCCGTCGACATGGCGGTCGAACAGCTGGCGCACGAAGGTGCGGTCGAACAGCCGGGCGGCGAGCGCGTCGTCGGCGAACAGCAGATCGTGCAGCCAGGCCTTGCGCTGGCCGCGGAACCACTCGCCCACCGGGACGGTGAACATCTGCTTGCGCCGCTGCGCCAGCTGCTCGCCGATCAGCGGCTGCACCGCGCGCTTGAACCAGTGCTTCTTGTCGCCGTCGGCCAGCTTGGTCGTGCCGGGGCTGCGAAACGCCAGTTCCATCACCCGGTAGTCGAGCAGCGGGGTGCGCGCCTCCAGCGACATCGCCATGCCCATGCGGTCGGGCTTGACCAGATTGTTGCCCGGCAGCAGCAGCATCATGTCGAGGAACAGCATCTGGTTGACCCGGTCGAAATGGCCCACCTGGCGCAGCCAGGGCTCGGCCACGTCGCGCACGCTGTCGACCTCGCGCAGCCGGTGGCGCAGCCAGGGCTGCAGCAGCTGCCCGCGCGCGTCCTCGCCGAACAGCCCGAAGCGCTCGACCAGCAGCCGGGCGAAGGCCGGCTCGCCCAGCCCGGCCAGCGCCGGGTCGGCGAGCAGCGAGGCGTACTTGTCGTAGCCGGCGAACAGCTCGTCGCCGCCGTCGCCGGTCAGCACCACCTTGACTTCCTGCGCCGCCAGGCGCGCCACCTCCAGGGTCGGCAGGAACGAGGCGTCGCCATGCGGCTGGTCGCAATGCCACAAGGCCTGCGGCCAGTCGTCGAGCAGGTCGGGCTGCACCAGGCGCTCGCGATGGCGGGTGCCGAAGCGCAGCGCCGCCTCGCGGGCATACGGCGATTCGTCGAAGCGCGGATCGTCGAAGCCGATGCAGTAGCTGCGCACCGGCTCGCCGACATGGCGGGCCATCAGCGCGACCACGGTGCTCGAGTCGACGCCGCCGGACAGGAAGGCTCCGAAGGGCACGTCGGCGCGCAGCCGCAGCCGCACCGCGTCGTCGAGCAGGTCCAGCAGCTGCTGCTGCCAGGCGCCGAACTGCCATTCGCGGGGTTGCTGCTCGGCCAGGTTCCACCAGCGGCGCAGCCGCGAGCCGCGGGCGTCCACGCTGAGCGCGCAGCCGGGCTCGACGTGGCGCACCCCGTCGAACAGGGTCCACGGCGGCGGCACGTAGTTGTAGCTCAGGTAGTACTGCAGCGCGGCCAGGTCCAGCCGCGGCACGCCCGGCAGCGCCGGCAGCAGCGCCTTGATCTCCGAGCCGAACACCAGTCGCGTGCCGTCGTCGTGCAGGTACAGCGGCTTGATGCCGATGCGGTCGCGCACCAGGTGCAGCCGCGGCCCGCCGGGGTCGCGCAGGTCGACGATGGCGATCGCGAACATGCCGTTGAGCCGAGGCAGGAACTCCAGCCCCTCGCGCTCGTACAGCCGCAGCAGCACCTCGGTGTCGCTGTGGTCGCTGGCGAAGCGCACCCCCTGGCGCTGCAGTTCCTGGCGCAGTTCGACGTGGTTGAAGATCTCCCCGTTCTGCACCAGGGCGATGCGCCCGTCGTCGGACACGAAAGGCTGGTGGCCGCCCGCCAGGTCGATGATCGACAGCCTGCGGTTGCCCACCGCGACGCCGGCGGCGCGCCAGGTGCCGGTGTCGTCCGGGCCCCGGTGCTGCAGCGAGGCGTCCATGCGCTGCACCAGCGATGGCTGGAGTTCACGACCCGAGCGGTCGAAATAGCCGTAGATCCCGCACATGGAGCAAAGGGCGTCTGGAGCGAAGCGCGCTGGCGCAAAACCCTTATTGTCGCCGTTGCGCCCGACTGCCGCCGGCCGCTGGGGTCAATTCGCGCTGCGGCGCAGCAATTGCACCACGGTCAGCGCGATGATCCGCAGGTCGCGCAGCAACCCGGGGGCGCGCGCGTAGTCGAGGTCGGCCTGCAAGCGCTGCGCCGGCGTCGCGCGCGAGCGGTACAGCGCCTGCGCCAGCCCGGTGATTCCCGGGCGCACCCGGCAGCGCAGCGCCCAGTCCTCGGGGCGGTAGTCGGCCTGCTGCGCCGGCACGTCGGGGCGCGGCCCCACCAGGCTCATGTCGCCGCGCAGCACGTTGATCAGCTGGGGCAGTTCGTCGACACTGGAGCGGCGCAGCCAACGCCCGACGCGGGTGATCCGGGGATCGGAGCTGGCGGTGCGCTGCGGACCCAGGCGCTCGGCATCGACGACCATCGAGCGGAACTTGTACAGCCGGAACGGCTTGCCGGCGAGGCCGATGCGGGTCTGCGAGAACAGCACCGGGCGCCCGCTGTCCAGCCAGACGGCCAGCGCCGCCGCCAGCATCGGCAGCCCCAGCAGCGCCAGCGCCAGCAGCGCCAGCAGCAGGTCGAACAGGCGCTTGGCCTTCACGCGCGGGCCGGGGCGAGGGTGCGCGCGGCCTTGCCGATGAGGTCGCGCGCCAGCAGGCGGTCGTTCTCGACCTCCTCGGCGGTGCGCGCGGCCAGCACCGCTTCGCAATGCTGCAGGCGCGCCAGCTGCTCGCGATACACGCTCTTCCAGTCGCTCTGGGGATCCTCGAACATCTCGCGGTTGAAGGTCCGCGACAGGATGACGCTCTGCGAGCCCAGGCGCAGGTGTTCGCCCAGCACCACCCGGCCCGGCAGCAGCCCCTCGTCGAGGCGCGCGATGCCGCCGAAACCGAAGCGCAGGTCGTGGGCATGGGTGGCGCGAGCCACCCGCTCGACGGTGCCGTCGGCCAGCGGTTCGAACATGAAGGCGCAGCCGAGCTGCCGATGCAGGTCGTTGAGGCCGACATAGACCTCGCTCAGCCCCGGCACGCCGATCCATTGCTGCAGGCTGTGCAGCGCGCCGCGGGTTTCCAGCAGCGCGATCAGGTCGGCGCGGCCGGCGATCGCGGCGGCGCAGGCCTGCAGCGCGGCCGGCTGCTCGAACATCGGCAGCATCACGCTGTCGGCTCCGTCGCGCAGCGCCTGCTCGACCTCGGCCGGGCTGCCGGGGTGCCACGGATTGATGCGCACGATCAGGTGGGCGCGCGGCGCTGCCGCGCGCACCGGCGCGACGTCCTGCGGCAGGTGGTCGGAAATGAAGGTGCCCAGCCCCTGCTGCCGCTCCTGCTTGCCCATGCGCTCGAGGTCGACCATGAGGCGCGGCACCCCGCACTGCGCCGCGAAGGCGGCGAAGTCGGGCAGGTTGGTGATCTGGATCCAGTCCATGGTCACGGTGCGGCGGCGCAGCGGGGTCGGCGAGGGCGAGGGCGGTCCGCCAGGCGGACGGCGCGCAGCCGCGGGGGCTGTCACTGCCGAGTGTAGCGGCGCGCCAGCGCCCGTCCGATGACAGCACCCATCGGATCACGCCACACGAACAGCGGGGTCGCGACCGCCGCCAGCAGGGTCGCCAGCGCCGCCTGCAGGGTCATCGCACCCCAGCCGCGCACCGCCCACGGCGCCAGCAGGCCGGCCAGCAGCGCCAGCAGCAGGCAGGCCAGCAGCAGCAGGCCCAGGTTGGCGGCCTCGGCATCGCGCTGGCTGCGCGCCAGGCGTTGCCAAAGCACCACAGTGGCGACCGCGTAGGCCGCCGAATAAGCCGCCAGTCCGCGCCACCACAGCGCCGGAAGCCAGGCGCCGGCCAGCAGCAGCGCCAGCATGCCGCAGCCGTAGCCCAGCACCTGGTCGGCCACCCGGCGGTGGGAATTCAGCCTGGCCGCCAGCACCATCTGCGCCGCCTGCAGGGGCATGAGGGCGAGGATCCAGCGCATCGAGCGCACGAGTTCGAGCTGCGCCGCACCGCCCATGCGCCCCCAGCCGAACACCAGGCGGATTCCCAGCGGAGCGGCCAGCATGCCGCAGGCGCCCAGCAGCAGCGCCAGGCGCAGCATCGAACGCATCCATTGCCGGCCTCGCTCGCGCGCGCCGTCGCGGTCGCCGGCGGCCTCGGCCGCCGACAGCCGCGCCAGCGCCAGCGCCGCGGCGACCGCGAACACCGTGTGCAGCGGCAGCTCGCCGATGCGCTGGGCGTACTGGAACACCCCGAGCTGCCCGGGCCCGCCGGCCGAGGCCAGGCTGCGCGCCGCCAGCGCGTACAGCACCGTCAGCCCCGACGCGGCCAGCGCCAGCAGCGCGGCGCGCAGCGCCGGCGCGTCCGGCCAGCGCGGCGCCCCGACGCTGGCGCGACCGAGGCCGGCCAGCGCCCTGCGCAGCAGGCCCAGGCGCGCCAGCGACGCGCAGGCCACCGCGGCGGCCACCCAGAGCAGCTCGGCGCTGTGCGCGGCCAGCAGCAGGCCGCCGATCAGCACCAGGTTGAACACCACGTTGCCGGCGTACTGCCACTGCAGCCGGCCCTGCGACTGCAGCGCGGCCGCTGCGACCATGGTCACCGCGCCCGCGGGCAGCGCCAGCAGCGCCCCCAACCCGAGCAAGCGGGCGCCCAGGCCGGCATCGGCGCCCTGCAGCCCCGGCGCCAGCAGGTGCAGCAGCGGCGCCCGCGCCAGCCAGCTGGCCAGGCCGGCCAGCGCGAACGCCAGCAGCGCCAGCCGGCTCCAGCGCGCGGCCTCGTCGGCGATCTCCTGCGCGGTGCGCCCGGCCATGCGCGGCACCATCACCGCGGGCACCGCCGCGCCCCACAGCAGCGACACCGTCAGGTCGGGATAGGACAGCGCCACCAGCGCCGCGTCGGCATGGCCGCTGAGCCCGAACTGGGTTGCCACCACGGCATCGCGCAGCACCCCGAGCAGGCGGCTGGCTGCCAGCAGCAGCAGGCTGAGGGAGAACACGCGGGCGAGCGACATGGCCCGGCATTGTCGCCCGGCGCGCCGACGGCGGCGCGCCGGGCAGGTATTTCCCGCGGGGGGCTTTTGCCTTCGCCGCCGGGGTGTGTATACTTCACAATTCGCTGCGCCCGTAGCTCAGTTGGATAGAGTACTTGGCTACGAACCAAGGGGTCGTGGGTTCGAATCCTGCCGGGCGCACCAAATTTCTTCAAGAAATCAGGCACTTACGAGAAATCGTAAGTGCCTTTTTTCCGCCGGTGCCTTTGTTCTTTTGCGGCGCACAATTTCCCTGTTCCCCCCGCGGATTGCGGGCCCCTGCCGACGGATCCTGCGCGGTCAGGGCGAACTTGAGCCCAGTTCCTCGCGCAGGGCATCGAGGTAGCCGAGCATCAAGCGTGTGCGCGCGACGGCGATCCGCCGGCCTTCGTCGGTGAGCATCTCCTGATGCAGGTGCAGCAGCTTCTCGTGGAAGTGGTGCACGATCGACGCCGTATGGCCGGGCTGGAACGTGTCGTTGAAGGGTTCGGCCACCCACATGGGCTCGCCGAGACGCCCGCCGAACATGAAGGCGCGCGCGATGCCCACGGCGCCCAGCGCATCGAGCATGTCGGCGTCGCGCACGATGCGCTGCTCGGCGCTCATCGACGCCGCATCGATGACGTCACCGGCGCAGCGGTAGCGCTCGGTGGCATGGATGCACGCGCATACATGGTCGATGGTCGGCGTGTCGACGCCCTGCGCGTCCAGGATTGCGCACACTTGGGCATCGGCCTGCTCGGGCGCGACATGGTGACCGAGGTCGCGCTCCAGGATGCGATGCAGGTCGTGCAGCAGGCAGGCCGCGCCGACGACGAAAGGGTCGCCGGTTTCGACCTCGAGCAGGCGTGTGGCGTTGCGCTCGACGCGTTCGAGGTGCGCGAAATCGTGGGCCACCACGTCGTGGCCGAACATCGCGCGAACCTTGGTGCGAAGCGCTTCGAGCGCCTCGAGCACCTCGAGCTTATGGGCGGTGCTTCGAGTCAAGGGCATGGTTCGTTCTCCAGGCAAGTCACCATGATGGCGCCGCGTTGTAACCCCGTGCAGCCGCTCGGGCATAAGACCTGACGCACGCACCGGGCTTACCGAGACCGGCGGGCTACCTCTTCGTAGCTGTAGGCGAGCTCCCGCGTACTATTGGCCTCAGCATGATCACGGCTATTCAACAGGTTACGAGGGGTTGGCGCGTTGTTGGATAGTACGCTACGCACCGCGTAATCTGTTGATTTATCAAGGAAAAATGCTCCTTCACAGCCTTGGCTACGAACCAAGGGGTCGTGGGTTCGAATCCTGCCGGGCGCACCAAATTCGTGGAAGGATCCAGGCCTCAGAGGGCGACTTCTGAGGCCTTTTTCTCATGCCTTTCGAAGGCGTTGGGAGGCGTTGGGAGGCGTGGGGAGACGTGGGGAGACGTGGCCCCAACGGTGCGTCGCTCGAGTCGGATGTGCGCTCAGGAGCGCAACGCGAGATGGGCGATGAATCCGGATCGCGATTCGCCCGCGGCCTTGGCGGCTGCATCGATGCGACGCAGGACGCAAGCGGGCAGCGCGATGTGGACCCGCTCGACCTTGTCCGAGAGTCGGGCCAGGTCGATATCGACCACGGCCCGGATCCAGCCTGCGAATTCGGGGTTGGCCTGGTGCGCGCCGACGACCCGGGCGCCTTGCCGCCCTCGTCGAGGGCCGCCTTCAGCCAGAGCCCGACCGCTTGCTTCGCCTGGCCGATCGCCTCGACGGCCCCGCGCCGCTCACGGCGTCAGCGCGCGCGTGCATCGCACGGCCAGCGCGAGTCCCTTGGTCGCGAGTTCCTCGGTCGAGTCTCCCCCAGGCATGAAAGACTGCACCCATGCCCCGTTCGCCGGCGCGAAGGAGGCTTCGGTGGAGCTCCAGTAGTTTCCGTTCAGCGGCACGGCTCCTCCGGAATCCACGAGGTCGCTCTGCACGTTCTGCTCGGTGGGCGACGCCGAGGTGCCGCAGCCGGCGCCGCCGTAACCCATTTCGCAGATCGCCGGCAGGTGCCAGTCCGACTCGCTCGCGATGGTCGCCTCGCAGACGCCGGCCGCGTAGTCGGGCAAGGCAATCGGGGCGCCGATGGCGTAGGACGTGTAGTAGTCGACGATGTTCGCGCTGTCGCACGCGCCGTCGGTCGCGCCGTCGCAGCTCGACTGGCCGGCGACCGCCCCGACGGACGGCGACGGCAACGCGGCGGTGGACGTCTCGGAGATCCCGTAGATCGCGTCAAACCGGGTGCTCCAGACGAGGGCGCTGGCCTCGTCGAACTGACTCAGCACCTTGCCGCCGACGCTTCCGGTGCTCGGCGTCGTGTCGTCGAGGGCGTAGACGTAACCGCCCTGGTAGATGCAGCCGTAGCCGAGCACGACGACGTCGACCGACACCGTGTTGGTGTTGCTGCCGCCGACCGAGATCGTCGCGGGCGTCGGTGCGGTGCCGGTCGTGCAGGGGCCCACGCCGCCGGACGCCGTGGCTCCGGGGGTCACGGTCAGCGTGCAGGTCGACCCGGCGGCCAGCGTGCTGCCACAACTGCCCGATTCGACGGTGCCGGACGGAAGCGCCGGAACCGCTATCGCGAGCCCGGTCGCCGCGGCGCTTCCGGTGTTGGTGATGGTCACGATGCGCGCCCGCCCCGACGCCGGGGTTCCGGCGACGCCGTACTCGGTCAGCCCGGTGACGCTGAGCGCAAGCTTCGACACGCTGGCGCGCAGCGTCGTCGTCGCGCTGGTGCCGGGAGACGACGACGGCGTGCTCGCGCCGGTCGCCACGCTCTCGCTCCCGTTGCCGCAGGCGCCCAGCGCGAGGCTGAACGCGAGCACGGCGGACCCGCGGTACGGCCAGCGCGATGCGAGCGGGCGGAGCATGGTCGAGTCGTGGGCGTCGAACGGTCGGGGCACGCCCTGCATGTTCGCGCGGATCGGCTATCTTCGCGATGGGGTCATCCTACCCCGCCGGGGTATCCGAATCCGCACCGTCCGCCGCCCATGTCCGACCCTCGATCCACCCAGGCCCGTCCGCTGCTCGACGTCGGCGGTCTGGCGCGCGCGCTGCGGGACTTCGCCGCCGAGCGCGACTGGCTGCAGTTCCACACGCCGAAGAACCTGGCGATGGCGCTGACCGGCGAGGTCGGCGAACTGGTCGAGGTGTTCCAGTGGATGAGTCCGGAACAGTCCGCCGCGGCCGCGCGCGACCCCGAGACCGCGCAGGCCGTGCGCGACGAACTGGCCGACGTGCTGGTGTACCTGGTGCGCCTGGCCGACGTGCTCGGAGTCGACCTCGACGCCGCGGTGCGCGACAAGCTCGCGCGCAACGCGCTGCGCTATCCCGCCGACCAGGTCCGCGGCAGCAACCGCAAGTACGACAAGTACTAGCGGGCGAGCGCACCCGAGGTCCGCGCGGGTCGGCTCGTCGGTGCAGCAGACGTGGCAGGCCTGCATGCCGCGGGTCATCAGGGTGCGGCAGGTGTTCCGGAGGATGCGGTCGGTCCGCGCGCCCACGGCCAAGGCCGGCGCCGCGGCGCGCATGCGGGTGAGGTCCGGTCCGTGCACCACGATGCCGCTGGCCTGGCGGTGCGGATCGCCGGCGATCCGGTTGCACGGTGTGGTCTTGCTCGAGGCACGCGGCCACGTTGCGCAACGGCAGGCGCCCGAACTCTTCGTCGCCGAGGTGCGCCCGTTGCAGCGCGGCGGGCGGCTGCGGCGTGGCGCGGCCCGCGGGCCCGCGTCACGACCGCGCCGGGGCCAGACGGATGCGGGTGATCTCCGACGGTGCGCCCAGGCGCTTGGGCGGGCCCCAGTAGCCGGTTCCGCGGCTGACGTAGACCTGCATCGCCTCGACGCGGTGCAGCCCGGCGACAAAGGGCTGCTGCATGGTGACGAAGTGGTTCCACGGCCAGAACTGGCCGCCGTGGGTATGTCCGGCCAGATGCAGGTCGAAACCCGCCTGGGCGGCCTGGGCCGACGACGCGGGCTGGTGGCCCAGCAGGATGCGCGCGACGCCCTGCGGGGCGCCCTCGATCGCCTTGTGCGGGTCGCTGCGGTGCGCGGGGTCGAAGGCGTGACCCTGCGGGTCGGTGATCCCGGCCAGCACCAGGCGGGCGCCGTCGTGCTCGAGCACCACATGCTCGTTGAGCAGACAGCGCAGCCCCAGGCGCTGGAACTCGGCCAGCCAGGCGTGCACGCCGGAGTAATACTCGTGGTTGCCGGGAACCATCCAGGCGCCGTGGCGCGCGCGCAGCGCCGCCAGCGGCGCGGTGTGCTCGCGCAGGCGCTGCACCGTGCCGTCGACCACGTCGCCGGTGACGGCCACGAGGTCGGGGCGCAGCGAGTTGACCCGCTCGACGATGGCGCGCACCTTGCCGGCCTTGATCGTCGGCCCGACGTGGATGTCGCTGATCTGGGCGATGGTGAAGCCGTCGAGCGCCGACGGCAGTCCGGCGATCTCCACCCGCACGTCGACCACCCGCGCGGTGCGCCGCGCGCCGGCCAGGCCGACCAGCGACACCAGCAGCGCGGCGGCCGGCACCGCCGCTGCGCTCGCGCCCGACCAGCGGCCGGCATCGGGCAGCAGCAGCGCGAGCTCGCGCGCGAGGGTCAGCACCAGGGTCGACGAGAACAGGCCGAGGTCGAAGAACCCGGCCCAGGCGACCAGGTCCCAGGCATCGCCCGAGCGAAAGCGGCTGAAGAAGGCGGCCGGGATCAGCAGCGTCGACAGCACCAGCAGCGCGCCGCCCGGCACGCGCAACGCAGCGGGATAGCTCGGCAGCAGCTGCGCGCCGATATAGACGTGCAGCAGCGCCAGGATCGGCCAGATGCGCAGGAAAAACCGCCTGAGCCGGCCTCTGCGGTGCCGCAGCTGGGGGTCCGCGGGAGTCGGCGCGGGGGCGGCGGTCGTCGAATGCATGGAAGGAGCGGAGGTGGGAACAGGAGCATTTTGCAGGGTTTCGGGCGGCGGTGCCGGGCGGCTTGTCGCCTTGTCCGCGCTGGGACCGCGGGTTAGCATCGATCCGGGAGGCCGGGCGAAGGAGCGATGCGCATGCGGGTTGCAGACGGAGACATCCGGCTGCTGCGGGTTTTCAAGACCGTGGCCGACTGCGGGGGCTTCTCGGCGGCCGAGGCCGTGCTGGACATGAGCCTGTCGACCATCAGCTCGCATATGTCCGACCTGGAGTCGCGCCTGGGGCTGCACCTGTGCGAGCGCGGGCGGCGCGGCTTCCAGCTGACCGAGGAAGGGCGGGCGGTGTACCGGCTGGCCGAGGAACTGCTGGGGTCGCTCGAGCATTTCAAGACCGAGGTCGACGCCCTGCGCCAGCGCATCGGCGGGGAACTGGCCATCGGCATGGTCGACAACACCCTCACCGACCCGCAGTCGCCGGTCGTCGCCGCGCTGCGCGAGGTCAAGCAGGCGGGAGAGGACCTGCGCATCCGGCTGGACATCAAGTCGCCGAACGAAATCGAGGAGGCGGTCCTGGCGAGGAAGATCCACCTGGGGATCGCACCGTTCCGCGAGCGCCATCCGGGCCTGAGCTACGTGCGCGTGTACAGCGAGAGGCTGCAGCTGTACTGCGCGCGTGGGCATCCGCTGTTTTCCCGCGGCGCCGACGAGGTGAGCGCGCAGGACCTGCGGCAGGCGCAGTACGTGGCGCGCGGCTACATGCGCGAGTCCAGGGAGTTTGCCGACAGCGCGCTGTTCAAGCCGGCCGCCCACGTGTTCCACATGGAGGCGTTGGCCTCGCTGATCCTCAGCGGGCACTTCATCGGCTACCTGCCGCAGCACTACGCCGCGCGCTGGGTGGAGCAGGGACTGATGGCCGCGATCCTTCCGCGCGAACGATTCGACGAGGCCGAGTTCTACGCCGTGACCCTCAAGGGCCGGGAGCCGTCGGCCGCGGTGCGGGTGTTCCTGCGCTGCCTGCTCGCGCAGGCCTCGGCCGGCGCGCCGGCCGAGGCCCGTTGAACGCGCCGACCGGCTGCGTCAATGGGTCGCCAGGAACGCCGCGTACTGCGGCGACACGTTGGCCTGGAAGCTGGCCGGCACGGCCTGGATGCGCCCGATCTGCTGCAGCACCTTGGCGGTGTTCACCAGCGTGCGATAGGTGGCCGAACGGGGCACGCCGGAGCCGCTTCCCATGACCTTGGGCAGCGTCTGGTCGGCGCCGGAGAACAGTTCGTAGCCGGCCAGCTCGCCGCGCGCCGCCGGCACGCTGACCCCCATCACGCGGGCCATGTCGGCCACCGCCTTGCCGCGGTGTTGCACGGTCATGCGGTAGCCCTGGTCCATCGCGCGCAGGAAGCCGTGCACCAGCCGCGGATGGGCCTGCGCCCACGACGAGTTGGCGATGCACAGGTTGTAGCTCGAGGCATCGCGCGGCAGGTCGCCGTCGGTCTTGATCACCGTTCCGCCGGCCTGCCTGAGGGCGGTGAACACCGGGTCCCAGACGATGGCCGCATCGATGGCACCGGTCACCCAGGAGGTGCGCATCTGCGGTGGCGCCATGTTGATCTGCTGCACCGAGTCGTAGGGCACGTGCGCCTCGGCGAGGAAGGTGGCGAGCTCGAACGACGACTGCGAGCCGGCGACGATGGCGATCTTCTTGCCCTCGAGCCCGGCCACGCTGGTGATGCCGCTGGACGGCTTGACCACGAGGCCGGCCGCGTTGAGGTAGCGCTCCTGGTTGTACACCACGGTGAGCGGCAGGCCCTGGGCGATGGCCGTGACCACCGGCGGCACGCCGATCACACACATGAACGACAGGCTGTTGGAGGCCAGCGCGGTCATCGCGGCCGGGCCGGAGTTGAACAGCTTGTACTGGACGTCGGCGTGCATGTCGCGCTCGAACATGTGCTCGGCCATCGACACCATGAAGGGATCGATCGCCGGCTCGTAGCCGATGATCACCTGCGGCTTGCCGTGGGCGCAGGCCGGACCGGGTGCGATGCACGCGGCGGCCGCCACAGCCAGCGCGGCGACGAGTTCCGGTAGGGTGGATTTCATCTCGTGGTCTCCTCTTGTCGTGGATGGCGTGCAGGCGTCGGCCGGCACGCCCGGGGCCCCTCTGTGCCGAGGGTTGGTGCTACGGGGCGTGCCCGGCTGGAGTCGCGGGTCCGCGCCGCGCGACGCTTTCGGCCAGCACGCAAAGGATTTCGAACAGCAGGGTCGCCGCCACCAGCGCGGTGTTGCCCGAGGGGTCGAAGGGCGGGGAGACCTCGACCACGTCGCCGCCGATGAGGTTCAGCCCACGCAGGCCGCGGATCAGCTGCTGCGCCTGCAGCGTGGTCAGGCCGCCGATCTCGGGAGTCCCGGTTCCCGGCGCGTACACCGGGTCCAGCGCGTCGACGTCGAAGCTCAGGTACGCGGGCTGTTCGCCGACCACCCGGCGCGCTTCCGCGATCACCGCGTCGACTCCCATCGCGCAGAATTCGTCGATGTCGATGACCCGGATCCCCTGCTGCTCGCCCCAGTCGTTCTCGCTGTCGTTGTACAGCGCGCCGCGGATGCCGATCTGCACCACCCGCCTGGGGTCGAGCAGGCCTTCCTCGATGGCGCGCCGGAACGGCGTGCCGTGGGTATACAGGCTGTCGCCGAAATAGCGGTTCCAGGTATCGGTGTGGGCGTCGAAGTGCACCATGCCCACCGGCCCGTCGCTGGCGATGGCGCGCAGGATGGGCAGGCTGACCAGATGATCGCCGCCCACCGACAGCGGCGCGACCCCCGCACGATGCACGGTCCGGTAGAAGGCGGTGATGCGCGCCAGCGAGTCCATCAGGTCGACCGGATTGACCGGGGTGTCGCCCAGGTCGGCGCAGTTGCACAGCTCGAAGGGGTTGATGCGGCTGGCGCGATGGACGTTGCGGACCATCGTGGAGGCGTCGCGCACCTGGCGCGGACCGTGGCGCGCGCCCGGGCGGTTGGTCGTTCCGCCGTCCCACGGCACGCCGATCAGCCCGATGTCCACCTGCTGCATGAGTTCGCCTTGCGGGTCGACCTGCGGCAGCCGCATCAAGGTGGCGATGCCCGCGTAGCGGGGCAGGGTGGTTCCGGTCACCGGGGTGAAGAAGTCCTTGGGCATGCTGGCGTCGGGCGAGGGGGGTGAGGATCGCGGGCCGCCGGCGTCCGCGGGATCCCGGCAGCGACGACGGCAGTCTGCCATGCGTTCGCCGGCCGCAGGAAGAGCGCGGCGTCGAACTGAACTTCGACCAGCGGCGAAGCATCGGCGCGCGCGCAGGCCCGGGTGCTGTCCGGCGAAGGCCAGGCGGCTGGCAGCTCGGGTCAAGCGCCCGCGCCTCGGGGCAGCTAGGCTCGGCGCTGCGGGCGATGCGCTGACGGGATGCGCGCTCGCCGCGCAGCCGCGGTCCGGTCCGCCCAGGCGGGCCCGGATCCTGTCGAAACCTGGTCCGCGCCGGCCTGCCGGGCGCGGGTCGCGACCACGCCTCCACCATGATCAGCCCAGCGGAGCACGACACCATCGCCGTCGCGTTGCAGCGCGCGGCCCAGACCTACGACGACCTGCCGCTGCTGGCCGTGCCCGGGCATGCGCAGCGTGCCTACCACCCGCAGGGTCTCAGCATCAGCTACCGCGACGCCGAGCACAGGGTCGCCGAACTGGCTGCGCGCTATCGGGGAGCCGGCTACGGCGTGGGCCACCGCGTGGGACTGTTCCTGGAGAATCGCCCGGAGCACATGCTGCACAAGCTGGCGCTGAATTCGGTGGGCGCCTGCTGCGTGCCCATCAACGGCGACTACCGCGAGTCCGAGCTGGCGTACGTGATCGAGCACTCGCGCATGGACCTGGTGGTCGCGCTGGCCGCGCGCAGACCGCACCTGGACGCGGCGATGCGCGGCCTGCGCGAAGCGCCGCCGGTGACCGAGTTCGAATCCTTCGAACAGGGGCCGGCCCGCGCCCGCCGGCCGGCGACCGACGCGACCCCCGGCGCCGACTGTCCGGCGAGCATCCTCTACACCTCGGGCACCACCGGGCAGCCCAAGGGCTGCGTGCTGTCGCACCGCTACGAGCTGGCGGCCGGAGCCTGGTACGCCCGCCAGGGGCACCTGGCACGCATGCGCGAAGGCTGCGAGCGCCTGTACAACCCGCTGCCGCTGTTCCATGTCAACGCCTCCATCCTGTCGTTCTACTGCATGCTGCTGAGCGGGGGCTGCCAGGTGCAGGGCGAGCGCTTCCATCCCGCGCGCTGGTGGCCCGAGGTCTGCGAATCGGGCGCCACCATCGTGCATTACCTGGGGGTCATCGTGCCCATGCTGCTGCACCAGCCCGCAAGCCCGCTCGATCGCGCGCACAGCGTGCGCTTCGGCGTCGGCGCGGGGGTCGAGCCGCAGTTGCACCGGGTGTTCGAGGAGCGCTTCGGCTTTCCGCTGCTGGAGCTCTGGGGCATGACCGAAATCGTGCGCGTGCTGATCGACAACGTGCCGCCGCGGCAGGTGGGAACACGCGCCTTCGGCCGCGCGCAACCGGGCCTGGACGTCCGGGTGGTCGACGAGGAGGGCCATGAGGTGGCAGCCGGACAGCCCGGCGAAATGCTGCTGCGGCACGACGCCACCGAGCCGCGCAAGGACTTCTTCAGCGGCTATTTCGACGACCCGCAAGCCACCGAGGCGGCGTGGCAGGGGGGCTGGTTCCATACCGGGGACATCGTCACCCGCGACGAAACCGGCATGCTGCACTTCGTCGACCGCCGCAAGAACATCATCCGCCGCTCCGGCGAGAACATCGCGGCCGCCGAGGTGGAGGCGCTGTTGCTGAGCCATCCGCAGGTCGAGCAGGCGGCCGTGCTCGCGGTTCGCGACGAACTGCGCGAGGAGGAGGTGCTGGCATGCATCGTTCCGGTGGCGGGCGCCGGCACATCGCGGGCGGTGGACGCCGCGGCGCGCGCGGCGCTGGCACGCAGCCTGTTCGACTTCTGTCGCGAGCGCCTGGCCTACTACAAGGCTCCGGGCTGGATCCTGTTTCGCGACGAGTTGCCGACCACGGGAACGCAAAAGCTGCAGAAACACCGCATCTTCCCGAAGGGCAGCGATCCGCGCGACGCGCCCGGCATCGTCGACTTGCGCCCGCTGAAAAAGCGCGGTTGACCCCGCGGCGCGGCCCGATGGCCTCCGCGGGGACGGAGGTACGGAACTTGCTTGCGCAACGGCGGCCGTGTTCGCAGCCATGGTTAGACCCGATGGACGAGCGGGCGTTCGTCGCCGATCATCGAATGCTGCGCCTTGGCCGCCGCTGATGCCGTGCGGATCGCGCTTCGGGAATCGCGTCCGCGCCGGCGGGCTGCGCATGGGCACCTGGAGGTGTCGCGATGGAATTCACCTACACCACGAGCGAGCAGAGCCGGTCGGACCGATTCGGCTATTGGCACGACGTCATCTGTCGGCACTGCATCCCCGCCGCCTGCGACGCGGCCGACCGCAGTTGCTTCGACGCCACGATCTCGGGGCGTACCGCGGGGCCGCTGCTGGTGGCCAACATGATCGCTCCCGAGCACGAGTGGGCGCGCGGCGCCAGCCACATCCGGCAGGGCCCGGAGTCCAATCTCTGGCTGGCCTACATGGAATCGGGCGTCGGCTATCTCGAGCAGGGCGGGCGCAGGGTGGTGCAGAACCCCGGAGACATCGTGCTGTACGACGCGGCGCGACCGTTCCAGTACAGGCTGGACTCGGCCTCGCTGTTCATCGTGCGCATCCCCCGCGACCTGCTGGGCAACCGCACCAGCGGCGCCGAGCGCCTGGTCGCGACCTCGCTCGGCGAGGGCACCGGTCTGCGCCCGATGCTCGGTGGCCTGATCAAGGAACTGAACTCCAACCCGGCGATCGGGCGGGTCGCGTCGGCGCAGCCGCGCGCGGTCAGCGCGATGCTGGACCTGCTGGCCTGCATGGTCGAACTGCACCTGGGCGAGCATGCCCACCCAAGCGCGACGCAGGCGCTGTTCCAGCGCGCCTGCGCCTGGGTGCAGCAGCACATCGAGGATCCCGAGTTGTGCGCGCAAAGCGTCGCGCTGGCGCAGCGGGTGTCGGCACGCACGCTGGCGCGGGTGTTCGCCGCGAACGGGACGACCCTGATGCGCTTCATCTGGCAAAAGCGCCTGGAGGCCAGCTATTGCGCACTCGCGCAGGGCTCTGTGCGCAAGGTGTCCGAGGCCGCGATGAACTACGGCTTCTCGGACCTTTCGCATTTCAGCCGGGCCTTCAAGAAGGCCTATGGGGTTTCCCCCCACAGCCTGCTGCTGCGCCACTAGTCCGTCGCGCGGCACCCGCGCGGCGCGTGTCGCTGGCGGGCCAACGCAGTGTCCGTCTGGTGCAGGACGCTGCGCGCCGTCCCCCTGTAACTTGGCGCCAGGTCGCTCGCTCGGCGGGCGGGCGATGGCTCAGACGGGGGGAATGCGCCGATGTCCGAACGGGAACTGCACTACAAATCCTTGACCGAGGTGTCGAGGCTGATCCGCGACGGCGAATTGAGTTGCGTCGAGGCAACCCGCGCGATGCTCGATCGCATCGACCGGCTCGACCGCGTATACGTCAGCTACGCGACCGTGTGCCGCGAGCGGGCGCTGCAGCAGGCGCGGCGGCTGGACGGCGAGCTCGCCTGCGGCAACTGGCGCGGGCCGCTGCACGGAGTGCCGCTGGCCGTGAAGGACCTTTGCTACACCAGCTTCGCACCGACCAGGGGCGGCACCAGGATCCACGACGCCTTCACGCCGGACTTCGATGCGACGGTGGTCGCGCGGCTGGAGACCGCGGGCGCGGTCACGCTGGGCAAGCTGGCGATGACCGAGGGTGCCTACACCAGCCACCACCCCGCCATCGCCTATCCGCCCAATCCCTGGAACGAGGACTACTGGGTCGGATCGTCGTCCACCGGATCGGGCGTGGCCACCGCGGCGGGCCTGTGCTTCGGCTCCATCGGCAGCGACACCGGCGGTTCGATCCGATTTCCCAGCGCGACCTGCGGGCTCACCGGGATCAAGCCGACCTGGGGGCGGGTGAGCCGCCACGGGGTGTTCGCGCTGGCCGACTCGCTCGACCACCTTGGGCCGATGACCCGCAGCGCCGCCGACGCGGCAGCCATGCTGCAGGCCATCGCCGGCTGGGACCGCAACGATCCGACCTCGATCGACGCCGCGGTTCCCGACTACCTGGCCGAAGTGGGCGCGAGCGTGCGCGACCTGCGCATCGGCATCGACCGCGACTATGCGCTGGGCGGCGTCGACCCCGACAACGCGAAGGCGCTGCAGGCAGCGATCGCGGTGTTCGAGCAACTGGGGGCGCGCATCGTCGAGGTGAAGTTCCCGCCGTACCGGGATGCCGTCGCCGCGTGGAACCTGTTGTGCTCGGTGGAGACGGCGCGCGCCCACGCCACGACCTACCCTTCGCGCAAGGAGGAATACGGCCCGGCGCTGGCGCAGCTCATCGATCTCGGTCTGCAGGCGTCGGGGCTGGAGGTCGCGCAGGGGGCGGTGCGCCGCCTGGAGTTCAGCGGGGCGCTGCACAGCCTGTTCAGCGAGGTCGACTGCATGATCCTGCCGACCATGCCGCTGCCGATCCCCAGCCTGGCGCAGATGAGCGAGTACGGCGCCGATCCCGAGGTGCTGCTGTCGATCCTGCGCTTCACCGCGCCGTTCGACTTTTCGGGCACGCCGACCGTGGTCATGCCCAACGGCTTCGACGCCAACGGGCTGCCTACCAGCATGCAGCTAGCCGGTCCGCGGCTGGGCGAAGGCGTGCTGGTGCGCGCGGCGCACGCTTTCCAGAGCATGACCGACTGGCACCTGAGGACGCCGCCGCTGCGCGCGCTGTCCGCCACCGAGGCGCGCTGAGCGCGTCGTCGCATTCCAATCATCGGAGATCGATCATGAGGCGAGTGTTCGCATATGTGTTGACGTGGGCGCTGCTGGGGCTCGGATGCGCCACCGGGCATGCGGCGCCGGCAGGCAAGCCGATCGTCGTCGGCAGCATCCTGGACCAGACGGGTCCGCTGAACATCTACGGCATCCCGATGGTCGACGCCACCCGGCTGGCCATCGAGTCGATCAACCGCAGCGGCGGCGTGCTCGGGCGCCCGCTCAAGCTGATCGAGTACGACGCCCAGTCGGACAACTCCAAGTACACCATGTACGCCAACGAGCTCGCGCTGCGCGACCATGTGGCCGTGATCATGGGAGGCATCACCAGCGCCTCGCGCGAAGCCGTCCGGCCGGTCGCCGACCGCGACCGCACGCTGTACTTCTACAACGAGCAGTACGAGGGGGGCGTGTGCGACAACAACGTATTCCTGACCGGAATCGTCCCGACCCAGCAGATTCCGCCGCTCATCGACTGGGCCGTCAAGCACGCCGGCAAGACCTTCTACATCCTGGCCGCCGACTACAACTACGGGCACATTTCCGCGCAGTGGGTCAAGCGCTACGTCGCGAAGGACCACGGCAAGGTGCTGGGAACCCAGTTCATCCCGCTGAACGTGTCGGACTTCGGGACCGTCATCACCCGGCTCGAGCAGGCCAGGCCCGCGGTCGTCGTGTCGCTGCTGGTGGGCGGAGACCAGATGGCCTTCTATCGGCAGTTCGCAGCCGCGGGGCTGGCCAAGCACATGCGGATCATCTCGCCCACCTTCGGCCTGGGCAACGAGCAGGTGGTGCTCGCGCCGTCGGAGGCCAAGGGGATCGTGGTCGCCTATCCCTACTTCGAGGAAATCGACTCGCCGGCCAACCGGGCCTTCCGCAAGCTCTGGGTCGCGCACTACGGCAAGTCGGTGAGCATCACCGACAGCGCGGTGACGGTCTGGAACGGCTGGCATCTGTGGGCCGAGGCCGTGGACAAGGCCGGCACCACGCAGCGCGCCAAGGTCATCGCCGCGCTGGAAAGCGGGCTGAGCTTCCACGGCCCTTCGGGCAAGGTGAGCATCGACGGGCCGACGCACGGAGTGATCCAGAACGTGCGGCTGGGCGAGGTCGATTCCCATCACGGCTTCCGGCTGATCGCCGAGCAGAAGGCGGTTGTTCCCTCCTTCGAGCAGCGGGTGTGCAACCTGCTCAAGCACCCCGGGTTGAACCGGCAGTTCACCCCCTCGGATTCGTCGAAGTGACGCGCGGACGCCGCTTGCTGTCGGGGTCGCCATGCACGCGCTGAGCCTCGGGTGGCTGCTCAACGTGTCGCTGTCCTTCCTGTCGGAGATCGCCGTGCTGGTGCTGATCTCCCTCGGGCTGGCGGTGCTGTTCGGGATGATGGGGATCATCAACTTCGCGCACGGTGAATTCCTCATGTTCGGCGCCTTCGGCACGCTGGCCGGGGTGCGCGCGGGACTGCCGCTGGCGCTGGCGATGGCGGTCTCCAGCGTCGCCGTGGGGGCCTTCGGCTGGGTGGTCGAGCGCCTGCTGATCCGTCATCTCTACGGAAGGCTGGAGGACAGCATGCTGGCCACCTGGGGCCTGAGCCTGATCATGTCCCAGGGCGCGGTGCTGGTCTTCGGGGCCAGCACCCGCGGCATCGCGACCCCCGGCGGCAGCCTGGACGTCGGCGGCTATTCGATCGCGTGGTATTCGCTGGTGCTGGTGCTGGCCGCGCTGGCGCTGCTGGCGGCGGTGTACCTGGTGTTCACCCGCACCCGCTACGGGGTCATGGCGCGCGCGGCGGTGCAGCGACCGCAGATGGCCGCCGCGCTGGGGATCGACGCAGCGCGGGTCAACGCCCTGACCTTCGCCCTCGGCTCGGCGCTGGCCGGGGCGGCCGGCGCGCTGCTCGCACCCGTGGTCGGGGTCATGCCCAGCATGGGCCAGGCCTATATCGCGCGCGCCTTCATGACGGTGGTCGTCGGCGGGCCCGGGGTGATCAGCGGCACCGCGGCAGCCTCGCTGTTGCTGGGCGGTGTGGAAAACGTCGTCTCCTATCTGTCGACCCCGTTCTTCGGCCAGGCCACTCTGCTGCTGGTCGCGGTGCTGGTGGTGCGCCTGATGCCGCGAGGCCTCTCCGCGCGCTGGAAGCGGGGCATTTGAAAGGTCCACGCATGAGGTTGTCGAACGATCCCGCGTCGCGGCGTGCCGTCGCCGCGCTTGCCGCGGGGGCGCTGATCGCCGTCGCCGGCTCGCTGCTTCCCGATTTCGTGGAGTTGCAAGCCACCAGCTGGGCGATCTTCGGGATGCTCGCGCTGAGCCTCACGCTGGTCTGGGGCGGCGGGGGCATTTTCAGCTTCGGCCAGGGCGCCTTCTTCGGCGTCGGTGCCTACGCCTACGGCGTGGTCGCGATGAACCTGCTGCCGCACACCAACGAGTCGCTGAGCGCGGTGCTCGCGGCCGCGCTGGCCGGCGCGCTGGCGGCCGCGGCGATCGGCTACTTCATGTTCTACGGCAAAGTCGGCGATGTCTACGTGGGCATCATCACCCTGGCGCTCACCCTGGTCCTGTATACCGTGGTGTCGGGCACCGCCGACCCGCGCTACCACATCGGCGTGGCCGCGATCGGGGGCTACAACGGCATGAGCGGCGTGCCCCCGCTGACCCTCGGCTGGCCTGGGTCGGCGCAGTCGATCGCACTGTCCATCGGGCAGCAGTTCGTGTTCGTCGTGCTGGTCGCGGCGCTGTGCCTGGCCGGGGTGTACCGGCTGCAGGGGCGTCCCTTCGGCAGGGTGCTGGAGGCGCTGCGCGACAACGAACTGCGCGCGCAACTGCTGGGCTACGACGTGCGCGCGCGCAAGCTGCTCGCCTTCGCGCTGGGCGGCGCGCTGGCCGGACTTGCGGGTGCGCTGTACGCGGCCTGGGGCATGTTCGTGAGTCCCGGGGTGTTCGGCCTGCAGCAGGCGAGCATCATCGTGATCTGGGCCCTCATCGGCGGGCGCCGCTCGGCGCTGGGGGCCTTCATCGGCGCGCTGCTGGTGTCGGGCCTGTCCTTCGTGCTGGGCGGCGATGCCGGCAACTACACCCCGATCATCCTCGGTGGGGTGCTGATCGCCGTCGTGCTGTTCGTGCCGCAGGGCATCGTGCCCAGCCTGCAGCGCCTGCTCGGCCGGCTGCTCGGCCGCTTGCGCGGGCGGGGCGCGCAGCCCGCACCGGCGACACCGCTCGGCGAGTCCGTCGGCGCGCCGCGTGCGTTGCCGCGCCGTGCCGGCGGCGAGGCGGCGCAAGCCCATGCGCCGGAGCTGCAGGCGATCGCACTCGCCAAATCCTTCGGCGGGGTGCACGCGGTGCGCGACGCGAGCCTGCGCTTCGCCTCTCGCGGGGTGCATTGCCTGATCGGCCCCAACGGCGCCGGCAAGAGCACG
This sequence comes from Pseudomonadota bacterium, assembly GCA_021845505.1. GTDB lineage: Bacteria > Pseudomonadota > Gammaproteobacteria > Burkholderiales > Burkholderiaceae_C > Thiomonas_A. Next base: position 1,449 of record JAJZVU010000006.1, on the reverse strand, counting down.
TTCTTCAACCTGCTGGTCGGGCGGCATTTCCCCAGCGGCGGGGACATCCGGCTCGATGCCAAGTCGATCCGCCGCGCCGAGCCGCACGCCAGGGTGCGCGCCGGGCTGGGCATCAAGCTGCAGGAGGCCAGCGTGTTCCCCAGCCTGTCGCTGCGCGAGAACCTGTGGCTGGCCGCCTACGGGCGGCTGCGCGACAACGCGGCGGCGCAGGCGCGCGCCGACGAACTGCTGGACTGGCTGTCCTGGCGCCACAGGCGCGACGAGGTCGCGGCGGTGCTCGCCCATGGCGAGCGCCAGTGGCTGGAGATCGCGATGGTGCTGGCGGGCGAGCCCTCGGTGGTGCTGCTCGACGAGCCGACCGCGGGCATGTCGCGCGAGGAGTCGCTGCGCGTGGCCGAGCTCATCGGCGAGCTCGGCGCCAGCGCCTGCGTGATCGTCGTCGAGCACGACATGGAATTCGTGCGCGCGCTGCAGGTGCCGGTGACGGTGTTCCACCGCGGCGAGGTGTTCGCCAGCGGCTCGCTGGAGGACCTGCGGCGCGACGAGCGCATCCTGGACATCTACCTGGGCCGTCACGATGCCGCCACCGCTGCTTGAACTGCAGGGGGTGCGCGCCGGCTACGGCCTGGTGCCGGTGCTGCAGGGCATCGACCTCGTGCTGCAGCGCGGCGAGGCGGTATCGATCCTAGGTCGCAACGGCGTGGGCAAGACCACGCTGTTGCGCTCCATCGTCGGTGCGCTGCGCATGCAGGGCGGAGCCATGCACTTCGACGGCCGCTCGCTGGCCGGGCTGCCCACCCACCGCCGAGCGCGCATGGGGATCGCCTACGTCCCGCAGGGCCGGCAGATCTTCCCGGCGCTCAGCGTGCTGGAGAACCTCAAGGCCGCGGCCTTCGGCGCGCGGCGCGGTGACTCGGAGGCGGCGATCGAAGCCGCGCTGGAGGAATTCCCGTTGCTGCGGGAAAAACAGGCGGCTCGCGGAGCCACCCTCAGCGGAGGCCAGCAGCAGATCCTCGCGCTCGCTCGCGCGCTGCTCACCCGACCCTCGCTGCTGCTGCTCGACGAGCCCTCCGAGGGCATCCAGCCGTCGATCGTCGACCAGATCGCCGAGGTGGTCGCCGAGCGCAACCGGCGCGACGGCATCGCGGTGCTGGTGGTCGAGCAGAACCTGCATTTCGTGCAGCGCCTGGGGGCGCGCTGCAAGCTTCTCGACAAGGGGCGCATGGTGTTCGACTGCAGCGCCCGGCAGATCGTCGAGGACCGCGAGCTGCAGCATCGTTACCTGGGGGTGTGAGCCCGCGGGCGCGGGCGGCTGCGAGCGCGGTGGCCGCCGGATGCGCCGACAATGCGCGATGACCGTCGACGCGCACGCGCCGTGGATCGCCTTCACCTTGCCCATTCCCGACCCGGAGCCCACGTGAACCACCCGTTGCCATCCCAGGCCCTCGA
>JAJZVU010000005.1 GCA_021845505.1 Pseudomonadota bacterium | reverse complement strand
TGTCACCCGGCGGTCAGCGCCCGGTCAGGCGTCCGGCGCTACAGTCGGAGCCGCTGGGCGGCCGGCGGCCGCCGCGGGAGACGGACCATGATGGGGTACGGCGGGCCCGGGGGCTGGGGCATGGGAGGCGGCTGGCTGTTCATGGTGCTGCTGCTGGTCGTGGTCGTCGCGCTGGCGGTCGGGGTGCTGCGACAGTTCGGCGACGACCGCCGCGAGCGCCGCATGCTCGGGCGCAGCGCGCGCGACATCCTCGACGAGCGCTATGCGCGCGGCGAGATCGACTCCGACGAGTACCGACGCAGGCGCGCCGACCTCGAGAGCTGAGGCCGGCTTGCGCGGCTGCGGAGCGCTGGGGACGGATCGGCCACCCGCGCGGGAAGGTCTTTGTCCGGTATCACATAAAGTCCGCCGCGCAACGTTTTGATCTTGCCGCAAATTTTTCCATTTGCTACGCTGTGCGTCCAGACCCTTGCGAGCCACCATGCGCCTCCTCCGCCTTCGCCCGCTGCCCGCCGTGGCGGCGTCCCTGGTCTGGTACCTGCTGAGCCTGGCGGTGTGCTGGGGCCTCGTGGTGCAGGCGGCCTCGTCGGCGCGTGCGCAGACCCCGCAAACGGCACCGACTGCGCAAACTGCACAAAGTGCACAAAGTGCACAAGCGGCCCCGCAGCCCGGCGCGGCGCACGAGACGCCGTCGCGCGCGCGCGCGAGGCGGGTGGTGCATCGCGAAGTGCGCAAGCCGCTGCGCAGGCCGGACACCCGCCGGGTGGTGCGTCGCCGGGTCGAGCCTCGCGTCGTGCACCGGGTGGTGCGCCGCCGGCCCGAGCATCGCGTGGTGCTGCGGCGCACGCGCAAGGAGCCGATCCACCGCGGGCTCGCCCGCCACGCGCCGGCGCGCCGTCCGCTGCCGCGCCACGCGGTCGTCCGCCACGCGGTGCTCCGCCATCCGGTGGAGCACCATCCGCTCGAGCACCGTCCGCTCGAGCACCATCCGGTGGTCCGCCGTCCGGCGCTGCGCCACGCGGTGCTGCGCAGGCCGTTGCCGCGGGGCCCGGCCGCGGCATGGCACGCCGACCCGATTTCCCTGGCCTCCGGGTCGGCGCTGGTCATCGATGCGCGCACCCACCAGGTGCTGCTGAGCAAGGACGCGGGGGACGTGCGGCCGATCGCGTCGCTGACCAAGCTGATGACCGCGGCGGTGGTGCTGGACGCCCATCTGCCGATGCAGCAGCGCATCGCCATCACCGATGCCGACATCGATACGCTGAAATGGAGCAGTTCGCGGTTGCGCCCGGGCATGGTGTTCAGCCGCGAGGAGTTGCTCAAGCTGGCTCTGATGTCCTCGGAGAACCGCGCCGCGCACGCGCTGGCCCGCAGCTATCCGGGCGGCGTGGCGGCCTTCGTGCAGGCGATGAATCGCAAGGCCGCGGCGCTGGGCATGGCCCATACCCACTACGTCGACCCCACCGGCCTGTCACCGCAGAACGAGTCGACCGCGGAGGACCTGTCCAGGCTGGCGATCGCGGCCTACGCCTACCCGCTGATCCGCGAGTTCTCGACCCATCCGAAGAGCACGGTGGTCGCGGGGCGCGAGCAACTGCAGTACCGCAACACCGACCACCTGATCTTCAACCGCGGCTGGGACATCCTGCTGCAGAAGACCGGGTTCATCAACGAGGCCGGCCACTGCCTGGTGCTCAACACCGTGGTGCAGGGGCGCAATGTGATCGTCGTGCTGCTCGACGCCTGGGGGCGCTACGCCCATTTCGCCGATGCCGAGCATATCCGCGACTGGATGCTGACCTCCGGGCGCACCTTGCTGACTCGGGTCGATCCGATCCCCGGCCCCGGAGGCGACGCGACGTCGCGCGCGGTGGAGGAGTGACGCAGAGCGCGCCGCCGCGCGGCGCGGGCGCGTGCCCGGCGCCGGGCGCTCAGGCGCGGCGCGCCAGCACCGGCGTCGCGGGCTTGGGACGGTGGCCGAGCGCGGCCGAGATGCGCGCGGCGGTTTCCACCACCTTGGCCAGCCAGTCTTCCTGCAGCCGGTCGGCCGGCGCCGACAGCGACAGCCCGGCCACGAGGCGTCCGGAGTCGTCGAAGATGCCCGCGGCCATGCAGCGCACGCCGAGTTCGAGTTCCTCGTTGTCCCGCGCATAGCCGAGCTGGCGCACCCGCGCCAGTTCGGCCTCCAGGCGGGGCAGTTCGGTGATGCTGTTGCGGGTGTGGCCGGCCAGCCCGGTGCGCAGCGCATAGGCCTTGACCTTCTGCGCGTCCTCTCCGGCCAGGAACAGCTTGCCCACCGAGGTCAGGTGCAGCGGCGCATGGCCGCCCACCGAGCGCACCACCTGCATTCCCGAGCGCTCGCTGAACGAGCGCTCGATGTAGATGATCTCGTCGCCCTGGCGCAGGCTCAGGTTCACCGGCTGGTGGGTCAGGCGATGCAGTTCGCGCATCGGGCCGAGCGCGACGTCGCGCACGTTCAGCCGCGCCTTCACCAGGTTGCCCAGCTCCAGCAGCCGCATTCCCAGCTGGTAGACCCCGGGTTCGCAGCGGTCCACCAGGTGGCCGGTGGCCAGGTCGTTGAGGATGCGGTGGGCCGTCGACGGGTGCAGCCCGCAGCGCTCGGCGATGGCCTTCAGCGCGACCGGCTCGGCCTGCTCGGCGAGCGCGTCGAGGATCGCGAACATGCGCTCGATCACCTGGATGGTCGGCTGTTCGCGATGGCCCGCGGTGGAAGGATGGTTCTTGCTCACGCGTTCATTTTAGATTCCGAAATGACCATTTGTCATGTGGAATCTGGCCGCGGCGGCCGATCAGCCGGGGTCGGCGGGCAGTCCCGGCGGATCCGCGGCGTCGAGGTCGCCCGCCGGCAGCGTCCGTGCGCCCGCAGGCGGGCGGTCGACCCAATGGCCGTCGGGCGCGAGCACCTGGTAGGGCCGGAAGCGCGTCTTGTAGGCCATCTTCGGGCTGCGCTCGATCCAGTAGCCCAGGTAGGTGTGCGGCTGGCCGAGCGCGCGTGTCTGCATGATCTGCCACAGCACGCTGTAGGTGCCCAGGCTGGCACCCGGCTCGTCGGGATCGTAGAAAGTGTAGACCGCCGACAGGCCGTCGCCCAGCAGGTCGATCACCGAGACGATCTTGAGCTCGCCGGACCTGTCGGGGTCGCGGAATTCGACCAGCCGGGTGTCGACCCGGCTTTGCAGCAGGAACTGGGTGTACTGGTCGATGGAGTCGTGGTCCATGCCTCCGCCGGCATGGCGCCTGGCCTGGTAGCGCAGGTACAGCTCGTAGTGTTCGGGCAGGAACTCGGGAGCCAGCACGCGGGCCTGCAGGCCGCCGTGGCGCTGCCACGCGCGGCGCTGGCTGCGGTCCGGGTGGAAGCGCTGCGCGAGCACCCGCAGCGCCAGGCACGCGCGGCAGCCCTCGCATTGCGGCCGATAGGTGAACAGGCCGCTGCGGCGAAAGCCGCTTTGCACCAGCTGGGTATAGACCTGCGCGCGCACGCGGTGCGCCGGGGTCACGACCTGCGAACGCGCAAGCCGGTGCGGGAGGTAGCTGCAGGGGTAGGCGGCAGTCGAATAGAACTGCAGCTCGCTGAACGGCAATTCGTTCGGGTGGGTCACAGCCAAGCCGCGCAATGCTGACGGAACTGCGTCCAATCATACTGCCAGCCAGGCGGCGCAGGCAGCGCACGGGCTTGCGCCAGGCAGTCGAGGAAGCGTCGCCGCGGCCAGGGGCGCGCGCCCAGGCCGGCCAGGTGGGCGGTCTGCTGCTGGCAGTCGATCCACCGCAGGCCGTGGGCGAGGGCGAAGCCGCACAGGGCCATCAGCAGCACCTTGGAGCCGTCGCTGACGCGGGTGAACATCGACTCCCCGAAGGCGCAGCCGCCCAGGCCGACCAGGTACAGCCCGGCAACCAGCCGGTCGTCGCGCCACAGCTCGAAGCTGTGCGCCAGCCCGAGCCGGTGCAGCGCGCAATAGGCGGCGACGATCGGCTCGACGATCCACGTCCCGCCGCCGTGGCGGCGCGGCGCCGCGCAGCCGCGCATCACCGCCTCGAACGCGGTGTCGACGCGCAGCGCGTATCGCGGGTCGCCGGCCATGCGGCGCGCCGCCTGCCGCAGCGAGCGGTGGACCCGGAGTTGCCCGGGCAGCAGCACCATGCGGGGGTCGGGGCTCCACCACAGCAGCGGCTCGTCCTCGCCGAACCAGGGGAAGATGCCCTGGGAATAGGCGCGCTGCAGCGTCGGCGCATCCAGGCTGCCACCCGCCGCGAGCAGACCCGGGTACGGCGAATCGCTGCCCAGCGCCCGTTCGGGCGCGGGAAACTCCTCTCCTGGACGCAGCACTGCAAGGGACCAGTTCATCGCGGTGGCGGGGGGGTGGCGGCGCCGGCGGGCCCGGGAACGCGCCGCCGGCATCTGGGTTATTCTCGTCGCAGCGATCGAGCCAGGGGAATCTTGATGAGCGTATTCGAACTTGCAGGCGTGCGGCCGCGCATCGGCGCCGGGGTGTACGTGTCCGACACCGCCCGGGTGATCGGCCGCGTCGAACTCGGCGCGCAATGCGGCATCTGGTTCGGCGCGGTGCTGCGCGGCGACAACGAGCCGGTGACGGTCGGCGAGCGCAGCAACGTGCAGGAAAGCGCGGTGCTGCACACCGATCCGGGCTTTCCCCAGCAGGTCGGCGCAGGCGTGACGGTCGGCCACCAGGCGGTGCTGCACGGCTGCACGGTCGGCGACGACTGCCTGATCGGCATCCAGGCCGTGGTGCTCAACGGCGCGCGTATCGGACGCCACTGCCTGGTCGGCGCCGGCGCGCTGGTCACCGAAGGCAAGAGCTTTCCCGAAGGCACGCTGATCCTGGGCAGTCCGGCGCGTGCGGTGCGCGACCTGCGCCCGGAGGAGATCGAACATATCCATCGCAGCGCCGAGGTGTACGCCGCCAAGGCCCAGGCCTACCTCGAGCGCTTGCGAGCCGTGGACGCAGACGCGCGGCCATGAGCGACACCTTGCTCAAGTTCATGCTCGGCCCAGGTCATGTGCGCGGGGTCGCGGTGCGGCTGGGCGACAGCTGGCGGGAAATGCTGCGCCGTCGCCAGCACGGCGCGGCGGTGCAGGAATTGCTGGGGGAGATGAGCGCGGCCTCGGTGCTGCTCGCGGGCAGCCTGAAGTTCGACGGCACGCTGATCCTGCAGTTGCACGGCGACGGCCCGCTGCGCCTGGCGGTGGCCGAATGCCAGCCCGACTTCGGGTTGCGCGCCACCGCCAAGGCCAGCGAAGCGCAGGTGGAGCAGGCGGCGCAGGTCGACCTGGCCAGCCTGGCCAACCCGCACGGCGGCGGGCGCTGCGTGATCACCCTCGATCCGCGCCAGCCGGGACAGCAGCCCTACCAGGGCATCGTCGGCCTGACCGATGCCGGCGGGCAGGCGTTGCACGACCTGTCGGCGGTGCTGCGCCAGTACCTGGACCAGTCGGAACAGATCCCGTCGTGGCTGATGCTGGCGGCCGACGACCGGGCTGCCTGCGGGCTGCTGGTGCAGCGCATGCCCGACGCGGCCGATGCGGCAGGTGCGTCCGGCGAGCGCGCCGACGAGGACTTCGCCCGCGCGGTGCATCTGGCTTCCACCCTCAAGCGCGACGAACTGCTCGGGCTGCAGCCCGAGGAATGGCTGCGCAGGCTGTTCTGGGAGGAGCAGGCGCGGGTGTTCCCGGCGCCGCAACCACGCTTCCACTGCACCTGCTCGAAGTCGCGGGTCGCGCAGATGCTGCGCATGCTGGGCCGCGACGAGGTCGAGTCGGTGCTGCGCGAGCGCGGCGAGGTCGACGTGCGGTGCGAGTTCTGCGGCGCGGGCTACGCCTTCGACCTGGTCGATGCCGCGCAGCTGTTCCGCGAGCAGATCGACCAGCCGCCGGCTTCGTCGCGCGCCCAGTAGCGCCCGGCCCGCCGGGCCGGGCCCGCTAGCGCCGACGCGCCGGGGTCGAAGGGGGCGCCACCGGCGGCAGCGGGGTGGATGCGGGCAGTACCTGCACGAAGATCTCCCCCGGCTTGATCATGCCCATGTCGCTGCGGGCGCGTTGCTGCACGGCCTGCGTTCCCGAGCGCAGGTCATGGGCCTGCGCCGCCAGCGCCTGGTTGGCCTGGCGGGCGCGCTGGTTGGCCAGCAGTTGCGCGCGCAACTGCTCGCGCAGCCTGTGCACCGTCGGCCAGCCACGCTCTCCCAGCCACAGCGGCCACTGCAGCAGCGCCAGCGCGGCCAGCAGCACCAGGGTGACCCAGCGAAGGCGTCGCATCGCAGTGCGGACCGGGCGCGCAACGCCGCCGCGGGCCTGCCGTCAGCGCAGGTTGTAGAAGCAGCCGCGGCCGCTGAACCGGGCGACGTCGCCCAGGTTCTCCTCGATGCGCAGCAGCTGGTTGTACTTGGCGATGCGGTCCGAGCGCGACAGCGATCCGGTCTTGATCTGCCCGGCGTTGGTGGCCACCGCGATATCGGCGATGGTCGTGTCCTCGGTTTCCCCCGAGCGATGCGACACCACCGCGGTGTAGCCTGCGCGCTTGGCCATTTCGATGGCCGCGAAGGTCTCGCTCAGCGTGCCGATCTGGTTGACCTTGATGAGGATGGAGTTGCCCACCTTCTGCTCGATGCCCCTGCGCAGGATCTCGGTGTTGGTGACAAAGATGTCGTCGCCCACCAACTGCAGTCGGGAGCCCAGCCGGGCGGTCAGCTGCTTCCAGCCGTCCCAGTCCTGCTCGGCCAGCCCGTCCTCGATCGACACGATCGGATACTTGCCCAGCCAGCCCTCGTACAACGCGATCATCTCCTCGGCGCCGAGCACCAGGCCCTCGCCTTCGAGGTGGTACTTGCCGTCGCGGTAGAACTCGCTGGAGGCCGGGTCGAGGGCGATCGCCACCTGCTCGCCCGGCTTGTAGCCGGCCTTCTCGATGGCCTGCACGATGAGTTGCAGCGCGGCCTCGTGGCTGGGCACGTTGGGCGCGAAACCGCCTTCGTCGCCCACCGTGGTCGGCATGTGCTGGTCGTTGAGCAGGCCCTTGAGCGCGTGGAACACCTCGGCGCCATAGCGCAGCGCCTCGCGAAAGCTCGGCGCGCCCACCGGCATGATCATGAACTCCTGCATGTCCAGGGTGTTGTTGGCATGCGCGCCGCCGTTGATCACGTTCATCATCGGCACCGGCAGCTCGCAGGCGGCGAAGCCTCCGAGGTACTGGTACAGCGGCACCCCGGCCTCCTCGGCGGCCGCCCTGGCCACCGCCATGCTGACCGCCAGCAGCGCGTTGGCGCCCAGGCGCGACTTGTTCGGCGTGCCGTCGAGTTCGATCAGCGTGCGGTCGAGGAAGGCCTGCTCCGAGGCGTCCAGCCCCATCACCGCCTCGGTGATCTCGGTGTTGATGTGCTCGACCGCGCGCAGCACCCCCTTGCCGCCGAAGCGCTCGGGGTTGGCGTCGCGCAGTTCGACGGCCTCGCGCGTTCCCGTGGAGGCGCCGGACGGGACCGCGGCGCGGCCGAGGAAGCCGGTCTCCAGCACCACATCGCATTCCACGGTCGGATTTCCGCGGCTGTCGAGGATTTCACGGGCGTTGAGGTCGACGATTGCACTCATGAGGGGGTTCCGTTGGGGTTGTCGGTTGCAGGGCGGCGGCCGCACGCTCAGCGCAGCTGGTCTTCCAGGTAATCGCGGCGCTTGACCACCGCATCGATTGCGCACAGGTCCTCGAGCAGCGCGCGCATGTGGTGCAGCGGCATGGCGTTCGGGCCGTCCGACAGCGCCCGGTCGGGGTCGGGGTGGGTTTCGGCGAACACCCCGGACACCCCGGCCGCGACCGCGGCGCGCGCCAGCACCGGCACGAACTCGCGCTGGCCGCCCGAACGCTCGCCCAGGCCGCCGGGCTGCTGCACCGAGTGGGTGGCGTCGAACACCACCGGGCAGCCGGTGTCGCGCAGGATCGCCAGGCCGCGCATGTCCGACACCAGGGTGTTGTAGCCGAAGCTCACCCCGCGCTCGCACACCATGATCCGCTCGTTTCCCGCGGCGCGCGCCTTGTCGACCACGTTGCGCATGTCCCAGGGGGCGAGGAACTGGCCCTTCTTGATGTTCACCGGCAGCATCTGCCGCGCCACGTTCTGGATGAAATTGGTCTGCCGGCACAGGAACGCGGGAGTCTGCAGCACGTCGACCACCGCGGCGACCTCGCCCAGCGGGGTGTCCTCGTGCACGTCGGTGAGCACCGGCACGCCGATGCTGCGCCGCACCTCCTCGAGGATCGCCAGCCCCTGCTCCAGCCCCGGCCCGCGGAACGAGCGCGCCGACGAGCGGTTGGCCTTGTCGAAGGAGGACTTGTAGACCAGCGGCACCCCGAGGTCGTCGCACAGTTCCTTGAGCGCGCCCGCGGTGTCCAGCGCGAGCTGCCGGCTCTCGATCACGCAGGGGCCCGCGATGAGGAACAGCGGGCGCCGCGGGCCGATGTCGAATCCGCACAGTTGCATCGTCGGCTCCCGGCGCTCAGGCTCCGGCCTGCGCGCCGACTCCCGCGTCGGCGCCGGCGGTCTGGCGGTGGGCGAGGGCGGCGCGCACGTAGGCGTCGAACAGCGGGTGGGCGTCGCGGGGCGTCGACTTGAACTCCGGGTGGAACTGCACGCCGACGAACCAGGGGTGCACCTGCCGCGGCAGCTCGACGATCTCGGTCAGGTGCTCGCGGGTGGTGTAGGCGGAGATCACCAGCCCGGCCTGCTGCAGCGCGTCGAGATACTCGACATTGGCCTCGTAGCGATGGCGGTGGCGTTCGTTGACCACGTCGCCGTAGATGCTGTGGGCCAGCGTGCCGGGGAGCACCTGCGCCTGCTGCGCGCCCAGGCGCATGGTTCCGCCGAGGTCGGAGTCGGCGCTGCGCTCGTGCACCACGCCGCTGCGGTCCTTCCATTCGCTGATCAGCGCGATCACCGGGTGCGGGGTCGCGGGGTCGAACTCGGTGCTGTTGGCACCGGCCAGCCCGGCCATGTTGCGGGCGTATTCGATGGTGGCCACCTGCATGCCCAGGCAGATCCCCAGGTAGGGGATGCGGTGTTCGCGGGCATAGCGAGCAGCCAGCACCTTGCCCTCGATCCCGCGCTTGCCGAAGCCGCCGGGAACGAGGATGGCGTCGAAGCCGCCGAGCTGGTCGATGTTGTCGGCGGCCAGGGTTTCCGAATCCAGGTAGGCGATGTCGACCCGCGCGGAATTCTTCAGCGCCGCGTGGCGCAGCGCCTCGTTGAGCGACTTGTAGGAGTCGGACAGGTCGGTGTACTTGCCCACCATCGCGATGCGCAGGCGGTGGCGGGGGTGCGCCTCGGCCTGCACCAGGGCGTCCCAGGCCGACAGGTCGGCCGGCCCGCCGACCAGCCTGAGCTTGTCGCAGATCAGGCCGTCCAGGCCCTGCTCGTGCAGCATGCGGGGGATCTTGTAGATGCTGTCGGCATCCCACACCGAGATCACCGCCTGCTGCGGCAGGTTGGCGAACAGTGAGATCTTCTCCCGCTCGTCGTCGGGGATCGGGCGATCGGCGCGGCACAGCAACGCATCGGCGGTGATCCCGATTTCCCGCAGCTTCTGCACGCTGTGCTGGGTAGGCTTGGTCTTGAGTTCGCCAGCCGCGGGAATGAACGGGACAAGCGTCAGGTGGACAAAGGCGCTTTGGTGGCGCGGCAGCCGCAGGCTCATCTGCCGCACCGCCTCGAGGAAGGGCAGCGACTCGATGTCGCCCACGGTTCCGCCGATCTCCACGATCGCCACCTCGGCCTCGTCGGCGCTGCCCTCGCCCGCGCCGCGGCGGATGAATTCCTGGATCTCGTTGGTCACGTGGGGGATGACCTGCACCGTCTTGCCCAGGTATTCGCCGCGCCGCTCCTTGCGGATCACGCTTTCGTAGATCTGGCCGGTGGTGAAGTTGTTGCTGCGCCTCATCGAGCGGCGGATGAAGCGCTCGTAGTGCCCGAGGTCGAGGTCGGTCTCGGCGCCGTCGTCGGTGACGAACACCTCGCCGTGCTGGAAGGGCGACATCGTTCCCGGGTCGACGTTGATGTAGGGGTCGAGCTTGATCAGGGTGACGTTGACCCCGCGGGATTCGAGGATCGCGGCCAGCGAGGCTGCCGCGATGCCCTTGCCGAGGCTGGAAACCACGCCACCGGTGACGAAAACGTATTGGGTCATGACGCCGTATCGGACCGGGAAATGGGCATTATAGGAAGGCCGCGCCGGCGGCCGGGGGCGTCGCCGGGCACGCCCATCTCCCGCAGCAGTTCGACGATGGCCTGCGCGGTCGCCTGCGGCTGCTCGAAGGGAAACAGGTGGCTGCCGCCGGCGATCCAGCGCAGCCGCTGGCCGACCAGCCGGCGCGTGGCGCGCATGCCGGCCTGGCGCAGTTCGCGCGAGCGGGTGCCGCCCACGAAAGCCACCGGCAGCCGCACGCGGCGGCACAGCCGCCCCAGGTGATGGGGCAGCGTGGCGTAGATGGCCGCCTCGACCTCCCGCGCGAAGCGCAGCACCCGCCGGCCGTCGCGCTCGACGGTGGCATCGCGCGCATAGTCGGCCAGCATGCGCGGGTCCCACGCGGCGAACGGCGCCTTGGCGCCAAAATGCGCCTGCACCTCGTCGACGTCGCTCCAGGCATGGCGGCGGCGCGCCGCCGCGGACGCCGGCGGCGTGCGCCACACCAGGCCGCTGCGCTTGCCCACCCACAGCAGCCAGGCGCGCCAGCCGGCGATCACCGGGGCGTCGAGCAGCACCAGCGCCCGCAGCCACGGCGGCTGGCGCGCCGCCAGCATCAAGCCCAGCAGCCCGCCCAGCGAATGCCCGACCAGCACCACCTGGCGCGAGCCTCGCCGCTGCTGCACGTAGTCCTGCAGTTCGCGCAGCAGGTGCGGCCAGCAGTCGCTGACCGGCAGGCCCGGGGCATGTCCCAGCATCGGCGGGGCGACGACCTCGAACTGCTCGGCCAGCAGGTCGAGCAGCACCCGGTAGCTGTCGGCCGGAAAGCTGTTGGCGTGGGCGAACACCAGCAGCGGCGGCGCCGCCGCTGCGCTGCCGTCATCCTCGCGCATCGTCGCCCCCCGGCTCGGCTTCGCGCGCCAGCGCGCACAGCTCGTAGAGCCTCTGCAGCGCCTGGCGCGGGCTCAGGCCGTCACAGTCGAGCTCCGCCAGTTGCCTGAGCACGCGGCCCTGCGCGTCGGCCCGCTCGCCATCGTCGGCCGCCGCCGGCGCATCGGCGCCGTCGTGGCCGGCAACGGCCCCGAACAGCTCGAGCTGCGCCAGCCGCTCGGCCTGCGCCTGCTGCAGCGCCTGCAGCCGCTGCCTGGCATCGCGCAGCACCACCGCCGGCATGCCCGCGAGTTGGGCCACCTGCACGCCGTAGCTGCGGCTGGCCGGCCCCGGCTGGACTTCGTGCAGGAAGACGATTCCCGCATCGTGCTCGACGGCCCCGACGTGCAGGTTCAGCGCCTGCGGGTGGTGCGCCGGGAAGTCGGTGATCTCGAAGTAGTGGGTCGCGAACAGGGTGTGGCTGCGGCAGCGCTGGTGCAGGTGCTCGGCGATCGCCAGCGCCAGCGCCAGGCCGTCGAAGGTCGAGGTGCCGCGCCCGATCTCGTCCATCAGCACCAGGCTGTCGGGGGTCGCGCTGCGCAGGATCTGCGCCGCCTCGCTCATCTCCACCATGAAGGTCGAGCGCCCGCCGGCGACGTCGTCCGACGCGCCGATGCGGGTGTGGATGGCGTCCAGCGGGCCGATGCGCGCGCTGGCGGCGGGAACGAAGCTGCCCATGCACGCCAGCAGCGCGATCAGCGCGGTCTGGCGCATGAAGGTCGACTTGCCGCCCATGTTCGGCCCGGTGATGATCTGCGTGCGGCTGCCCGGCAGCAGCACGCAGTCGTTGGGCACGAAGCGCTCGACCTGGGTCTGCACCACCGGGTGGCGGCCGCCGCGGATCTCGATCCCCGGCAGTTTCGACAGCTCCGGACGCACCCAATCCCAGGTGCGCGCGCGCTCGGCCAGCGCGGCCAGCACGTCGAGGCCGGCCAGCGCGCGCGCGGCGCGCTGCCAGGGGGCCACCGCGGGCTGCAGCGCCTGCACCAGCTGCTCCCACAGGGCGCGCTCGCGCGCCAGCGCGCGCTCCTGCGCCGACAGCGCCTTGTCCTCGAAGGCCTTGAGCTCGGGGGTGACGTAGCGCTCGGCGCCCTTCAAGGTCTGGCGGCGCCGGTAGTCCTGCGGCACCTTGTCGGCCTGGCCGCGCGTGACCTCGATGGCGAAGCCGTGCACCTTGTTGTAGAGCACCCGCAGGTTGGCGATCCCGGTGCGCTCGCGCTCGCGCGCCTCCATCGCCAGCAGGAAGGACCCGCTGTCGCGGCCGATCGCCCGCAGTTCGTCGAGCTCGGCATCGAAGCCGTCGGCGAAGATCCCGCCATCGCGCAGGCTCATGCCGGGGACCGCCTGCAGCGCGCGCTGCAGCCGCTCCAGCCCCGCCTGCGCCGGGCCGAGGTCCTCGCGCAGCCGCGCCAGCAGCGGGTCGCCGCGCGGAACGCTGTCGGCCACCTCGGGCAGGCGCTGCAGGGTGTCGCGCAGCGCCGCGAGTTCGCGCGGCCGCACCTGCTGCAGCGCGGTGCGCGAGGCGATGCGCTCGAGGTCGGCGAGACCGCGCAGGCGTTCGCGCAGCGCATCGGGCCCGTGTTCGAGCAGGCAGGCGATCGCCGCGTGGCGGCCGCGCGCCAGATCCTGGTCGCGCGGCGGCGCGGCCAGCCACGCCTTGAGCAGTCGGCTGCCGGCGGCGGTGGCGCAGCTGTCCAGCACCGACAGCAGCGTGGGCGCCGGCTCCCCGCGCAGGGTGCTGAACAATTCCAGGTTGCGCTTGGCGTTGGCGTCCAGGCGCACGCAGTCGTCCAGGCGCTCGACCCGCAGCTCGGCCAGCTGGGGCAGCTCGCGGCCCTGGGTGTGGCGGGCGTACTCCAGCAGCGCCGCCGCCGCCGCATGGGCGCGCGGCACGGCGGCGGCGCCGAAGGCCTCCAGGTCGAGCGTGCCCAGCGCGCGCCGCAGGCGTTCGGCGCCGCCCGGCGCGTCGAACTGCCAGGGCGGCCGCGGCGTCGCGGGCACCGAGCGCAGCACCTCGGGCAGCGGACGATCGGCGGGCCACAGCACCTCGGCGGGCTGGATGCGCGCCAGCCACGCGGCCAGATCCTCGGCGGGGCATTGCGCCATGTGCAGCGAAGCGCTGGACAGCACCAGCCAGGCCAGCCCGATGTCGCGCTCGCGCCGCGTCGCCGGCGGCGCCAGCGCGAGCAGCGCGCAGTCGCTGCGCTCGTCGAGCAGGCCGTCGTGCAGCCGGGTTCCCGGGGTGACCACGCGCTCGACCCGGCGCTCCAGCGGCCCCTTGCCGCTGCCCGCTTCGCCCACCTGCTCGCAGATGGCCACCGACTCGCCCAGGCGCACCAGCTTGGCCAGGTAGGCGTCGAGTGCCTGCGCCGGCACCCCGGCCATGACGATGGGCGCGCCGGCCGACTGGCCGCGGCGCGTCAGCGTCAGGTCGAGCAGTCGGGCGGCCTTTTCGGCGTCGGCGTAGAACAGTTCGTAGAAGTCCCCCATGCGGTAGAGCAGCAGGTGCTCCGGATGCTCGGCCTTGATGCGCAGGTACTGCTGCATCATCGGCGTGTGCTCCAGGTCGGCGGCGGCGGCTGCTGTGGCTGCAATGGGCGCGGTGTTCGGGGTCGGTGGCATCGGCGGATCGGGGACTCGCGCAGCGGGCGCTGCCGCCATTGTGCCGCGAGCATCCGCGGCGCGCGGCAGGCGAGGTGGTCGCGGGGCCGGTCGCCGGCTTGTGCCGGCCGGTCATAAGGATCTGACGAATCCTTGGTTGGCCGCGACCCCGCGGCGGCGTAGGCTAGCGTGTGGTCCCGCAGACCCGGCGGGGCACCACGACGCAGGCGGGCTCGCCGCGGAACCGGGCATCCGGCGCCGCGCAGGGTCGCCGCCTCGCGTGCAACCAAACCACCAAGGAGATGCACCATGAGTCTGCGTATCGGCAGCACGGCCCCCGATTTCACGGCCCAGACCAGCGAAGGCACCATCCGCTTCCACGAGTGGATCGGCGATCACTGGGCCCTGCTGTTCTCCCACCCCAAGGACTTCACGCCGATCTGCACCACCGAACTGGGCACGGTGGCGCGCATGAAGCCCGAATTCGACAAGCGCAACTGCAAGCTCATCGGCCTGTCGGTCGATGCGGTCGAGGACCACAAGCGCTGGGCGCAGGACATCGCCGAAACCCAGGGCTGCGCGCCGAACTACCCGATCATCGGCGACACCGACCTGAACGTCGCCAAGCTGTACGACATGCTGCCCGAGGCCGCGGGCGGCGCCGCGGCCGCTCGCACCGCCAGCGACAACGCCACGGTGCGCAGCGTGTTCTTCATCGGGCCGGACAAGAAGATCAAGGCGATGCTGACCTACCCGATGAGCAACGGCCGCGACTTCGACGAAATCCTGCGCCTGCTCGACGCGCTGCAACTCAGCGCGCGCGCCGGGGTGGCGACCCCGGCCAACTGGCGCCCGGGCGGCGATGTGGTGATCCCGACCTCGGTCAGCGACGAACAGGCGCGCGAGCGCTTCCCGCAGGGCTGGAAGGCCCTCAAGCCCTATCTGCGGGTGGTGTCGATGCCCAAGTGAGCGCAGCCGGGCCCGGTCTGTCGCTTGCCGGCCCCGGGTTCGACAGAAAACGGCCCGGCGAAGCTGCAGAGAGCTCGCGGTCCTGGTAGACTTCGGGTTAACCCTATAAGGGTGCACCCTGAGTATCCTCACGAAGGAGTCTGCCATGACCAGCCTGCTCAGCCTGATCCGCCGCCTGGGAACCGCCGGCGAGCCTGCCCCCGCGGGCCGCGCTGCCGAGTCCGCCGAGTGGCAGTCCATCCTGGCGCAGTGGCGCGATGTGTTCGAACTCGACCGCCGCCTGAGCCAGTTCGCGCGCTCCGATACCGCGCTGCGGTGATGCGCCGCAGCCCGTCGCAGCGCCAGCCTCGGCGCCCGCAGCGGCAGGCGAGCGCCGGCACTCCGGCCGCCGGGCCCTGGGTCGACGCGGGCCGGGCGTGGGAGCAATGGGCCCGCGCCCAGGCGCGCGCGCCCTTCGACCTGTTGCGCCAGCAGTACGCAGGCGCCGTGCGCAGCGGGGCGATCCGGCCGTCGTTGCTGGCCGCCGGGCGCTTCGAGCGCGGGGTCGCGCAATGGGAGAGCCTGCTGCTCGGGCCCTGGGCGCGCGTACGCTGAGCGCCTACAGGATCATCGAGTCCAGCGCCTCGCTGATGCGGGTCTGGTAGTTCGGGTCTTCCTGCGCCGACAGGATTTCCATGTGCAGGCGCTTGGTCTTGGTATCCGGGTCGATTCCCAGGTTGTCGCGCATGTTGCGGCGGAATGCCTCGTAGGTTTCGATCGCGCTGGCGCGGCAACCGTTGAGCACATGCACCCGCATCAGGTTGCGGCAGGCCGTCTCGTTATGCGGTGACAGCAGCAGGATGCGGTTCAGGAAATAGACCGCCTGGTCAAGATTGCGGTCGATCGCCGCATTGCGCGCATGCCGGTAGAGCAGGCTGACGGCCTTGCTGGCGAACTGGTTCTTGTAGTGGCCGAGCATGGAATTGAGCTGGGGATTCTCGGAAAACTCCAGCGAGCCGATCAGGTGGTCGCGGTGGGCGTCCAGCGCGACGGGCAGCGGCATTTCCTCGTCGGCGGTGAGAAAGCCGATGTCGTGTTCGACGCCGTGCCCGAGGAAGATCGAACTCAGGTGACTGCGGATCAACGTGGGGCAAAGCCGGTTGATCTTGTGGATGCGCAGCCTCAGGCTGCCCTGGGAATGTTCGGAATCGGTTCCCGGCCAGAGCAGCGAGGCCATCTGCTGGCGGCTGGTCGCGCCCTTCACGGCCAGCACGAACATCAGCAGGATGGCCTTCTTGTCGTTGACCACGATGTGGGCCGCCTCGTGGAGAATCCGCACTTGCCCGAGAAATTCGATGCGCACGTCGGTGCGCGGGCCGGGGGTGGTCATGGTCGGTTGCCTCCGTCGGGTATGGAACGGGTCGAACGCATCAACTCCGGAATGGTGCGTCGATACTAGGGTGGCAGTTGTTCGTTGACAAGTGGTGATTATCTGGAATGGGTCTCCGGGTAACGCGTCGATAACGTGCAATGACGGTTCGCAGGCTTGCCGGATGCCGCGTCGGAAGCGGCCCGCGGAGCGGGTGCGATGGAGATTCCGCAGCGCCTTGCGCAGCGGGAATGGCGATCCGGAACGAGAATGAATCGCGTCGTTGCGCGGCAGCTGCAACGGCGTGTAATAATAGGAAAGAAAAAAGAAGGCGAGGTTTTCGGAGGCGCGTCGGGCGGGATGGGACGATTATCCACGCAATGCGCTGCGCCATTTTGCGCGACACGCTCACCGCCATGTCGCGCAAGCCGCCGGCGGCGCTGCCGCGGCGCACCGCTGGGCAGCCTTCCCAGGCCCGGCGTGTCGCCGGGCCCGTGCCGGCCTCAGGCGGCAGGCGCCGGGTTGGCGCCGTGGGCGCGCCCGGCGTAGGCCTTGAGCATGCCGACCATCTGCGCGTAGACGCGGGGGTTGGCTGCGATGACCTCGCCCTTGTCGAGGAATTCCGATTCCCCGTTGAAGTCCCCGACCATCCCGCCCGCCTCGCTGACCAGCAGCGCCCCCGCCGCGACGTCCCAGGGCTGCAGGCCGACTTCGAAAAAGCCGTCGTAGCGCCCGGCCGCGACGTAGGCCAGGTCGAGCGCGGCGGCGCCCGGGCGACGCAGCCCGACGCAGCGCTGGGAGAACTTGCGGAACATCTCGAGGTACTGCTCGAGGTCGTCGCCGCGGCGGAACGGGAAGCCGGTGCCGATCAGGCTGTCCTCGATCCGCGTGCGGCGCGACACCCGCAGCCGCCGGTTGTCGAGGAACGCGCCGGCCCCGCGGCTTGCCGTGAACAACTCGTCGCGCGACGGGTCGTAGACCACGCCATGCTGGAGCACCCCGCGGTGCTCCAGCGCGATCGACACCGCGTACACGGGCAGGCCGTGGATGAAATTGGTGGTGCCGTCCAGCGGGTCGATGATCCAGCGGTATTCGGCGTCGGCGCGGCCGTGGCTGGTGCCTGTCTCCTCGCCCAGCACGCCATGCTGGGGAAAGGCCTTCAGCAGGATGTCGATGATCGCCTGTTCGCTGGCCCGGTCGACTTCGGTGACGAAGTCGTTGGCCGACTTTTCCGACACCCGCAGCAGGTCGAGGTCGAGGCTGGCACGGTTGATGATGCGGCCGGCTTCGCGGGCGGCGCGAACGGCGACGTTGATCACAGGATGCATGGTGGGCTGCAGGCACCTGCGGCAGGCGCGCCTGGGCGAGAATGTGCGTACTGGGTTGAAAAGAGCGGGTCGAACGACCGGGACCAAGTGGAGCATTCTATCGAAGGGGGGCAGGCGCCGGCGTACGCGCCGCCGGGCACGTCGTTCGTGCTGGTCGGCTCCAGCCATGCCGGCAACGTGGGCGCGGCTGCCAGGGCCATCAAGACCATGGGCTTCGCCGACCTCGGCCTGGTGGCGCCGCGTTTTGCCGACGTGCTCAGCCAGCCGCAGGCGCTGGCGATGGCCAGCGGGGCGCAGGACGTGCTGCAGCGGGCCCGGCTGGGCGCCAGCCTGGACGAGGTGGCCGGCGATTGCGGCGTGCTGGTGGCGCTGTCGGCGCGGGTGCGCGATTTCGGGCCGCCGCTGCGCGGCCCGCAGTGGCTGCCCGAACTGGCGCGCCTGGCCGCCGCGCAGCAACGCCGCGTGGCCTTCGTGTTCGGCAGCGAGCGTTACGGGCTGGACAACGAGACCGTGTGGCGTTGCGATGCGCTGCTCAACCTGCCGACCTCACCCGGCTACGGGTCGCTGAACCTGTCGCAGGCGGTGCAGATCGTCGCCTGGGAATGGCGCAAGGCGCTGGGCTCGTTCGACCACCCGGGCGCGGGGCCCGCGCCCGAGCCCGCGGCCACCCATGCCGAGGTCGAGGCCGCGATCGACCATCTGCAACACACCCTGCAGGTGCTCGGCTACCTCGACCCGAGCGCGCCGCGCCGGCTGTTGCCGCGCCTGCGCAGGCTGTTGTCCAGGGTCGCGCCGACCCGTCAGGAAGTGCAGATCCTGCGGGGCGTGTGCGATGCCGCTTTGCGCCGCATCGGTGCGAGCCGAGATGGCAGCGCATGAACCACGGACTTGCGCCGAGCGCATCGTTGCGCCCTCCAATACACTGACCGCGAGGCGGGCGGTCGACCCGCAGTCGGGGTAGGACGCTGCTCATGTTCAGCTGGTTGCGCGAAGAGATCCAGGTCATCGTCGAACGCGACCCTGCCGCGCGCTCGCGCTGGGAGGTGCTGACCTGCTATCCGGGGCTGCACGCGCTCTGGATGCACCGCATCGCCCACGCGCTGTGGAAGGCCGGCTACCACTGGCTGGCGCGCTGGATTTCCCACTGGGGGCGTTTCCTGACCGCGATCGAGATCCATCCGGGTGCAGTGATCGGCAGGCGGGTGTTCATCGATCACGGGATGGGCGTGGTGATCGGCGAAACCGCCGAGATCGGCGACGACTGCACGATCTACCAAGGCGTCACGCTGGGCGGAACCTCGCTGTACAAGGGAACCAAGCGCCATCCGACGCTGGAATCCGGCGTGGTGGTCGGCGCCGGAGCCAAGGTGCTCGGCGGGTTCACCGTGGGCAGCGGAGCGCGCATCGGCTCCAACGCGGTGGTGGTCAAGGCGGTGCCGGCGGGCGCCACCGCGGTGGGCAACCCGGCGCGCATCATCGACAAGCAGGGCGAGCAGCAGCGCGAGGCAGCGGCGTCGCGCATGGGATTCTCGGCCTACGCGGTGACCCAGAACGGCGACGACCCGCTGAGCAAGGCGGTGCTGGGGCTGGTCGACCATGCCGCGCAGCTCGAGCACCAGGTCGCGCTGCTGTGGCGCGAACTCGACAAGCGCGGCGTGTGCTCGCAGCAAAGCGCCCCGCAGGACGCGATGCGCACCGAGCATTTCGACCGCGACGAGTTCGAGAAGCTGGTCAAGTAGCGGCCGGCGCCGCCTGCAGCTGCGCCAGCAGGTCCTCGCGTTCCACCGCCACCCAGCCGTCGCCGGGCAGCAGCCACAGCGCTTGCGCGCGCTGCCGCTCGGGATGGTCGAGGTCCCAGTCGCCGAGCACCTGGCGCAATCTCCCGCCTTGCCAGTGTTCCCGCGGGCGGTGGGTATGGCCGTGGATCATCCAGGGGGCCGCTTGCTCGCGCAGCACCCGCATCGCCTCTTGCTGGTTCGCGTCGCCGGGCTGGGCCAGCGCGGCCTGGGCAGCCCGGCTTTGCTCGCGCGCGGCCAGCGCCTGCTCGCGGCGCAGCGCCAGCGGCTGGGCGACGAAGGCCTGTTGCCAGGCCGGCTCGCGGCAGACCCGGCGCCATTGCATGTACGCGGCGTCGTCGACGCACAGCGCGTCGCCATGGCTGAGCACGATGCGCTGGCCGGCGACCTCGAGCACGCAAGGGTCGTCGAGCAGGCAGGCCGAGCAGCGGCTGGCGAATTCCCCGGACAGCAGGAAGTCGCGGTTGCCGCGCTGCACCGCGATCCGGCAATCGCGTGCCGCCAGCTCGGCCAGCGCTTCACAGACCTGGTGTTCCGGCGAAGCGTCGGGCTGGTGCAGCAGGTCGTCGCCGATCCAGGCGTCGAACACGTCCCCGAGCAGCAGCAGCGCGTCGGCGCGGCCGCCCAGGCTGCGCAACCAGCGCAGGAAAGCGGCCGTGGTGCGCGGGGCCTGCTCGCCCAGGTGCAGGTCCGACGCCAGCGCGATGCGGCGCCAGTGCGGCTGCGCCTGCAGCCGCTGCGTCAGCGGCTCAGACTTCAACGGCCTTTTCGATCACCACGTCTTCCACCGGAACGTCCTGGTGGAAGCCCTTGCTGCCGGTTTTCACGGACTGGATCGCGTCGACCACCTCGCGGCCCTCGACGACCTCGCCGAACACCGCGTAGCCCCAGCCCTGCGGGGTGGGCGCGGTGTGGTCGAGGAAAGCGTTGTCGGCGACGTTGATGAAGAACTGCGCGGTCGCCGAGTGCGGGTCGTTGGTGCGGGCCATCGCGATCGAGTAGCGCTTGTTCTTCAGCCCGTTGGCCGCCTCGTTGGCGATCGGCTGCTGGGTGGCCTTTTCCTTCATGCCGCTCGCGTAGCCGCCGCCCTGGATCATGAAGCCGTCGATCACCCGATGGAAGATCGTTCCGTTGAAATGCCCGCTGCGCACGTAGGCCAGGAAGTTTTCCGTGGTCTTCGGAGCCTTGTCCGCGTCGAGTTGCAGGCGGATCACGCCCTTGTTGGTGTGGAGTTCAACCATCGATCGATGCCTCGCAAGAAAGAAACTGGACTGCAGGGTTCATGGCGGCTCGCCTGGCTCAGCGCAGCACCCGCGCCGAGCGGATGACCACCGGCTGCAGCGGGACGTTGGCCATCGACCCCACGCTGTGCGTGGGCACGGCGGCGATGCGATCCACCACCTTCATTCCCGACACCACGCGCCCGAACACCGCGTAGCCGTAGCCGTCGGGCTGCGGGTAGTCGAGGGAGGGATTGTCCACCAGATTGATGAAGAACTGGGAAGTCGCCGAATTCGGATCCGCGGTGCGGGCCATCGCGATGGTGCCCCGCAGGTTGCGCAGGCCGTTGCGGCTTTCCAGCGGGATCGGCGCCGCGGTCGGCTTGAGCTGCAGTTGCGCGGTGTAGCCGCCGCCCTGGATCATGAACCCGGGGATCACCCGGTGGAACACCGTGCCGGCATAGAAGCCCTTGCGCACGTATTGGAGGAAATTGGCCACGGTGCGCGGGGCGCGGCCGGCATCGAGTTGCACGACGATGGCGCCCAGCGAGGTGTCGAGTTCCACGCGTGGCGAGGCCGCCGGACGCGGCGCTGCCAGCGCGGACGGACCGGCCAGGGTCGCGCAGACCAGCGCGAGCAGCAGCCGGCGCTGCGGGGTCGGGGGCGAGGCGGGGGTGGCGGGCATCGGTAGGGACCGGGTGGGGCCGGCGGCGAGCCGGCGGGAAGGTGGGAAGGCGGGAAGGCGGAAGGCGGAAGGCGGGCCTCAGCGTGCGGGCGGCGCGCCGCCCGCCTGCGGCTGCAGCTGCCGCAGCCCGCGCAGCATGTCGCGCGCATGCGCCTGCGCCGCGGCGTCGTCGCTGCCTTGCAGGGCCTGCGCATAGGCCTGCTCAGCCAGGCGCAGGTACACGTCGCCCAGGTTGGAGGCCGCGGTGGCGTACTCCGGGTTGGCATGCAGCGCCATGCGCAGTTGCTGCAGCGCCAGGCGCTGCTGCCCGCGCGCCGCGTACAGCACCGCCAGGTTGTTGTAGGGCTCGGGAAGCTCGGGGTACTTCAGGGTCAGTTGCCGCAGCACCTCGATCGCCTGGTCGTCGCGATGCTGCTGCTGCAGGATCAGCGCCTCGCTCAGGCGCAACCGCGGGTCGTCGGGGTGTTGCGCGATGAGCCGGCGCACGGCCTGCAGCGCCTGTTGCAGGTGCCCCGCGTGCTGCAGGCCGCGTACCTGCGACAGTTCGTCGGCACGCGCGCAAGGCCAGCCGCTTCCGGCCAGCAAGGCCAGCAGCAGGGCCAGCAACAGGGCCGGCAGCAGGGCCGGCGCGGGCAGTCGGTGGCGAAGGGGCAGGTCGGCCATGGCGGGCATTCTAGGGTGCCGCCGAGGACCGGCGGGCAGCATGGCCGCCGCGTGTGCTAAGTTTTCGCTGTTTCGGGGCACGCCGTCGGCGTGGGCGTCCCGCAGCTCGTCGGTGAGCAGTCGATGGCCGTGCAGATCTACAACACCCTTTCCCGCAGCAAGCAGCCCCTGGTTCCGCTGGAGCCTGGGCATGTGCGCATGTACGTCTGCGGCATGACGGTCTACGACTACTGCCACCTCGGGCATGCCAGGGTGATGGCGGTGTTCGACGTGGTGCAGCGCTGGCTGAAGGCACGCGGCCTGCGCGTGACCTACGTGCGCAATATCACCGACGTCGACGACAAGATCATCCGCCGCGCGCTGCAGGCCGGCGTCGGGGTGCGCGAACTCACCGACGGATTCATCGAGGCGATGCATCAGGATGCCGATGCGCTGGGGATCGAGCGACCCGACCTGGAGCCGCGCGCCACCGAGCACATCGGGGCGATGCAGGCGATGATCGGCCGCCTGATCGAGCGCGGGCTGGCCTACCAGGACGCTGCCGGCGATGTCGACTTCGCGGTGCGCCGCTTCGCGGGCTACGGCCGGCTGTCGGGCAAGTCGCTGGACGAACTGCACGCCGGCGAGCGGGTCGAGGTCGACGAGGCCAAGAGGGACCCGCTGGATTTCGTGCTGTGGAAGCACGCCAAGGCCGACGAGCCGGCCGAGGTGCGCTGGGAGTCGCCTTGGGGCCCCGGGCGTCCGGGGTGGCATATCGAATGTTCGGCGATGAGCTGCGAGTTGCTCGGAGAGCAGTTCGACATCCACGGCGGCGGAGCCGACCTGCAGTTTCCGCATCACGAGAACGAGATCGCGCAGACCGAAGGGGTCACCGGCAAGCCTTGGGTGAGCCTGTGGATGCACAACGGTTTCGTCCGCGTCGACGAAGAGAAGATGTCCAAGTCGCTGGGCAACTTTTTCACCATCCGCGACGTGCTGAAGCGGGTCGACGCCGAGACCCTGCGTTTTTTCATCATCCGCGCGCATTACCGCAGCCCGCTGAACTACAGCGAGGACGCTTTGCGCGACGCCCGCAGCGCGCTCGAGCGCCTGTACGTGGCGCTGCAGCCCCACGCCGACGTCGCGCCGGCGATCGACTGGGAGCATCCGCTGGCGCGGCGCTTCGGCGCTGCGATGGACGACGACTTCAACACCCCCGAGGCGATGGCGGTGCTGTTCGAGCTGGCCGGCGAGATCAACCGCGGCGCCGGCCCGGCGGCGGCCGCGCTGCTCAAGGGCCTGGCGGGCACGCTGGGGCTGTTGCGCGACACGCCGATGCATTTCCTGCAGGGCTCGACAGCCGACGACGCCAAGGCGCGGATCGAACAGCGGGTGCAGGAGCGCGCACGGGCCAAGCAGGCGCGAGACTACCAGCTTGCCGACCGCATCCGCGCCGAGTTGCTCGAGCAGGGCATCCAGCTCGAGGACAAGCCCGGCGGCGTCACGTTGTGGCGGCGGGCCTGAGCGATGACGGCAGCGCACGCGCCCGCAGGCGCGCCGGCCACGGTGCCGGCCTACTGGGACCAGGCCTGCCGCGAGCTGATGCGGGCCGACCGGGTGATGCGCCGGCTCATCCCCGGCCACGGGCAGGCGAGGCTGCAAAGCCGCGGCGACGCCTTCCAGACGCTGGCGCGCTCGATCGTCGGCCAGCAGATTTCGGTCAGCGCCGCGCAGTCGGTGTGGGACCGCCTGCTCGGGCTGTGCTCGCCGATGGTGCCGGGCACTCTGCTCGGTCTGGCGCCGCAGGTGCTGCGCAGCGCCGGGCTGTCGCAGCGCAAGGCCGAGTACCTGCTCGACCTGGCGGGGCGTTTCGAGCAGTCGCTGGTGCACCCCCGGCAATGGCCTGCGATGAGCGACGAGGACGTCATCGAGGAGCTGGTGGCCATCCGCGGCATCGGCCGCTGGACCGCGGAGATGTTCCTGATCTTCCATCTGCTGCGCCCGGACGTGCTGCCGCTGGACGACCTCGGCTTGCGCCGGGGCATCAGCCGGTGCTACTTTTCCGGCGAGGCGGTCAGTCGCAGCGAGCTGCGCGAGGTGGCTTCGGCCTGGCAGCCCTGGCGCTCGGTCGGCACTTGGTATATTTGGCGCAGCCTGGATCCGCTGCCTGTGGAGTATTGACAGTCCCATGAGCAAGAAGGTCTTTCTGGAATTCGAACAGCCGGTGGCCGAACTCGAGGCGAAGATCGAGGAGCTGCGCTATGTGCAGGACGAATCGGCGGTCGACATCTCGGAGGAGATTTCCCGGCTGCAGAAGAAAAGCCTGCAGCTGACCAAGGACCTGTACAGCAAGCTCAGTCCCTGGCAGGTCACGCAGATCGCGCGCCACCCGCAACGTCCCTATACCCTGGACTACGTCGGCAGCCTGTTCACCGATTTCCACGAACTGCACGGCGATCGCCACTTCTCCGACGACCAGTCGATCGTCGGCGGGCTGGCGCGCTTCAACGGCCAGTCCTGCATGGTCCTCGGCCACCAGAAGGGGCGCGACACCAAGGAGCGGGCGCTGCGCAACTTCGGCATGACCAAGCCCGAGGGCTACCGCAAGGCGCTGCGGCTGATGAAACTGGCGGAGAAGTTCGCTCTGCCGGTCTTCACCTTCGTCGACACCCCGGGCGCCTACCCGGGGATCGACGCCGAGGAGCGCAACCAGTCCGAAGCGATCGGCCGCAACATCCTCGAGATGGCCCAGTTGCAGGTGCCGATCGTCTCGACCATCATCGGCGAGGGCGGCTCCGGAGGCGCGCTGGCCATCGCGGTGGCCGACCATGTGCTGATGCTGCAGTTCGCCGTGTACTCGGTGATCTCGCCCGAGGGCTGCGCGTCCATCCTGTGGAAAAGCGCCGAGCGGGCGGCCGACGCGGCCGAGGCGCTGGGCCTGACCGCGCACCGCCTGAAGGCGCTGGGGCTGATCGACAAGATCGTCAACGAGCCGATCGGCGGGGCCCACCGCGACCCCCAGGCGATGGCCGCATCGCTCAAGCGTGCCCTCGCCGAAAGCCTGCGCCAGTTCCAGGGCATCAAGCCGGCCGAACTGGTGAGCCAGCGCTACGAACGGCTGTGCGGCTTCGGTCGCTTCCAGGACACCAAGGCCACGCGCTGAGACCGCCTGCGGCGGCGTCGCGCAGTGCCGTCGGCGCGTTGCGGCGTTTCGCCCGCGAGCCGCAGGCGGGCGCGCCCGCGCTCGACGACTCCCGCCCGCTGGCGGTGGCCTACAGCGGCGGCGCCGACTCGACCGCGCTGCTGCTGGCGGCGTGCCGGCTGTGGCCGCAGCGGCTGGTCTACGCCTTGCATGTGCACCATGGCTTGCAGCCCGCGGCCGACGCCTTCGCCAGCCACGCCCAGCGGCAGTGCGGCCAGTGGGGGGTGGCGTGCCGGGTGCTGGCGGCGCGGGTGAGCCGGCGAGCCGGCGACAGCCTGGAGGAGCAGGCCCGGTTGGCGCGGCATGCCGAACTGCAGCGCGCTGCGCGCGAACTGGGCTGCGGCTGGCTGCTGCTGGCGCACCACGCCGACGACCAGGCCGAAACCCTGTTGCTGGCGTTGCTGCGCGGCGCCGGCCCCGCGGGGCTGGCGGCGATGCCGCGGGCGGTGCGGCGTGGCGCGGTGTGGGTGGGCAGGCCCTTGCTGGGGTGCTCGGCCGAGTCGCTGCGCAGCGAACTCGACGCCGCCGGCGTCGCCTACCTGGTCGATCCGATGAACGCCGACCCGGCGCTGCGCCGCAACCGCATCCGCGCCGAGTTGCTGCCGGTGATCGCCAGGCTCGAGCCGGGCTGGCGCGCGACCCTCGGCCGCAGCGCCCGGCTGTGCGCGCAGGCGGCGCGGCAGCTGCGCGACAGCGCGGCCAGCGATCTGCAGTCGTGCCGCGGCGCCCCCGGGTTGCGCCTGCAGCGCTTGCTTGCGCTGGAGCCCGCGCGCCGCAGCGAGGTGCTGCGCGCCTGGCTGCTGGAACTGGGGCTGCGCAGCAGTTCGCGGCAGATCGACAATCTGTGCCGGCAACTGCAGGCGCCGCCGCACGCGGCGATCGCCGTGGCGATCGCAGGCGCGCGTCTGATTCGCCGCGACGGCTGGTTGTGCTGTCAATCGGCGCCGCCGTCGCGTCCGGCCGCCCTATAATCCCATGTTTTTGCGTCGCCGCGCCTGGCGGCGCCGCCTGCTTCGCGCCGGCAGCGCCAGCGGCGTCCCACCCTCTTGTGCACCATGGCGCTTATCGTCCAGAAATACGGCGGCACCTCGGTCGGCTCCGTCGAACGCATCAAGAACGTCGCCCGGCGTGTCATCAAGTGGGCCGACGCCGGGCACCAGTTGGTGGTCGTGGTTTCGGCGATGTCGGGCGAGACCAACCGCTTGATCGGCCTGGCCAGGGAAATCCAGCCCGAGCCCGATCCCCGCGAACTCGACGTCGTCGCGTCGACCGGCGAGCAGGTGACCATCGGGCTGCTGGCGATGGCGCTGAAGTCCCTCGGTCGCGACGCCCGCAGCTACACCGGCTTCCAGGTCGGGGTGCATACCGACAGCGCCTTCACCAAGGCGCGCATCGAATCCATCGACCAGCAGCGCATCCGGGCCGATCTGCAGGCCGGGCGCGTCGTCGTGGTCGCCGGCTTCCAGGGGGTCGACTCCGACGGGCAGATCACCACCCTCGGGCGCGGCGGGTCGGACACCTCCGGGGTGGCGCTGGCCGCGGCGCTGGATGCCGACGAATGCCAGATCTACACCGATGTCGACGGGGTGTACACCACCGACCCGCGGGTGGTTCCCGAGGCGTCCAAGCTGCCCTCGATCACTTTCGAGGAAATGCTGGAGATGGCCAGCCTGGGCTCCAAGGTGCTGCAGATCCGCTCGGTGGAATTCGCCGGCAAGTACCGCGTGCGGCTGCGCGTGCTGTCGAGCCTGACCCCGTGGGACATCCCGCTGGCCGAGGAAATGCGCAGCGGCACGCTGATCACATTCGAAGAGGACCAGAACATGGAACGCGCCGTGGTTTCGGGAATCGCCTTCGCACGCGACGAGGCGAAGATCACCGTCGTCGGGGTTCCCGATCGCCCGGGCATCGCCTACCAGATCCTCAGCGCGGTGGGGCAGGCGAACATCGAGGTCGACATGATCGTGCAGAACCAGAGTGTCGACGGGTTCACCGATTTTTCGTTCACCGTCGGGCGCAACGACTACGCCCGCACCCTCGGCATCCTGAAGAGCCAGGTGCAGGCGCATATCGGCGCCAGGGACGTGCTGGGCGATCCCAAGTCCTGCAAGGTTTCGATCGTCGGCGTCGGCATGCGATCGCACGCTGGCGTGGCCAGCACGATGTTCCGCACGCTGTCGGAGGAGGGGATCAACATCCAGATGATCTCGACCTCGGAAATCAAGGTGTCGGTGCTGATCGACGAGAAGTACCTCGAACTGGCGGTGCGCGCGCTGCACCGCGCCTTCGACCTCGACGCCCCCGCCGCCGCGTCCGCCTGATTCAGTCTGGCTGCGCGACCGGGAAGGACACCCGCACGCGCAGGCCGCCGAGCGGCGAGTCGAGCAGATCCACCGTCGCGTGGCTGCGCTCGGCCACGCTTTTCACGATCGCCAGCCCCAGGCCGCTGCCCCCCGGCGGCGATTCGGCGCGGCGGTAGAAACGGTCGAATACCCGCGGCCGCTCGGACGCCGGGATGCCCGGGCCCGAATCGTCCACCTCGAGCAGCGCCCGGCCGGCCTCGGCGCGCACCCGCACGTCGACGCGGCCGCCGCGCGGGCAGTAGCGCACCGCGTTGTCCACCAGGTTGCGCGCCAGCATGCGCAGGCCCTGCGGGGGAGCCAGCACCGTGAGTTCGTCGGCCTGCTCGAGCCCGGCATCGACCTGCCGCGCCTGCGCCAGGTCCACGGTATCGCCCAGCGCCTGGCGCGCGGCGTCGGCCAGCGAAGTCGCCGCCGCCGGCTCGCGACCGCCCGAGTCGGCCCGCGCCAGCGCCAGCAGTTGCTCGACCAGGTGGGTGGCACGGTCGATTCCGGCGTCCAGGCGCTGCGCCGCCAGCCTGCGGGCGGACTCGTCGGGAGCGCGGTCGAGCATCTGCAACTGCAGCCGGAGCGCGGCCAGCGGGGAGCGCAACTCGTGGGCGGCGTCGGCGACGAACATCTGCTGGGCGTCGAAGGCCTGCCGGGTGCGTGCGAACAATCCGTTCATCGCCCGAACCACCGGTTGCATTTCCTGCATCACCGCGCTGGGATCCAGCGGGTCGAAGGAGGTCGCGGCACGGTTTTCCAGTTCGGTGGACAGCGAACGCAGCGGCCCGAGCGAGCGTCGTACCACCCAGGCCACGACCAGCAGCAGCAGCGGGACGATCAGCAGCATCGGCCACACCGAATTGAGCGCGAAGGTCAGCGCCAGCGCGCGCCGGCTGAGCAGCGGCTGCGCGACCTGGATGGTGCGCCCGCCGGCCTGCATCGAGAACACCCGCCACTTGCGGTTGTTGACGTCGGCGGTCGCGTAGCCCAGCACCGCCTGGTCGGGCAGTTCCACCCGCGGGCGCGACACGTAGATGCGCTGGCCGTCGGGCGACCACACCTGGAACACATAGTCGAGGTCGTCGCGCGCGCCGCTGCGCGGCCCGAATCCCGGCAATCCCAGCTCGCCGGTGGCCAGCGACAGCGCGATCTGCTGCAGGTGGTAGTCGAACACCGCATCGGCCTCGCGCATGGCGTTGCGGAACACCGCCACCGCCTGCACCAGCGCGGCCGTCAGCACCGCCGCGGTCAGCAGCACCAGCAACTTGGCGCGCAGGGACTTCATGGGGCTTGCGTGTCCTCGCGGGAGAGCACGTAGCCCATGCCGCGGATGTTGCGGATGAAATCGGCGCCGAGTTTCTTGCGCAGGCTGTGCACATAGACCTCGACCGCGTTGCTGGAGATCTCCTCGTTCCAGCCGTAGAGCTTTTCCTCCAGCTGGGCGCGCGACAGGATCACCCCGGGCCGGCGCATCAGCGCCTCCAGCACCGCCCACTCGCGTTGCGACAGCACCAGCGGCCTGCCGTGCAGCGTGGCCTCGCGGGTCGCCGGATGGAGTCGCAGCCCGCGGTGCTCCAGCGCCGGCTCGGCGCGCCCGGCCGCGCGCCGCAGCAGCGCGCGGATGCGCGCCTGCAGTTCGCTCAGGTCGTAGGGCTTGAGCAGGTAGTCGTCGGCGCCGGCGTCGAGTCCGCGGATGCGCTCGTCCACCGCGTCGCGCGCGGTGACGATCAGCACCGGGGTGCGGTCGCGTCGCTCGCGGGCGGCCTTCAGCACCTGCAGGCCGTCGCGTCCGGGAAGTCCGAGGTCGAGCAGCACCAGGTCGTAGTGCTCGCCGCTCCACGCGGCATCGGCCGACTGTCCGTCGCGTACCCAGTCCACCGCGTAGCCCTCGGCGCGCAGTGCGTCGAGCACGCTCTCGCCAATCATCGGATCGTCTTCCACCAGCAGCAAGCGCATCGGCCACGCCCTCCAGGGGCGATTGTGCGTCAAGCCGCCCGGCGCGGGAACGGGCACAATCTCGTGTTGCAACCATTCGGGAGATGCGTCATGACCCATGCGATCCGTATCGAGCGCACCGGAGGTCCGGAAGTGCTGCAGTGGCAAGCGGTGCAGGTCGCCGCGCCCGGGCCCGGCGAGGTGCTGGTGCGCAATGCCGCGGTCGGGGTGAATTTCATCGACGTCTACCACCGGTCCGGGCTGTATCCCCTGCCACTGCCGTCGGGGATCGGACTCGAGGGGGCGGGGGTGGTGGAGGCCGTCGGGCCCGAGGTCGGCGAATTCGCCGAGGGCGATCGCGTGGCCTATTGCCACGGCCCGCTCGGAGCCTACGCGCAGTCGCGGGTGGTGCCGGCGCGGGTGCTGGTCAAGCTGCCGCAGGGCATCGAGTTCGAAACCGCCGCGGCGATGATGCTCAAGGGACTGACGGCCCAGTTCCTGCTGCGCCGCACGCGTCGGCTGCAGGCCGGCGATGTCGCGCTGTTCCACGCGGCCGCCGGTGGCGTCGGCCTGATCGCCGGGCAGTGGGCGAAGGCGCTGGGGGTCCGCCTGATCGGCACCGCCGGCAGCGACGACAAGTGCCGCATGGCGCTGGACAACGGCTACGCCCATTGCATCAACTACCGCAGCGAGGACCTGGTTTCGCGGGTCAAGGAGCTGACCGGCGGCAAGGGGGTCTCGGTGGTCTACGACTCGGTGGGGCGCGACACCTGGGAGCGTTCGCTGGCCTGCCTGCAGCCCTTCGGGCTGATGGTCAGCTTCGGCAACGCCTCCGGCCCGGTTCCCCCGGTGACCCTGCAGGACCTGGCGGCCCGCGGCTCGCTGTACGTCACCCGTCCGACGCTGATGACCCATCTGGCCGACCGCGCCGCCCAGCTGGAAATGAGCGCCGAGCTGTTCGACATGGTGCTGTCGGGCAAGGTGCGGCCGCATATCGGCCAGCGCCTGGCGCTCGCCGAGGCCGCCGCGGCCCATCGCGCGCTGGAAAGCCGCGCCACCACCGGAAGCATCGTGTTGCAGCCCTGACGCGCCGCGGACCGCGGCGCGGCGCGCTTCAGTCCGCGCGGCGCGAACGCCGCGCCTGGCGCTGCTCGTCGACGAGCAGCGCGACCGCGCCGACGGTGATCGAGCTGTCGGCCAGGTTGAAGGCGGGCCAGTGCCACGACCCGGACGCGGTGCGCAGGTAGAAGTCGAGAAAGTCGGTGACATGGCCCCACACGACGCGGTCGACCAGGTTGCCCAGCGCGCCGCCCAGGATCAGCCCGAGCGCCAGGCCGAGCAGCGCGCGGCGGCGCCGGCGCAGCAGCAGCACGACGATCCACAGCGAGGCCGCGCCGGCCAGCGCCGCGAACAGCCAGCGCTGCCAGCCGCTCTGGGCGGCGAGAAAGGAAAACGCGGCGCCCGGGTTTTCCACGTGCACCAGGTTGAAAAAACCCGTGACGGCCAGCCTGCCGCCCAGCGGGATCTCGCGCGCCACCAGCCATTTGCTGCCCTGATCCAGCGCGACCACGACCAGCGCCAGCAGCAGCCACCACGACGACGCAGGCAAGGACTCGTCGCGCGGCGCCTCAGACATGGCGCCTGGCCTCGCCGCTGCCGTGCAGGTTGGAAATGCAGCGCCCGCACAGCCCCGGGTGCTCGGCGCGGGAATCGACATCGGCCACCCAGTGCCAGCAGCGTTCGCACTTGGACGCCTGCGCGGGCTGCACCTCGATGCCCAGCGCATCGGCGGGCTGCCAGCGCAGTTGCGACACCAGGAAGGCAAAGCGCGCCTCCTCGCCCAGGCTGTCGAGCGCGTCGCGCTCCTGCGCGGGAACGCCCAGCGACACCCAGGCCTGCAGCGACGGGCCCAGCCTGCCTTCGGCGCGCACGGCCTCGACGGCGCGGTTGACCTGGTCGCGCAAGCCGCGGATGCGCGCCCAGCGCTCCAGGCAGGCCGCCGCATCGGCGGGCTGCGGCAGTTCGTGGTAGGTCTGCACGAAGATGCTGCCGTCGCGTCGGGCCTGCTGCGGCGAGAAGTGTTCCCACGCCTCCTCGGCGGTGAAACTCAGGAACGGGGCGATCCAGCGCAACATCGCCTGCGCCAGGTGCCACAGCGCGGTCTGCGCGCTGCGCCGCGCCGCGCCGGCCGCCGGGGTGGTGTACAGCCGGTCCTTGAGCACGTCGAGATAGAAGCCCCCGAGGTCCTCGGAGCAGAACACCAGCAGCCTGGCGACCACCGGGTGGAACTCGTAGTTGCGGTAGTGCTCGAGGATGTCGCGCTGCAGTTGCCCGGCGTACGCCATCATCCAGCGGTCGATGTCCAGCATGTCCTCCAGCGCGACGCGTTGGCTGGCGGGGTCGAAGTCGGAGACGTTGGCGAGAATGAACCGGAGGGTGTTCCGGATGCGGCGGTAGTTTTCCACCACCTGCTTGAGGATCGCGTCGGAAATCGCCAGGTCGCCCGAGTAGTCGGTCGACGCGACCCACAGCCGGATGATCTCGGCGCCCAGCTTGTCGCTGACGCTTTGCGGCGCGATCACGTTGCCCACCGACTTGCTCATCTTGCGGCCCTGGCCATCGACCGTGAAGCCGTGGGTCAGCAGCGCCTTGTACGGCGCGCGGCCGTCGATCGCGCAGCCGGTGAGCAGCGACGAGTGGAACCACCCGCGATGCTGGTCGTGGCCTTCGAGGTACAGGTCGGCGGGCCACGCCAGTTGCTCGCGATGGCTGCCGCGCAGCACATGCCAATGGGTGGTGCCGGAATCGAACCACACCTCGATGATGTCCTGGGATTTCTCGTAGTCCTCGGCCTCGTCGCCCAGCCACTCGCGCAGGTCCAGCCGCGACCAGGCCTCGACCCCCTCGCGCTGCACCAGTTCGGCGGCGCGGTCCAGGAATTCCAGCGTGCGGGGGTGCAGTTCGCCGCTGGCCTTGTGCAACACGAAGGGCAGCGGCACGCCCCAGGCGCGCTGGCGGGAAATGCACCAGTCGGGACGCCCGGCGATCATGTCGCGCAGCCGCGCCTGGCCTCCCGGGGGGTAGAAGGCCGTCTGCTCGACCGCCTGCAGCGCGGTTTCGCGCAGCGTGCGCGGAGCCTTGTCGGTGGTGAACACGCCTTGGCCTTCGTCCATGCGCACGAACCACTGGTTGGCCGCGCGGTAGATCACCGGGCTCTTGTGGCGCCAGCAATGGGGGTAGCTGTGCCGGATCTCCTCGCTGGCCAGCAGCCGTCCCGCGGCGCGCAGCGCCGCCAGCACCGCATCGCCGGCGCGCCAGATGTGCTGGCCGCCGAACAGCGGCAGGTCGGCGGCGTAGACCCCGTCGGCCTGCACGGGGTTGAGCACGTCTTCGGTGCGCATGCCGTGGGCGATGCAGGAGTTGAAGTCGTCCACCCCGTAGGCCGGCGAGGAATGCACGATGCCGGTGCCCTCGTCGGCGCTGGCGTAGGCGGCCAGGTACACCGGGCTCGGCCGGTCGTAGCCGGGGTGCAGCTCGGCCAGCGGATGGCGGAACGACAGGCCGCCCAGGCGTTCGCCCGCAGCGCTGGCCAGCGTGCGTCCCTGCAGGCCGTAGCGCGCGAGGCAGTCGGCGACCCGGCTGCTGGCCAGCAGCAGCACGCCGCGCTCGGTTTCGACCAGGCTGTACTCCAGCTCCGGGTTGAGGTTCAGCGCCTGGTTGGCCGGGATGGTCCACGCGGTGGTGGTCCAGATCACCGCGAAGGCCGGGCCGGGCAGGCTGTCCAGTCCGAAGGCCGCGGCCAGGCGCTGCGGTTCGTCGCAGGCGAAGGCCACGTCCAGCGTGCGGGACGTCTTGTCGGCGTACTCGATCTCGAATTCGGCCAGCGACGAGCGGCAGTCGAAACACCAATGCACCGGCTTGAGCCCGCGGTAGACGAAGCCTCGCTCGACGACCCGCTTCAGCGCGCGGATTTCATCGGCCTCGTTGCCGAAGTCCATCGTGCGGTACGGGTGATCCCAGTCCCCGAGCACCCCCAGGCGCTTGAAGTCGGCCATCTGGCCGGTGATCTGCTCGGTCGCGTAGGCGCGGCTGCGAGCCTGCACCTGGTCGCGCCCGAGGTCGCGCCCGTAGAGCTTCTCGATCTGGTTTTCGATCGGCAGGCCGTGGCAGTCCCAGCCGGGCACGTACACCGCGTCGTAGCCCTCGAGCTGTCGGGCCTTGACGATCATGTCCTTGAGGATCTTGTTGACGGCGTGCCCGATGTGGATCTGTCCGTTGGCGTACGGCGGGCCGTCGTGCAGCACGAAGCGCGGACGGCCCGCGCGCGCCGCGCGCAGCCTCTGGTACACCCCCTCGTCCTGCCAGCGCTGCACCCACGCGGGCTCCCGCCTGGGCAGGTCGCCGCGCATCGGAAAGCTGGTGTCCGGAAGGTTCAGTGTGGCACGGTAGTCGGGATGGGCGGGCGCGGCGGAATCGGTCATCGGAGGGCTTGCGCGCGCTGCGGCGCGGACGTTGGCGAAGGGCTGGGCTGGCGGGTGGCATGCCGCGCGCCGCGCGACACGCCCGCGAAGGCCGCAGCGCGACGCGCCCGGCCTGGTCGCACATCAGGGGGTCAGGGGCTGTCGGCGTCCGCGGTGGCGAACCATTGCCGGGCGGCGAGCACATCGGCGGCGATCGCAGCCGTGAGGGCCTGCAGGCCTTCGTAGCGCGCTTCGTCCCGCAGTTTGTGCAGCATTTCCACGCGCACGAGTTTACCGTAGGCGTCCCCGCTCCAATCGAGCAGGTGGGCCTCCAGCAGCACCCGCCCCGACTCGTCGACACTGGGGCGCCGCCCGAGGCTGACCACCGCGCGCAGCGCGCTCCCGGCCAGCCCGTGCACCCGGGCCACGAAAATGCCCTGGGCCGCCGGGCGCGCGTGGCCGAAGCGCAGGTTCAGCGTGGGAAAGCCCAGCTCGCGCCCGAGCTTGGCGCCATGCTGCACATGGCCCGAAATCGCATAGGGACGGTCGAGCAGGCTGGCGGCCAGGTCCATCTGCCCGGCCCCCAGGGCCTGCCGCACCGCCGAACTCGAGACACGTCGCGCATGCACTTCGTAGGCGTTCATGCGAGCCACGTCGAATCCCCATTGCGCGCCCATCGCGTCCAGCATCGCGTAGTCGCCGGCGCGCCGGGCGCCGAAGCGGAAATCGTCGCCGACCAGCAGGTAGCGGGCGTGCAGCCCGTCGACCAGCACGCGGGCGACAAAGTCCTCGGCGGCGAGCGAGGCCAGCGCCGCGTCGAAGCGCAGCACCACGACGTAATCGATTCCGCAATGCTGCAGGCCGTCGAGTTTGTCGCGAAGGGTGCTGATGCGCGGCGGCGCCAGTTCACTGCGCGCTGCCAGCGCGGCGAAATAGTCGCGCGGATGCGGCTCGAAGGTCAGCGCGCAGGTCGGCAGGTCGCGCTGCCTGGCCTCGTGCACCAGCAGCGCGAGCATGGCCTGGTGGCCGCGATGCACGCCGTCGAAGTTGCCGATGCTGAGCGCGCTGCGGCGCGGCAGCGCGGCGTGCTGGAAACCGCGAAATACCTGCATGTCGAAGTGGATGTCCTGGGCGATGTCGGCTGCTGTCGGCGCCACCCGCTGTGTTCCCGCCCGCCGGCCCGCCGGCTGCGTTGTGGTCAGGCGGCAACGCCCGCGCATGCGCGACGCGGGGATTTTCGGGGGGGCAGGCGGGGAATGCTTGCAAAAGCGCCAACCGGTGTATAGTAAGCCCTGCAGTCGCTTCAAGACGGGCGCTTTGGCGCGCACGGTTTTGGTTCCAGGCTTTCGATAAACCGGCTGGGCTTGTTGAGGATTTGCATTTCATTGGTAAACAGTACTTGAAAGGAAGATCATGCCCACCGGCATCGTCAAATGGTTTAACGAAAGCAAAGGCTTCGGGTTTATCAAGCCGGATGAAGGCGGCGAGGATCTGTTCGCCCACTTCAGCGAGATCCAGGCCAAGGGTTTCCGTACGCTGCAGGAAAACCAGCGCGTCGAGTTCACCGTGAAGGCCGGCCCGAAGGGCCCGCAGGCGTCGCAGATCCGCGTGATCTGAAGACCCACCGAGCCGCCGCACCGGCGCGATGCCCGCGCCGCGCGGCGGTTTCGTTGTTGTACGCCGGATGGTTGCTGGCCGCGGTACCGGGCCGCGACCGTCTGCTGCGTGCAAAAAATAACCGAGCCAGCCAGCTCGGTTTTTTTGTCCCCGGCCGGCGCTCGCCGCCGCGCTGGCGCACCATCCGGCTTGGCGAGCGGGCGTCCTTTCGGGCGCCGGCGTCGCGCTGACGGAGGTCGGCTTGGTCGAACAGCTGCTGCGGGAGTGGGGCTACCTGGCGGTCGCCGCCGGCGCCTTCGCCGAGGGCGAGACGGTGCTGCTGGCTGCCGGCTACGCGGCGCGCGCGGGATGGCTGGACGCCTGGCGGGTGCTCGTGGTCGCGGTGGTCGCGGCCAGCGCCGGAGACCAGTTCTTCTTCTGGATCGGCCGCATCTGGGGCAGCGTGCTGTTGCGGCGCATTCCCCGGCTGCGCGCCCAGGTCGAGCGCGTCGCAGCGCTGCTGCGCCGGCGCCCGGGCGGTGCGGTCGTGGCGGTGCGCTTTCTCTATGGATTGCGCATCGCCGGCCCCATCCTGATCGGTGCCGCCGGTGTGTCGCCGGTGCGCTTCGCGGTTTTCAACGTGCTCGGTGCGCTGCTGTGGGCGCCGCTGATCCTGGGCATCGGCTGGGGTTTCGGCCATGCCTGGCAGCAGGTCTCGGGGCGCCTGGCCGGCATGCAGGCCGGGCTGCTGGCGCTGCTGGTGGCGGTCGCCGCGCTGGGCCTGCTGGCCCGGCTGGTGGTGCGTCGGCTGCGACGCGGCTGATGCCGGGCGGGCGATCCGGCCGGCCCGTCGCCGGCCGCTGCGGCTTCAGCTCGCGTCGCCCGGTCGCAGCCCCATCGCCTCGCGCACCACCCGCATGGTCTCGCGGGCCGCGTGCTGGGCGCGCTCGCAGCCGTCGTCCAGGATGTCCCGCACCAGGTGCGGCCGATCCAGGTAGGGCTGGGCGCGCTCGAGCATCGGTTGCTGCTCGCGCAGCACCGCATCGATCACGGGCTGCTTGCACTCCAGGCAGCCGATGCCCGCGCTGGTGCAGCCCCGGCGCACCCACTCGCGGCAGGCCTGGTCGCTGTAGGCCAGGTGGAACTGCCACACCGGGCAATGGTCGGGGTTGCCGGGGTCGCTGCGGCGCACGCGCGCCGGGTCGGTCGGCATGCGGCGGATCTTCTGCTCCACCGAGGCCCGCTCCTCGCGGATCGCGATGGAGTTTCCATAGCTCTTGGACATCTTGCGACCGTCCAGCCCGGGCAACTTGGATTCGGGGGTGAGCAGCGCTTCGGGTTCGCGCAGGATGGTGCGCCTGCCGCCGTCGACCTGCGCCAGCAGCGCGTCCTTGTCGGCGCGCGCCAGCTTGCTCGCGGCCACCAGTGCGCGCGCCTGCTCGCGCTGCTCGAGCTGCCCCTCCTGGTCGGCCGCGCGGCGCAGCGCCAGCAAGCGCGCCCGCTCGGCTTCCGGCAGGCGCTGCGCGGCGGCGCGCGCGCGCGTCTCGATTCCCGCATCCTTGCCGTACAGGGTGTTGAAGCGGCGGGCGATTTCGCGGCTCATCTCGATATGCGGGACCTGGTCGGCGCCCACCGGAACCCAGCGTGCCTGGTAGATCAGGATATCGGCCGCCTGCAGCAGCGGATAGCCCAGGAAACCGTAGGTCAGCAGGTCCTTGTCCTTGAGGTTGGCGATCTGCTCCTTGTAGGTGGGCACGCGCTCCAGCCATGCCAGCGGGGTCCCCATGCCCAGCAACAGGAACAACTCGGCATGCTCGGGAACCCGGCTCTGCACGAACAGCGTGGCCTGCGCCGGATCGACCCCGGCGGCCAGCCAGTCCACCACCATGTCGTGGGTGTGGCTGGCGATGACTTCGGGCGATTCGTAGTGGGTGGTCAGCGCGTGCCAGTCGGCGACGAAGAACCAGCAGGAGTTGTCGCGCTGCAGCTGCACCCAGTTCTTCAGGGCGCCGTGGTAGTGGCCCAGGTGCAGCGCGCCGGTCGGGCGCATGCCCGACAGCACGCGTTCGCCTGTCGCGGCGGGCGCGGGGGAGTCAGTGGAATTCATGGCTGATGCGCAGTTGCAGGTAGTTCTGTCCCGGGTTGGGGCGCTTGATGTCGGCGTTGGAGTAATGGGTGAAGCGCACTCCCAGGCCCCACGAGGTGCCGGCCAGCCGGTGGTACAGGCCGATCGAATCGCCGAACTGGTAGGCGGTCGAGATGCGCTTGGAGCCGATGCGCGTGGCCGAGAACAGGTTGGCGCCGATTCCCGCCTCCAGCGCGGTGTCGGGGAGGAACCACCAGCGGGCGATCGGCGTCAGGCCCACATGCCACAGTGGCGCCCCGGGTTGGCCGGCAGGCCCGAACGCCCGCCCGGCCGAGGCCTCGAGCACGACGTCCAGCCGCGACGAGCCGAAGGCGTGCTGCCACAGCGGGTCGCCCTGCCACGCCAGCGTGAGGTTGCGGTAGCCCTGGTAGCCGCCGGCGAGCAGCGAAACCTGTTCCGCCCGCGCCAGCGGACCCAGCAGCAAGCCGGCGCAGACGAGGGCCGTGGCGAGGCGCTTGCGCGCAGGCCAGCCATTGCGGCCCGCTCGGGCAGCAGCGTGGCGGGGCGTGGCATGGGTCATGATCGGTGGTTCCTCGGCAAGTGGGGGATGGGCGTGGGCGCCGGTCGCGCGCCCGCTGCGGCGCTACAGCAACAGGCGGAACGGGCTCAGCAGCACACCCAGCAGGGTCTGGCTCAGGCCCATCAGCGGGATCAGCCAGATGTAGGTGGCGATATTCGTCAGCACCAAAGCCATCACGATGAAAAACCCGTAGGGCTCGATGCGCGACAGCGCCAGCGCCTGGCGGATGGGCAGCAGGCCGACCAGCACCCGTCCACCGTCGAGCGGCGGGATGGGAAACAGGTTGAACACGAACAGCACCAGGTTGACGCTGATTCCGGCGCTCGCCACGTCGACCAGGAAGGCCTCGCGCACTCCCAGGCGCTGCATCACCAGCAGCGCCAGCGCGTACAGGAACGCCTGCACGAAGTTCGACGCCGGGCCCGCGAGCGCGACCCAGATCATGTCCCGCTTGGGGTTGCGCAGCGCGCCGAAATTCACCGGCACCGGCTTGGCGTAACCGAACAGGAAGGGGCTGCCGAACAGCAGCAGCACCAGCGGGATCAGCACGGTGCCGATGGGGTCGATGTGCCGCGCCGGGTTCAGGGAGATGCGCCCCATCATGTAGGCGGTGTTGTCGCCGAAGTGGCGCGCCGCGTAGCCATGCGCCGCTTCGTGCAGGGTGATGGCGAACAGCAGCGGCAGGGCGTAGACGGTGAGTTGCTGGATTTGCTCGTTCATGGTCGTCGCGGCTTGCGGTCGTCCCGCCTCAGTGGTCTTGTTCCAGTCCCAGGCGAGCCGGATCTCCGCGACCGAGGCGCAACACCTCGGGCGTAGGGCCGCTGAGGTCGATCACCGTCGTGGGCTGTTGCGGGCAGGCCCCGGAGTCGATCACGAGTTCGATGTGCTTTTCCAGCCGTGCGCGGATGTCGGCCGCTTCGTTGAGCGGCTCGGCCTGCCCGGGCAGGATCAGGGTCGTGGCCAGCAGCGGCTGGCCGAGTTCGACCAGCAGCGCGTGCGCCACCGCGTGCGCGGGCACGCGCACGCCGATGGTCTTGCGCGACGGGTGGGACACGCGCCGCGGCACCTCGCGCGTGGCCGGCAGGATGAAGGTGTAGGGGCCCGGGGTCGCGGCCCGCAGCAGGCGAAAGCGCCGGTTGTCGACCATCGCGTAGCTGCCCAGCTCCGACAGGTCGCTGCACAGCAGAGTCAGGTGGTGCTTGGCGTCGACGTCGCGGATGCGGCGCAGACGCTCGGCAGCGGCCTTGTCGTCCAGGTGGCAGACCAGCGCGTAGGAGGAGTCGGTGGGGATCGCGGCCACTCCGCCGGCATGCAGGATCGCGCAGGCCTGCTTGATCAGGCGCGGCTGGGGATCGTCCGGGTGCAGGCTGAAGTACTGGGCCATGAAGGGCAGCGCGGCGCGCCGTCAGTGCAGCAGTTCCCAGATGGGGCGCAGGCCGTCGGGCAGCCGCGGCAGCTGCCCGAGGTCGCAGCGGCTCTCGCGCGGGCAGTGGAAATCCGATCCGCGCGATGCGCGCAGCCCGAAGCTGCGGGCGATCTGCGCGTACTTGCGCCAGTCCGCGGCGCTGTGGCTGGCGGTCACGACCTCGATGCCCTGTCCGCCGAGATCGCGAAAGCGGGCCAGCAGTTGCTGCTCGGCCTGCGCGCTGAAGCGGTAGCGCCCGGGATGCGCCAGCACGGCCAGCCCGCCGGCGTCGTGGATCCACTGCACCGCCTGCTCCAGGCTGGCCCAGGCGTGTTCGACATAGCCGGGTTTGCCCGGCGTCAGGAAGCGGGTGAACACTTCGGCGGTGCTCGAGCACACCCCGCGCTCGACCAGGTGGCGGGCGAAGTGGGTACGCGAGATCAGCGCCGGATTGCCGGCCAGGCGGCTCGCCCCGGCGTAGGCATCGTCGACCCCGGTGTGTTCGCGCAGCGACGCGGCGATGGCGTGCGCGCGGGCATCGCGGCCCTCGCACATGCGCTGCAGGTGACCGCGCAGCGCGGCGTGCCCGGAGTCGATCCCCAGCCCGACGACATGCACCGTCTGGTCGCCGACCGACACCGAAACCTCCACCCCGGGGACGAAGTCCAGGCCGATTTCGGCGCAGGCGCTGGCGGCTTGCTGCAGTCCGCCGAGTTCGTCGTGGTCGGTCAAGGCCCACAGATCGACGCCGTTGCGCTGCGCGCGTCGCGCAAGCGCGGCGGGTTCCAGGGTGCCGTCGGAAACCAGGGAATGGCAGTGCAGGTCGGCGTTGAACGCGTCGGACATGCGGGTATTTTAGGCGCCCCGGCCCGGTGCCCGCCCGCGGCCGTGTGTCGGGGTGGAACGACTAGAATCCGGGCCGATGCAAACCTCGATGCTTGTCGCGCTGCTGGCCACCGCACTGGCTTATGCCCTGGGCTCGCTGCCCTTCGCGGTGCTGGTCAGCCGCACGATGGGGCTGGCCGATCCGCGCAGCTACGGCTCGGGCAACCCCGGCGCGACCAATGTGCTGCGCTCGGGCAGCAAGCTCGCTGCCGTGCTGACCCTGCTGCTCGACGGGGGCAAGGGCTGGCTGGCGGTGTGGCTGGCGCAGCTTGCCGCGCAGGCGGGCTGGATGCCGCAGGCCGCGGTGGCTCTGCCGGCGCTGGGCGTGGTGATCGGCCACATGTGGCCGCTGTTCCTGGGTTTTCGCGGAGGCAAGGGGGTGGCCACCGCGGCGGGGGTGCTGCTGGCCATCAACCCCTGGCTGGGGCTGGCGACCATCGCGACCTGGCTGATCGTCGCGGTGTTCTTCCGCTATTCCTCGCTGGCTGCGTTGGCCGCGGCGGTGTTCGCTCCGGCCTACGCATGGTTCGGGCAGCGCCTGGTGTGGCAGTTGCCGCCGGCGTGGCTGCTGGCGCTGCTCGCGATGTGCCTGCTGGTGATCTGGCGCCACCAGGCCAACATCGGCAAATTGCTGCGGGGCGAGGAAAGCCGCATCGGCGGGCGAGCGGCCGCTCAGGCGCGCAAGCCCCCGCGCTGAGCCGGGCGCCGGCGAGCCGGGCTCAGTCGCGGAAGTTCTGGAACGACAGCGGGGTGTCGTCGATCTGCTTGCGCAGCAGCGCGATCGCCGCTTGCAGGTCGTCGCGCTTGGAGCCGCTGATCCGCACGGTCTCGCCCTGGATCGACGACTGCAGTTTCATTTTCGATTCCTTGACCGCCGCGGTGATCCGCCTGGCCAGTTCCTGGGGGATCCCGGCGCGCACCGTGATGACCTGCTTGAAGCGGTCGCCGCCGGCCGGCTGAGGCTTGCCCAGCTCGAGGAAGCGCGCATCGACCTGTCGCTTGGCCATCTTGGCCAGCAGCACGTCACGCAGCTGGCCGAGCTGGAACTCGTTGTCCGCCCAGGCGGTGATGGTCTTGTCGGCGAGTTCGACCTTGGCCGAACTGCCCTTGAAGTCGAAGCGGTTGGCGACTTCCTTGGCGGTCTGGTCGACGGCGTTGCGGATTTCGATCAGGTCGGGCTCGAGTACAGCGTCGAAGGAGGGCATGGCTTTGGGCTGCGCGGTGCTGCGCGCGATGCGTGGTATGACGCGGAACGGGGAATAATCGAGGGTTTTCTGGGGCCGCGTGGCCCGCAAGGGAATTGTATGGATCTGGCGGTCCAGAGCGATGCCGATTTGACGGACCTGAACACCTTCCGCGTGGCCGCGCGCGCGCAGCGCCTGCTGCGCATCACCGACGCGCGGCAGCTGCGCGCGGTGGTCGACCACCCCGAACTGGGCAGGCTGCCCAAGCTGGTGCTCGGAGGAGGCAGCAACCTGCTGCTGACCCGGGACCCGCAGGGGCTGGTGCTGAAGATCGAGATCGCGGGCATGCGCGTGCTGGCCGACGACGCGCAGGGCATGCTGATCGAGGCCGGTGCCGGCGTGGCCTGGCACGATCTGGTGTGCTGGAGCCTGCGCCAGGGACTGCCGGGGCTGGAGAACCTGGCGCTGATTCCGGGGAGCGTCGGCGCCGCGCCGGTGCAGAACATCGGCGCCTACGGCATGGAACTGGTCGAGGTCTTCGATTCGCTGGATCTGATCGATCTGACGACCGGGCGTTTCGCGACCCTGGATCGCGCCGCCTGCCGCTTCGGCTATCGCGACAGTGTGTTCAAGCACGCGCTGGCCGGCAAGTCGGTGATCACCCAGGTGCGGCTGCGCCTGCCCAGGCCCTGGCGCGCGCGCCTGGGCTATGCCGAACTGCAGCGCCACCTGGAGCGCAGCGGCGTGGGCGAGCCCGACGCCGGGCAGGTGTTCGATGCCGTCTGCGCGATCCGCCGCGCCAAGCTTCCCGATCCGCAACGGCTGGGCAACGCCGGGAGCTTTTTCAAGAACCCGGTGGTCAATCGCACCATCCGCAATGAAATCCTCGAGGAGTTCCCCGAGATCGTCAGCTATCCGCTGGACGACGGCACCTACAAGCTGGCAGCGGCCTGGATGATCGAGGCCTGCGGCTGCAAGGGGCGCAGCCAGGGCGCGGCCGCGGTCGACAGCCGCCATGCGT
This sequence comes from Pseudomonadota bacterium, assembly GCA_021845505.1. Taxonomy (GTDB): domain Bacteria; phylum Pseudomonadota; class Gammaproteobacteria; order Burkholderiales; family Burkholderiaceae_C; genus Thiomonas_A. The sequence continues at coordinate 79,158 of JAJZVU010000005.1, read as the reverse complement.
TGGTGCTGGTCAACCACGGCGGCGCCAGCGGCAGCGAGGTGCTGCGCCTGGCCGAGACGGTGCGCGCGGCGGTGCGCGAGCGCTTCGGCATCGAGCTCGAGTACGAGCCCGTGGTGGTGTGAAGGCCCCCGCCCGGCGCCCCGGCGGGCGCGGGCCGGGGGTGGCCCGCGCGAGCCGTCACAGGCCCCGGGTCGGATGGCCCAGGTTGGTCCACTCGGTCATCGAGCCGGTGTACAGCCGGGTCTTCGGATTGCCGAGGATCTCGTGATCGACGAACCAGGCGCCCGACGCGAGGTGCCCGGTGTTGCAGTAGGTGATCGTCGAGGCGTTCGGCTGGATGTTGAACTCCGCGTAGATCTTGCGATAGTCGGCTGCGCTCATGAATTCATGCGCGGCACCCACCGGCCTGACGATCGCATCGGTCGGGAACGAGCGCGCACCCGCCAGGTGCCCGCCGGCGGCGTCGATCGGCCGCTTGACCACGATTCCCAGGAATTGCGCGGTCGGGCGAGCGTCGACGAACTGCTCGGAGCCGTCGCGCAGCCCGCGCTCGACCTGCGGCAGCGTGGCCAGGATCTCCTGGTCCTCGCCGGAAGCCTTCCAGTCGCCCCGGGGCGCAGCCACCTTGCCGGTGCTGACCGGAAGCCCGGCCTGCAGCCACGCGTTGACCCCGCCGTTGAGGATGGCCACATGGTCCCTGGGCTCGCCGAAGTAGCGCAGCTGGAAGTACAGGCGGGTCGCCATGTCCATCGTATCCACGGTCGCGCCGGTGGGGACGATGACGATCAGCTTGCCGGAGTCGAGGCCGGCGTCGTCCATGACCTTGGTGAAATACTCGGCGCTGGGAAGCTGGGCGACGATCTTCTTGCCGTCGATCGTTTTGTTCTGGCGGATCTTGCCGAAATCCACCGACAGCGCGCCGGCCAGGTGGCCGCCGGTGGCCACCAGCCTCTTTGCTCCGGTCTTCTTGTCGGTCTCGAATCGGGGCGCGCGGGTCAGCGTGTCCATGTCGTCGCGGATGTCGACGACCGTGACCTCGCTGCGATGCTCGTGCAGCCATTGCGGGGTCACCAGCGGGCCGGGCAGGCCCGCCGCCGAGGCCAGATGGACGCAGGCGCCGGCGATGCCGGCCGCCAACAGGTGCTTCAGGGCTTTCATGGTTCTCCTCCGGGTTGAACGACAGATGCGGCGATGCCTCTACTCGATGCCACTGGCCTGCAGGCAGTCGAACTGGCTGGCCAGGTCGATGCGACACTGGCTGACGATGTGGCTTCGACGATCTTCCAGCACCCGCTGAAGCGGCGCGCAACGCGCGCGCTCGGCGATGCGCAGGTCGCGCTGGCGCACCACCGCGTCGATCTGCGGCGAGAACAGCAGCGCCATGTCCTGCAGCCAGCGCGCCACGCGGCGCGGCCTGGCCTGCGACAGGTCGAGGGCGCGCAGCGCGCGCAGCGTCCAGCGGGCGTCCTGCCAGTGCTCGGCGGTCACCCAGCGGTTGGTGGCGAACACGCGCGTCGGCAGTCCGCGGCCGTCGACCGAAAGGCCGAACAGGTGGACATGGGCGGCCTGGTCGTCGCGCCGCGCGGGGGTGCCGGCGAACACATGGAAATGGCCGTGTTCGCCCGCGGCGCGGGACGCCGCCTCATGGGCGTGGTAATAGAAACGGTAGCCGCTGCGGCGGTCGAGGGCGTCACCGGAGGGATAGTGCCGCCACTCGACGAACGCGGCTTCGCGCCCGAGCACCTCGGACAGCACTCCACGCCCGCTGCGCGCGTCGGCCCGCAGGCGCGCCAGCGTCGCCAGCAGGGCCTGCTGCAGCGCGTCGCGCGGCATGGCACGCAGCGCGCGCACGATGTGATCGCGCGGGACACGCAACTGCGTGCCGGCCGTCGCGCGCGGTGCGGGGAGCGGGGCCGCGCAGCCGCGGTGCGGCGCGCCGCGCGGGGCGGGCGCGCCGCGCGCGCTCACTTCGACGGCGCGCAGGGGTTGCCGGCCTTGCCGCCCGACATGCCGCCGGCCTTGCCGCTCTTGGGTGCGCAGGGGTTGCCGGCCTTGGCCTTGCCCTTGGCTCCCATCGGCGCGCAGGGGTTGCTCGGTGCACAGGGATTGCCTGCGGCCAGTGCGGCAGGGCTCGCAGACAAGCTGCTCAGCGCCTGCGGCATCGGGGCCACCGCGGCGGCAGCCAGCGCCAGCACCGGAAGCGCTTGCGACAACTTGATGCGGGACTTGCTCATGTTCGATCTCCTTCGATGGGTTGACAAGGGCATGCAGCGATGCGGGCGGGCTTGGAGGCCGGTTTCGCGCCTGCGCGAACCACGCCGCGGCGAACCGTCGGCGCCGCCGGCTGCCGACAGCCGGGGAGACGCCATCGTAGTTCCCGGCGCGCCGGCGCTGCACGCCATGCAACGGATCGCAGCCTCGCACGGTGGACCGCACTCAGGCCTCGCGCGCCTGGCGGCTCGCCCGCGACGCTCCGCGGGTCAGGTACGCAACCGCCAGCAGCACCGCCAGCAGCAGGCCCCAGACGGCCCACGCCGGCAGGTGCAGCAACTGGGGCAGGGTCAGCGAATCGGGGCCGACCTGTTTCCAGGCCCAGCCGCGGATGGACGCGAAGGCGGAGTTGAATCCCAGCGTGCCCAGCATGATCCCGAGCAGGAACACCAGGCCGTCGAGCTTGCCCGAGCACAGCGCCACCATCGAGGTGCCGGGGCAATAGCCGCCGACGGCCATGCCCACCCCGATCAGCACTCCGCCCAGCGAGCTGCCCCACAGGAACACCGAGGGAACGAACAGGTCGTGGGTGACGTCCACCCGGCCCAGCGCCTGCAGCAGGTACAGGCCGCCGGAGGCGACCAGGATGGCGGTGAACATCACCTGGAACACCGCCCAGTCCTGGAAGCGCAGCTGGGCGGTGAGCTTGCAGCCGCTGCCGAATCCGGCGTTTTCCAGTACATACCCGAATACCATACCCAGCAGAGCACCTGACAGAGGGCCCGTATACCCCAGCGGGAGACTCATCGCCACAGCCCCCGGGTGATCTGGCCGAACAGCGCGCCGGCGACGAAGAACCCGGCGAGGAACAGGAAGCCGGCAGCGGCCAGCGTGGCCGACCCCGACAGGCCGACGCCGCTGGTGCAGCCCAGCGCCAGGCGGGCGCCGAATCCCGAGGCCGTGCCACCGAGCAGCGCCAGCGACAGGCGCAGCGCCCGCCCGGCGCGCCGCGGGCCGTCGACCTCCCAGCGGAAGCGCCCGGCGAGCAGGCTGCCGGCGAGGGCGCCGACGGCCAGCCCCAGGACTTCCCAGGTGATCCAGTGGTTCAGTCCGGCGTCGTACAGGCCGCGCAGGTAGCTGCCCGGCGCGACCGTGGAGGCGGCCAGGCGGCCCGCCGCCGCCGCGGTGACCAGGCTGGTCGCGCCGGTCACGCCGTAGCCGTTGCCGGTGACGACAAAGGTCGCCAGCAGCCCGAGGCCGAGCGCGATGCCGGCCGCATAGGGGTTCCACAGTGGACGCGGGGGTCGCATGGCGCAGTCGCTCTCCAGGGTGCGGGGAGTCGCCTGAAGCCATCCCAGGCAACGATTGGAGAAGTATAGACACACAAATCACATGCTGGCAGGAGTATTAGGGTTAGTCAGCTTGGGGAGAACACCAGGGCCGCGACACGCCGCTTGAGCCGGGTCAACAGCGCGTCGCGAGCGGCCCGCCGGCCCGGCTGCCGGGCGCCAATCCATGCTTATGCTGCAGACTGCGAACCGGATGCGGTGCGTGGTGCGAAGCCCGCAGCGGCTTGGCCCGACCCGCCCATCCGGCCTGCGTCCGCGTCGAGGAGAGGCTACGAGCCATGGCACACATCGTCATCCTGGGGGCGGGCCTCGGCGGCCTGCCGGCCGCCTACGAGGCCCGCGCGCGCCTCGGGCAGGAGCACCGCATCACCGTCATCAACAGCGTCGAGTACTTCCAGTTCGTCCCTTCCAACCCCTGGGTGGCCGTGGGCTGGAGAGCGCGCGAGCAGGTGGTGCTGCCGATCGCGCCCTACCTGCAGCGCAAGGGCATCGACTTCATCGGCCGACCGGTGGTGGCCATCGATGCCGCGGCTCGCAGCCTGCGCCTCGACGGCGGCGACAGCGTGGCCTACGACTACCTGGTCATCGCCACCGGCCCGAAACTGGCGTTCGACGAGGTCGAAGGCGCCGGGCCCGACGGCGGGCATACCCAGTCCATCTGCACCGTCGATCACGCCGGACGATGCCACGAGGACTTCCTGCGCCTGTGCGAACAGCCGGGCCCGGTGGTCGTCGGCGCGATGCCCGGGGCGAGCTGCTTCGGGCCCGCCTACGAATACACCATGATCCTCGACACGGCGCTGCGCAAGCGGCGGCTGCGCAGCAAGGTGCCCATCACCTTCGTCACGGCCGAGCCGTACATCGGCCACCTCGGGCTGGACGGCGTCGGCGACTCCAAGGGCATCATGGAGCACGAGTTCCGCGACCACGACGTGCGCTGGATCACCAACGCCAGGACGACCCGGGTCGAGCAGGGAAGGATGTTCGTCGACGAACTCGACGCGCTGGGCAAGGTGTACCGCCAGCACGAGCTGCCCTTCCGCCACGCGATGATGCTGCCGGCGTTCAAGGGGGTCGACGCGGTGGCCGCGGTCGAGGGGCTGTGCAACCCGCGCGGTTTCGTCCTCGTCGACGAACACCAGCGCAGCCCCCGCTACCCGGAGATTTACGCTGCCGGGGTGTGCATCGCCATTCCCCCGGTGGGCCCGACGCCGGTGCCCTGCGGGGTGCCGAAGACCGGCTTCATGATCGAGTCGATGGTCTCGGCCATCGTGCACAACATCGCCGAGCAGCTGGCCGGGCTGCAGCCGACCCACAAGGGCACCTGGCAGGCGATCTGCCTGGCCGACTTCGGCGATACCGGAGCGGCCTTCGCCGCGGTACCGCAGATTCCCCCGCGCGACCTCAACTGGTTCGGCTCGGGCAGGTGGGTGCACCTGGCGAAGCTGGCCTTCGAGAAGTACTTCCTTCGCAAAATGCGCACCGGGAATTCCGAGCCCATCTACGAGAAGTACGTGATGAAGCTCATCGGCTTCAAGCGCCTGCAGGACCGCGTGCTGCACCCCGGAAACGCGCGCTGACCGCGCGCGGCCGCCGCCGGCTCAGCCGAAGTGGCACACGTAGTGGTAGGCCTGCTCGCCGGTGCGGATCTCGAAGCTGCTGTCGCCGGGAACCGAGAACGATTCGCCCTCGGCGCTGCGCTGCCAGTCGTGGCTGCCCTGCATGCGCCACTCGCACCAGCCGCCCGCGCCCTGCATGACCTCGGGCGCCGCGGTCTGGAACAGCAGGCTGCTGCCGGGCAGGATCACCCCCACGCTCTTGCGGCTGCCGTTGTCGAGCTGCACGGTATGGCTGACGCAGCGGCCGTCGAAATACACGTTGGCGCGCGGCACCACCGCGCCGCGGATCGGACTCAGGTCCAGGTCCCGCGCCGGCTCGCTCACCGCGCACTCCGACGCTTGCCGCCGCTGGCCGTCTTCGCCGGCGCCTTGCCGGCGTCGGACTTCCTCGCGCCGGCGCGGCGCCGGGCCTGGGCGTTGGCGGCGATGCGCAGGCGCAGCGCGTTGAGCTTGATGAACCCGGCGGCGTCGGCCTGGTCGTAGGCGCCGCCGTCGTCGTCGAAGGTCGAGATGCGCGGATCGAACAGGCTGTCGCTGGCCGACTCGCGGCCCACGCACAGGATGGTGCCCTTGTACAGCTTCAGGCGCACCTTGCCGTTGACGCTGGCCTGCGACGCGTCGATCAGCCCCTGCAGCAGCACGCGCTCGGGGGCGTACCAGTAGCCGTTGTAGATCATGCGGGCGTATCGCGGCATCAGGTCATCCTTCAGCGCCGCGACCTCGCGGTCGAGGGTGATGCTCTCGATCGCACGGTGCCCGGCCAGCATGATCGTGCCCCCGGGCGTCTCGTAGCAGCCGCGGCTCTTCATGCCGACATAGCGGTTCTCGACCTTGTCGAGGCGGCCGATGCCGTGGCGCCCGCCGATGGCGTTCAGGCCGGCCAGCACCTGCGCCGGACTCAGGCGCTGGCCGTCGATGGCCACGATGTCCCCGCGCTGGTACTCCAGTTCGATCACCTGCGGCTTGTTCGGCGCCTTCTCGGGCGATACCGTCAGGCGCCACATCTTCTCCTCGGGCACGGCGTTCGGGTCCTCCAGCACGCCGCCCTCGTAGGAGATGTGCAGCAGGTTGGCGTCCATCGAGTACGGGGCGCCGCCCTTGCGCTTCTTGAAGTCCACCGGGATGCCGTGGCGGTCGGCGTAGGCCAGCAGCTTTTCGCGCGACAGCAGGTCCCACTCGCGCCACGGCGCGATCACCTTCACCCCGGGCATCAGCGCGTAGGCGGTGAGTTCGAAGCGCACCTGGTCGTTGCCCTTGCCGGTGGCGCCGTGGGAGACCGCGTCGGCGCGCGTGGCGCGGGCGATCTCGACCAGCCGCTTGCCGATCAGCGGGCGCGCGATCGAGGTTCCCAGCAGGTATTCGCCTTCGTACAGCGCGTTGGCACGGAACATCGGGAACACGAAATCGCGCACGAACTCCTCGCGCAGGTCCTCGATGTGGATGTTCTCCGGCTTGATGCCCAGCTTCAGCGCCTTGGCGCGTGCAGGCTCGAGTTCCTCGCCCTGGCCGATGTCGGCGGTGAAGGTCACCACCTCGCATTGGTAGTGCTCCTGCAGCCAGCGCAGGATGACCGAGGTGTCCAGGCCGCCGGAGTAGGCGAGGACGACTTTGTGGATCGAAGACATGGTCGAGGGGCCGCGTCGGCGCGGCTGTGCATGGGCCAGCGGGCCATTGTAGGAGAAGGGGTGGCCCGCGGGGTGGCCGGCGGGGCGGGCCGGCGGGGTGGATCGGCGGCCGCGCGCGGCAGCGGGCGCGTCAGGCCGCGGCCTGTTCCAGCGTGGGGTAGTCCAGGTACCCGTGCTCGGCTCCGCCGTAGAAGGTCGTGGGGTCGGGGGCGTTCAGCGGCGCCGACTCGCGCATGCGCCGCACCAGGTCCGGGTTGGCGATGAACGCGCGGCCGTAGGCGACGGCATCGGCCAGCCCCTGCTCGATGCGCCGCGCGCCGCCTTGCGCGTCGTAGCCTCCGCAGACGATGATGCGGCCATGGTAGGCATCGCGCAGCTGGCGATGGAATGCGTCGCTGAGCGCGGGACCTCCCGACCACGACGAGTCCACGGTGTGCACGTAGGCGATGCCGCGGCGGTCGAACTCGCCCATCAGGTACAAGTACATCGCCTCGGTGTCCGCGTCGGCGATGTCGTGGCGGATGAAGTGGGGCGACACCCGGACCCCGACGCGGTCGGCCCCGGCCACTCCGATCAGCGCGTCCAGCGCCTCCAGCACGACGCGCGCGCGGTTGTGCAGGCTGCCGCCGTAGCGGTCGGTGCGCAGGTTGCTGTTGCTGGCCAGGAACTGGTGCAGCAGGTAGCCGTTGGCGCTGTGCAGCTCGAGCATGTCGAAGCCCGCGCGCAGCGCGCGCTCGGCGGCGCGCGCATAGTCGGCGATGATGCCGGGGATCTCCTCGGTGCGCAGCTCGCGCGGCATGTCGCAGGGCACGCGGCGCGGCCCCTCGGGCAGCACGACGAAGGACTCGCCGTGCTCGGCGCGCAGCGCGGACGGAGCCACCGGCGGCTGTCCGTCCTGCTGCAGCAGCCGGTGGGAAATGCGCCCGACGTGCCACAGCTGGGCGGCGATGCGGCCGCCGGCCGCGTGCACCGCATCGGTCACCAGCCGCCAGCCGCGCTCCTGGGCGTCGCTGTACATGCCGGGGGTGAAGGCGTAGCCCTGGCCCTGGCGGCTGATCTGCGTGGCCTCGCCGATGATCAGTCCGGCGGCGGCGCGCTGGGCGTAGTAGCGGGCGTTCATCGCGCTCGGCACGTCGCCGGGCTGCGAGGCGCGCGAGCGGGTCAGCGGCGCCATCAGGATGCGGTTGGGCAATTCCAGGCGGCCCAGGCGCAGCGGTCGGAAAAGGGCGTTCGGCATCGTCGGCGGGTCCGGTGGTTGGCGGGGTGGGCGGGGTGGGCGGGGTGGGCGGCGCGCGACGGCGAGGTCAGCCGGCCATGCCGCCGACGCACAGGTACTTGAGCTCGAGGTATTCGTCGATGCCGTGGCGCGAGCCCTCGCGCCCCAGGCCCGACTGCTTGACCCCGCCGAACGGCGCCACCTCGTTGGAGATGAGCCCGGTGTTGACGCCGACGATGCCGTACTCCAGCGCCTCGCCGACGCGCGTCACGCGGGCCACGTCGCGGCTGTAGAAGTACGCCGCCAGGCCGAACTCGGTCGCGTTGGCGGCCGCCACGGCCTGCTCCTCGGTGTCGAAGGCGAACACCGGCGCCACCGGGCCGAAGGTCTCCTCGCGCGCGCACAGCATCGAGGCGTTGGCATCGGCCAGCACGGTCGGGGCGTAGAAGCGCCCGCCGCCCTGGTCCAGCACCTTGCCCCCGGTGAGCAGCCGCGCGCCGCGGGCCAGCGCGTCGTCGACATGCCGGCGCACCTTGTCCAGCCCTTGCTGGTCGATCAGCGGGCCGACCTGCACCCCCGCACCGGTGCCGGCGCCGACCTTCAGCTCCGACACGCGCTGCGCCAGCCGGGTGACGAAGGCCTCGTACACGCCGCGCTGCACGTACAGGCGGTTGGCGCACACGCAGGTCTGGCCCGCGTTGCGGTACTTGCTCTGCATCGCGCCTTCGACGGCCGCCTCGACGTCGGCATCGTCGAACACGATGAAGGGCGCGTTGCCGCCGAGTTCCAGCGACAGCTTCTTGACCGTCGGCGCCGACTGCGCCATCAGGATGCGCCCGACCTCGGTGGATCCGGTGAACGACAGGTGGCGCACGACGTCGCTGGCGCACAGCACCTTGCCGATCTGCACCGAGCCGGCGCTGTCGCTGGTCAGCATGTTGAGCACGCCGGCCGGCATGCCGGCGCGCTGCGCCAGCTCGGCCGCGGCCAGCGCGGTCAGCGGCGTCTGCTCGGCCGGCTTGATGACCACCGGGCAACCGGCGGCCAGCGCCGGCGCCACCTTGCGGGTGATCATGGCCAGCGGGAAATTCCACGGGGTGATCGCCGCGCACACCCCGATCGGCTGGCGCAGCACGAGCAGGCGCTTGCTCGGGTCCGGGCTGGGGATGGTTTCGCCGTATACCCGCTTGGCCTCCTCGGCGAACCATTCGACGAAGCTGGCGCCGTAGGCGATCTCGCCCTGGGCCTCGGCCAGCGGCTTGCCCTGTTCGGCGGTCATGATGCGCGCCAGGTCGTCGGCGTGCTGCAGCAGCAGTTCGAACCAGCGGCGCAGCACGCCGGCGCGCTGGCGCGCGGTCTGCCGCTTCCAGCCGTCCCAGGCGGCGGCCGCGGCCTCGATCGCGCGCTCGGTGTCGGCCGCGCCCAGGCGCGGCACCTCGGCCAGCAGCTCGCCGCTGGCCGGGTCGTGCACCGCCACGCGCTCGGCGGCGTCCACCCAGTCGCCCGCGATCAGGGCCTGGGTCTTGAGCAGCGAGGGCTCGCGCAGGGATGCGCGCAGCGAGGAACTTGCGGTATCGGGCATGATGGGAGTGCGATCGTCGGGAACGGAGGGGGCCCAGGGCCTGCGATGTCCGGGTCAACCCGTACTGTACTGTCGCTCGCCGAGGCTTGCAGCGGCGGCGGCCGCTAAAATCGCGCTTTCGCCGCTGCCGGCGCGCCGGCCCGCGGACTCCACCGGTTGAGTGCATGAACGTATCCGACATCCGCGAGAAGTTCCTCGCCTTCTTCGCCTCCCACGGGCACACCCGCGTCGCGTCGTCGCCGCTGGTGCCGGCCAACGACCCGACGCTGCTGTTCACCAACTCGGGCATGGTGCAGTTCAAGGACGTGTTCCTCGGCCAGGACAAGCGGCCGTACAGCCGCGCGGTCACCGCGCAGCGCTGCGTGCGCGCCGGCGGCAAGCACAACGACCTGGAGAACGTCGGCTACACGGCGCGTCACCACACCTTCTTCGAGATGCTGGGCAACTTCAGCTTCGGCGACTATTTCAAGAAGGATGCGATCCGCTACGCCTGGACCCTGCTCACCGAGGTCTACGGCCTGCCGGCCGACAAGCTGTGGGTCACGGTCTACCAGGAAGACGACGAGGCCTATTCGATCTGGGCCGAGCAGATCGGCGTGCCTGCCTCGCGCATCGTGCGCATCGGCGACAACAAGGGCGCGCGCTACGCCTCGGACAACTTCTGGCAGATGGCCGACACCGGTCCCTGCGGCCCGTGCAGCGAGGTGTTCTACGACCACGGCCCGGAGGTCTGGGGCGGCCCTCCCGGCTCTCCCGAGGAAGACGGCGACCGCTACATCGAGATCTGGAACCTGGTGTTCATGCAGTTCGAGCGCAGCGTCGCCGGCGAGCAGGAATTCCCCAGCGAGGTGCAGGCGCAGGCGGCCAAGGCGCAGATCGAGCGCGACGGCGGAATCGCCCAGGTGCAGCGCACGGGCGAGGGCTGGAAGACCGTGGCCTACTCCCAGAGGCCGCTGCCGCGACCCTGCGTGGACACCGGCATGGGGCTCGAGCGCATCGCAGCGGTGATGCAGCACGTGCACAGCAACTACCAGATCGACCTGTTCCGCAAGCTGATCGCCGCGGCCGCGCGGGAGACCGGTTGCGGCGACCCGGGCCATGTCTCGCTGAAGGTCATCGCCGACCACATCCGTGCCTGCGCGTTCCTCGTCGTCGACGGCGTGATCCCCGGCAACGAGGGGCGCGGCTACGTGCTGCGGCGAATCGCCCGCCGCGCGCTGCGCCACGGCTACAAGCTCGGGCGCCGCGAGCCCTTCTTCCATCGCCTGGTGCCCGATCTGGTGCTGGAGATGGGAGCCGCCTATCCGGAACTGGCGCGCGCGGCACCGCGCATCGCCGAGGTGCTGGAGGCCGAGGAGCGGCGCTTCGGCGAAACCCTGGAGAACGGCATGCGCATCCTCGAGTCCGAGCTCGAGGCCATGCAGCAGCGCGCGCAGTCGGTGCTGGGCGGGGAGGTGGCCTTCACTCTCTACGACACCTACGGATTCCCGCTGGACCTGACGGCCGACGTGTGCCGCGAGCGCGGAGTCGAGGTCGACGAGGCGGGATTCGAGCAGGCCATGCAGCGCCAGCGCGAGCAGGCCCGCGCCAGCGGGCGCTTCCGCAGCGCCGAGGCGCTGGAATATGCCGGCCAGGCCACGCGTTTCGAAGGCTACGAGCACCTGCGCGTGGCCGATGCGCAGGTGCTGGCGCTGTACGCCGGGGGCGTCGCGGTGGACAGCCTGCAGGCCGGCCAGCGCGGCGTCGTGGTGCTCGACCGCACGCCCTTCTACGCCGAGTCGGGCGGTCAGGTGGGCGACGGCGGCCTGCTGTCGGCCGGCGAGGCCGCGCGCTTTGTCGTCGAGGACACGCAGAAGGTTCAGGCCGAGGTGTCGGGCCATCACGGCCATGTCGAGTCGGGCACGCTGCGCGTGGGCCAGCGGCTGCTGGCCGAGGTGGACGCCGAGCGCAGGCTGGCCACGATGCGCAACCACAGCGCGACCCACCTGCTGCACAAGGCCCTGCGCCTGGTGCTGGGCGAGCATGTGCAGCAGCGCGGCTCGCTGGTCGATTCGCAGAAGACGCGTTTCGATTTCTCCCACGACGCGGCGCTGGACGACGAGCAGATCCGGCGAATCGAGGACTGGGTCAACCGCCAGGTGCTGGACAACACTCCGACGCTGGCGCGGGTGCTGCCGATCGACGAGGCGCGCAAGACCGGCGCGATGATGCTGTTCGGCGAGAAGTACGGCGACCACGTGCGCGTGCTGGACATCGGCGACAGCCGCGAGCTGTGCGGCGGCACCCATGTCGGGCGCACCGGGGACATCGGCAGCCTGCGCGTGACCGGGCAGGGCGCGGTGGCGGCGGGCATCCGCCGCATCGAGGCCACGACCGGGCTGCAGGCGCTGGCGCTCGGGCAGCGCCAGGCAGCGGAGCTGGCCGAACTCGCCGGCCTGCTCAAGGCGCCGCAGGACGAACTGGCGCGCCGCGCCGCGCAGCTGGTCGAGCAGCTGCGCGCCCACGACAAGGAGCTGGCGGCGCTGAAGTCGCGGCTGGCGGCCGCGCGCGGCCTGGAACTGGCCGAACGGGCGCGCGACATCGGCGGCGCGCGGCTGCTCAGCGCCCGCCTGGACGGCGCGGATGCGGCGACGCTGCGCAGCGTGGTCGACCAGCTCAAGGCGCGGCTGCGCTCGGCCGTCGTGCTGCTGGCCAGTGTCGACGGCGACAAGGTCCAGCTGGCCGCCGGCGTCAGCGCCGACCTCGTGGAACGCGTCAAGGCCGGCGAACTGGTCAACCTGGCGGCGCAGCAGGTCGGCGGCAAGGGCGGCGGCAGGCCGGATTTCGCGATGGCCGGCGGGTCGCAGCCGCAACAGGTGGACGCGGCGCTTGCGCTGGCCTCGCAGTGGTGCGAGCAGCGCCTGCAGCCGGCGCGCGGGTGAGGGCGGCGCGATGCAGGCCGCCACTTCGACCCGCCCGCGCCGCGTGCTGCTGGGCATCAGCGGGGGCATTGCCGCCTACAAGGCCTGCGAACTGACGCGGCTGCTGGTCAAGGCGGGCCACTCGGTGCAGGTGGTGATGACCCGGGCGGCGACGCAATTCGTCGGCCCGCTGACCTTGCAGGCGCTGTCCGGGCGCGAAGTCGCGCTCGACTCCTGGCATCCGCTGCGCGCCTCCGGGATGGACCACATCGACCTCGTGCGCGAGGCCGATGCGCTGGTCGTCGCGCCGGCCAGCGCCGACCTGCTGGCGCGCGCGGCATGCGGCATCGGCGACGACCTGCTGGGCACGCTGCTGCTGGCGCGCGACGCCGTGCCCACGCTGCTCGCGCCGGCGATGAACCGCGCGATGTGGGCGCATCCGGCGGTGCAGCGCAACGCCGCCCGCCTGCGCGACGATGGCGTGCGCCTGGCCGGCCCGGGAAGCGGCGAGCAGGCCTGCGGCGAGGTCGGCGAGGGGCGCATGCTCGAGCCCGAGCAGTTGCTGCTGGAGATCGAGGCGTTGTGGCAGCCGCGGCTGTTGCAGGGGCGCCGCGTGCTGCTGACCGCCGGGCCGACCTTCGAGCCCTGGGACGCGGTGCGCGGACTGAGCAACCGCTCCAGCGGCAAGATGGGCTGGGCGCTGGCGCGCGCGGCCTGGGAGGCCGGCGCCGAGGTGGTGCTGGTGGCCGGCCCGGGCGCGCTGGCGCCGCCCTACGGGGCGCGCACGGTGCGGGTCGAGACCGCGCTGCAGATGCGCGATGCGGTGCGGGCCGAGCTGGACCTGGCCGCTGCCGACGTGTTCATCGCCGCGGCCGCGGTCGCCGACTGGCGGCCGCGCCAGGCGCAGGCCGGCAAGATCAAGAAACAGCCCGGGGCGGCGCCGAGCCTGCCCGAGCTGGTGGCCAATCCCGACATCCTCGCCGAGGTCGCGGCGCGCGCGCCATCGCCGTACTGCGTGGGCTTCGCCGCCGAGGCCGACGACCTGGTCGCCAACGCCCAGGCCAAGCGCCTGCGCAAGGCGGTGCCGCTGCTGGTGGGCAACCTCGGCCCGCAGACCTTCGGCAGCGACCACAGCAGTTGCGTGCTGGTCGACGAGAGCGGCGTGCGCGAGCTGCCGCGCATGGACAAGCTCGAGCTGGCGCGCCAGCTGGTCCGCGAAATCGCCGCGCGCCTGCCCGCGCGCGCCTGAGGCCGCGCGGCGGCGACGTCCATCCGGCCCCTGTCCCCTGGTCCCGCGCGCGGCCCGTTGCGCGCAACCCCTTCCCCGCCTTCCGGAGCCTTGCCTTGACCCAGCCTGCCTGCGCCAGCGTCGAATTCGTGATCCTCGATCCGCGGCTGCGGCAGTGGGGTCTGCCCGCCTACCAGTCGCCCATGGCCGCCGCGGTCGACCTGCACGCCTGCCTGGAGCAGCCGCTGGAGCTGGCCGCCGGCAGCCCAGCCGTGCTCGTTCCCGCCGGTTTCGCGATGCACATCGCCGATGCGGGACTGATGGCGGTGATCGCGCCGCGCTCGGGAATGGGCCACAAGCGCGGCCTGGTGCTGGGCAATTCGCTGGGGGTCATCGACGCCGACTACACCGGCCAGGTGATGGTCAGCGCCTGGAACCGCAACCCCGCGGGCAGCCCGCCGCTGCGCATCGAGCCGGGCGAGCGCATCGCCCAGATGATGTTCGTGCCCATCGTGCGCGCCCGCTTCGAGGTGGTCGAGGCGTTCTCCCACGCCAGCGAGCGCGGCGGCGGGGGCTTCGGCTCCACCGGCAGCTGAGCCTGGGCCGCCGGCGCGGCGTTTCGCCGGCGTTTGATCTGGGCGCATGGTCGGCCGGCGGTGCCGGCCGCACAATCGGGTCGACGGCCGGCCCTGTCGGCCGGCAGGAATGGACATGCCGCAGGCGCGACCCCTGGCTTGGACGCTCGCCGCCGTGGCCGGGCTCGCGCTGCTGGCCGCGGCCTCGTACTGGCTGCAGCGGCCGCGGTCGATTCCGGGACTGGCGTCGGGCAACGGCCGGCTGGAGGCGGTGGACATCGAGCTGTCCACCCGGCTGGCGGCCCGCCTGCAGTCGTTGCGGGTGCAGGAGGGCGAGCGGGTGAGCGCAGGGCAGGTCGTCGCGCTGCTCGATTGCGCCCCGCTGCGGGCGCAGCGCGAGCAGGTCGCCGCGCAGCGCCAGCAGGCGCGCGATGCCGCGGCCACCGCGCTGTCGCAGGTCGCGCTGCGCCGCGGCGAGCAGGCCGTCGCGGCCGCCCAGGCGCTGCAGCGCGACAGCGAGCTGCGCGCCGCGCGCAGCCGCCTGCTGCGCTCGCGGCAGTTGCTGGAGCTGGGCGGTGTGTCGCAGCAGCAGCTCGACGACGACCAGGCGCGGCTGGGAAGCGCGCAAGGCGCGCTGGCCGCCGCGCGCGCCCAGGTGCAGGCTGCCGCGGCGGCCGTCTCGACCGCGCGCCTGGCGGCGGCCGAGGCGCAGTCGGCGGTGGCCTCGGCGCAGGCAGCGGTGCAGCGCATCGACGTCGAACTGCGCGACTGCGCGATCCGTGCCCCGGTGGCGGGCCAGGTGCAGTACCTGGTGGCGCGCCCGGGCGAGATGCTCGGCGTGGGCGCGCGGGTGGTCAGCCTGCTCGACACGTCCGACCTGGGCATGTCGTTCTTCCTGCCCGAGGCCGACGCCGGCAAGGTGCTGCTCGGCGACGAGGCGCGGCTGGTGCTCGACGCGCGGCCGGACAGGGCGGTGCCGGCGCGGGTGTCCTACGTGTCGGCGGTCGCCCAGTTCACCCCGAAGAGCGTGGAGACCGCCAGCGAGCGCCAGAAGCTGATGTTCCGGGTGCGCGCCCGCGTCGACCCGCGCTGGGCCGCCGCCCACCTGCCCGAACTCAAGAGCGGCATGCCCGGCATGGCCTATGTCCGGCTGGAGCGCGGCCTGGCGTGGCCGCAGCGCCTGCAGACGGGCGCTGCGGCCGCCTCCGCCGCCGAGCCGGGGCGCGGCCCGGCGAGGAGCGCGCTGCCGTGAGCGAGCGGGCGCGAGGCGGGCTGGCGCTGCTGCGGCATGTCGAGCTGCGCTACCGCGACCGGCGGGTGCTGGACGTCGCGCATCTGTGCCTTCCGGCGGGCCGCATGGTCGGGTTGATCGGGCCCGATGGGGTGGGCAAATCCAGCCTGCTCGCGCTGCTGGCCGGGGTGCGCAGGCTGCAGGCCGGCGAGATCGAGGTGCTGGGCGCCGACCTGCGCCGGCCCCGCGAGCTCGCCAGGCTGCGCCACCGCGTCGCCTACATGCCGCAGGGCCTGGGGCGCAGCCTGTACCCGCGCCTGTCGGTCGCGCAGAACCTGGAGTTCTTCGGCCGCCAGCGCGGCTTCGATCCCGCATCGCGAATCGCCAGGCAGGCCGAGCTGCTGCGCGCGACCGGGCTGGCCGAGTTCGCGGCGCGGCCGGTGGCCACGCTGTCGGGCGGGATGAAGCAGAAACTGGCCTTGTGCTGCGCGTTGCTGCACGACCCGGAACTGCTGGTGCTCGACGAACCGACGACCGGGGTGGATCCGCTGTCGCGGGTGCAGTTCTGGGAGCTGATCGCGCGGCTTCGCCGCCGCCACCCGGGGATGAGCGTGCTGGTGGCCACCTCGTACATGGACGAGGCCCGGGGCTTCGACTGGCTGGTGGCGATGGACGGCGGCCGGGTGGTGGCGCGCGGCACGCCGCGCAGGCTGCTCGAGCGCACCGGCTGCGACGACCTGGAGCACGCCTTTGTCGCGCTGTTGCCGCAGCGGCTCGCGCCGCAGTCGCAGGAGCCCGCCGCCGCCGGGGCGCCGGCACGGCCGCAGCCGCTGCCGCAGCGGCAGCCGGTGGTGGAGGCGCAGGGGCTGGTCCGGCGTTTCGGCGACTTCGTCGCGGTCGACGCGGTCGACCTGCGCATCGCGCGCGGCGAGATCTTCGGCTTCATCGGCTCCAACGGATGCGGCAAGACCACGACCATGAAGATGCTCGCCGGCCTGCTCGAGCCGAGCGCCGGCAGCGTGCGGGTCTTCGGTCGCGAGCCGGCGCCGCGCGACCTCGGCTCGCGCCGCCGGGTGGGCTACATGACCCAGGGCTTTTCGCTGTGGGGGGAGCTGAGCGTGCTGCAGAACCTGGAGCTGCACGCACGGCTGTTCGGCCTGCCCGCGCAGCGCCAGCGCGAGGTCGTGGAACGCGCGGCGGCGCGCTACGGACTGCGGCAGGTGCTGCCGATGCACCCGGCGCAACTGCCGCTGGGCATGCGCCAGCGCCTGTCGCTGGCGGTGGCGACCCTGCACGCACCGGAACTGCTGATCCTCGACGAGCCGACTTCGGGCGTCGATCCGCTGGCCCGCGACTGGTTCTGGAATCGGCTGCAGGAACTGGCGCGACGCGATGGCGTGACGGTGTTCGTTTCCACCCACCGCATGGACGAGGCCGAGCGCTGCGATCGGGTGGCGCTGATGCACGCCGGGCGGGTGCTGGCCAGCGGCACGCCGCGCGACATCGCCGCGGCGCGAGGCGCCGGCTCGCTGGAGCAGGCCTTCGTGCGGTGGATCGCCGCGCAGCAGGCGCCGCAGCCGGCCGCCGACGATGCCGCGCTGGTCTCGGCGCAGCGGCCGCGGCGCTACCCCGGGGCGCTGGCGCGCTCGGCCACGCGACTGCTCGCCCACAGCTGGCGCGAGGCGCTGGAGCTGCTGCACGACCCCGTGCGCTCGGCGCTGGCGCTGGCGGGCAGCGTGCTGCTGCTGGTGATCATGGGCTACGGCATCAACCTCGACGTGCAACACCTGCGCTTCGCCGTGCTCGACCGCGACGCCAGCGTGCTCAGCCGCGATTACGTGGCCGACTTCGCCAGCGCGAGGGAATTCAGCGAGCGATCGCCGCTGCGCAGCGACGCCGACCTCGATCGCCGCATGCGCAGCGGCGAACTGGCGATGGCCCTGGAGATCCCGCCGGGTTTCGCCAGGGACGTGCAGCGCGGGCTGTCGCCGTCCATCGGCGCCTGGGTCGACGGCTCGATGCCGTCGCGCGCCGAGAACATCGACGCCTTCGTCGAGGGAGTGCATGCGTCGTGGCTGTTGCGCCGCGCCGCCGAGCGCGCCGCGCTGCCGCCGGCGGCCGGCAGCGTCGGCATCGACATCCGCTACCGCTACAACCCCGAGCTCAGCAGCCTGGTGGCGATGGCTCCGGCCATCCTGCCGCTGTTGCTGATGATGATCCCGGCCATGCTTGCCGCCCTCAGCGTGGTGCGCGAGAAGGAGCTCGGCTCGATCCTGAACTTCTACGCCGGGCCCGCCACGCGGCTGGAATTCCTGCTGGGCAAGCAGCTGCCCTATGTCGCGCTCGGGCTGCTCAATTCGCTGCTGCTGTGGGCCTGGACGGTCGCGGTGTTCCGCGTGCCCTTCACCGGAAGCCCGGTGGCCTACGCGCTGGCCTCGCTGCTGTACGTGTTCGACGCCAGCGCGCTGGGGCTGCTGATGTCGAGCTTCCTGCGCACCCAGACGGCGGCGATCTTCGCCACCACCATCGGCACCATGCTGCCGGCCGTGCAGTTCTCCGGCTTGCTCACGCCGACTTCGGCGCTGCAGGGGCCGGCGGCGTGGATCGGCCGGATCTACCCGACGACCCACTTCCTGACCATCTGCCGGGGCACCTTCTCGAAGGCGCTGAGCCTGGGCGAGCTGGCGCCCGAGCTGCTTGCGCTGCTGCTGGCCGCGCCGCTGCTCGCGGCGGCCGGGCTGGTGCTGCTGGGCCGGCAGGAGCGCTGAGGATGACCGCCATGGCGTGGCTGTCCAACGTGTGGCACCTCGGGGTCAAGGAACTGCGCAGCCTGTGGCACGACCCGGCCATGCTGCTGCTGATGGGCTTCGCCTTCACGCTGGCCATCTACAGCGCCGCCACCGGGACCCCCGAGACCCTGCAGAGAGCGCCGCTGGCGGTGGTCGACGAGGACCATTCGGTGCTGTCCGATCGGCTGAGCCAGGCCTTCGGGCCGCCGTATTTCCTGCCGCCGCCGCGACTGGCGCCGAGCCAGGTCGATCCCGCGATGGATGCCGGGCTCTACACCTTCGTGCTCGACATCCCGCCGCATTTCCAGCGCGACCTGTTCGGCGGGCGCAGGCCCGGGCTGCAGCTCAGCGTCGATGCCACGCGCATGCTGCAGGCCTTCGCCGGCGGCGCCTATGTGCAGGCCATCGCCCAGGGGGAGATCGCCGCCTTCGAGCTGCGCGGCCCGCCCGGCGGACCGCCGCTGGCGCAGCCGGCACGGCTGGTGCTGCGCAATCGCTTCAATGCCGCGCTGACCCCGTCCTGGTTCGGCGCGGTGGCCGAGCTGATCAACAACGTGACCATGCTGGGCATCGTGCTGACCAGCGCCGCGCTGCTGCGCGAACGCGAGCACGGCACGCTGGAGCATCTGCTGTCGATGCCGCTGAGTCCTCTGCAGATCATGGCGGCCAAGGTCTGGTCGATGGGGCTGGTCGTGCTGCTGGGAACCTGCGCGTCCTTGCTGCTGGTCGTGCACGGCCTGCTCGGCGTGCCGCTGCCCGCGGCGACCTGGGTGTTCGTGCTGGGGGCGGCGCTGCAGATGTTCGCGGTGACCTCGATGGGCATCTTCTTCGGCACCGTGGCGCGCTCGATGCCCCAGATGGGGTTGCTTCTGATCATGGTGCTGCTGCCGCTGGAAATGCTGTCGGGAGCCAGCACCCCGCGCGAAAGCATGCCCGCGCTGGTGCGCATGCTGATGCAGGCGGCTCCCACCACCCACTTCGTCAGCCTCTCGCAGGCGACGCTGTTCCGCGGCGCCGGGCTGGCCGTGGTGTGGCCGCAGCTGCTGGCCATCGCTGCGATCGGCGCGGTGTTCTTCGCGTTCGCGCTGGCTCGCCTGCGGCGCTCGCTCGCGCTGGCGGCCTGAAGGAGGGCGCCCGGCCGCCGGACCTCAGGCCCCGGGCGTGCGGCCGACGAGGAACATGCCGGTGTCGACTTCGTCCAGATGCGCGCTGTGCGCCTCGAGTTCGTCGGGGTCGGGTTCGCGCACGTCGACGATGCGATAGTGCACCCGCAGCGCCATGCCGGCCAGCGGGTGGTTGCCGTCGAGCACCACCTTGTCCTCGGCGATGTCGGTGACCGTGTACAGGCAGCCGGCCTCGGCGGGGGCGCAGCCCGCAGGCAGCTGCTCGAACTGCATGCCGGGTTCGAGCAGCGCCGGAAAGCACGCGCGGTCCTCGACCCGCAGGCGCAGCGGGTCGTAGTCGCCGAAGGCATCGGCGGGCTCGATCTGCAGCGCACCGCTGTCGCCGGCGGACTTGCCGAGCAGGTCGCGCGAGATCGCCGGCAGCAGGTCGGCGCCGCCGACGTAGAAATCGGTCCCCTGGTCGTCCTCGGCCAGGGCTTCGTTCTGGGCGTCGGTCAGGCGCCAGGCCAGGGTGACCACGGTGTCGGGGGCGATCTGCATGATGGGGCTTCCTGCCGGGCTCGGCGGCTGCTGTGCGAAGGCGGTATTTTGCGGCCAAGGCCGGACCGCGTGCCAGCCGCAGTGGACTAGACTGCGCGGCCGAGGGCCGCAGGTGCGCGTCCGCGGGAGTCGACGGTGTCACAGGATCTGCTGCGCTTGCCCGGGCTCAGCCACGAGGAATTCCTGCGCCTGCACTGGCAGCGCAGGCCGCTGCTGTTGCGCCAGGCGCTGCCGGGCTTCAAGCCGCTGATCGACCGCCGCCGGCTGTTCGAACTGGCGTTGCGCGAGGACGTGGAGGCGCGGGTGGTGCGGCGCGAGGGAACGCACTGGCAGGTGCTGCGCTCGCCGCTGCGCGCGCGGGATCTGGGCGCGGTGCGGCGGCCGGACTGGACGCTGCTGGTGCAGGGCGTCGACCTGCACGACGAGGGCGTGGCGGAGCTGCTGCGGCGCTTTCGCTTCGTTCCCGATGCGCGGCTGGACGACCTGATGATCTCCTGGGCCAGCGACGGCGGCGGGGTGGGGCCGCACGTGGATGACTACGACGTGTTCCTGCTGCAGGCGCAGGGGCGCCGCCGCTGGCGGCTGGGGCCGGTGGCGCGGCCGCGGCTGCGGCCCGGGCAACCGCTGAAGCTGCTGCAGGACTTCGAGCCGGAGCAGGAACTGTGGGTCGAGCCCGGCGACCTGCTGTACCTGCCGCCGGGCTGGGGGCACGACGGCGTGGCCGAAGGCGAGTGCATGACCTACTCGGTGGGATTCCGCTCGCCGCCCGCCGACGAACTGCTGCGCCACCTGCTGTGGAAGCTCGCCGAGGAACTTCCCGCCGGCGTGCGCTACAGCGATCGCGGCGCGCTCGGGCGCGGCTGGGCCGCGCACCCGGCGCGCCTGCCCGAGGGCATGGTGGACTTTGTCGCCGAGGCTTTCGCCCGGCTGCGCCCATCGCGCGCAGGCTACACCCGCGCGCTGGCCGAGTTGCTCACCGAACCCAAGCAGGAGGTGGTGTTCAGCCCCGGCGATCGTGTCGGGCTGGCGCGGCGCCTGGCGCGCGCCGGCGTGCGCCTGGACAGGCGCAGCCGCATGTTGTGGGCGCCGGCTGCGCTGGCCATCAACGGCGAGAGCGTCGCGCCGCAGCTGGCAGCCTCCCGGCTCCTGCGCCGCCTGGCCGACCTGCGCGAGCTGAGTCCGGCGCACTATGCCCAGGCCACGCCCGCCGAACGCGAGTTGCTGTTGCAGTGGTGCCGCGACGGCTGGGCGCATCCCGCCGACAGGGCCCGGCATGGGCCGCAGGAGCCAGCATGAAGCCACAACCCCCCGAAGCGCCGGCGCAGCAGCCGGTGCTGGTCGGCCGCGTCGCCTGGCAGCAGGCCTTGCGCGACGGCCTGCGCGAGCCCGGAGCCGGCTTCTGGATGTACAGCGAGCGGTACGAGGACTGGCCGCTCGACGAGCCCGAGGTCGTGCAGGGCTTGCGCGCCTGGGCGCTGGCGCGACGGCGCAGCTGCGTGCGCATGCTGGCCCGCAGCTACCGTGACTTCCCCAGGGATTTCCCGCGCTTTTCCCGCTGGAGGCTGGAGTGCGGCTATGTCGTCGAGTGCCGCGAGCTCCCGCCTGCCATCGAGGCTCCGCCGGAAGGGTTGTGGCTGCGCGGCGAGCGAGCGGTGCTCGCGCTGCCGGCGCAGGGCCAGCGCCGCTCGCTGGTGCTGCGCGGCGCGCGTTGGCAGGTGTCGAGCGAGCCCTTCGAGCAGGCATGGGACCTGGCCGAGCCGGGTTTCGCCCCCGATGTGCTGGGTTTGTGATTCCGCAGGGTTTGTGCACAGACTGCAACGAATTGAAGCATTTTTTGCAGAGGCATTCGGGCAAACCCTGTACCGCGCTATACTTTTGTGTTGAACCGAGAGTTCCGTCCAAGGGACAGGTTCATGACTCACTATCTGTCCGGGTCCACCGGATACACCTTGCCTGTTTGTCGTTCTGACGCTTGAGGAACCAAATGAAAAAGTCCGTGTTGTTGGCTTCCATGATCGCTGTGCTGGCCCTGGCAGCCTGCGGCAAGAAGGAAGAGCAAGCCGCTCCGGCTTCGGCGCCGGCCTCCGCCGCCGCTCCGGCCTCGGCTGCTGCTCCCGCCTCGAGCGCCGCGCCCGCCGCCTCGGCTGCTGCCTCCAAGCCCGCCGCTGCCGCTTCGGCCGCCCCGGCTGCCGCTGCTTCGGGCGCCGCTTCGGCCCCCGCCGCTGCCGCCAGCGAGCAGAAGTAAATCGACGGTTGCCGCGGTGGGCGTCGGCCTGCCGCGCGCGAGCAGCACCCATGCAAAGGCCCGCATCTTGCGGGCCTTTGCGTTGGAGGGCCCGCGCATGCGGGTCCGGATGCAAGAAAGCCCGCATGCGCGGGCTTCGGGGGGCCGGACTGCGATGGTCCGGAGTCCGCGCGTCGCGGACCGGTTGCATCGAGGCGGTCGCGCGCCGCGCCGCTGCTGCGGTCGCGGCCCGCGACGGCCTTCACTTCAGCTTGGTTTCCTTGTAGACCACGTGCTTGCGGGCCACCGGATCGAACTTGGCGATTTCCATCTTGTCCGGTTGGGTGCGCTTGTTCTTGGTCGTGGTGTAGAAGTGACCGGTACCAGCGGTCGACTCCAGCTTGATCTTTTCACGTCCGCCTTTGGCCATCGCGACTCACTCCTGGGTGGGGTTCAGACCTGGCCGCGCGCGCGCAGGTCGGCCAGCACCGTGTCGATGCCGACCTTGTCGATCAGGCGCAGCGCGGCGTTGGAAATGCGCAAGCGCACGAAACGATTCTCGCTCTCGACCCAGATCCTGCGGTATTGCAGGTTGGGGAGGAAGCGACGCTTGGTCTTGTTGTTGGCGTGGGACACATTGTTTCCCACCATCGGCGCTTTGCCGGTAACCTGACAGACGCGTGCCATGCAGCACTCCACTAATTTAGCGTTGGCAAAAACGGGCATTATACACCGGAGTGGTCGCACCCCACCGAGACCACCTCGAGCCAGCGCGGGAAGCCCGGCTGCAGCCGCAGGCTGCTGAGGCTGCCGCCCCACAGACAGCCGCTGTCCAGGCACAGCGCCGAGTCGCGCCACGAAAGACCGAGGCTCGACCAGTGGCCGAAGGCGATCGGGGTGTCGCGGCTGGCGCGGCCCGGTACCGCGAACCACGGCAGCAGTTCGGGCGGGGCCGCCGCAGGCGCCTGCTTGCAATGGAAGTCGATGCTGGAGTCGCGGGTGTCGATGTACCGCAAGCGGGTCAGGGCGTTGACGGTGATGCGCCAGCGCTCGGGGCCTTGCAGCCGTTGCGACCAGGTCGCGGGCTGGTTGCCGAACAGGTCGGCCAGGAAGTCGCGCAGCACGCCGTCGCGCAGTTGCCCCTCGACCTCGGCCGCCAGTTCCAGCGTCTGCGGCACGCTCCACTGCGGCAGCACGCCGGCGTGCACCAGCAGCCACCCTTGTTCGAGCAGCGCCAGCGGGCGGCGGCGCACCCAGTCGAGCAGCTCGTCGCGGTCGGGCGCCTGCAGGATGTCCTGCAAGGTATCGCTGCGGTGTTCCCGCCGCACCCCTTCGGCCACCGCCAGCAGGTGCAGGTCGTGGTTGCCCAGCAGGCACTGCGCGGCCTCGCCCAGGCGCATCAGCCGGCGCAGGCAGGCGGCCGAGGCGGGGCCGCGGTTGACCGCGTCGCCGAGCACGACCAGGCGGTCGCGCGCAGGCTGGAAGTCCAGCGCGTCGAGCAGCCGGCCGAACGCGTCGTCGCAACCCTGCAAGTCCCCGATCAGATAGGTGGCCATCGCCGCGTGTCGTGAGAAAATGGCATTTTGCCTCGTTCGCCCGGTGTCCGCCGCGGCGCCGCTGCCTCGACCCGACCCATGGCGCAACTCGACTCCTCGCTGTTCAAGGCCTACGACATCCGCGGCATCGTTTCCGTCTCGCTGGACTCCGAAGCCTGCACCCACATCGGGCGCGCCTACGCCACGCTGGCGCGCTCGCGCGGCGAACGCTGCGTCTACCTCAGCCGCGACGGACGCGACTCCGGCCCGCGGCTCGCGCAGGCGCTGGGCGAGGGCCTGCGCGCAGGCGGACTCGAGGTGGTCGACCTGGGCATGAACGCGACGCCGATGCTGTATTTCGCCTGCGCCACCACCGACATCGGCAACGGCATCCAGATCACCGGCAGCCACAACCCTCCCGAGTACAACGGGCTCAAGCTGGTGCTGCAGGGCGACGCGCTGCATGGCGAGGAAATCGCCGCGCTGCGCGAGCTCACGCTGTCGGAGGCCTACAGCAGCGGCCACGGCGGGCAGCGCAGCGCCAGCGTGGTCGAAGCCTACATGCAGCGCATCGCGGACGACGTGCACCTGGCGCGCCCGATGCATGTCGCGGTGGACTGCGGCAACGGCGTGGCCGGCGCCTTCGCGCCGCAATTGCTGCGCCGGCTGGGGTGCCGGGTCACCGAGTTGTACTGCGAGGTCGACGGCAGCTTTCCCAACCACCATCCCGACCCGGCCGATCCCCGCAACCTGCAGGACCTGCAGCGCGTGCTGCGCGAAGGCGACGCCGAGATCGGGCTGGCCTTCGACGGCGACGGCGACCGCCTGGGGGTGGTGACCAAGGACGGCCACATCATCTGGCCGGATCGCCAGTTGATGCTGTACGCGGCCGATGTGCTGCAGCGCCACCCGGGAGCGCCGATCCTGTACGACGTCAAGTGCACGGCCCAGCTCGACCCCTGGGTGCGCCGGCACGGCGGCGAGCCGATGATGTGGCGCACGGGGCACTCGCTGATCAAGGCTCGCATGAAGGAGGTCGCGGCGCCGCTGGCCGGGGAGATGAGCGGCCACATCTTCTTCAAGGATCGCTGGTTCGGCTTCGACGACGCGCAGTACGTCGCCGCGCGCCTGCTGGAGCTGCTGGCGCGCGCGGCCGATGCCCAGGCCGAGCTGCTGGGCCTGCCCGATTCGCTGTCCACCCCCGAGTTGAAGATCGCCACCGCGCCGCAGCAGCAGTTCGCGCTGTGCGAGCGATTGCAGCGCGAGGGGCGCTTCCCGACCGCGCTGCGCATCCACACCATCGACGGCGTGCGTGCCGAGTACGCCGACGGTTTCGGGCTGGCCCGCCCCTCCAACACGACCCCCTGCGTGGTGTTGCGCTTCGAGGCCGGCGACCAGCAGGCGATGGCGCGCATCCAGCAGGAGTTCCGCGCCGCTCTGCTGGCGCTGCAGCCCGACCTGCAACTGCCTTTCTGAGCCCGTGAGCCCGCGCGGGGACGTCGCGATGCCCGATTGCACACCGTCGCGGGTGCTGCTGGTCAAGACCAGCTCGATGGGCGACATCGTGCAGGCCTTGCCGGTGGTGCACGACATCCTGGAGCACCGGGCGGGCTGCAGCATCGACTGGATGCTCGAGCCCGGGTACGCGGAGCTGGTGCAGGCCCATCCCGGAGTGTCGCGGGTCATCCAGGTTCCGTGGCGCAGTTGGTGGCGCAGGCCCTTGGCGTCGACCACCCGCCGCCAGTGGCGTGAACTGCGCAGCGATCTGGCGCAGCATCCCTACGACGCCGTCATCGACCTGCAGGGCCTGTGCAAGAGCGCCGTGCTGGCGCGATTGGCGCAGGGCAGGCGCTACGGCTGGAAGGGGCGGGCGTGCCGCGAGCCCATCGCGGCGTGTCTGTACGACGTGCGCATCGCGGCCCCGGCCTTCGACAGCCTGGCCGCGGTGACCCGCTACCGCAACCTGTGCGCCCGGGTGCTGGGCTACACGCCCCAGGGGGACCCGGCGTACGGCCTGCGGGTGCTGCCGGCGCGGCCGGACTGGCTCGGCGGCCGGCAGCCCTTCGCGGTGCTGCTGTCGGCGACCGCGCGCGACGAAAAGCTCTGGCCCGAGGCCAGCTGGGTGGAACTCGGCCGGCAGTTGCGTTCGCGCGGCCTGGCGCTGGTGCTGGCCTGGGGCAGCGACACCGAACGCGAGCGCGCGGCGCGCATCGCCGAGGGGGTGCGCGCCGCGCAGGCCGGCGCGGCGCCGCCGCCGGTCGAGCTCGCGCCGCACCGGCTCGGCCTGGGCGAGTGGGCCGGGGTGCTGCGAGCCAGTGCGCTGGTCGTCGGAGTCGACACCGGGCTGAGCTTCCTGGCCGCGGCGGTCGCCGCCCCGGTGATCGCGATCTACACCGCGACCTCGCCGGCGCAGGTGGGAATCCGCGCCCGCTCGCCGCATCGCAACCTGGGCGACGTCGGCCGGCCGCCGTCGGCGGGCGAGGTCCTGCAGGTGGCGCTGGAACTGCTCCAGGCGGCGCCTGCCCCGGTCGACGGGGCCGGGGCGACGCGCCTGGGGGCTCTGGCATGAGGCTGGCGGCGAGCCAGCGGCGGGCGCTGGGCCTGTACACCCTGCTGTGGCGCCTGCTGGCGCCGCTGGCGGTGCTGCGCTTGCTGTGGCGCTCCAGGCACGACCAGGCCTACCGCAGCCGCCTGGGCGAGCGATTCGGCCGCTACCGCCAGCCGCCGCCGCCGCCGCCGGGCCCGCGGCTGTGGCTGCACGCGGTGTCGCTGGGTGAGACGCGGGCCGCCGCGCCGTTGCTGGACGCGTTGCGGCGCGAAGTCCCGCAGCTGCAGCTGCTGCTGACCCACACCACGCCCACCGGGCGCGCAGCCGGCGCCGAGTTGCTGCGCCCGGGCGACCTGCAGGCCTGGCTGCCCTACGACCTGCCGGCCGCGGTCGAGCGCTTCCTGCAGGCCTTCAGGCCGCAGGTCGGGGTGCTCATGGAGACCGAGATCTGGCCGAACCTGGCGCAGGCCTGCGCCGGCCACCGGGTGGCGCTGTTGCTGGCCAACGCCCGCCTGTCGGCGCGCAGCTGGGCGCGCTGGGCGCGCTGGCCGGGGCTGGCCACCGCCGCATTCGGCGCGCTGGCCGGCGCGGCCGCGCAGACCGGCGCCGATGCCTCGCGGCTGCGCGACCTGGGCGCACCCGGGGTGATGGTCGCCGGCAACCTGAAGTTCGACCGCCGCGGAGACGCGGCCCTGCGCATGCTGGGGCGGCAGTGGCGCGCGGCCGCCGGCGGGCGGCCGGTGCTGGTGCTGGCATCGACCCGCGAGCACCGCGCGACCGCCGAGGAGCAGTTGCTGCTGGACAGCCTGCCGCCGCAGCTGCTCGAGCGCGCGTTGCTGGTGCTGGTGCCGCGGCACCTGGAGCGCGTCGGGCAACTGGTGCAGTTGCTCGAGCAGCGGGGCTTGCGCTACCGCCTGCGCAGCCAGGGCGAGCCCGACGCGCAGCTGCAGGTCTGGGTCG
Source organism: Pseudomonadota bacterium (assembly GCA_021845505.1). Taxonomy (GTDB): domain Bacteria; phylum Pseudomonadota; class Gammaproteobacteria; order Burkholderiales; family Burkholderiaceae_C; genus Thiomonas_A. The sequence goes on along the minus strand of JAJZVU010000005.1, from coordinate 51,902 downwards.
GCGACAGCCTGGGCGAAATGCCGGCCTACTATGCGATGGCCGACGCGGCCTTCATCGGCGGCAGCCTGCTGCCGCTGGGCGGGCAGAACCTGATCGAGGCCTGCGCGGAAGGCTGCGCGGTGGTCATCGGCCCGCATGTGTTCAATTTCACGCACGCGGTCGAGCAGGCGGGGCGCGCCGGCGCGCTGGCGCAGGCGGCCGACGCCGGCCAGGTGTGGGCGCAACTGCAGCGCTGGCTGGACGATGCCGGGGCGCTGCGCGACGCGCGCCGTGCCGCGCGCGAGTTCAGCGCCGCCCACCGCGGCGCGGCGCAGGCCCAGGCGCACTGGATCGCCGGCTACCTGCGCCAGGCGGCGGGCAGCCCGGGCCGGCCGGCGCCGACGCCTCAATAGGTCGGTACCGAGGGGTCGACCTCGCGCGACCAGGCGGTGATTCCGCCCTGCAGGTTGTACACCTCGTCGAAGCCGCTTTGCAGCAGCCAGCTCGCGACCTCGGTGCTGCGGCCTCCGGTGCGGCACATGATCAGCAGCTTCTTGTCGCGCGGCAGCTCGGCCAGGCGATCGAGCACCGTGCCCTTGGGGATCGCGCTGCAGCGAAAGCACGCATGGCGGATGCTGGCGCGCTCGAGCTCCCAGGGTTCGCGCACGTCCACCACATGCCAGGAGTCGAACTCCTGGGGTCGGTTGTCGAGCATGTCGCGCAGTTCGCCGACGGTGAGTTGGGCTATCGTCATGGCAGTTCGCAGGGGCTGGAGGAACGACTCGTGCGCAAGGGCCGGCCCGCTCGCGGGCCGGGGCGGATCAGAAGCGAAAGCGCGGGGTCTCGGCGAAACCGTGCAGCCGCGGCGCCACGGTGTCGAACAGGTCGACCAGCCGCGACTCGCGCTCGCCGGTGCGGGTGAGCAGCTGGGCGCGCATCACCGGCAGGTCGCCGACCACCGCGCACAGGCGGCCGCCCGGCTTGAGGCGGTCGACCAAGGGTTGCGGAAGCTGCGCCACCGAGCCCGACAGCACGATGACGTCGAACTCGCCGGGGGGAATTTCCTGCGACGCGTCCAGGCAGCGCACGTTGGCGTTCATCACCCCGGCCTGGCGCAGCCGCTGCTGCGCGGCTTCGGCCAGCTCGGAGTGGATCTCCAGGCTCAGCACGTGCGCCGCGCAGTGGCCGAGCAGCGCGGCCATGAAACCGCTGCCCGTGCCGACCTCGAGCACCCACTCGTGCTTGCGCACCGCCAGTTCCTGCAGCAGCCGCGCCTCCACCTTCGGTGCCAGCATGCTCTCGCCGCAGGGCAGCGGGATCTCCATGTCGGCAAAGGCCAGCGAACGATAGGCCGGGGGAACGAAGTCTTCGCGCTTGACCGCAGCCAGCAAATCCAGCACATCCGGATCGAGCACATCCCACGGGCGGATCTGCTGCTCGATCATGTTGAAGCGCGCTTGTTCGAAATCCATCGCTTGTACTCGGTTCGGACGGGAAGCTGCCATTTTACCCCGGCGTCCGCCGCGCCCGAAAGCGCTCCGGAACGCCTCGGGTCATGACGGGGGCTTGCGCCGATATCAAGAACGATTATCATTTACGCAAACCCTGCTGCGCTGCGGCAAGCCGGCCGCCCCGCGGTCGCCCGGCGCAGGTCAGGGCCAGCGCTCCGGTTCCCGGGTTGCCTTTCGTCTGGCAACCCGCCGTTTTGCAGCTTCCGCAGCTTCCGCAGTTCCCGCAGTTCCTCTTGCCATCGCTCATGTCCGCGCTCGCCCAACCCGTCGATCCTGGCCCCGGAAGTTCCTCGCCGCTGCGGGCCCGGTGGCGCATCTTCCTCGCTGTGCTCGGTCCGGGCCTGGTCGTCATGCTGGCCGACACCGACGTCGGAAGCATCCTGACCGCGGCGCAAAGCGGCGCGCAGTGGGGCTACCAGCTGCTCGGGCTGCAACTGGCCCTCGTGCCCATCCTGTTCGTCGTGCAGGAACTCACCGTGCGGCTGGGGATCTTCACCGGCAAGGGGCATGGCGAGCTGATCCGCGAGACCTTCGGCGGGTTCTGGGCCTGGGTGTCGGTCGGCGGCCTGGCCGTCGCCACGGTCGGTGCGCTGCTGACCGAGTTCTCCGGCGTCGCCGGGGTCGGCGAATTGTTCGGCGTGCCGCGTGCGTTGAGCCTGGCTCTGGCCGCGGGCTTCCTGTTGCTGGTGGTGTGGACCGGCAGCTACCGCCGGGTCGAGCGCGTGGCCATCGCGCTCGGGCTGTTCGAGATCGTGTTCATCGGCGTGGCGCTGCAGGCGCCGGCCCACCTCGGCGACGTGGCCGCGGGCCTGGGTACCAACCCGCTGCGCAACCCGGACATGCGCTACCTCGTGGCGGCCAACATCGGCGCGGTGATCATGCCCTGGATGGTGTTCTATCAACAGTCGGCGGTCGCCGACAAGGGCCTGCGGCCCGAGGAATACACGGCCGCGCGCTGGGACACCGCGTTCGGCGCGCTGCTCACCCAGGTGGTGATGGCCGCGGTGCTGGTGGTGGCCGCCGCGACGCTGTGGGCCGGCCATCTCAGCCCGCCGTTGAACACCGTCGGCCAGCTCGCGCAGGCGCTGACGCCCTTCCTCGGCCAGAGCCTGGGCCATACGCTGTTCGGCCTGGGCATGCTGGGCGCGGCGATGGTCGCGGCCATCGTGGTCGCGCTGGCCGCCGCCTGGGGCTTCGGCGAGGTCAGCGGCTACAAGCACTCGCTGGAACTGCACCCGCTGGAGGCCCCCTGGTTCTACCTGGTGTTCTCCGCCGGGGTCATCGGCGGCGCGCTGGTGGTGGCGCTGGCGCCGGACCTGGTCGCGCTGTCCATCGGCGTGGAGGTGATGAACGCGCTGATGCTGCCGATCGTGCTGGGCTTCCTGGTCGCGCTGGCGATCAAGGCGCTGCCGGCGGAGCACCGGCTGCGCGGCTGGTACCTGTGGCTGGTGCTGGCGGTCGTCGCCGCCACCTCGGCGCTCGGCGTCTACGGCGGCATCACCGGGGCGCTGTCGTGAGCGCGGCCGGGCGCGTCCGCGCTCAGCCTGCGCTGCGCTCGAACACCAGGTCCCACACGCCGTGGCCCAGCCGCAGCCCGCGCTGCTCGAACCTGCTGGGCATGCGCCAGGCGGGGCGCGCGCAGTAGCCCTGCGGGTCCGCGCTGGTGTTGCGCAGCAGGGGCTGCTGCTGCAACACCTGCAGCATGTGCTGCGCGTAGTCCTGCCAGTCGGTGGCGCAGTGCAGCAGCCCGCCCGGGCGCAGCCGCGACGCGGCCAGCGCGACGAAGCCGGGCTGGATCAGCCGCCGCTTGTGGTGCCGCTTCTTGTGCCAGGGATCGGGGAAGTACACGTGCAGCGCGTCCAGCGACGCCTCGCCCACCATGTCGCGCAGCACCTGCACCGCGTCGTGGCAGACGATGCGCAGGTTGCCCAGTCCCAGCTCACGGATGCGCAGCAGCAGCGCGCCCACTCCGGGCGTATGCACCTCGACGCCGATGAAATCGCGCTCGGGCTGCGCCTGCGCCAGCAGCGCGGTGGCCTCGCCCATGCCGAAACCCACCTCCAGCACGCGGGGTGCGCTGCGGCCGAACACCCCGTCCCAGTCGACAGGCCGGCTCGCATAGGGCAGCACGAAGCGCGGACCGAGTTCGTCCAGCGCGCGCGCCTGGCCGCTGGTCAGCCGGCCGGTGCGCAGCACATACGAGCGGATGGTCCGAAGCGGAGCCTTCGATCGCTCGGCGGCATCGTCGTGCGGCGCCGGAGGTGACGCCGAATGCTGCGCCGCCGCGCTCGGGTCGGCGGCGGGATCTGGAGCGGGTGAAGGGAATCGAACCCTCGTATGAAGCTTGGGAAGCTGCCGTTCTACCATTGAACTACACCCGCGAGGCGCCAAAGTGTACAACAGCGCGCCGCCGCCGGGCATGCGCCGAGCCGCGCGCGGGCCGCCGAGCGGCGCGGTCGGGCAGCGCTCACAGCCGGGCCAGGCGCTGCAGCGCGGTGTCCAGCGTCTCGTCGCGCTTGGCGAAGCAAAAGCGCGCGACCCGGCGCCGGGTGTCGGGTACCGGCTCGAACGCTGTCAGCGGGATCGCCGCCACCTTGAGCTGCCGGGTCAGCCAGCCGCAGAACTCGGCCTCCGGCAGCTCGCTGACCTCGCTGTAGTCGACGCACTGGAAATACGTGCCTTCGCAGGGCAGCAGCCGCAGCCTCGTCGACTGCAGGCCGGCGCGAAAGCGGTCGCGCTTGGCCTGGTAGAAGTCCGGCAGCTGCAGGTGGGCCTGCGGGCGGTTGCGCAGGTAGTCGGCCAGCGCCCACTGCATCGGGGTGTTGACCGTGAACACATTGAACTGGTGCACCTTGCGGAACTCGGCGCTGAGTTCGCGCGGCGCGGCGACCATGCCGACCTTCCAGCCGGTGGCGTGGTAGGTCTTGCCGAAGCTCGAGACCACCAGGCTGCGCGGGCGCAGCAGCGCCTGCGCGGCCGCGCTGCAGTGGCTGCGCGAGTCGTACACCATGTGCTCGTAGACCTCGTCGCTGATCAACACGACGTCGGTGGGTGCGAGGAGTTCGCCCAGGCGCTGCATGTCCTGCGCGCTCCACACCCGGCCGCTCGGGTTGTGCGGCGAGTTGATCAGCATGGCCCGGGTGCGCGGTCCCAGCGCCGCGGCGATCGCCGGCCAGTCGGGAGTGAAATCGGCGCTCAGCGCAACGCAGCGCGCGATCCCGCCGGCCAGCTCGATCGCCGGCAGGTAGCTGTCGTAGGCCGGCGTCAGCACCACCACCTCGTCTCCAGGCTGCACGACGCACAGGATGGCGGTCAGCAGCGCCTGGGTGGCGCCGGCGGTGATGGTGATTTCCTCGCCGGGGTCGTAGCGCGCGCCGTACATCGACTCGATCTTCTCGGCCAGCGCCTCGCGCAGCGCGGCCACCCCGGCCATCGGCGGGTACTGGTTGTGGCCCCCGTGCAGCGCCCGCGTCACCGCGTCGAGCAGCGCGGGATCGGGCTCGAAATCGGGGAAGCCCTGGCCCAGGTTGATGGCGCCGCAGCTCTGCGCCAGGGCCGACATCACGGTGAAAATGGTCGTGCCGACCTGCGGCAGCCGGCTGCGCTGTGCGGCCCGCGGCGGCTCGCCGGGCGCGGGAACATTCGGACTCATGCGGCAATCTCCATCAGGGGGTTCGAGGCAGCGGCGCGGGCCGCCCGGGCGGCGCAGGCCGACGCGGTAGTATTGGACACCAAGCGATGCTGTTCAGAACGCACGCGGCGCGCGGCGGTGGCTGGCGGGATGCGATGCCAGGCGCAAAACCCCAGGCAAGGCTGGACGCCTTGCCTGGTTTTGCAACGCCGCAGCGCGGCCGGCAGCCACCGCCCCGAAGGGTTCGGGCCCAAGCGGTTCGGGCCCAAGCGGTTCGGGCCCAAACGGTTCGGGCCCAAACGGGCGCCTGCCCCACCTGTCGGCTTGCCTGTGCCACCGGCACAGGCTGCGCCGCGCAGGCAGGCCATGCATCCCGCGTGGACCTCGAACGCGCACCACGTGCGTTCTGAACAGCATCCCAAGCCTGCGATGTCGACCGCCGAGCCCGTCTCCCGCCTGCGTGGCCTTGCCCCGGTGGCTGGCCCCGCGACCCGCCTGCTGCTGCTGGGAAGTTTCCCCGGCGGCGCATCGCTGGCCGCACGCCAGTACTACGCCCACCCGCGCAACCAGTTCTGGCCGCTGCTGTCCGAACTGTTCGGGCTGGAGCTGCGCGCGATGAGCTACCAGGAGCGCTTGCGCGAGGTGCTCAGCCGCGGCCTGGGCATCTGGGATGTCTACGCCGCCTGCGAGCGCGAGGGCAGCCTGGACGCCAGCATTCGCAGCGCGCAGCCCAACGACCTGGCCGCGCTGGTGCGGCGGCTTCCCATGCTGCAGGGCATCGCCCACAACGGCGGCGAATCGGCGCGCTCGCTGCGGGTCACGCGCGACCTGGCCGCGCACTGCTGGCGCCTGCCGTCGAGCAGCCCGGCCAACGCTTCGTGGAGCTTCCAGCGCAAGCTCGCCGCCTGGCGCGAGGTGTTCGCCAGTTGCGGGCTGCTCGAGCCGCGGGCGACGGCGGCGCCACGCTCTACACTATGAAACCACCCCTTTCGACGGACCTTGCGCCGATGCCCTCGCGATCCGCCTCCCATGCCGCCTCCGGCGCTTCCGCGGCTTCGGGCGCCGGCGCGCATCCGCCGCAGGCGCGGCTGCGGCTGCAGGGTCCGCTGCACTGGCAGGCCGTGCTGCAGGCGCTGTTCGAGGACCAGTGGATCGACGAGCCCACGCTGCGCCGCGCGCTCGAGCGCTGCTCCCACGGCAGTTCGCGCCTGCACGCGCTGCAGCGCGTCGCCGCGGTGTCGCTGGCGCGCAAGTCCGACGGCAAGCTGCTGGACATCGAGGCGCTGACCGCCTGGCTGGCCGAGCGTTGCGGCCTGCCGCTGCTGCGCATCGATCCGCTGAAGATCGACATCGGCCGCGTGGGCGAGCTGTTGTCGCGCAACTATGCCGAGCGCCATCGCATCCTGCCGGTGTCGGCCGATGCCGAAGGGGCGACCATCGCCACCTCGGAGCCCTTCGATCTGGGCTGGGTGCCCGAACTCGAGCGCATGCTGAGGCGGCCGATCCGTCTGGCGGTGGCCAGCCCGGTGGACATCGCGCGCTACACGGCCGAGTTCTTCGCGCTGGCGCGCTCGGTGCGCGAGGCGCAACGCCAGGGTACCCAGTTGCCTGCGGGAGCCAACCAGTTCGAGCAACTCGTCGAACTCGGCCGCAGCGGCCGCGCGATCGACGCCAACGACGCCGGCATCGTGCAGGTGGTGGACTGGCTGTGGCAATACGCCTTCGAGCAGCGCGCCTCGGATATCCATGTCGAGCCCAGGCGGGAGCTGGGGGTGATCCGCTTCCGCATCGACGGCATGCTGCACGTGGTCTACCAGGTGCCGCCGGCGGTGCTGGGGGCGATGACCAGCCGCATCAAGCTGCTCGGGCGCATGGACGTGGTCGAGCGCCGTCGCCCGCAGGATGGGCGCATCAAGACGCGGCGTCCCGACGGCGAGGAGGTCGAGCTGCGCCTGTCGACCCTGCCGACGGCCTTCGGCGAAAAGCTGGTGATGCGCATCTTCGACCGCGATGTCGTGTTGCGCGAGTTCGCCGCGCTGGGCTTCCCGGCAGCCGAGGCGTCGCGCTGGGAGGAGCTGACCTCCCATCCGCACGGCATCGTGCTGGTCACCGGGCCCACCGGCAGCGGCAAGACGACCACGCTGTACTCCACCCTCAAGCGCCTCGCCAGCGACGAGGTCAACGTGTGCACGGTCGAGGACCCGATCGAGATGGTCGAGCCGGCGTTCAACCAGATGCAGGTGCAGAGCGCCATCGACCTGGGTTTCGCCGAGGGGCTGCGCGCGCTGATGCGCCAGGATCCGGACATCATCATGGTGGGGGAAATCCGCGACCGCGAGACCGCCGACATGGCGGTGCAGGCGGCGCTGACCGGGCACCTGGTGCTGTCGACCCTGCACACCAACGACGCCGCGGGGGCGGTCACCCGACTGCTCGAGCTGGGGGTCGCTCCGTACCTGCTGGGCGCGACCCTGCTGGGCGTGCTGGCGCAGCGCCTGGTGCGCACCCTGTGCCCGCACTGCAGGCAGCCCGATCCCGCTTTCGACCAGCGCAGTTTCGACGCCGCGGTGGCGCCGTGGAAGCCGAGTTCCCAGGTGCGCCCGAGCCGCGCCGTGGGCTGCCTGGAGTGCCGCAACACGGGTTACCTGGGACGCGTCGGACTCTACGAGCTGCTGAGCGTGACAGCGGCGCAACGCGAACTCATAGGCGGTGGCGCGAACCTGGACGCGCTGCGCGCGCAGGCCGTGCGCGACGGCATGCGCCCGCTGCGGCTGGCCGGCGCGCTGAAGGTGGCCGAGGGCGTGACCACGCTGGAGGAGGTGCTGCGCGCCACTCCGGCACCCCAGGGATGAGCACCGGCCGGGCCGCGCCGGCCGCCGCAGCGGCGGTCTGGGAGCCGGGGTCGCAGCCGGACGCGGTCGCGGTGCTGCGCATCGGCGGCGCCTGGACGGTGCGCGGCGGACTGGCCGCGCCCGCGCTGGCGGCTCCGGCCGGAGTGCGGCGAGCCAGCGTGCGGGCGGCGCAGGACCTGCGCATCGACACCGCGGGCGCCTGCCTGCTGCTGCAGGCGGTGCAGGGGCTGCGGCGCGGGGGAGTCGACGTGGACTTGTCGCAGCTGGGCCAGGCGCAGCTGCGGCTGCTCGAACTCGTCGAGCAGCGCCAACTGGCGCTGCCGCAGGCGACGCCGCGCGCGCACGCCGGGCTGCTCGGCGACATCGGCCGCGCGGTGTTCTCGGCGATGCGCGAAGGGCGCGCCTTTGTCACCATGGTGGGCGAGCTCGTATGGGACGGCGCCCCGCTGCTGCTGCGGCCGCGCAGGCTGCGCTGGCGCGAGGTGGCCGCCGAACTCGAGGCCGGGGGGCTGCGCGCGGTGGGCATCGTCGGGCTGCTGTCCTTCCTGATCGGCATGGTCATGGCCTACCAGGGGGGCGCGACCCTGGCCACCTACGGGGCCAATGTGCTCATCGTCAACCTCGTGGCCATCATCACCCTGCGGGAGATGGGGCCGTTGCTGGCGGCCATCCTGGTCGCCGGGCGCACCGGATCGTCGTACGCGGCGCAGCTCGGGACCATGCGCATCACCGAGGAGATCGATGCGCTGCGGGCGCTCGGGCTGTCCCCCTTCGAAATGCTCGTGCTGCCCAAGGTGCTGGCGCTGGTGGTGGCGATGCCCCTGCTGTCGCTGCTGGCCGATGCGATGGGGCTGCTGGGCGGCGGCATGGTCGCGTCGCTGGGATTCGGCGTGCCCTGGCGGGAGTACCTGATGCGCGTGCCCGAGGTGGTGGACGTGCGCACCCTGCTGCTGGGGCTGGTCAAGACCCCGGTGTTCGCGGTGGTCATCGCCCTCGTCGGATGCATGCAGGGGCTGCGGGTGCGCGGCAGCGCCGGGGCGGTGGGGCGCGCCGCGACGACCAGCGTGGTGCAGTCGATCTTCCTGGTCATCGTGATCGACGCCGCGTTCTCGGTGCTGTACAAGATGCTCGGCCTATGAACGCCCCGCCCGCGCCCGACCTGGTGCTGCAGGCGCGCGGCCTGGTCAACCGCTTCGGCGCCGTCAGCGTGCACGAACAGCTCGACCTCGATCTGCCGCGGGGCCGCGTCGTCGCGCTGGTCGGCGGATCGGGCACCGGCAAGTCGGTGCTGTTGCGCACCCTGTGCCTGCTGCGCACTCCGCAGGCCGGGTCGCTGCGGCTGTTCGGCGAGGACGCGCTGCAGGCCGCGGCGGAGGCCCGCAACCGGCTGCGCATGCGCATCGGCGTGCTGTTCCAGGGCGGCGCGCTGTTCACCGGCTTGAGCGTGCTGGAAAACGTGCTGTTCGTGTTGCGCGAGCATTCGACCCTGGCGCGGCGGCAGATGCCCGAGGTCGCGATGCTCAAGCTCGGGCTGGCCGGCCTGCCCGCCGATGCCGCGCACAAATTGCCCGCCGAGCTGTCGGGGGGCATGGTCAAGCGCGCCGCGTTGGCGCGCGCGCTCGCGCTGGACCCGGAGCTGCTGGTGCTCGACGAGCCGACCTCGGGGCTGGATCCGCTGGCCGCGGCGGCCTTCGATGAACTGATCGGCCAGCTGCGCCAGCTGCTCGGCCTCACGGTGCTGCAGGCCACCCACGACCTGGACTCGATCTGGCACGCCAGCGACCTCGTGGCCTTCCTCGGGCGCAAGAGGGTGCTGGCGGTGGGCCCCGCGGCCGAGCTGGCGGCACGCGACGAGCCCGAACTGGTCGAGTACTTCCGCAGTTCCCGCTCGCGGGCCTACTGGGAGCGTAGCGGCGGCGCGGCGGCGCTATGCTCCCCGCAGGAGCGCATCGGCCGCAGCGCCTGAGGCCCACGCCATGGAATCGAAGGTCAACTACACCGCCGTCGGAGCCTTTGTCATCGGACTGCTGATGGCGCTGGCCGGCGCCGTGTGGTGGCTGAGCAGCGCAGCGCGCCACGCCGACACCACGACCTACCTGATCTACGCCACCGACAACGTGACCGGGCTGAGCCCGGCCAGCGACGTGCAATACCGCGGCGTGAAGGTCGGGCGCGTCGCCTCGATCGAGATCGACCCGGCGAATCCGGCGTTGATCCGCATCCGCGTGGCCATCCAGAGCGGCGTGCCGGTGCGCGCCGACACGGTGGCCCAGTTGTCGCCGCGCGGGGTCACCGGGCTGTCGGTCATCAACCTCAGCGGAGGCCATTCGCCGCGGCCGCTGCTGCCCCGGCCCGGTCACCGCTACGCGGTGATCCATTACGAACCTTCGGTGTTTTCCCGCCTGGAGGGCGGACTGAGCGACGCCGCGGTGATCCTGTCGAAAATCGCCAACCGCCTGGACGGCCTGCTCAGCCAGCGCAACCTGGTGGCGATCAGCCGCACGCTGCAGCACCTGGAGCGCACCACCGCGGTGCTCGACGCCCACCGCCAGGACCTGGGCGACACCCTGCGCAACCTGCGCCGCGCGAGCGGGCAACTGCAGGCGCTGGCGGCCAGCGGGCAGCAGGTGGGCGCGCAGGCCTCGCGGCTGCTGGCGCAACTGCAGCGCACCGCGCAGGCGGCGCAGGGTACGCTGCGGCGCATCGACGCCACGGCCGGGCAATGGCAGCAGGCCGGGCGCCAGGCCACCCGCCTGGGCGAGGCCGGCACCCAGGCGGCGCTGCAGCTGCAGCGCGGAACCCTGCCGGAGTTCAACCGCCTGGGCGATCAGCTGCAGCGGCTGAGCTCCCAGCTCACCGATCTCAGCCGCAGCCTGCAGCACAATCCCAACCAGCTGTTGTTCGGGGCGCCGCTGCCGCCGCCCGGACCGGGGGAGCATTGAATTGAACTCATGCCGCCCATGCGCGCGCTGGCTGCGCGCTTTGGTGCTCGCGCCCTGCGTGCTCGCGCTGGCCGCTTGCGCGCTGCCGCGGGTGACACGCCGGCCGGCGCAGACCCAGTACCGCCTGCTGCCTTCGCCGCAGCGGCTGGCCGAGCCGGGGTTGCGCCCGGTGGTGCTGCGGGTGCTGCCGATGCAGGCGGCGCCCGGGCTCGACGGCGTGGACATGCTCTACAGCGAGCAGCCGCTGCAGCTGATGCCTTATCGCGACAGCCGCTGGCTGGTGCCGCCGGCGCAGATGATCGACTCCGCGTTGCGCCAGACCCTGGCGCGCCAGCGCTGGGTCGATGGCGTCGAAGGCATGCTGCCGCTGGGGCGCAGCCAATGGACGCTGGAGTGTCGCCTGCAGCGGCTCGAGCACGACGTGTACGCGCACAGGGTCGAGCTCGGCCTGGCTTGCCAGCTGGTCGACAACGCGTCGGGGCGCCTGGCGGCCAGTTGGCGCTTCGACTCCACCCGTCAGCCGGCCGCGCAGGACGCAGCCGGCTACGCCGCCGCCACCCAGCGGCTGCTGGATGACGCGCTGGCGCAGGTGCTGCGCCGCACCGCGGCGGCGCTGCGCGCCGCTCAGGGCTCCGCCGCCGGCTCCCCGGCCTCGGCGATCAGCCGCAGCAGCGACTCGCCGTAGCTGTCGCGCTTCTTGTCGCCGACTCCGGAGATGGCGCGCAGCTGCTGCAGGTCGCGCGGCCGTGCCGCCGCGATGGCGCGCAGCGTCGCGTCGGGGAACACCACGTAGGCCGGCACGCCGTGTTCGCGCGCGATGTCGCCGCGCCAGCCGCGCAGCGCATCGAACAGTGGTGCGTCGCTCGCCGCCAGCGGCGCGGCCTGCGTGCCGGCCTGGGCGGCACGCCGGCCGCGGCCGGCGGGGGCGCGCGACTGCCGCCGCAGGCCGACGCGCCGGGTGCCGCGCAGCACTTCGCGGCTGGTCGCGGTCAGCCGCAGCACGTTGTAGTGCTGGGAGTCGACTTCCAGCAGGTGCTGCGCGACCAGCTGGCGCAGCAACACCCGCCAGTCCTGTTCCGACCAGTCGGCGCCGATGCCGAAGGTGGACAGCGCGTCATGGCCGTAGCGCCGCACCTTGTCGCTGTGCTTGCCCCGCAGCACGTCGATCACATGCGCTGCCGCGAAGCTCGTGCCGCTGGTCTGCCGGCAGCGATACACCGTCGAAAGCAGCTTTTGCGCCTGTTCGGTCGCGTCGGTCCATTGCGGGGGCTGCAGGCAGTTGTCGCAGTTCCCGCAGGGCGTGGAGGCCTCGCCGAAATAGGCCAGCAGCCGCACCCGCCGGCAGTCGGCGGCCTCGGCCAGCGCGAGCATCGCGTCGAGCTTGGCGCTGGACAGCCGCTTGTAGGCGTCCTCGGCCTCGCCCAGCTCGATCAGCCGCCGCTGCTGCACCACGTCGGCCAGGCCGTAGGCCATCCAGGCCTGCGCCGGCAAGCCGTCGCGCCCGGCGCGGCCGGTTTCCTGGAAATACCCCTCGATCGAGCGGGGCATGTCCAGGTGCGCGACAAAGCGCACGTCGGGCTTGTCGATCCCCATGCCGAAGGCGATGGTGGCCACCATCACCACGGAGTCCTCGTCGAGAAAGCGCCGCAGGTGCAGCTGGCGCACCCGCGCGTCCAGGCCGGCGTGGTAGGGCAGCGCCTGGATGCCATGGGCCGCCAGCATCGCGGCCACCTCGTCGACGCTGTTGCGCGACAGCGCGTAGACCACGCCGCAGTCGCTCGGGTGCTCCTCGCGGATGAACTGCAGCAGCTGGGAGCGGCCGTCGCGCTTTTCGACCACCCGGTAGCGGATGTTCGGCCGATCGAAGCTGGAGACGAACAGGCGCGCGTCGTCGCGCAGCAGGCGCTGGGCGATTTCGCCGCGGGTGGCGATGTCCGCGGTGGCGGTCAGGGCCACCCGCGGGACCTCGGGCCAGCGTTCGCGCAGGATTTCCAGCTGGCCGTATTCGGGCCGGAAGTCGTGCCCCCACTGCGATACGCAGTGCGCCTCGTCGATCGCGAACAGCGCCAGCCTGCACTGGCCGAGCAGGCGTTGCCCGGACTCGGCGAGCAGCCGCTCGGGTGCCATGTACAGCAGGTCGAGTTCGCCGGCGCGGGCCTGTTCCTGCACCCGCCGCGCGCTGGCCGCGTCGAGCGAGGAGTTGAGGAAGGCCGCGCGCAGGCCCAGTTCGTGCAGCGCCGCCACCTGGTCCTGCATCAGGGCGATCAGCGGCGAGACCACGACCGCGACCCCGTCGCGCAGCAGCGCCGGGATCTGGAAGCAAAGCGACTTGCCGCCGCCTGTGGGCATCAGCACCAGCGCGTCGCCTCCGCCCGCCACGTGCTCGATGACGGGGAGTTGCATGCCGCGGAAGCTGGGGTAGCCCCAGATGTCCTGCAGCAGACGTTGCGGGCTGCGGGTCGGTGGGTTGTCGGACATCGGCCGATGGCGGGGCTGGCAGCGCCGGCGGGCCCGGGCGGGCGCCGGCGCTGCCGCTTCAGGCGCGCAGCGCCGCCAGGTTCCCGCCCTGCGCGGGGTCGACCAGGCCGCGTGCGTCCTCGGCGACCCGCAGCCGGCTGGCGACCACCTGCTGGCGTTGCGCCCCCAGCCCCTGCACCTCGAGCTCGACCACGTCGCCGGGCTGCAGGAAGCGCGGCGGATTCATTCCCAGTCCCACGCCGGCGGGCGTCCCGGTGGCGATCAGGTCGCCGGGCAGCAGGGTCATGAAATGGCTCAGGTAGCTGACGATCTGCGCCACTCCGAAGATCATCTCCCGCGTCGTTCCCTGCTGCATGCGCTGGCCGTTGACCGACAGGGTCAGCTGCAGGTTCTGCGGGTCGCCGACTTCGTCGGCGGTGACCAGCCAGGGGCCGACCGGACCGAAGGTGTCGCAGCCCTTGCCCTTGTCCCACTGGCTGCCGCGGCCGAGCTGGAACTGGCGCTCCGATACGTCGTTGAGCGTGCAGTAGCCGGCCACGTGGCGCAGCGCCTGCGCGACGCCGACGCAGCGCGCGGCGCGGCCGATGACCACGCCGAGTTCGACCTCCCAGTCCAGGCGGGTGGAATGCGGCGGCTGCTCGATGGGGTCGAAGGGCCCGCTCAGGCAGGTCGTCCACTTGTTGAACACGATCGGCTCGCTCGGAGCCTTGGCGCCGGTCTCGCGCGCGTGGTCGTGGTAGTTCAGCCCGATCGCGATGAACTTGCCTATGCCGACGAACGGGACCCCCAGCCTCGGCTTGCCCTTGACCAGCGGGAGGGAGTCGACGTCCAGGCGCGCCAGCGCGCGTTGTCCGGCCGGACTGTAGACCGCGGGGCCGATGTCGGCCACCACGCCCTGCAGGCTGCGCAGCGCTCCGCGCGGGTCGATCAGCCCCGGCCGCTCGCGCCCATTGCTACCGTAACGCACCAGTTTCATCGTGTCTCCTTGCGGGATAAGCGGCGCCGCGTCGTGCACGCGCCGCGGGCCGTGGATGGGAAAGAGTCGCCGGCGCCAGGCCGCACCCTCTATTGTTGCGCGAGCCGGCGCGGTGTGCCGCCGGCCCGGCTCTTCAACCCCGGCCGAGCAGCCAGCGCGCGCGCTCTTCGTCGAGATGCTGGGCCAGGGTCTGCGAAGCGCAGCGGGCCAGCCGGCGCCTGGCTTCCAGCAGGTCGGAAGCCGGCGCCGCGGCGATGCGCCGTGCCAGTGCGAGCGCGCGTTCGAGCGCCAGCCCGGGCGGCGCGACTTCGTGCAGCAGGCCCAGCGCATGCGCGCGCACCGCGTCGAGTTCGCAGCCCAGCGCCATCGCCATCGCCTGCTGGGGCGGCAGGCGTCGGGCGAGCTGCCAGGCCGCGGCAGCGCAGCGCCCGGCTCGCTGCATCGGCATGGCCAGATGCAGCCGTGTCGCTTGCGAGGCCACCAGCAGGTCGCAGGCCAGCGCCAGGCCGAGCGTCGCGCCGCCGATCGGGCCCTCCAGCGCGGCCAGCGTCGGCTTGTCGCTCTCGGCCAGCGCCAGCAGCAGGTCGTGGGTGGCATCCAGGGTGTCGGACGCGGCAGCCGTCGCGGCCGATGCGCCGGCGCGGCAGCTCAGCACGATGACCCGGACCTGGGGGTCGCGCAGCGCCGTCGACACCACCTCGATGCCCGCGCTCAGGAACGCCCCGGGCAGGCCGCCGGCCGGGTCGGCCGCCGGCAGTTCGAGCAGCGCGACCGGGTCGTCTGCGGGTTCGCAAAGGGGCGCGTCGGCTGGATCGAAGGCGGAGGGCATGGCGGCTGCGGTGCGAAGGAGGCCGATCGGGCCCCGGCTCGTGCCGGCGCCCGCAACAGGGCCCATTCTTGCAAACAACCGCTCGCCTGGGCCGGATTAGGCGCGGGCTGCGCCCAGGCGCGCAGCCCCGGCTGCTACATTGGCCGCGGTCCGTCCGCTGTCGATGGTTCCTTCCTGCCGCCGAATTCCCGGTGTCGCGATCCTGCGCTCTGCACCGCTTCGCATGCCGGCTCGCCCAGGCATGGCAGTTGCTGGCGGTGCTCGGCGTGCCGGCAGCGAACGCGCTGAGCTTGGGCCCCGCGCAGGCCAGGCTGCAACCGGGCAGCGCGCTGGAGGGGCACATCCCGGCGCGCATCCCGGCGCGCATCCCGGCGCGCAGTCCGGCGCGCAGTCCGGCGCACATCCCGGCGCACATCCCGGCGCACATCCCGGCGCACGTCGATCCGGGGCCGTCGCCGGCCGCCCGCCGGGTCGACGTCCGGCTGCGCCAGGTCGCCGCTGCCGCGCCGCGCGGGCAAGCGCGCGCAAGCCTGAGCGGCGGGAACGCCGTGCCTGCCGCCGATGCCCGGCCCTGCCCGCCGAAGCGGCGCTGGCGCAAGCCGGGGTTGGCGGCACTGGCGGCGCTGGGGCTGCTGCTGGGGCTGTGGCTGTGGCAGCGCCGGCCGCCGCGCTATCGCAGCCCGCGCGACGCTTGCCCGGCGCCGGCGCGCGGTCGGGCGCGTCCGTGGCGGCCGCCGGCCGGGCCGCCGATGCCGCGGGCCGCACGCGTGGCGCACGACCCGGACGCCGACCGCGAAGGCCTCGCGCGGTCGCTCGCGGCTGCCGGGCAGGTGCAGGTCGACGAGCTGGTCGACCATGCTCACCTGGCGGATTTCTTCATCGGCATCGGCGACCACGACAAGGCCATCGACATCATGCGCCGGGCGCTGCTGGAGGCCGATCGCGGTCCGGGAGCGCTGCCCTGCCTGTACCTGTTCGATCTGTATCGGCGCGGCGGACGCAGGCAGGACTACGAACGGCTGCTGGCCGAGCGTGGGTCGCTGCTGAACGCGCGCATTCCGGGCTGGGACGAGGCGACGGGCCAGGCTCCTCGCGACCTGCTGGAGTATCCCCGGGCGTTGGCGCGGCTGAGCGAGTCCTGGAACAGCGCGGCCTGCCCGCACGTGATCGAGCGCATGATCGCCGGGGACCCGCTCGAGCCCAGGGTGGGCTTCGAGCTGCCTGCCTACCGCGATCTGCTCGAGCTGCATGCGCTGGCCTGCGAACTCCAGCGCGCCGAGGGCGGCGCATCGACCGCGACGCCGCTGGATTGGCCGCTCGACCTCGCGCCCCTGCGGGGGCGCGGGGAGTCGTGGGGCGGACCGACGCTTCGTTGAACGTGCCGCCGGGGCCGGGCGCGGCGGCGCCGCGATCAGATCGAGAAATCCCCGGCCGATTCGCCGCGCAACACCTGCTCGACCAGCTTGCGCGAAAGCCGCGGCGACAGCAGTTCGGCCAGCACGTAGACAAAGCCGCGCTGGTAGACCCCGCGCTTGAAGGCCACGCGGGTCAGGTTGGAGCCGAACAGCTGGCCGACCGGGCGCGCCTGCAACTGCGAATCACGCTCGGACTGGAAGGCCATCTCGGCGATCAGGCCGACGCCGAGGCCGAGTTCGACGTAGGTCTTCAACACGTCCGAGTCGATGGCCTCCAGCACGATGTCGGGTCGCAGTCCGTGCTGGGCGAAGGCCTGGTCGATCCGGCGGCGTCCGGCGAAGCCCTGGCCGTAGGTCACGATCGGGTAGCGCGCCAGTTCCTGCAGCGACACGTCGTCGATCTGGTTCAGCGCGTGCGCGGGCGGCGTGACCAGCATGTGCTGCCATTCGTAGCAGGGCAGGGTGATGAGTTCGCCCTGCTCGAGCAGGCTCTCGGTGGCCAGCCCGAGGTCGGCCCGCTCCTCGAGCACCGCGCCGGCGACCTGCTCGGGGCTGCCCTGGAACAGATGCACCGACACCTTGGGAAAGCGGCGCCGGAATTCGGCGACGACCTGCGGCAGGCGGTAGCGCGCCTGCGTGTGGGTGGCGGCGATGGTCAGCTGGCCGCTGTCCTGAGCCGCGTAGTTCTGGCCGATGCGCTTGAGATTGCCGACTTCGCGCAGGATGATTTCCACGCTGCGCAGCACCTCGACGCCCGGCGCGGTGAGCTTGCGGATGCGCTTGCCGTGGCGACTGAAGATTTCCACTCCCAGTTCGCCCTCGAGCTCGATGATGGCCTTGGACACCCCCGGCTGGGAAGTGAACAGCGCGCGCGCTGCCTCGGTGAGGTTGAAATTGCGGCGCACGGCCTCCTGCAGGAAGCGGAATTGATGCAGGTTCATCGCTCTCGCGCCCCGGACGGTTCAGTGACGCTGCACGCGCCAGACGAAAAAGCCCAGCGCCGCGCCGCCGTACAGCAGGTAGGGCAGCGCGGCGGCCAGCCAGACCGGCCAGCTGGCGACCAGGCCGAGCCTGGACGCCAGGGTGTTGATCAGGATGAAGCTCACCCCGAGCATGATGCCGGCGAACACCTTCCAGCTCAACTGACCGGAGCGCGCATGCAGATAGGCGAAGGGCAGGGCCAGCATCATCATGATCACGGCACTCAACGGGTACAGCAGCTTGCGCCAGAGCTCCAGCTGGTCGCGCTGCACGGCCTGGCCGTTGGCGCGCAGGTGGTCGATGTAGCGCCACAATTCGAACACCGACATGCTTTGCGGGCTCAGCACCAGCGCGTCGAGCACCGCCGGCGACACCGCGGTGTGCCAGCGCAGCTGCGGCAGCCGGCTGCGCTGGATGCCGCCCTGGCTGCCCGCCGGCAGGCGTACCGAGCGCACGTCGTGCAGCATCCAGTTCCCATCGCCGAGGTAGACCCCCGAGCGGGCGCGGACGGTTCGCAGCAGGTGCGCCGAGTCGTCGAGCACGTAGATGCTCACGTCGTGCCATTGCCCGCCCGCGGAAACGCGGCCGATCTGGATCATCTGGTCGTCGTTGGCGCCTTCGCGGTTGCGCACCCACAGTCCGGGGCCCGGCGCGTTGCCCGCTTCACCTCGG
Organism: Pseudomonadota bacterium; assembly: GCA_021845505.1. Lineage (GTDB taxonomy): Bacteria > Pseudomonadota > Gammaproteobacteria > Burkholderiales > Burkholderiaceae_C > Thiomonas_A. The sequence goes on along the minus strand of JAJZVU010000005.1, from coordinate 33,636 downwards.
CCCTGCGCCTGCAGCGTGGCTTGCAGGCGTTGCGCGGCTGGCGCGACGAAGTCGCCCAGGCAGAACAGCACCGCGGCGCACAGCAGGCCGAAGCCGGCCAATTGCGCCAGCGCGACCACCGGGCCCAGCCCGGCCATGCGCATGACGGTGAATTCGGACGACGCCGCCAGTCCCGCCAGCACGTACACGGCAGCCGTGAGCACCGCGATGGGCAGCACTTCGTAGGCCCGCATCGGGATCTGCAAGGACACCAGCGCCAGCGCCTGGGCGAAGCCGTGGCCGTTGCTGCTGAGCTGGTTCAGCACGTCGAGAAAGAACAGCAGTCCGACGAACACCAGCAGCACCAGCGCGGTGGCGCCCAGCAGCTGGCGGAACAGGTAGCGGCGGAGGGTCTGCATCGGCTGCGCGGGCGCTGCCCGGTCATGCGGCGCGCGCCGCCAGCGGGCGCGGCAGCAGGCGCTTGGCGTAGGCCAGCAGCAGCAGCACGAGCAGCGCGCTGCCGTGCAGCAGCAGCAGCCCGCTGCCCAGGTGCAGCACCCCGGCATCGATCCAGTGCTGGGTCGCGTTGAGGAAGTTCAGGTAGATCAGGTAGACCAGCACGGCGACGATGAGCTGCAGCGCTCGGCCCGCGCGCGGATTGGTCGCGGCCAGCGGAATGGCCATCAGCACCAGAAGCACCGACGACACCGGAACGCCGATTCGCCAGGACAACTCTCCGAGCCACTGGGGGTTGTCCGACAGCGCCAGCGTGGTGGTGGCGATCTCCCGGCTGGGCGTCGTGGCCAGCCCGGCCGCCCCCGGCAATGCGCTCACCGCCGGCCCGCGCAGCGCCGACAGGCGCACACCCATCTGCGCGAAGCCGGTGATCTGGTAGTCCGACTGGCCCACGGTGTGGGTGTAGCGGTGGCCGTCGGACAGCAGCAGGTAGCGCGAGCCGTCGCGCTGGATCAGCGTGGCCGCGCGGGCCAGCGTGACGGTCTCGCGGCCCTGTTCGAGATCGCGGATGAAAATATCGCGTGCCAGCCCGTTGGCGTTCGCGCCCTTGGCGATGAAGAACACCCGCGTGCCCGAAGCCGAATGGCGGAACTGCCCGGGGGCCGCGCGCGACAGGTCGGAGCGCTGCTCGAAACGCTCGCGCAGCGCGTAGTCCTGGCGGTTGGCCCAGGGCCATGCGACCAGGGTGAGCAGCGCGATGACCACCAGCACCGGGGCACTGAAGCGCAGCGCGATGCGGAAGAAGTGCCCTGGCTGCGCTCCGGCGCCCGACCAGATGACCATCTCCGAGTCGCGATACATGCGGGAAAAGCTCATCAGCACGGCCAGGAACAGCGCCAGGCCGAGGATGAACTGCAGGTAGCTCAGGCAGGCCAGCCCGATGAGCAGGAACAGGTCGCGCGGATCGGCCAGCCCCTCGGTCGCCTGGCCGAGGATGCGGATGAGCAGCAGGGTCAGCACCACCGAGAACAGCACCGTGAAGCTGGCACCGAAGTGGCGCGCCATTTCATTGCGCAGCGAACTGTCGAGCAGCATGGGATTCGGTGGGGGCGGGGACGCGGGCGTTGCGGCGCGCGCTGACGGCAGGCCGGCGTCGATGCGGCCACGGCGCGAGACAGCCGGACCCCTGCGGTGGAATAATCGCCCGAGCCACCTTCGGAGCCGCCATGGAATTTAGCATAGCCCCCCTCAAGACATTGTCGTCGTTGCACACCGATTGCCTGGTGGTCTTCCTGCAGTCATCGGAGCAGGCCGCGGCCGCGCTCGACGAGCAGGCCATCGACGCGATCGCCGCCCAGGCGCGCGAGGATGGGGATTTCAGCGGGCAGGCAGGCAGCACCTACCTGGCCAATCGCCCGCAGGGCCTCGCCGCGAGACGACTGCTGCTGGTCGGCCTCGGTGCCGGACCCACCGATGCCCAGTGCTGGCGCAAGGCGGCCGAGGCGGCCTGCGCGGCGCTCAAGGGCCGCGCGGCGGCGCGGGTGCACCTGGTCTGCGCGGACGCCCAGCAGCCGTTGATCGACGCCGCGGTGCGGGCCTTCGGCGACTTCGCCTATGTCTACACGGCCACGCGCAAGCCCGACGCCGAGGTCGGCTGCCGCGTGCGGTCGTTGCACATCCTGGTCGCCGCGCGACAGGCCGCCGCGGCCAGGTCGCGGCTGCAGCGCGCCGAGGCGGTGCAGGCCGGGGTCGACCTCTGCCGTGACCTGGCCAACCTGCCCGGCAACCACTGCACGCCGACCCACCTGGGCAAGGTCGCGCAGGCACTGGGCAAGCGCCACAAGCTGAAGGTGGAGGTGCTCGGCCCGGCCGACATCGAGCGCGAGCGCATGGGAGCGCTGCGCGCTGTGGCGCAGGGATCGCAGCAACCGGCGCGGTTCATCGTGCTGCGCTACCAGGGGGCCGCGCGCACCCAGCCTCCGCATGTGCTGGTGGGCAAGGGGGTGACCTTCGACAGCGGCGGGATTTCCCTCAAGCCCGGCGCCGAGATGGACGAGATGAAGTTCGACATGGCAGGCGCCGCCTCGGTGCTCGGCGCCTTCGAGGCGGTCGCCAGGCTGCGCCCGAAGATCAACCTGGTCGGGTTGATTCCCGCCACCGAGAACCTGCCCGGCGGCACCGCGGTCAAGCCGGGCGACGTGGTGACCAGCCGCTCCGGGCAGACCATCGAGATCCTCAACACCGATGCCGAGGGGCGGCTGATCCTGTGCGACGCGCTGAACTACGCCGAGCGCTTCAAGCCTGCCAGCGTGGTCGACATCGCGACCCTGACCGGAGCCTGTGTGATCGCGTTGGGGCATGTGCACAGCGGTTTGTTCAGCCCCGACGACGAACTGGCCCAGGCGCTTGTGGATGCTGCGAAGGCCTCCCAGGACTCGTGCTGGCGCATGCCGCTGGGGGACGAGTACGCCGAAGGGCTGCGCTCGCGTTTCGCCGACGTCGCCAACATCGCCGGGCGGGCGGCCGGCAGCGTGACCGCCGCCTGCTTCCTGCAGCGTTTCACCAAGGCCTACCGCTGGGCCCACCTGGACATCGCGGGAACCGCCTGGAAGAGCGGCGCGAACAAGGGCGCCACCGGGCGGCCGGTGCCACTGCTGGTGCACTACCTGCTCGCGCAGCAACCGGCTGCCGGGGCGCGCGGCCGAGGCGGGGAGTGAGCGACGCGCCGGCCGCCGACTGCGCTCCCGCGGCGGGTACGCGGGTGGAATTCCGCGTCGGCCTGCGCGACGTCCTCGGCTACTGCTGCGCGCTGTTGCGCACCGCCACCTCCCGCGGTGCGCGCCCGGTGGTGTGCGCCGCGGCGCCGCTGGTCGACGAACTCGACCGCAGGCTGTGGACCTTCGCTCCCGGAGAGTTCCTGGCGCACTGCCGGGTCGGCGATGCCGTCGAGCGGCGCAGCCCGATCGTGCTGTGCGCGGGCGCCGACGTCGCGGCGCTGCAGGACCGGGATTGCCTGATCAACCTCGGCGGCGCGCTGGTGCGGGGTTGGGAGCGCCTGCCGCGGGTGATCGAGCTGGTGGCCGACGACGAGGCCGCGAAGTCCGCGGCGCGCCAGCGCTTTCGTGCCTACCGCGATGCCGGTTGCCGGCCGCAGACCCTGGAGGTGGCCGATGAGACCCGGTGAACGCCTGCCGTTGTTGACCGAAGTGCTGGAACTCGCGCAAGCGGGTGATCGAGCGACTCCCCCGCCGAGCCAGGCCGCGGCGCCGCAGCCCGCGGCGGCCGCGCCGCGCGGCGCGCGGCCACCGGCCGTGTCCGAGCAGATGGCCCGCGCCGTGCTCGAGCTCGAGCTCGAGCAGGCGCTGCGCGAGGTGCTCGAGCCCCGGCTGGCCGCGTTGCTGCGGGAAACGGCCAGCGAGCTGGCCCGGCGCCTGCAGCCGCGCATGCACGAATGGCTGGACGAGCAGGGCGGAAGCGACTGAGCGGCGCCCCGGGGCGATTTTCGAATCACCATCTATTCATATCCACAGGATCGCCTGCGTCGGCGTCGGGACCGGCAACCGCGGTGCGGCGCGGCGGCCCCGGCCCCCCCATTCGCGGGCGGCGCGCCCCTGCGCCAGGGTTTTTCGCGCATCTCCCGTTTACGGTTGGTTGCGCGGGTGTGTATAGTGGCCGCCGTTGGGTGTTCCCGACAGAGAATTGGTGCACACAATCGCCAAAATCCAATAACCGGGAGGTTCGTTCACATGAAACGCAAACACACAGTCCTTGCCCTGTCCATCGGGTTTGCCCTGGCGGGCGCCTGCGGCAGTGCCTTCGCCGCCGGCGAGGTCACGGTCACCATCGGTTCGGCGGCTCCGATTTCCGGCCCGCAGGCCGCGTTCGGTGCCGACAACACCAATGGCGTGCGCATGGCCATCAATGACCTGAACAAGCAGAACATCGTCATCGGTGGCAAGAAGGTGATCTGGAAGATCGATGCCCAGGATGACCAGGCCGATCCCAAGCAGGCAACGACTGTCGCGCAGAAGTTCGTCGACGAGAAGGTCAACGGAGTCGTCGGTCACCTGAATTCGGGTTGCACCTTCCCCGCTTCACGCATCTACAACCAGGCCGGGATTCCCGACATCACCCCGTCGTCGACCGATCCGAAGATCGCCGAGCAGGGCTTCAAGACCTTTTTCCGCATCATTGCCAATGACAACGCGCTCGGCGCCGGTCTGGCCAACTATGCGAAGAAGGACCTGAAGGCCAAGACCGTGGCGGTGATCGACGATCGCACCGCCTACGGCCAGGGTGTCGCCGACGTGTTCTCCAAGACCGCGACCAAGGACGGCCTGAAGGTGCTCGACCGCGAGTACACCAACGACAAGGCGACGGACTTTTCCGCCATCCTGACCAAGATCAAGTCGCTGCACCCGGACGTGATCTTCTACGGCGGCATGTACAGCCAGGCCGGCCCGATGCTGCGCCAGATCCAGCAGCTGGGGATCAAGGCCAAGTTCATGGGTGGCGACGGGATCTGCGCGCCGGAGCTGGCCAAGCTGGCCGGCGACGCGGCCGACATCACGGTGTGCGCCGAGGGTGGGGCCCCGATCGCGCAGATGCCTGGTGGCGTGGCGTGGAAGAAGCGCTATGACGCCGAGTTCGGCCCGAAGGCCTTCCAGATCTACTCGCCGTACTCCTACGACGCGACCATGGTGCTCGCGCACGCGATGATGAAGGCGAAGTCGACCGATCCGGCCAAGTACCTGAAGGACATCCAGAACATCGATTACAACGGCGTGACCAAGAAGGACATCCACTTCCTCGCCAACGGCAACCTGGCCGATCCGACCATCACGCTGTCGACCTTCGACAAGGGCGTGAAGAAGGTGGTGGCCGTCGAACAGGTCGGCTGAACGCAGCCGTCCGCAGCGTCAAGCGCACCGCGACCGGACGATCCCGGAAGCGGTGCGCCTTTTGCAACGCCCCCGGGGTCGCCTGGCGGGCGTTTTGTTTTGGGATGGACCGATGAGCAAGGCCTTTGTGAGCGAGCGCGACGACGCGGACGACGACGATGGCGAAGGCCAGGCGCTGCCGCCGCTTCCCGCCGGAAGCCGCAACTACATCACCCCGGCCGGCTACGCGCGCCTGCGGCACGAGCTCAGGCAATTGCTCGACGTCGAGCGTCCGCAGGTGGTCGAGACGGTGGCCTGGGCGGCCTCCAACGGCGACCGCTCGGAAAACGGCGACTACCTGTACGGCAAGAAGCGCCTGCGGGAAATCGATCGCCGCATCCGCTTCCTGGGCAAGCGCCTGGACTGCGCGCAGGTCGTCGACCCGTCGCTGCAGCACGGCAATGACCGGGTGTACTTCGGCGCGACCGTGCGCTATGCGCAGGCCGACGGCAGCGAAACCGAGGTGACCATCGTCGGGATCGACGAGGTCGACAGCGCCGGCGGGCGCATCAGCTGGGTGTCGCCGGTGGCGCGCGCGCTGCTCAAGTCCGCGGTCGGCGACGTGGTCAACCTGGCCACTCCGGGCGGGCCTCGCAGCCTCGAGGTGCTGCGGGTGAGCTATCCGCCGCCCGGCTGAGGCGCGCGGCCGGGCCGACGGGGGCTTCAGGCGCGCGGCTTGACGCGGAACGCGCGCGAGACGAATTTGTGGGCGCGCACCGCGCGCAGCACGTCGGCAAGGTGCTTGCGGTCGCGCACGGCCAGGATGAAACGCAGTTCGATGGTCGGCTGCCCGGCGTCGTCGTCCATGCGCACGTGGATGATGTCCGCGTCGTGCTCGCTGATCGCCGAGGCCAGCTTGGCCAGCACGCCCTTGCCGTTGCTGACCACCACCGACAGCCCGACGCGGTACAGCCCGTTGACCGAGGCCGACCACGCCAGGTCGATCCAGCTCCGCGGATGCTTCTGGAACAGGCGCCGCGCCTGCGGGCAATCCTGCTGGTGCACCGTCAGGCCCTCGCCCTTGCCGAGGTAACCCAGGATGGCGTCGCCGGGGATCGGGTGGCAGCACTCGGCGTAGTGCACCGAGGCTCCTTCGCTGCCGTCGAGTTGCAACATCCCCGCGGCATGGCCCTCGGCTCCCGCTGCGGCAGGCTCTTCGAGCGCGCGCGGGTCGGCCGCGGCCAGCTGCATCTGCAGGCGCTTGGCGACGATCTCCGCCACCCGCTTGCCCATGCCTATGTCGGCGTAGAGGTCTTCCTGGGTCTTGTTGCCGCTCCAGTGCAACAGCCGGTTCCACTGCTGGGGGTCGAGCTCGTCGGCTCGCAGTTCGAGTTGCTGCAACGCGCGGGCCAGCAGGCGCTTGCCCAGCGCCTGCGACTCGTCCTGCTGCGACACCTTGAGTTCGTGGCGGATCTTCGAGCGCGCGCGACCCGTGCGCACGAAGCTCAGCCAGTTCGGGTTCGGGCGGGAGTGCGGCGCGGTGACGATGTCCACCACGTCGCCGCTGCGCAACTCGGTGCGCAGCGGGACGAGTTCGCCGTTGACCTTGGCGGCTACCGTCTGGTTGCCCAGGTCGGTGTGCACCGCGTAGGCGAAGTCCACCGGGGTGGCGCCGCGCGGCAGCGCCAGGATGCGCGACTTGGGGGTGAACACATAGACCGCGTCGGGCGCCAGGTCGACCTTCACGGTCTCGATGAACTCGGCTGCGTCGCGATTCTCGTTCTGGATGTCCAGCAGCGACTGCAGCCACGCCGCGGTCGTCACCTGGGCCACCGCGTCGGCGCTTTCCCCCGCCTTGTACAGCCAGTGCGCGGCGACCCCGCTCTCGGCCACGCGGTGCATCGCCTCGGTGCGGATCTGGAATTCCACCGGCACGCCGGTCGGCCCGACCAGGGTGGTGTGCAGCGACTGGTAGCCGTTGAGCTTGGGGATGGCGATGAAATCCTCGAACTTGCCCGGCATCGGCTTGTACTGGGCATGCAGCACCCCCAGCGCGCGGTAGCAGTCGAGCACCTCGGGGACGATCACACGGAAGCCGAACACGTCCTGCACATGGGCGAAGGATCGGTGCTTGCGCTGCATCTTCCGGTAGATCGAGTACAGGGTCTTTTCCCGCCCGAACAGCTGGGCCTGGATGCCGGCGTCGGCCAGCGACTTGGTGGTCGCGGCGAGGATGCGGTCGACCAGGTCGCGGCGGTTGCCCCGCGCCACCCGGACCGCCTGGCTGAGCACCGCGTAGCGCATCGGGTGGGTATGCTGGAAGCCGAGGTCCTGCAATTCCCGGTAGACCTGGTTCAGCCCCAGCCGGTAGGCGATCGGGGCGTAGATGTCCATGGTCTCGTCGGCGATGCGCCGGCGCTTCTCGACGACCATCGCGCCCAGGGTCCGCATGTTGTGCAAGCGGTCCGCGAGCTTGACCAGGATGACCCGGATGTCCCTGGCCATCGCGAGGAGCATCTTGCGAAAGCTCTCCGCCTGGTTTTCCTCGCGGTTGGAAAAGCGGATCTTGTCGAGCTTGGTCAATCCGTCGACCAGCATCGCGACCGTCGAGCCGAAGTGCTCCAGCAGTTCGGCCTGGGTGATGCCCTTGTCCTCGGCGGTGTCGTGCAGCAGCGCCGCCATCAAGGCCGGGGTGTCGAGCTTCCACTCGGCGCAGATTTCCGCCACCGCCACCGGGTGGGAGATGTACGGTTCGCCGCTGGCGCGGTACTGGCCCAGGTGCGCCGCATCGGCGAAGCGGTAGGCGCTGCGGATCTGTTGCAGCTCCGGCTCCGACAGGTAGCCGGCCAGGCGCTCGAGCAGCCCGGCCAGGCTGACCGCCGCCGGGCGCTCGCCCACCGCCGCCTCGGCCAGCGCGGCCTGCGCAGCGCGCTGCTCCGGCCGGCGGTGCACCGCGGGTCGGTTGCGAGGGGGCGGGGTGGACCCCGCTGACAGGGGGCGGCTTTGCATCAGGGTGTCGACGACGCACCGGGCCGCCCCGGATCGGCGGGCCCGGGAACCGCCGAGCCGCGCCGCGCCGGGCTCAGACGGGTACGCGCTTGAGCATTTCCAGGCCGATCTGACCGGCCGCGATTTCGCGCAGCGCGGTCACCACCGGCTTGTCCCGCGTCTCGATCTTCGGGCTGTGGCCCTGCGCCAGCATGCGCGCCCGATAGGTCGCGGCCAGCACCAGCTGGAAGCGGTTGGGGATCTTGTCGAGGCAATCTTCGACCGTGATACGGGCCATGGCGTTTCCTTCACTTGCGTGTATCGCCCGCCGGGTGGTCGATCCCCAGCGCGCGAAACACTTCCGGATGGGCACGGCGCTGCGCCGCGTACCGCAGGCGCTGGGCGACGACGATGGACTCGAGCTCGCGCAGTGCCTGATGAAAATGTCTGTTCACGATTATAAAGTCGAAGCCCGGAGCATGCGCGGTTTCCACATGGGCCTCGGCGAGACGGCGCACGATGGCCTGCTCGCTGTCCTCGCCGCGGCGCCGCAGCCGGGCCTCGAGCTCCTCGAAGGAAGGCGGCAGGATGAACACGCTGACCGCGTTGGCGAAGTGCCTGCGCACCTGGGCGGCGCCCTGCCAGTCGATCTCCAGCAGCACGTCGTCTCCTTCGCTGATGCGTTGCTGCAGCCACTGCCTGGAGGTGCCGTACAGGTTGCCGTGGACCTCGGCCCACTCCAGGAACTCGCCCGCCTGCACCCGGCGCTCGAACTCCTCCCGCGTGACGAAGCAGTACTCGCGCCCGTCCTGTTCCTGTCCGCGCGGAGCGCGGGTGGTGGTCGATACCGACAGTCGCAGCGCGGGGTCGCGAGCCAGCAACTCGGCGACCAGGCTGGACTTGCCCGCCCCGCTGGGGGCTGCGACGACAAACAGGTTGCCCGGGAAATCCATGGGGTCCTCGGTGTGGGGCGGCGGGATGCCGCGCCCGCGCAGCGCTTCACTCCAGGTTCTGCACCTGTTCGCGGATCTGCTCGATGCAGACCTTCATGTCCACCGCGACTTCGCTGAGTTCCAGCAGCGCCGACTTGGATCCCAGGGTGTTGGCCTCGCGGTGGAGTTCCTGCACCAGGAAATCCAGGCGTTTGCCGACCTCCGCGCCTCGTTCCAGCGCCGCCTCGGTGGCGTCGAGGTGGGATTGTAGGCGGGCGATTTCCTCGGCCACGTCGATGCGCAGCGCGAACGCCGCCGCCTCCTGCAGCAGCCGCTCCTGCGCCTGCTGGGAGTCGGCGGCGCCGCCCAGCAGTTGCAGCGCCTCCGCGAAGCGAGCGAGGAAGCGCTGCTGCAGCCGGGCCACCGCCTGCGGCGCGAGTTCCTGTGCCTGGCCCGCCAGTTCGCGCAGCCTGGCGCAACGCTCGAGCACGAAGGCGCGCAGCCGCTGGCCTTCGGCCTCGCGCGCCGACTGCAGCGCGCGCAGCGCTTGCGTCAGCGCCGCCTCGGCGGCCGCCAGCAGTTCGCCGCCATCCTCCCGCGCGGAGCTCGGCGAGCCGGCCAGGCGCCAGGCCTCGGCCACCGACAGCGGCTGCAACTGCGGCCAGCGCTGCAGCAGCTCCTGCTGGGCGCGAATCAGCGGCTCGACCCGTTCGGCCGCGGGTACCGCGCTGGCGGTGCCGGCGGCCTCCAGGTTCAGCCGGCACTCCACCTTGCCGCGTCGCAGCGCGCTCGCCAGCCGGGCGCGCAGCGTGGCCTCGGCTGCGCGCAGTTCGTCGGGCAGCCGGAACGCCAGATCCAGGAAGCGCCCGTTTACGCTGCGCAGATCGACGTGTACGCTCAGGTTGCCGTCGGTACCCACGGGCGCCGACGCCTCGCCGTAACCGGTCATGCTATAAATGGCTGTCACTGCGCGCTCCCGGGCTGGAAGGTTGTTCGGATCGTGGGCCGCATTTTTCCACAGCCCTGCCGTGGCGCAGCCCACCAACATGCCGTCGGCCTCGCCGGCCACGGCCAGTACCGCATGTCGACCAAGAACAAGCCCGCCCCGCTCGAGCCGGACACCCAGGTCGGGGGCTACCGCGTGCTGCGCAAGCTCGCCAGCGGCGGCTTCGGCGTGGTGTACCTGGCGGTCGGCGGCGACGGCCAGAGGGTGGCGATCAAGGAATACCTGCCCGCTTCGCTGGTCGAGCGCCAGGTGGGCGAAACCATCCCCGTGGTGCAGTCGGAAAAGCTGGCGCTGTACCGGCTGGGGCTGAAGAGCTTTTTCGAGGAGGGCAGGTCGCTGGCCCAGATCTCCCACCCCAGCGTCGTCGGGGTGCTGAATTTCTTCCGGGAGAACGAAACCGTCTACATGGTGATGAACTACCTCGAGGGCTCGTCCCTGCAGGATTTCATCATCACGGCGCGAGACCTGCGGCGCAAGAAGATCTTTCGCGAGTCGACGATCCGCTCGCTGTACGACGAAATCCTGCAAGGGCTTCGGGTTGTGCATCAGCACAAGATGCTGCATCTCGATATCAAGCCCGCCAATTTGTTCATCACCGACGACGACAAGCCGATCCTCATCGACTTCGGCGCGGCGCGCGAGGTCATCGGCCAGCAGGACAAGCGCTTCCGCCCGATGTACACGCCGGGCTTCGCGCCGCCGGAGATGTACAAGCGCGACGCGTCGTTCGGCCCGTGGACCGACATCTACGCGGTCGGCGCCTGCATCTACGCCTGCATGACCGGCTACCCGCCCCACGAGGCCACGCAGCGCCTGGAAAAGGACCGCCTGGGAGCGCAACTGGCCAAGCTGCGCGGGGTGTATTCGGACAACCTGATCGAGATCGTCGAGTGGTGCATGTCGCTGGACCCGCTGGCGCGGCCGCAGAGTGTGTTCAACCTGCAAAAGGAGCTGGGCGCCGAGAATCCCCGGCGCTACACCCAGCTCACGCTGAGCGAGAAACTGCGCATGCAGATCGACGAACTGGTCAACGACACCAAGGCGCGCGTGGACAAGGCGATCCACCTGACCCGCTTCGGCGGCGGCGCGCGCCGTTCCTGATGGCGCAGCGGGCATCCGACGGGGCATTGCGATGAGATTTTCGGTCTACCAGGTCAGCCGCCGCGGCGGCCGTTCGACCAACGAGGATCGCGTGGGGTACTGCTACACCCCCGACAGCGCGCTGCTGGGACTGGCCGACGGCATGGGCGGCCATCCGCGCGGCGACGTGGCCGCGCAATTGGCGCTGCAGACCATCTCGGCCATGTTCCAGCGCGAGGCCCGGCCCGGGCTGCAGGACGTGCGGGCCTTCCTGCGCCGTGCGATCTATGCGGCGCACGAACACATCCACCGCTACGCCCGCGAGCAGCGACTGGAGGACTTCCCCCGCACCACCGTGGTGCTGTGCGTGCTGCAGGACGGAATCGCCCAATGGGCCCACGTGGGCGATTCGCGGCTGTACTTCGTGCGCGAGGGTGCGTTGCTGACCCGCACCCTCGACCATTCCCATGCCGAGCAGCGCATGCTGCAGACCGCGCTCGCCGGCAGCCTGTCGCAGGCGGCGCAGGCGCGGGGCACCAACCGCAACGTGCTGTATACCTGCCTGGGATCGCCGCAGGCGCCGTTCATCGAAATCGGCGTGCCGCAGGCCTTGCGCCAGGGCGACGTGGTGCTGCTGTGCTCCGACGGCCTGTGGAGCCAGGTCGAGCAGGGCGCGATCGTGCAGCTGCTCAGCCGGCGCGCGCTGGCCGATGCGGTGCCCGAGCTCGTCGAAAGCGCGTTGCGCAACCGCTCGGCGGAATCCGACAACGTGACCGCGCTGGCCATCGAGTGGGAAGCCGAAGCCGAGCGCGACAGCACGCAGGGGGTGAGCACCGAGAACCTGGCCCCCGGGGTGTTCGCCTCGACCTTCCAGGCCGGGCTGCCCGACGTCGCGGTCGACGAGCTCGACGACGCCGAGATCGAGCGTTCGATCGCCGAAATCAACGAAGCCATCCGCAAGGCGGCCAGCCGCAAGTGAACCCCCCGCAGTCGATGACCCTTCCCCGTATGGACGGTCGCTCCGCCGACCAGCTGCGCGACATCCGCTTCACCCGCGGCTTCAACTGCCACGCCGAAGGCTCGGTGCTGGTCGAGTTCGGGCGTACCCGGGTCCTGTGTACCGCCAGTGTCGAGGACAAGGTGCCGCCGCACCGGCGCGGCAGCGGCCTGGGCTGGGTCACCGCGGAATACGGCATGCTGCCGCGCGCCACCCACACCCGCAACGAGCGCGAGGCCAAGCGCGGGCGCCCGCAGGGCCGCACCGAGGAAATCCAGCGGCTGATCGGACGCAGCCTGCGCAGCGTGTTCGACTTCCAGGCGCTGGGCGAGCGCCAGCTGGTGCTGGACTGCGACGTGCTGCAGGCCGACGGCGGCACGCGCACCGCGGCGATCACCGGGGCCGCGGTCGCGGCCTGGGACGCCTGCGAAGGCCTGTTGCGCGCCGGTCGCGTGCAGCGCCAGCCGATGCGCGAACTGCTGGCCGCGGTTTCGGTGGGGCTGCTCGAGGGACGGGTGCTGGTCGACCTGGCCTACGAGGAGGATTCGCGCTGCGACTGCGACATGAACGTCGTGGGCAGCGCGTCCGGCGGGCTGGTGGAAGTGCAGGGCACCGCGGAAGGCAGCCCCTTCAGCCGCGCCGAGCTCGACGCCCTGATCGATGCCGCGCAGCGCGCGCTGGGCGAGCTGCACCAGCTGCAGCTGCGCGCGTTGCAGGGCTGAGCATGCCCGCGACCGAGCTGTTGCTGGCCACCGGCAACCCGGGAAAACGAGCCGAGTTTCGCAGTCTGTTCGGCGGCCTGCGGCTGCGCCTGCTCGACCCCGATCCGTCGCTTCCCGAATGCCCCGAACCCCATGGAACCTTCGTCGAGAACGCGTTGGCCAAGGCCCGCGAGGCCAGCAGGCACAGCGCAAGGCCGGCGCTGGCCGACGACTCCGGGCTGTGCGTGCAGGCGCTGGGCGGCGCCCCGGGGGTGCGCTCGGCGCGCTACGCCCGGCTCGACGAACAGGGCTCCGGCGACGGGGCTGCGCGCGCGCGGCAGGACGACGCCAACAACCGCCTGCTGCTGCAGCGCCTGCAGGGCGTGGGCGACAGGCGGGCGCATTTCGTGTGCGTGCTGGTGGCGCTGCGCGACCCCGACGACCCCGAGCCCTTGGTCGCCCATGGCTGGCTGCATGGCCACATCGCGGCCGCCGCGCAAGGCCAGGGCGGCTTCGGCTACGACCCGCTGTTCGTGCTGCCCCAGCAGGGCCTGACCCTGGGCCAGCTCGACGCCGAGCACAAGAACCGCATCAGCCACCGCGCCCGCGCCGCCGGGCAGATGGCGCAATTGCTCCAGGCCTTCTGGGGGGTTTCCCCGACCGCCGGGCACCAGAGCCTTTGATGGAACCGCGTCCGCTGCCCATGCCGCGCGCGGCAGCGCGCCAGCGCGACGAGCATGCGCAGGCGCTGCAGAGCGCGGCGGCCGCATTGCCCCGCCACCTGCGGGAGGGCACCTTGCAGTTGCGCCAGCTGCCTCCGCTGGGGCTGTACGTGCATCTGCCCTGGTGCCTGCGCAAATGCCCCTATTGCGACTTCAACTCGCATGGCTGGCGCCAGTCGCGCGACGAGCTGCCCGAGGCGCGCTACGTGCAGGCGCTGCTGCAGGACCTGGAGACCGCGCTGCCGCTGGTGTGGGGGCGCGGGGTGATCAGCGTGTTCGTCGGCGGGGGCACTCCCAGCCTGTTCTCCCCCGAGGCCATCGAGCGCCTGCTGGCCGGGATCCGCGCCCGCCTGCGGCTGCAGCCCGATGCCGAAATCACCCTCGAGGCCAATCCGGGTACCTTCGAGCGCCGGCGCTTCGCCGCCTACGCCGCGGCCGGGGTGAACCGGCTGTCGATCGGGGTGCAGAGTTTCGACGACACCATGCTGCAACGACTGGGGCGGGTGCACGACCGCGCGCAGGCGCGCGCGGCGATCGAGGAGGCGGCCACGGTGGTCGGGCAGTACAACATCGACCTGATGTTCGGGCTGCCCGGGCAGAGCCTGCCACAGGCGCAGCACGACCTCGAGCAGGCTCTGGACTATGCCCCGCCCCACCTGTCGCTGTACCAGCTGAACATCGAACCGCAGACCGCCTTCGCCCGCCGCCCGCCGCCGGGGCTGCCGCAGGGCGACCTGGCCGCCGACATGCAGCAGGCGCTGGCCGGGCAGGCGGCCGCGGCCGGGTTGCAGCGCTACGAGGTCTCGGCCTACGCGCGCGCCGGCTGCCGCAGCCGGCACAACGGCAACTACTGGGAGTTCGGAGACTATCTGGGAATCGGCGCCGGGGCGCATTCCAAGATCTCCTTCGCGCATCGGGTGCTGCGCCAGGTGCGCCATGCGCAACCCGAGCGCTACATGCAGCAGGCCGGGCAGGGGAAGGCGGTGGAGTCCGAGCGCGAGGTCGGGCGCGGCGAGCTGCCCTTCGAATTCCTGCTCAACGCGCTGCGGCTGCGCGAGGGCTTCGACCCGCGGATCTACAGCGAGCGCACCGGGCTGCCGATGTCGAGCCTGCAGCCCGGGCTGCAGCGCGCGGTCGAACTGGGGCTGCTCGAGTCCTCGGCCACGCGCATCGCCGCCACCGAGCGCGGCTGGGATCTGCTCAACGACGTGCTGCAGCTGTTCCTTCCCGCAGGCAGCGCGGGCTGAGGCGGCGGGCCCGCCGGCTCCCGCGGTGCCTCAGGTGCGCAGGCTGGCAGCCAGCTCCAGCAGCCACTCCCGGCTCCACTGCGGCCGGCGGGGGTGGTCGACATCGTCGTGGAGCACCAGGGTGTAGGCGGCCCGATCGGTCACCCAATGCAGCCGGGTCGCGGCGTCGCCGTCGGGCGCGCGCTGGATCCACAGCCGGGCGGGGTGGCCGCCGACGCGGGCATTGGCCAATTCGCCAATTCGCCGATTCGCACGATGGCGGCCCCGGGGGAGCGCAGGTAATGGAATTCCTCCAGGGTCGGCAGCGCGCCCCGATCGTGGTCGAAGGCCCGGGCCGCGATCACCGTGCGACCGTCGAGTTCGAGCCCCGGCAGCCTGCCGAGGAATATCCAGTTCGCCAGCGGGGTGGAGCGCAGCGGCAGCAGTCCGGGGGAGTCGCCGACCCCGGCTGCCACCGGCTGTCGCGGCAACCTGGCGATGGCTTGCGTGGCGTCGCTCAGCACCACCGCGGGGATGCATTCGAAGCCCGCGGCATCGTCGCGCAGTTGCCGCAGCGCGTCGGCGCGCAGCCACGCAGGCAGATCGTCGATGGACAAGACGGTGACCTTGCCGCGGGGCACTCCCAGGCGCGGATCGGCGTCGGGCAGCGGGTGGGCCAGCGGGAGCAGCGGCGACAGGGCATCGGCCGGTGCCGCGGGCAGCGACGCCACCGCTGCCGGCCACTCGCAGGCCGGTGCCGAGGGCTCGGTGGCGATCGGCGCGGGTGGTGTCATCGACGCGCCGGGCGAGACCCGGGCACCGAGGTTGCAGTCGCGCGCCTCGGTGACTGCCAGCGGATGGATCCAGTCCCCGTCCTTCGCCCAGTGATGGCCGACCACCCGGCCGTACCAGAATTCGCTGCCGAGATGCCCCGCGTAGGAGCGCCAGGTGTCCTGCCAGCCTCCGGTCGCCGGAGACTGCGCCACGGTGTTGACGTTGTGCAGCCAGTTGCCGCTGGGGTCGTAGTGCGCGGACGCCGTCCACAGCACGCGATGATCGAAGGGCTTGTAGGTGATGCTCTGCTGCGCGCCGGCGGGGGCGCACGAGCGGCCGATCACGTTCCAGCCATCGACCTGGATCCCACCGGCGGCGGCCGGCTCCGGGCCGCATGCGGCGCATGCGGCCCAGGCGATCAGCGCCAGCGGCATGCGACGGGCATCGCGGATTCGCGGGGAGTTGGACAGGCGTGGCATCGCGCATCTCCTGCGAAGTGCGTTGACAGGCTTCGTACGCTAAGCCAGGCTTGCCGGCCTTGGTGGGGCAAGGGAAATCGCCCACCGCCGACCATGGGCCGCCGCGCCCGCCGGCCGCGACGGCCCCGGGCGCCGGGGCGGCGCGCGCCCCGGCGCCCGGCCAGGCAGTAAACTGCCCGCGGTCCCCGGAAGCGTGGCAGAGTGGTCGATTGCACCGGTCTTGAAAACCGGCGACGGGCAACCGTCCGTGAGTTCGAATCTCACCGCTTCCGCCAAAAACAGAAATCCCATTTTCGACGAAAATGGGATTTTTTGTTTGCAGGGCCGATTTCGGCAGGCGAAATCGGCGTGCCGCGCCGCCGCAAGTTCACGTTCCGATACAGTCGGATACGGTACGCCGGCACCTATCGGTGTTTCCCCCGCTGGACAGCCCGGGTCGCGCCGCCTTACAGTGATTGCCGGTAACCAGCGTGTCGCAACGATATTCACGCCCTGTTCGCGGGGCGCTGGCGCTGGTTGCGGTTCGGCGGCGGACGACGGCCGCAGGATTGATACGCTCCCGACAACAACAAGACCGAGCGCCACTGTGCCTGAAGGAGACTGCTATGGCTAAGGAATCGATGGAACCGCTGAATATCGCGGGCCGCATGGAAAGGCTGCCGCTCAGCGGATTCACATGGCTGGTTATCTGGTTCGCCGGGGCGGCCTGGTTCATCGAGTCGCTGGATATCGGCGCCATCGGCGTCGTGCTCGAGAGCGTGCGCCGGGTGATGCAACTGACCCCGGGGCAGGTGGGCATGCTGGCGGTGTCGTCGACCTTCGGCATCGTCCTCGGCTTGATCCCGGCCGGCTATCTGGCCGACCGCTACGGTCGCAAGCGCGTTCTGGTATGGGGGGTGATCGAGTACAGCACGCTGACCGTGCTGGCGGCGTTCAGCCCGAATTACCACGTGCTGCTGACCATCCGCTTCCTGTCGGGGCTGGGCATGGGTGCGGTTTTCCCGCTGCCCTACGCGATCGTGAGCGAATTCGTTCCGAAAACCACCCGCGCCCGTTTCAACGGCATCCTCGACGGCTGCCTGTCGGTCGGTTATTTCCTGGCCCCGCTGCTCGGCGCGCTGATCCTTCCGCGCTTCGCTCCCACCGAGTCGTGGCGGGTGTTCCTGGTGGTCAGCGGGCTGCCGCTGGTGTATGCGGCGATCGCCCACAAGTGGATGCCCGAGTCGCCGCGCTGGATGGAGGTGCGCCTGGGCCGCGAGCGGGCCGAGGGCGCGATGCGGGCGATCGAGCAGAGGGTCGAGCACGAGACCGGCAGGGCGCTGCCGGCGCCGCGGATGATCCCGCTGCTGGTGCCGCAGGGCAAGCCGCGGCCGACCGTCGCCGAGGTCTGGAGCGGCGCCCAGCTGGGCAAGACGGTGGTCGGCAGCGCGGCGATGATCTCGGCGCTGCTGATGTTCTACGTGGTGATGATCTACATGCCCAGCCTGCTGGTCAAGGACGGCTACAGCATCGCCCATTCGCTGCTCTACACGGCCATCATCACCGGCTCGGCGATTCCCGGGAAGCTGTTGAACGGATGGCTTTCGGATACCTGGGGACGCAAACCGGTCTATATCCTTTTCATGGTGCTGGCGTCGGTGGGGGCGATGTTTTTCGGAGAAGTGCATTCGCTGCCGCTGGTCATTACCTACGGCTGCCTGATGAGTTTCTTCGGGACCGGCACCTTCCCGGGTTTGAAGATGTATTATGCCGAGCAATATCCGACGCGCCTGCGTGCGACCGGGTCGTCGACGGTGGAAGCGGTGAGCCGGCTGCTCGGCGGGGTCGTCGGTCCGTATTTCGTGCCGGTTCTGCTGGCGACGGTGGGTATCGCGGGGATTTTCCGGGTGATCGGGCTCGTCGGCATCGCCGGCCCCATCGTGGTGCTGTTCTGGGGCAAGGAAACGGCCAAGCGCACGCTGGAGGAGGTGTCCGGCGACACCGCCGCGATGTCCGGCGACGCGGTGCCGGGCGCCTTGGTGGGCAAATGACCCGAGCGGCCGCGGCCGGCCGCCCCGGGCAGGGATGCGAATCGAAGGAAGGAAGCCATCGATGGGCGATGCGAGCGTGACGGTCGAGTCCGTGGTGGTGCGGCGCCTGCAGGTGCCGCTGAAGGCGCCCTACAAGCTGTCGCTGGGCGCGGTGACAAGGTTCGACACCATCCTGGTGCGCGTCGACGCGCCGGCCGGCAGCGGGTGGGGCGACGCGACCATCCTGACCGGCTACACCGACGAGACCGTCGAGGGCGCCTGGGCGCTGGCGCGCGAGCTGGCCGCGCGACTGCCGGGGATGTCGGCCGCGCGGGCGCGGCAGCACCTCGCGGGGCACTACGCCAGCGCGCCCTTCACCGCGACGGCCTTCGCGACGGCGCTGGACATGCTGCAGGCCGACCCGGCGCTGCAGGTGACCGAGGCGACCGGGGTGCCGCTGCTGGCGACCCTGGGCGCCGACGGCGGCCCCGAACTGGCCGCGGAGATCGAGCGCCACCTGGCGCAGGGCTACCGCACGCTGAAGATGAAGGTCGGCTTCGACGTCGCGCAGGACCTGGCCCGCGTGGCCGAGGTGCAGCGCTGCGTCGGCGGGCGAGCGCAGATCCGCATCGACGCCAACCAGGGTTTCAGCCAGGCCGAGGCCTGCCGCTTCGTCGGCGCGGTCGACCCGCGGGACATCGAGCTCATCGAGCAGCCCTGCGCAGCCGAGGACTGGCACGCCGCCGAGGCGGTGGCCCGTGTTTCCAACGCCCCGCTGATGCTCGACGAATCGATCTACGACGAGTCCGACATCGAACGGGCGGCCGCGATCGGCGCGCGCTACGTCAAGCTCAAGCTGATGAAGCTCGGCGATGTGCAGCGCCTCGGGAACGCGCTGCAGCGCGTGCGGTCGCTGGGCATGGAGCCGGTGCTGGGCAACGGGGTCGCGACCGAGATCGGCTGCTGGATGGAGGCCTGCGTGGCGCGCAGTCACATCCGCAACGCCGGCGAGATGAACGGTTTCTTGAAGCAGTCGGCGCCGCTGGTGCGAAGGCCCCTGCGGGTCGAGGGGGGCATGCTCTGGCTCGAGCCCGAGCCGCCCAGGCTCGACGAGGCGGCGCTGGCAAGGGTGAGCGTCGAGCAGGCGCATTTTGGCAAGGTACCCAGTTCCCAGGGAGTGGTCTGACATGCATTCGCAACCCACCGCGCGCCACGGCAGGACGCTGCTGACCGGCGTGATCGGCTCGGATACCCATATCGTGGGCAACCGCATCCTGTCGCTCGCGCTGGAGAGCGCCGGCTACCGGGTGGTTTCGCTGGGCGCGCTGACCCCGGCGCGCGAATTCATCGAGGGCGCGATCGAGACCGCGGCCGACGCCATCCTGGTGTCCTCGCTGTACGGCCAGGGCGAACTCGACTGCCGGGGCTTCCGCGACCTGTGCATCGAGGCCGGCATCGGCGACATCCTGCTGTACGTCGGCGGCAATCTGGTGGTCGGCAAGCAAGCCTGGCCCGACGTCGAGCAGCGCTTCCTGGCGATGGGCTTCGACCGCGCCTTCCCGCCGGGCACCCGGCCCGACGACGTGGTCTCGGCCCTCGACCGCGATTTCGCGGCGCGTGCCGCCGGGGCGAGGCTGGCGGCATCATGAGCGGGCGCGACGATGTCGCGCTGCTGATCGATTTCGGCAGCACCTTCACCAAGCTGCGGGCGGTCGACCTGCGCGGCGGCGCCATCCTCGGCAGCGGCCAGGGGCCGTCGACGGTGACCAGCGACGTCACGGTCGGGCTGAACGTCGCGCTCGCCGACCTCGACAGGCGCCTGGGCGGGTTGCCGCGCTTTCGGCACAGGCTGGCGTCGAGCAGCGCGGCCGGCGGGCTGCGCATGGTGACCGTCGGCCTGGTCAAGGACCTGACCGCCGAGGCGGCGCGACGCGCTGCGCTGGGGGCCGGGGCCAAGCTGGTCGGCACCTTCGCCTACCGGCTCAACGCGGCGGACATCCGCCAGGTGCTGCAGCTGCAGCCCGACATCCTGCTGCTGTGCGGCGGCACCGACGGCGGCAACGAGGACGTGATCCTGCACAACGCCGGGTTGCTCAGCGCCAGCGAGCTGGCGTGCCCGGTGGTGCTGGCCGGCAACCGGGCGGTGGCCGACGTGATCGCCGAGCAGTTCGCCAGCCGCGGCAAGGAGGTGCGCGTCGCCGGCAACGTGATGCCCGAGCTCAACGTGCTGGACATCGACCCGGCGCGGGCCGTGATCCGCCAGGTGTTCATGGAGCGCATCGTCCACGCCAAGGGCATCGACAGGGCCGCGGAGATGTTCGACGCGGTGCTCATGCCCACGCCCGCCGCGGTGCTCGAGGGCGCTCGCCTGCTGGCCGCCGGCACCGGGGGGCAGCCGGGGCTGGGCGACCTCGTGGTGGTCGATGTCGGCGGGGCCACCACCGACGTGCACTCCATCTGCGCCGGCGAGCCGACGCGGCCCGACGCGCTGATGCACGGACTGCCGGAGCCTTTCGCCAAGCGCACCGTCGAAGGCGACCTGGGCATGCGCCACAACGCGACCGCCATCGTCGAGGCGGCCGGCCTGGGGCCGGTCGCCGCTGCCGCCGGGCTGTCCGAGGCGCGGGCGGCGCAGCTGCTGGCGATGCTGGCGGCCGATGTCGAGCGCGTGCCGGCGAACGCCGAGGAAGCGCGCTTCGACCAGGCGCTGGCCAGCGCGGCGATCCGCATCGCGATGCGGCGCCACGCCGGCACCGTGGAGACGGTCTACACGGCCACCGGACCGAAGGCGCTGCAGCGCGGCAAGGACCTGGGCGCGGTGGCCAGCGTGATCGGCACCGGCGGGCCGATCATCCATGCCGCCGACCCGCTGCCCATGCTGGAAGCGGCGCTCTGGGCTCCCGGCGAGCCGCAGTCGCTGCGGCCGCGCCAGCCGCGGATGTTCCTCGACCGCGGCTACGTGTTGTACGCGGTCGGCCTGCTGGCCGAGCGCGACCCGGAGGCGGCGATGGCGCTGGCGAGTTCGCAATTGCAACCGATCGAGCGGAGTGTGCGTGATGGACACAGCAGTGCAGCCTAGGGTGGCGCACGAGGTCAGTGCGAGCCCGATCCCGTGGGATGAATTCGCGGCGATGCGCCGCGACAACCTCGCGCGCTGGCCGACCGGAGCCCAGGTCGACATCGACGAGGCAGTGGCCTACCACAAGGCCATGCCGCAGGCCAAGAGCCTGGCGCGGGCGATGCGCCTGGCGGCCGAACAGCGCGCGTGCCTGACCCAGCCGCGCGGCGGCTTCGGCACGGTGGCGATGCAGATGGAACTGATGCGGGTGCTGGAGTCCGAGGGCCTGGCCGATATCGTTCCGACGACCACCGACAGCTATACCCGCAACGAGCAGTTCGACGCCGCCCAGCACGGCATGGCGGAGTCCGAGGCGGCGGGGCGCTCGATGCTCAACGGCTTTCCGATCGTCACCGCCGGGGTCGCGACGTGCCGCAGGCTGGTGGAGTCGAGCACGCGCCCGAACATCGTGCTGTCGGGCACGGCGATGCCCCGGCTCACCTCCGAAATCGCGCTGGCGGCCGGTTACACCGGATACCTGGGCTCGGGGATCGCCTACACCACCTCGTACACCAAGACCCTGTCGATCGCGGAGGGCATCCGCAACTACCAGTACCTGGACCGGCTCGCCGCGCTGTACGCCGAGAAGGGCGTGGAACTGCATCGGCGCCAGCCGGGGTTCCTGACCGGCACCAACATCCCGCCGTCGATCGCGATCGTCACCTGCATCCTGGACGCGTTGCTGGCGGCCGCGCAGGGGGTTCGCAACTACGGGCTCGAACTCGGGCAGTGCCTGCACCTGGTGCAGGACGCGGCGGCGATCGCCGCCTGCGGCGAACTCTGTCAGGAATACCTGCGCAAGTTCGGCTATACGGACGTCTTCACCCCGGTGACCTCGCTGCACTGGATGGGGGCGTGGCCGCACGACGAGGCGCAGTGCGCGGCGCTGATCTCCTACGGCGGCACGCTGGCCGCGGTCGGCGGCGCGGTCAGCGTGACCACCAAGTCGACCCACGAGGCGATCGGCATCCCGACGCCCCGCGCCAACGCCGAGGGCCTGCGCATGACCCGCCTGGCCATCTACATGGCGCGCGGCCTGCGGCTGGACGGCATGCCGGAATACGAGCGCGAAAAGGCGTTGATCGCCAGCGAAGTCAGGCCCATTGTCGACAAGGTGCTGGAGATCGGCGACGGCGATCCGGCGCTGGGCGCGGTGCGCGCCTTCGACAGCGGCGTGCTCGACATCCCCTGGTCGCCCAACCGCCATGTGAAGAGCCGCATCATGCCGGCGCGCGATGCCGACGGCTACATCCGCATCCTCGACGCCGGCAAGGTGCCGATCCCCGCCGAGGTGATGGAAGTGCATCACGCCGCGCTGCGCCGCAGGGCCGAGCGCGAGGGCGTCGCGTTCGACCATTCGCTGGCGGTGTCCAGCGTCTACGAATTCAGCGAACCGCTGGCGCAACTGCTGCCCTGGCAGCCGCGCATGGGCTGAGGCGCAGCGGCCCCTTCGGCCGACGCGCACACGACACGGGAGTCAGCGATGCATCTGGGAGTCCGGCTTGCGGTGCAGGGAGAGATGGGGGCCACCGGCCAGGGCTGGGATCTGGCCAGGCAGATGACCCTGGAAGCCGAGGATCTGGGTTTCGACAGCGTGTGGCTGCCCGACCACGTGATGAACGCCCACATGGCGGTCGACGTGCCGATGCTGGAGTGCTGGACGGTGCTGTCGGCGCTGGCCGCGCTGACCACGCGGGTGCGGTTCGCCGGCCACACCTTCAACAACTCGCTGCGCCATCCCGCGCTGATGGCCAAGATGGCGGCGACCTTCGACGTCATGTTCGGCGGCAGGCTGATCTACTCGCTGGGCTCGGCGTGGTTCCGGCGCGAGAGCGAGGGCTACGGCCTGCCGTGGGACGACCACGACGATCGCGTGGCGCGGCTGCGCGAGGCCCTGCTGATCGCCAAGGCGATGTGGACCGAGGACTTCGTCGACTTCGACGGCCGCTTCTACCGCCTCAAGCAGGCGCATGTCTCGCCCAAGCCGGTGCAGAAGCCCCATATCCCCATCTGGGTGCCGGGGGATTCGGAGGCCACGCGCCAGCTGGCCGCCGAACTGGGCGACGCCTGGCTGTTCTATTCCAAGCCGCCGCGGGTGATCGCCGGGTACGCGGCCGACATGGCGCGCCGACGCGGCGGGCGGCCGCTGGACATGGCCACGTCGACGGTGTTCCTCGGGGGACTTTCGCAGCAGCAGGTCGGCGAGTGGAGCGTCAAGTACGCCAAGGAGCGCGAACACCGCTTCGCCACGCCGCCGACCCCGCAGGACGTGCTGGACGAAAACCTCTGGGGCAGCGCCGACGCCTGTGTCGACAGGATCGGGCAATGGCAGGCGGCGGGGGTGTCGTCGCTGATCATCCAGCCGATCCCGCCGCTGCAGGGCATGCGCCATTTCGCCCGCGAGATCATGCCGCGGCTGCGGCGCGAGCCCGCCGCGCAGGCGGCGGCCGGCTGAGCGGAGCCACGGCATCGTGCAGGCCATCCAGATCGAAGGCTTCGGCGAAGCCGACCAACTCCGGCTCGTCCACGTCGAGCCGCCGCGGCCGGGGCCCGGCGAGGCGCTGGTCAGATTGTCGTGTGCCGGGGTCAATTTCATCGATGTGTACATGCGCAAGGGCATGTACGCGCGTTCCGAGACCTACAAGACCCCGCTGCCGATGACGGTCGGCATGGAAGGCGCGGGCACGGTGGTCGAGGTGGGCGAGGGCGTGCAGGACCTCGCGGTCGGCACCCGCGTGGCGTATTGCCTGTCGCGCGGCAGCTATGCCGAGTTCGCGGTGGTTCCGGCGTGGCGGCTGGTTCCCGTGCCCAGGCAGGTGCCGCCCGCGGTGGCCGCGGCGCTGATGCTGCAGGGCTGCACCGCCCACTATCTCGCGACCTCGGCCTTCGCGTTGTCGCCCGGGCATTCCTGCCTGGTGCACGCGGCGGCCGGCGGAGTCGGGCAACTGCTGGTGCAACTGGCCAAGCTGCGCGGAGCCCGGGTGATCGCCACCGCTGGCAGCGCCGACAAGGCGGACATCGCCATGCGTTGCGGAGCCGACAGCTGCATCCTGTACCGCGAGGTCGATTTCCGCGACCAGGTGCTGGCGCTGACCGAACGCAACGGCGTCGACGTGGTCTACGACTCGGTGGGACGCGAAACCATCCAGCGCAGCATCCGCTGCCTCAAGCCGAGGGGCCTGTGCATACTCTACGGCGCCAGCTCGGGCGCGGTGCCGGCGGTGACCCCGCTGGAGCTCGCCGAGGCCGGCTCGGTGTTTTTCACCCGGCCGCACCTGGCCGACTACATCGCCACCCGCGACGAACTGCGGCAGCGCTGCGAACAGCTGTTCGCGCACTGGTCGTCGGGTCGGCTGCGGGTGAGCATCGACCGGGAACTGCCGCTGGCCGAGGCGGCGACCGCGCATCGGCTGCTCGAGGGGCGTGCCAGCCGGGGCAAGCTGCTGCTGCGCATCGAGCCCGACTGAGCGAGCCGGTGGCGATGGGGCGTGCCGCCGGCACGCCGCCGAGGGTAGGATGTGCGCTGGAACTTCGCTACCTGGGCTCGCCATGCAACCCTCGGCTCGCAAATCCCTCGGCGGTTACCTGTGGACCGGTGTGGCCGTGCTGGCCTGCCCATGCCACCTGCCGTTGCTGGTCGGTGCGCTGGCCGGCACCGCGGCAGGCGCCGCGCTGGCCAGCCATTGGCTGCTCGCGCTGGCCGGCCTGGCCGCGCTGTTCGTGCTGGCCGCGGCGCGGGCCTGGATGGCGCTGTCGGGACGCGACTGCGACTGCGCGGGCGAGCAGCGGGGGTGCGTCGCTCCGCCTTCGACCTGACAGGCCCTCGCCGGTCGCGCGACCATGCCCTCGAAGCTTCCGCCCCCCAAGGCCAACGTGGACAACGTGCTGCCCGAGTTGATCGAGGCCGCTCGCGCGCAAAGGCAGCAGGACGCCGCGGACCGGCCGCGCAGCGAAGACCCGGTCGCGCCCACGCGGTCGCGCGCGCTGCAGTGGCTGCTGGCCGTGGTCACGGTCGCTTTGATCCTGCTGGCGATCAAGCTGCTGGGCTGAGCGTGAGAAGGCTGCGGTTCATCGATTCCCACACCGGTGGCGAGCCGACGCGGGTCCTGCTGGGCGGCGTCGAGCGCCCTGCGCAGGGGGTGGAGAGCGGGGCCGCCGAGCTTCGCCGGCGATCCGGCTGGCTGCTCGAGGCGGCGATCGTCGAGCCGCGGGGCTCGGACATCCTGGTCGGCGCGGTCTACTGGCCGCCGGCGCCCGGGCAGGCCGCGGGGGAGGTGGTGTTTTTCAACAACGTCGGGCTGCTCGGCATGTGCGGCCACGGCACCATCGGCCTCGTGGCCTCGCTGGCCTTCCTCGGAGAGCTCGGCAGCGGCGAGTGTCGGTTGCGCACCCCGGTGGGCCCGGTGCGCGCGCAATGGCTGGGAGACGGCCGCGTCGGCATCGACAACGTGGTCGCGTACCGGGAGCACAAGGACGTCGCGCTCGAGGTCCCGGGCCATGGCCGCGTGGTGGGCGACGTGGCTTGGGGCGGCAACTGGTTCTACCTCGTCGAGCAGCCGCCGCTCGCGCTGGAGCTGGCCAACCGCGAGGCGCTGAGCGAACTGGCCTGGGCGATCCGCGGGCAACTGCAGGCGCGCGGGATCCGCGGGCGCGACGGTGCCGAGATCGACCACATCGAACTGTGCTCGGCGGCCGGTCTGCCGTCGGGCATGGACTCGCGCAATTTCGTGTTGTGCCCCGGCAAGGCCTACGACCGCTCGCCCTGCGGAACCGGCACCAGCGCCAAGCTGGCCTGCCTGGCGGCCGACGGCAAGCTGCAGCCGGGCAGCATCTGGCGCCAGCAGGGGATCACCGGCAGTGTGTTCGAAGCCAGCTACCAGCCCGCGGGCCACGATGCGCACGGCAGGCTGTGCATACGACCCTCGCTGGTCGGACGGGCGCAGGTCACCGCGGTCGGCGAGCTGCTGGTCGACGACTCCGAGCGGGCCGCGCACAGCTGGGCGTGAAACGCCGCTTGCCCGGTCAAGCGCGGTGTGTTCCGAGGAGGGTGCAATATCGCGCTGCAGGCTGTTTGCCGGCTCGATCGAAACCGAGCGCGGCCAACATGAGGACCCAGCTCGAGCGGCCGTCGCAGGTCCTGTCGCGGCAGCGATCGCCTCGGGAACTCCCCCGGCGCTGTGCGTCCGAAACCAGCGACCACCAGCGCAGCGATGCATTCGCGCTGGCGATCGGGGACCTCGATGCCCGGACTGGCTGGCAAGCGCCGGTGCCGAGGGGTCGCGGCGCAGCCAGTCCGCCGGCGCCGGCCTCGCGCCAGGCTCAGTTGTCCGCAGCGCCTGCGTGCGTGCGCCCGATCACCACCCTGCGATTGGCCGCCGCGGTCGGATCCTTGGGATTTTCCAGTCCCTTCGATCCCACGCCGACAGCGACCAGCAAAGCGGGATTAACTCCGTGCGAAACCAGGTATTGCTTGGCCGCCTCGGCGCGCGCCAGCGACAGCTGGCGGTTGACCTCGGGAGTGCCCGAGGCGTCGGCATGGCCGACGATGCGCACCTTGCCGTCGGCCGGATTGCGCTTGCGCAGCGCGACCGCAAACGCGCTCAACTGCTTTCTCAGCAGTTCCGGAAGCACCGACGAGCCCAGTTGGAAATTCGCCGCCGGCAGCGAGAATTGCACGGCCGGCTTGAAACCCATGCACTTGAATCCGGCGGCCTTCAGTTTGGCGCACTCGGCATTCGGGAACAAACCCTTCGACACCTGCCCGGGCGTCAGCACCTTGCTGCCGACATTGACCGTCTGGTCGGCGTGTGCGGTGAATGCCACCATGCTCGCTCCAGCCGCGACCCATTGCAGCACACGCAGAATGTTCCGATTCATTGCAGACCTCCGAAGTACGCCGCTCGAGACTATCAACCCCTATATTTTAGGGTACATTCAGTTTGCGGCAACCGTGCCCAACCCTAGGGCCGGCGCGGGCCTCGCGGCCTCGCGCACGGCACCTCGACCCGATCGTTTCCAGTACGGCCGAAATGAACAGTGCGCATTCCGACGATGATGACCGTACCGTCATACGACCGCCCGGCGGGGACAGCGCCGCTTCGGCCCCGGCGCCCGCGGCCGCGGCAGCGGCGGGCGGTGCCGGCGAGTCCGCGACCGTGGGCGGCCCGGTGCGGGAGCAGGCGCCGCCGCAGCAGCAGCGTGGCTCCGCCGGCGCAGGCCTGCGCATCGGCACCCGGCTCGGCGAGTTCGAGATCCTCGACCTCATAGGCGAGGGCGGATTCGGGGTGGTCTACACGGCGATGGACCACTCGCTGCAGCGACGCGTCGCGCTCAAGGAGTACATGCCTTCGGCATTGGCCATGCGCAGCGGCGAGACCGAGGTGCGGGTCAAGTCGGAGCGGCATCGCGACACCTTCGAGGCGGGGCTGAAGAGTTTCATCAACGAAGCGCGCCTGCTGGCCAGTTTCGATCACCCGTCGCTGGTCAAGGTCTACCGATTCTGGGAGGCCAACGGCACCGCGTACATGGTGATGCCCCTGTACGAGGGCATCACGCTGAAGGACCACCTGAAGTCGTTGCCGGCGCCGCCGGACGAGACGCAACTGCTGGAACTGCTGGACCCGCTGACCAGGGCGCTGATGGTCATCCACGCCGAGCAGTGCTTCCATCGCGACATCGCGCCGGACAATGTCATCTTGCTCGCTGGAAGCGGCACGCCGTTGCTGCTGGACTTCGGAGCCGCGCGACGAGTCATCGGCGACATGACCCAGGCGCTGACGGTGATCCTCAAGCCGGGCTATGCGCCCATCGAGCAGTACGCCGAAGCTCCGGGGATGAAGCAGGGCGCGTGGACCGACGTCTACGCGCTGGCCGCGATGGTCTATTTCGCCATCATGGGCAAGACTCCGCCGCCTTCGGTCAGCCGGCTGGTCAACGACCAGTACCAGCCGCTGACCGCGGCGGCGGCCGGGCGCTACAGCCAGGCCTTCCTGCAGGCCATCGACCAGGCGCTGATCGTCGCGCCCGATGCGCGCACCCAATCGGTCGCCGAGCTGCGCGCGCAGCTCGGCCTGGCCGATGCCGCGACCCCATCGGGGTCGGCCAGCGGTGTCACGCTGGTTCGCACGACCCCTGCGCCGGCAGCGGTTGCGACCGCCGGAGCGGGGCGGTCCGGCGCATCCGGAGCCTCCGCTGCATCGGGTGGGTCCGGCTCATCGGCGCCGCGCCGGCCGGGTTGGCTGTGGCCGGCGCTGGCCGCCACGGTGCTGGTGCTGGGAGGCGGCGCCTATTGGGCGCTGCGCCCGCGGCCGGGCGGGACGACTGCGCCGGCGGCGCAGCCCTCGTTGGCCGCCGCGCCGGCGACTCAGCCGGCCGCGCGCCCGCCCGCGGCGCAGGTCGCGCAGACACCCGCCGTGCGGCAGGCCGCGGCCCCGCAGGTGGCGGCAGCGCAGCCGCAACAGCCCGCCGCACCGCCGCCGTTGCGCGTTCGCGCCGAGTTCCAGCGGCTGCTCGACAGTCAGAGCCCCGGTTGGAGCGTGCAGGCCGACGCGGTGGCTCCTCGCTTGCGCATCAATCGCGACTACCTGCGCTTTCGCGTCCACTCGTCGCGCGCGGGCTACGTGACCGTGCTGGTCTACGGCCCGGACGGCAGCCTGACCGAACTCGTTCCCAGCCAGTCGATGCCCAGCGTGCGCATCGCTGCGGGCCAGACGCTGACCCTGCCGCCGGCCGACATCCGCATCCAGGCCGCCGCGCCGACCGGGCCCGAGCGCTTCATGGTGCTGGTCAGCCGGGCGCCGCGCAGCTACGCGGCCTATTCTCCCGACGTCGAGGGGGGCTACCCGGTGCTGCCGACCGGAAGCGCGGCGGCTGCGGCCGCGGCCCAGGTGCGGTCCACCGGGCTGCCGGCGCTTCTCGGCACCGCCAGCGATTGCCACGGCGGCGCCTGCAATGCCTTCGGCGCGTCGGGCTTCACGGTCGACGTGGTGCATTGAGCCGGCCCGCGCAGCCGGCCATCACGGCGCCGCGGGCTCAGCGCCGCACGTTGCTCAGCGTCGGCGGCGGCGTGTAGCCCAGGCGCAGCGCCAGCGCCTCGAACTGCGAAGCCAGCATGGGTTGGCGCTGCTCGCGGTAGTACAGCGCGAGCTGGTAGCTGGCGATGCCGTTGCCCAGCGCCGCGGCGAACTGCATCCAGCCCTCGTAGCGCGCACTGGCGCGCTCGGGGCCGCCGCGCTTGTCGTGCAGCGCCGCGGCACCGAGGCGGGCCGCCGCGTCCTTGTCGCCACGCGCCGCGCGGCGCACGTCACGCATCCACTGCGCGCTGTCGCGCTTGGGATGCAGCACGAAATCGGAGACATACAGCTGGATGTCGCTGCGCTGCAGGATGGCGTTGGCGCGCCGTGATCCCCGCAATTCGACCTTCACCGCGGCGCGGTACTTGGAATGGGGATAGGCCGAGAGGAAGGCCGCCGCGGCCTTGCTGATCTGCTCGGGCACGCTCAGCTCCTGCAGTTCCTTCCACGCCTGCTCCTCCGACACGCTGCCGAAGCCCTGTCCGGCGCGTGCCATCGCCGACGGCCTGCCCAGCGTGACCCGCACGAAGGAGTGGTCGGCGATGAACGGGTCCTGCGCGAACTGGCGGATGATCGGGATCGGGTAGGCGCGCATTTCCCGGTAGACATCGGTGCGCACCAGCTGGAACAGGTCGCTGAAGCTGGTCTCGTCGGATTCGCTTTCCAGCAGCTTGACCAGCGCGGCCGTGAAAAAGGTGTCGCGGTCGGCGACCGCAGGTGCGATCGCCGGCTTGCCGGCCGCGGTGGAGAACACGATCATCGAGCCGGGCGGGGCCTCGACCTGGTTCATGCTGGCATCGTGGTGGGTGGTCGCCAGCAGCGAGGTGCGACAGGCGTCGACCACCGCGATGGTCAGCCCCTGCGGCGGCGTCGTGATGGTCTGCACGACGTCGCGCAGCAGGTGCAGGCAGGCGTCGCGCAGGCTGTCGGGCGACTCGGCCGGGCTGACCCCGGCCGGCAGCAGCAGGTTGGCCGCATCGGCCTGCGCGCCATGCCCGGTGAAGTAGAAGAACAGCACGCCATCGGCCGACGCATGCCGGGCCCGCTCGGCGAAGGCCGCGACCACCTGGCGCGCCGCGTCGAGGCCCAGGTTCAGCGCGTTCGACACCTCGAAGCCGCGGCGCATCAACGCCGCCGCCAGATCGGTGACGTTCTTCGGCGCCGGCGGCAGCGTGAAGGGATCGGGATAGTCGGCGTTGCCCAGCAGCAGTGCGATGCGCGTCTGCGTGCCGTCGCCGCCGCGCGGCAGCGCGGCGGCCACGGCAGCCGCCGCGGTCTGGCCGGGAGGCGGGGCCGCGTGCGCGGCGCACATGCCTCCGAGTTCCAGCGCCATCGGCAGCAGCACCGCGGCGCGCAGCACGCCGCGCCGGGTCCTGCTGGTCACCGAGGAGCGCGTCGGGGTGCGAGGTTTGCATTCAGTCGGCATGGCTATGGCTCTTCGTGGCACCGGCGCGCCGGGGAGCGCAGCCCAGGCCCTGCGGCACGCATTGCTGCGGCGGCGCGGCCCCGGCGCCGCCGTTGGTCGCGGGAACGCCCGGGCCGAGCTGGGCGACGACTCCGGTATGCAGGCGATCGGTCACGTTCTCGGTGCGCACGGTCTGCCGGATCAGTTGCCGCTGCGCCGAATCGGCCAGCGCCGCCACCGAGGACAGCGCCCCCGACACCTGCGCGGCGGCCGGCACCACGTTGTTGTAGATCACCGGGATGTTGGGAGGATTGGTTCCGCCGAGCACCGAGAACTGGTAGCCCAGGCCATCCAGCCCGACCTTCGGCCCCATCAGGTACACCGCGGTCGGCGGGATCTCGCTGCCTCGCGGCAGCACGAGCACCAGCCCGGCGTCCGGGCCGATGGTGCGCCCGCCCAGGGTCTTGGAGCCCACCGACACCTCGATGCCCTTGCCATCGCCCAGGTTGCCGAAGGCGTACGGCACGGTGAACGCCCCCGGGGCCAGGGTCAGCACCAGCGCCGGCGCCGACAGCGACGAGCCCTGCGCGATGGAGTCGTAGGGCAGCCTGGCCGCGATCTGCGAGCCCGGCGCGGTGACCAGGCTGTTGGCGTCGATGGCCACCAGGTCGGCCTCGATTCCGGCCTGGCCGACCAGGATCTGGTTGCCGGCCAGCGAGACCTCGGACTGCATCGCGGCCGAACCGCCGCCCGCAAGCGGCTGCACGTTGGGCACCCAGGCCGTGCCGTAGGCCCCGCCGCTGAGCACCGCCAGCGTACCGGCGAATTCGTTGCCGGCCTGGTCCAGCATCACCGAGCCGCCGCCGGCCGCCTGCACGCTCAAGCTCGCGCCGGCCTGCACGTCGATGACACTGCCGGAGCCCTGGGTGACGGTGGCAGGGACCACCGCCAGTTGCTGGCCGACCACCGGCACCAGCGCATCGGGCACAACGCTGGCCAACGCGGTGTCGGGCGTCGCGCTGGCCACCAGTGCGAGCGAGCCGCCGTCGACGCTCAGCCGACCCTGCAGGCTCAGCGTCGGCGCCTCGATCCGCCCGCCGGCAGCCAGCGTGACATCGCCCAGGGTCAGCGCCGATGCCGAGTTCAGCACCGCGCTGCCGGCGACGATCGACAGCGGCTGGGTGCCCAGGTCGTTGGCGCCGCCCGGCGCGAACACCGAAGGCGCGTCGAGGGTGATCGGCGTGCCGGCGACGATGGACAGCGTGCCGCTGTAGTTCTGCGCTCCCGCGGTGGTCAGGTCTCCGCCGAGGCTGACCTGGCCGGCCGCCTGCACCGAAGCCAGGGTCTGTGCGCCGCCGGTCACCAGGCTGCCCGCCGCGCCGACGTCGACGGTGGTGGCGGCCGGCAGCACCTGGGCCTGGGTGGTGCGCAGGGTGCCGCTGGTGATCGTCGTGGGACCGCTGTAGGTATTGCCGCCCGACAGGCTGAGCACGTGGGAGCCACCGCTGCTGTCCTGCACGGTGAGCGCCGTGCTCGCCAGCGCGGCGCCGTCGTGGATGGTGCCGGTGAAGGTGGTGGAGGCCGTCTCGTCGACGCCCAGCGTCGCCGGCGCGCCCCCGACGTTGGTCACGATGCCGCTGCCCGACAGCGGACCGACGGTGGTGGACAGGCCGTCGAGGGCCAGCATGCCGTCGTCGCGCAGCGCGCTCGCGGCCGACAGGCCGCCGGCCGCGAGCAGGATCGCGCCCGACTGGATGTTCGTCGCGCCGGTGTAGGCATTGCTGCCCTCGAACATGGTGATGCCCGACAGCAGGGACACGATGGCGCTGCCGCCCAGGTTGCTGATCAGCCCGCCGCTCGAGGCGATCGGCGCGTTGACCGCGCCATTGCGCAGCACGCCGCCGCCCAGCGTGACACCGCCCCCGGGCGACTGGGTCGTTCCGCCCAGGTCGAGAAGGCCTCCACCGCCGATCGACCACGAGCCGCTCGCAGCCCCCAGCGTTCCGCCGGTCACGTACAACTGTCCGCTGGGCAGCGTGACCAGCTGGGCGTCGATCGTGCCGCTGGTGGTCACCGTGCCGCCGCTGACTGTCAGGTTGCCGTGGATCGTGCCTTCGTTGGTCAGTGCGCCCGACGGATTGGCTATCGCCCCGTTCAGCGCGACGTTCCAGGTGCCCGTGCGCGCATTGTCGATCGTGCCGCCACCGTTGCTGGCGTTGCCGTTCCAGGTTCCCTGGTTGGTGATCAGCGCGCCGGGCTCGTTCGCGCCCGGATCGACATTGCCCGCCCAGGTCGCCGCGGTGGCGTTGGTGATCTGTCCGGCGTTCAGCACGACGTCTCCGGTGTAGGTTCCATCGTTGGTCATCGTCGCATAGTTGACCAGCGGGGCCTGTGTGCTGCCCGAGTTGACCAGCGATCCGGAGTTGGTGATCGTCCCCAGGACGTTGTGGCCCGACAGCGTGGTCGTATAGCCCGCATCGGCCGTCACCGACGGCCCGCCGGCCACGCTCGACAGCGTGCCTCCGAAGGAAGTGACGGGGCTGGTCGGGCTCAGGCTGCCGTTCTGCAGCGTGGCACCGCTATCGAGGGTCACGCCCGCCGACTGGGTCTGCGTGGTGCCGCCGAGGTCGAGGGTGCCGCCGATGATGCTGGTCGAGCTTGTGCTCGCCCCCAGCGTGCCGCTGCCGGACAGCTGCAGCGTTCCGGCGGCGACCGTCGTGCCGCCGGTGTAGGTGTTGGCGCCCGACAGCGTGACCAGCCCGGAGCCGGTCTTGGCCAGCCCGGCGCTGCCGCCGAGCACCGCGCTGATCGA